>JBMHCW010000015.1:0-47092 GCA_049889715.1 Akkermansiaceae bacterium | reverse complement strand
CACGCGGCTTTCGAAGGAGGTGGCGGAGGTCGTCGGGGTGGTGGTTTCCACGACCCGATGGATATCTTTAGCCAGGTCTTCGGAACAGACGGCGGCGGCATTTTCGATGACCTCTTCGGAGGCGGTGGCCGGCGTCGTGATCCATCGGGCAAGAAGCGGGGAAGCGATCTTCGCTATGATCTTGAGATTACGCTGGAAGAGGCGGCCGAGGGGATTGAGAAGGAGTTGGAAATTGAAAAGTACGCGACTTGCGGAAAATGTTCCGGTTCGGGCTCCAAGTCCGGAGGCAGCGGAGCGAAGCCCTGCACGACCTGTGGAGGTCGCGGGGTGGTGGGACAGCAACGAGGGATTTTCATTCAGCAAGCGACGTGTCCCGAATGTCGTGGAGCTGGCCAGGTCATCGCGGACCCTTGCGGGGGTTGCAACGGCAATGGCCGCAAGCAGGCCCCCGAACGGGTCAAGATTCGCATTCCGGCCGGAGTCGACGACGGAACCCGTCTTCGTTCGACCGGAAAGGGAGATGCCGGATTGCGGGGCGGCCCGGCGGGTGACCTATACGTCTTTCTCCATCTGAAATCCCACGATGTGTTCCAGCGGGACGAGGACGATCTCTATTGCGAGGTGCCACTGCCATTTTCGACGGCGGCCCTTGGTGGTGAGTTGGAAGTCCCGACTTTGACGGGCAGCGCCACCATGAAGATTCCGCCAGGGACGCAGGGGGGAACGACCTTCCGCTTGCGAGACCGGGGAATGCCATCCTTGTCCACCGGGCGCAAAGGCGACCTGCATGTGGAAGTTCAGGTGGAGGTTCCCACCAAATTGAGTTCCGAGCAGAAGGAGAAACTCAAGGAATTCACCGAATCGATTGGCGAAAAGAATTCTCCGATGCAGGAATCGTTTTTTGAGAAAGCCAAACGCTTCTTTGATCTTTAGGATCGGGGAATGGATCGCTTTTATCTGGCGGGTGAGCTGTGGAACGGGCCGGTGTCTCTCAAGGGGGACGAGGCTCACCATTGCCGACGGGTCATGCGCAAGAAAGTGGGGGATGGGATTGAAGTTTTCGACGGAGAAGGACGGTCTGCTCCGGCTGAGATTACGGCAATTTCGTCCAACGAAGTTGAGTTGGTCCTGGGGGAGCAATCGCAAGGCGAGCCGTTGAGTCCATCCCTTGAAATCGCGGTTGGCATCCCCAAGGGCAAGAATTTCGATCTCATCATTCAGAAAGCGGTCGAGATGGGAGTGTCCCGGATCCAACCTCTGGTGACTGACCAGGGAAATGTGCGGATTACCGATAAGGGTCACGGGTCGAAGCGCGAGAAGTGGCAACGGGTGGCCCTCGAAGCGTGTAAACAATGTGGTCAGAATTTTCTCCCTCAGGTGGCGGAAGCCAGCGAGCTGTCAGCCTGGTTGGCGGAATCGAGGGATGGCTTGAACTTTGTCGGAGCGTTGCAGGAGCGCTCGCGACCTTTTCGGGAAGTCTTGAATGAGGCGGAATCTCCGGGAGCAGTCACTTTGTTGATTGGTCCGGAAGGGGATTTTTCGACGAGGGAGTATCAAGAGATCGCAGGGCAGGGATTTGCCCCGGTCGATCTTGGAGAGTTGGTCTTGAGGACCGAAACGGCAGTGTTTGCCATGGTGGCTGCTGTCAGGTATCAGTTTCAGCGTCCCCGCCGATGATGAGACTCGCTCCACTTCTCCTACTTTCCTTCTTTCTCGTTTCCTGTGCCTCCAAGGACAGGGCGGGTTACAGCGTGAAGCTTCTGAAATTCCGTGAGGCTCTTCCCGAGGAAACGACGATGAAGATTTCGCTGTGGGATCAAAAGGCGTGGCTTTTGAACGCGGAGGGCGAGGCTATTCTGGAAGCGGATATTTCCACCGGAGTGCCGGGACACGAAACGCCCGAGGGTGTTTTCCCGGTGGTGGAGCGAATGGAAGAGAAGCGTTCGAATCGATACGGAAAGTACGTGGAGATCGAGTCCCGCAAGGTGGTGGTTGAAAAATCGTGGGAGCACGAAGGGCAGCCACCGGAAGGAACGGAATACGAAGGGATTTCAATGCCTCATTGGATGCGGTTGACCTGGGATGGCGTCGGGATGCACGAGGGCGAGTTCAAGAAGCGCCGTCGGGCGAGCTTTGGCTGCATCCGGGTATATCCCAAAGCCCAGGCCAAGATTTTCGGGAAGACCCAGCTGGGCACGGAAGTGGAGATCGTTCCGCAAAGTCTGATGGCTCAGTACGCTTGGTAGAATTCAGAGCTCTTGATTGAGAATCTTCCGGATTGGGCTGGCAATGGGAAGGTCGGGAAGATTCGCAAGTGCCTGGAAGGATTCCCCCTCTAACAGATTCCCGGGATCATTTCGGTAGAGGTGCACGGTCACCCGGTGGTGGGTGATGGTGTAACGGTGGGTTGAGACGGGTTCAAGGTGGGCACAGACCTCGGGCTCGCGCAGCGGAAGATGCCAGAACCCCTTGCGACGTGTGGCATTTCCGTGGGCGAGGAGGATCTTGTTCCCTTTGAGGTGGAGAAAGGCATGCTCATCGACGGGAACGAATTGACGCCGGGGCTTTTTCACCGGGAGGGAGTCCGGCGAAGAGCACTGGCAGAAGTCGCGGACCGGGCAGCTTTCACAGGCCGCGGATTTGGGTGAGCATTGAGTTTGGCCCAACTCCATGAGGGCCGAATTGAAAAGGCGGGGCGACTTGGGATCGAGCAAACGAGCAGCTTTCTCCCAGAGGAATTTTTGCCCGGCGGTCGAATCGATGGCGAGGGCGCTGTCGAATAGCCGCGAGATGACCCGGGCGATATTTCCGTCGACGATTGGGGCGGCCTGATCAAAGGCGAAGGAGCTGACCGCTCCTGCGGTGTATCTCCCCACACCGGGAAGGGTCTCGAGCGTTTTTGCATCGGCGGGGAATTTGCCGTCATACTGCTTGATCAATTCCTGAGCGGTTTTTTGCAGGCTGCGAACACGATTGTAGTAACCCAGTCCTTCCCAGGCTTTCAGGATCTTCTGTTCCGGAGCCTTGGCGATCGACTGGAGGTCGGGGAACTCGTCGAGAAAAAGCTCGAATCGTCGATTCGCAATGACCGAGGCCACGGTGGTCTGTTGGAGCATGATCTCGGAGACGAGGACAGCCCATGGGTCTTGGGTCCGACGCCAGGGGTAGTCCTTTCCGTGAGTGGTGAACCACTTCGCGAGGGCTGTTCGAAAGGCCCGGACGTTGGGTTCGGGATGTCGGGATGGTGAGGGTTTTCCCATGGGTCGCGTGAATCTAGGGCGGGGAAAGGGACTTTCCAGAGCAAAGGAAGGTGTGCGAGAATTCTTTCAGGATGGCGACTACCAGTTATACCTCGGCCTTGTCGCCGGAGCAGGTTGAGACTTTGAGGTCTTGTCTGGAGCGGGAGGGCTTTGAATTCGTGACCAAGGACTACGCCATCTTCTCGGGTAAGAAGGGAAAGTTGAACGTTACGGTCTACGAAAAAGGACCCAAGGTTTTGGTTCAGGGGAAGGAGACCGAGGATTTCGTTCGGTTCACCCTCGAACCCGAAGTGCTGGGAGAGGCCCGCTTGGGATACGAGGAAGTCTGGAATGCGGAAATGTTCGAGCCTCACTTCGGCGTCGATGAAAGTGGAAAAGGCGATTTCTTCGGCCCTTTGGTGATTGCCGGGGTCTATACCGATGTCAATTCGACCCGCCGCCTCTTGGACGAGGGGATCATGGATAGCAAGAGAGTGTCCTCGGCCAAAAGGATCAGAGAGATGTCGGACGTCATTCGCCGGGAAGTCGGGCAAGCGTATAAAGTGATTCGATGGGCTCCGGCCAATTACAACGAGCGGTATGAGAGAGAAGGGAATGTGAATAAGATTCTCGCGCGGGGCCATGCCCGGGTCATTCAGGATTTAAAACGTCGTTTTGCGTCGTGTGGAAGAGTTTTATGCGACAAATTTACCAGATCGAATTTGATAGCAAAAGAACTGGGTGTATTAGGGGTGAATCTGAAGCTGGAAGAGCGAACCAAAGCGGAGAGTGATTTGGCGGTGGCGGCCGCTTCCATTTTGGCCCGCGAAAGCTTTTTGGACTGGATGGAGAAGGTCTCGGAGCGCTCCGGAATCCCCGTTCCATTGGGGGCTGGAGCCGAATCGACCGACGCAGCGGGGGAGTTTGTTAGAAGGTTCGGTCGAGAGCGTCTGACCGACTTTGTCAAAATTCATTTCAAAAATTCAGAGAGAATCAAATGAGGTGAAAGATGGGCAGATTGATACAGTTATACTGGACCAGGTTTTAACAAAAACCTTCGCGTTGAGACAACACCGATTCATTTACCCCCTCCCCAACTGAAAACTGATGGCAAACTTCACAAAAAAAGAAATTATTCAGGAGGTCAGTGACCGACTTGGTGTCACCCAATCGCTTTCATCGGAAATGTTCCACTTGGTCCTTGAGATCGTGACCAGGGAGTTGGCCAATGCCAACAACGTCGTGGTCCGTGACTTTGGAACCTTTGAAACAAAAATCGCCAAAGGCCGTCCTGGGAGAAATCCCAAGGATCCTAACAAGATGATCCCCATTCCGGATCGGGCGGTGGTCAAGTTCATGGTTGGCAAGGCTCTCAAAGAAAAAGTGGCGAGGACGCTGCCTGAAATCAAAGCCCGCGAAGCCAAGCTTTCATGAGGACTTTTCAGACGATGATGTTGGGGCTCCTGGCCTCCGTCATCATCTCGTCCTGTGGTTCCAGCGGCTACAGCGGATACCAGACCAGAGGCTACTCCATTCGCGGCAAGTATTACCAGCCGATGTCGGTGGAGGAGGCTCTGCGCTACGAAGAAACCGGCATTGCCTCGTGGTACGACGAGAGCAAGTTCTTTGGTTTTGTCCGGGGGGATTCCTCTCTGGGCGAAAAGGTGGGGCGCTTCGATATTTCCGGGGCGCACAAAACCCTGCCCATCCCTTGTCGGGTCAAGGTGACTAATCTGGAGAACGGCAAGTCTCTCAAAATGAGACTGAACGACCGGGGTCCCTTTATTGAGGGGCGCATTATCGATGTCACTCCGCGGGCTGCCTCCAAACTTGGCTTCAAGGAAAAGGGGCTGACGACGGTCAAGGTCGAGGTCCTGAGTGTGGGCGACGGTCGTCACAAGCGAAAAGCCCCTCGAAAGGGTGGCTGGTGGTTTTGGTAAAGCCTTGCTTGAGATTGCGGGCTTCCACGCACATCATTCGCGCGAATGCTTCGCTCCCTCATGACGATCTCCGGGTTCACGCTGATGAGCCGTGTCCTCGGAGTGGCCCGTGATGTTCTCATCGCCCGCTTTGTCGGGACGGGAGTGGTGGCCGATGCCTTTTTCGCGGCCTTTCGCTTCCCCAACATGTTCCGGAGGATTTTTGGGGAGGGAGCCTTTAATTCGGCTTTCGTCCCGCTCTTCGGGAAGCGGGTGGCGGAAGACGGCCGCTACTCGGCGATGAAATTCGCCAACAACGCCTTTTCCTTCCTCTTCTTCACGCTGGGACTTCTAACCCTCCTCCTCATCCCGGTGATGTCGGTGTTGATGCTGGTGGTGGTTCCGGGATTCCTGCCGAAGTTCGATCAGACCCTGACCGATGACGACACTGATTTCCGGGTGGCCCTGCGGGGAGCGCGGACCGTTTACTTCGAAGAAGTCGAGAAGATGGAGCTCACCAATCTTCGTCTTGTTGAAAGGGGGGATCCGGAGTTTGGAAAGGTGGTCGGGGAAATCTTTGGCGGGGATACCCAGGCTGAAGGTCCGGTGAAGGAGCTCTCCGATCTGGAAGGAGTGCATGAAGGGAACGTCGCCATTCCGCTGGGAGAAGATCACAAGTTTGCCGTTATTGAAGGAACGGTGAAGGGTGAGGGGAGTCTCAAGATTTATCGCAACGACCCCGGAGCTTACGACCTGACGGTCAAGCTCTCTCAAATCACTTTCGTCTACCTGATGTGCATGGCCTTGGTGGCGCATCTCAGTGGAGTGCTGACGACTCTGAAGAAATTCGCGGCTCCGGCCTTTTCGCCGGTGCTTCTTAATATCGTGTTTCTCACCGGCTTGATTGCGGTGGTGCAACACGTCCAGTGGAAGGGAGTGGCGCTCGCCTGGTGCGTAGCGATCGGAGGGGTGGTGCAGCTTGGAGTTCTCTGGTGGGTGTGCCTGCGGGCCCGCATTCCGGTGGCTTTGCACAAGCCGGTCTTTGATCCTGCGATCAAACGGCTTCTCATCCTGATGGGGCCGGGCGTCATTGCCGCGGGAATTCAACAAATCAATCTGCTCGTCGGAGGGATCGTGGCCTCCTTCCAGGAAGGGGCCATTTCCTTTATCTACTATGCCGATCGGATTTACCAGCTGCCTCTGGGGATGATCGGGATTGCTTTCGGGATGGTGCTCTTGCCTGAAATCACCCGGCTCCTGAACACGGATAAGGAAGAAGAGGCCAAGGGAACGATGGTGACCGCTCTCGAGTTCGCCATGATTGTAACGGTGCCGGCCGCCATTGCTCTGATGGTCATTCCAGTCGAAGTCATCTCGCTCATCTTTGAGCGGGGCAGTTTCACCTCGGCGGACTCGGTGCAGACCGGCCACGCCTTGGCGGCCTTTGCCATCGGTTTGCCCGGCTACGTTCTCATCAAGGTTCTACAGCCCGGATATTTCGCCAAGGAGGACACGAAGTCTCCCATGAAAATGGCCGGGGTGACAGTGTTGGTGAACATCGTGTGCAGCCTCGCTCTCTTTCCGTTTTTCGGACACGTCGGGATCGCCATCGCAACTTCGGTGGCAGCCTGGGTGAATGTCGTTCTCCTCTGGGTGGGGCTGAAGGGGTTCGTGAAACTGGAGCGGGAAAACTGGAAACGCCTTGGTGGAATGGTTCTCGCTTCGGTGATCATGGCGGTAGGACTTTTGGCCGCAAAATTCTTCCTCTCCGACTGGCTGGACGGTCCCTTCTGGCAGAAGGCCATCTCAACCGGTCTCCTCATTGGCTTCGGGGGAACCATCTATGCCCTTGGGGTCCTGATGCTGAAAGTGACTGACGTTTCGCAGTTCAAAGCGGCCTTCAAGAAATAGACTGGAATTTGGGAATTCGAAATGATCCGGGTTTTCCGCCGATTCTTCCCGACATACCGTTGACCTCGGGGCGGTCGAGGAGTAATGAGGACCCAGCTATGAAAGATCCCATCACTGTTTCGGTTACCGGTGCTGCCGGCCAAATTGGATACGCCCTTCTTTTCCGCATTGCTTCCGGCTCCATGTTCGGTCCGGACCAGCCGGTGAATCTGCGGTTGATCGAGATCGAACCTGCGATGGGAGCCCTTGAAGGAACAGTGATGGAGCTCGACGACTGCGCTTTCCCTCTTCTCAATAATATCGTCCCGACTTGTGACCTCAACGAAGGATTTCGCGGCACCGATTGGGCCCTTCTGGTGGGTTCCGTTCCCCGCAAGGCCGGCATGGAGCGCAACGACCTTCTCGGGATCAACGGCAAGATTTTCACCGGACAGGGCCAGGCCATCGCGGCCAATGCGGCCTCCGGCGTTCGCACTCTGGTGGTGGGCAACCCCTGCAACACCAACTGCCTCATCGCGATGAACAACGCAGCCGGCGTGCCCAAGGAGAGCTTCTTCGCGATGACCCGTCTCGATGAGAACCGGGCCAAGAGCCAGCTCGCAGCCAAGGCTGGAGTGCACAACAGCGATGTTTCCAATCTTTGTATCTGGGGCAACCACTCGGCGACCCAGTATCCTGATTTCACCAATGCCAAGATCAAGGGCCAGCCGGTCACCAGCGTGATCTCCGATCGTGAGTGGCTTGAGGGTGAGTTCATCAGCACGGTGCAGCAGCGCGGCGCGGCGATCATCAAGGCTCGCGGAGCAAGCTCTGCCGCTTCTGCCGCCAATGGCGTGGTCGACACCGTTCGCTCGCTCACCAACCCGACTCCGGAAGGGGACTGGACCAGCGTGGCTGTTTGCTCCGACGGATCCTACGGCATCCCCGAAGGCCTTATTGCTTCCATGCCCATCCGCACCGATGGAACGAACTGGGAAGTGGTGCAGGGCGTCGAGCTCGATGACTTCTCGCGTGGGAAAGTGGATGCTTCCGTTGCCGAGCTTCAGGAGGAGCGCGAGGCCGTTGCCGACCTCATTCCTTCCTAATTGAGTTTCAACATGGCGTCACCATTGGTCATCGCAGGGCGGGAGTTCAGTTCCCGTCTGATGTTGGGGACGGGGAAATTTCCCTCGAACGAACTGATGAGTGACGCCTTGGCGGCCAGCGGGACTGAAATTGTCACGGTGGCCTTGAGGCGAGCGGATCTGTCAGGACAGGAAGATCCCTTCGCCAACATTCTCGATTTCATTGATCCGGAAAAGTATCTCCTTCTGCCCAATACCAGTGGGGCCATGAATGCCGAAGAGGCGGTTCGTCTCGCGCGATTGGCAGCGGCGGCGGGTCTTCCCAAGTGGGTCAAACTGGAGATTCATCCTGATCCGACCTATTTGTTGCCCGATCCCATCGAGACTCTGAAGGCGGCCGAACAGCTGGTGAAGGAGGACTTTGTTGTCCTACCTTATATCAATGCCGATCCGGTTTTAGCCAAGCGTTTGCAAGAAGTGGGCACGGCAACGGTCATGCCGCTGGGGGCTCCCATTGGCAGTAATCAGGGAATTTCCACCCGCGACCAGATCCGCATCATTATCGATCAGGCCGAAGTGCCGGTGGTGGTCGATGCCGGAATCGGAGCGCCCAGCCATGCTGCCGAAGCCATGGAATTGGGAGCCGATGCCGTGCTGGTCAATACCGCGATTGCCATTGCTCCCGATCCCTGTGCAATGGGGGAGGCCTTTAAAATGGCGGTTGAAGCCGGGCGGCTGGCCTACGAAACGGGATTGCCGGAAGTTATCGAGGCAGCTTCTGCGACCAGTCCTCTCACGGGCTTCCTGAGCCAGTGAGGGATCTTTTTGACGGGGCAATGGCAGGTTTTGCTGTCTGACGATTCTGTGACATGCTAAATTTCCCGTTATTTGTTTTTGTCCAAGCGAAAAACTCCATTAGTTTCGTTGTAGGTCAGTCTGCAAATCAGGCGGGCCGGATTCTATGACAATGATGCCCGATGATGCCCGTACTGTGCAGGCGACTCGCATTCTTGTGACCGCTGCCAGTGTGGTAGTCCTGATCGGCGGACTCAAGCTTGCGCAGCCGTTCTTTGTACCAGTGTTGCTGGCATGCTTCATTGCCACCATTAGTTTTCCCATCACCTCGTGGTTGCGCCGCCGCAAGGTTCCTCGCTTTTTCGCGGTTCTTCTGACTGTTCTCGTCGATTTTGCCTTCCTGACCGGAATCATCCTGATCGTGACCACCTTGTTGGGGGATCTCGACAACAAGTGGGAGAACAAGTATTACCCCGCCATGAACACCAAGACGGCTGAGGTTTCTCAGACCGCGGTGCTGGTTCTGGAGCGCTTCAACGTGCCGGATGCCGAGGAGAAGGTAGCGCAGTATACCGCGACCATTCCCCAACAGGTAGCCGAGGGAATCGTGCAAGCCAGTAAGGATGTCGCCCTGAAGGTGTTCTCTTTCCTCGGAACAACCCTGCTAATTCTGATCCTCACCGTCTTCATGTTGAGTGAAGCCCGGATGTTCGGGCGTCGGGTCAATGCCGTTCTCGAAGCCCGTGGGCCGAATCTCGACCGCTTCATGAGCGCAACCGCTGACATCCAGCGCTATCTCGGAATGAAAACGCTCATCAGTCTGGCGACTGGTTTCCTGGCCGGCTTCCTTTGTTGGGCGGCCGGACTCGATTTCTTCGTGCTCTGGGGAATCGTGGCTTTTGCCCTGAACTTCATCCCGGTCCTCGGATCAATCATTGCCGGGATTCCTCCGCTGATCCTGGCCTTCCTCGTCGATGGTGGCGCCAGCGCGGTCGCAGTCGGGGTGGGCTATGTCTCGATCAACTTCTTCCTGGGGAATTTCCTCGAGCCCATGCTGATGGGACGCCGTTTTGGGCTTTCCACTCTCGTGGTCATCATTTCGGTTCTCTTCTGGGGATTCGTTTGGGGGCCGGTGGGAATGTTCCTGGCCGTGCCACTGACCATGGTGTTGAAGGTCATGCTCGATAATAGCGACGAGCTCCGCTGGATCGCGGTGGCCATTACCAAGGAAAAACGCCATCCCATCCTCGAATCCGAGGAGGAAGAGGAGATGGATGAACTTCAAGATGCGCTTTCCGAGGAGGAGAAACTGGAGATTTCCGGAGCTGTTCCTGAAAGCCGAAGCTAGTAATCTGGCAAGCCCCGGAGTTGTCATCCCGATTTGACGGGCTAGTCTCCCGACGTGCGCACGACCGGTATCCAACGATTGGCTCTGGCATCACTGGCATTTCTGATCTTGCTGATCTTTGCCGGAGCGGTGGTCCGGGTGACCGGATCCGGTCTGGGGTGCCCGGATTGGCCAACTTGTTGGGGCGAGTTGATTCCTCCTACGAGCGTCGAGGAGGTCGATTTCAAGAAGCTTGAAGAGCGGATCGATCGATACAAACGATCCGCCGAGAGGTTCGGTCGGGATCCCGATGAAATCACCATCGAAAATCTGCGGGCCGAGTATGATCCTCTGCAGACGTGGATCGAGTTCGTCAATCGTCTCCTCGCGTTTCCGGTGACGATCTCGACCTTTCTCCTGATGGTTTTGTGTCTTCGGAGCGGAAGGTTTCGAAAGCTTGGCATCGCTTCTTTTGCGATTGTCATCATCAATGCCCTCTTCGGGATCGTGGTGGTCGCCAGCGGGCTTCACACGGGCGTGGTCACCGGGCATATGGCTCTGGCGTTTGCGCTCCTTTTTGTTCTGACCTATCTCGTCTGGGCAGGGGGAGAAGAAGGGAAGCCGCGGCCCAAAATCATTGGGCCTCATCGCAAGTTTGTCATGCTCCTGTTGGTATGTGTCATGGTCGAATGGGCGCTTGGATCGCAGATTCGTGAGATGACCGATGAGCTGATGATGAAGTATGGGACGGAGAGTCGGGCGAACTGGATTCATGAAATTTCTGACTCATGGCTCTATCTTCTTCACCGGAGTTTTTCCTGGTCGATTCTGATCGGTGCCTTGTTTCTAGGTCAGCAGGTTGGATGGAAGGGATTCGTGCCTCGTCTGGTCCTCTGGGTGGTGGGAGCACTCATGGTGATGGGGGTGATCCTTTCGCAGTCCGGAATCCATGCCGTGGTTCAGGTCCTGCATGTGGGCTTGGCCGGGGTCCTCGTGAGTGCGGTTTACTATTGGTGGCTGGCCGCGGAGAGTGGGGGAAAGGAAGGGCCCCGTGGCTGAGGAAGGCGAGTTCCGTAAAAAGACCTTTGTTCTTGAGAACATCCGGGCCGCGCCGGCGGGGGTTATCGAGACCCTGAGCACCACGTTCTCCATTCTGATTGCCAATCGGGTCTTTCAAGCCGGTGACATGGCCAAGGCATCGCTGGTGGCACTTCCCAGCCTGGGGCTGCTTCTCAGCCTGTTCATCGTGCAGGCGGTCCGGAGAAGTGGCTTGTCCGCCAACTTCATGCTTGCCCTGATCTTTGCGATCTCGGGAGTGGGATTCACGATCAGTTCCTTTGCCGGCGATCGATTCGACATCTACCTGCTCGGGATGGTGATCGCCTTGATTACGCTGACGCTCAACCTGCCGCTTTTTTCGCAAATTTATCGGCGGCATTACCCCGACGAAGTCCGGGGGCGCCTGTTTTCGAAGACCGCCTTCCTGAGAAAATTCTTTGCCATTGGAACGGCGTTCCTGCTGGGGTGGTTACTCACCCAGTCGCTCGATCATTATCCGTCGGTCCTGTGGGCATACGCCGTCGCCTCATTTCTGAGTGCGGCTTTGGTGATGAGCATGGACAAGGTGACCTTGAGTCGCTCCAACCGGGTGAAACTGTTCGATGCCTTCCGTCATACCAGCCAGGATCATCGATTCCGAAAGCTCTTGATCTCGTGGATGATTCTGGGGACCGGCAACCTGCTCGCTTTTTCGCTTTTCGTCGAATACCTCTCCAATCCCAAATACGGCTTCGATCTCAGTGAAGGTGAGGTCAGTATCATCACCACCGTCATTCCCGAGACGCTCTTTTTTATCTTCATCCTGGTGTGGGGGAGGCTTTTCGATCGGATGAACTTCTACATCCTGCGGTGCCTCATCAACGTCTTTTTCGGATTGGGAATCCTCTTTTACTATCTGGGCAATGACATGTGGGCGCTCTACCTCGGAATCGCCCTTCACGGGGTGGCCCGGGCTGGTGGAAATGTCGCCTGGAGTTTATGGGTCACCAAGTTTGCCGATGCCGAGCATGTGGCTGAATACATGAGCGTGCACACCTTCCTGACCGGTTGTCGGGGAGTGATCGCGCCCTTTGTGGCCTTTCAGCTCGCGGCTCTGCTGGGACCGGGGTGGGTCGGCTTGATCGGAGGGGCGCTGATTTTCATCGCCACCGCCATGTTGATGCCCTCCATTAAATCTCGGCATCAGGACTTGCCAGACGAGAGTCGATGAGTAGTATCCGCCCCGTCCGCTCAGGAGCACCTGCTCGCTGGAAGACAAGCCACCTTAGCTCAGTTGGTAGAGCTACTGATTTGTAATCAGTAGGTCGTCGGTTCGAGTCCGACAGGTGGCTCCATTTTAAAGACCTGTAACTCAATGAGTTACGGGTTTTTTCTTTATTTTCTCTGCTATTCTTAAATCGGCTAAAATACCCGTAAAATGCATGTAAATGCGGGTTTTTGATGCATCTATTGCGGTAACAGTTGCGGTAATGATTTTAGTTTAAATCGAAGGAAGAGACAAACGAACGGTTACCGAATCACCCCATCGATGGTATTACGTATTGGCTGCCCGCGCCCTCAGATGGCTTCAGCTCGATAATCTTAAACAATTCACCCTTGTCGGTATTCACCTCTAGCCTGCCTCCGTCATCCCGTGCGTCCCACTTAGCGTGTGAGGCTGCATCCTGAGCTGAATGGAACAATAAACGTCCATTTGAGCCTACAGGCCCTGTAAGACACCATAGCTTATCCCATTGCTGAAACTTTACTTGGTAGAGCCTGTCAGGTCGTTCATCCATTTCCCTTTGTCGCTATGACCATCTTATGATTGTCTGTAAGACATGAAAATACTGATGTTCTCTGACTTAAAGACATGGGAAGATGTTCAAGCAGGCCAGTTCCTCGGCTCTGATGCCGCACGGTTTTTCCGTATCCAGACTACAGCGCCTGAGTGAGAGGTTAGAATTTTAATCCTTTGATGAGACCCCCACCCTTAGGAACTGCTTTTCTAAGTGCCTCGTTGAGTTGGTCCATTTCCTTAGAGATTACGGCAGCGGCTGACCCGCCATTGAACCTTGAGGAGCGGTGTTCTGTGCAACGATATAAGTGTTACTTGCTGTGTTTGCTACGTTTTCGGCGGTTATAGCGGTGTTCTGTGCAATCTGAGCTATGAGGTCAATTAGTTCTGCAATACCCAGAAAGACAATCCACGCTATAACAAAAGGCAGTGAGGTAAGCAGGCTTGCAATAAAGCCATTTCCGCTACCCGTGAATGCTCCAAGCAACACCAAGACAATGCCTATGAGCAGTGATAGATAACCGAAAATCTTATAGAGTTCTGCTAGTAAGGGACTTTTATAATTTACCTGATTGGCCATTTTAGAATCCTATTCTAACGGTAAAGCCAGACAAGGTGATTTTGTTAACGGAGAGCTTTTAGAAGACAAACCGCCCGCCCTGGCGGGCGGACGGCAGTCCAATAACGACACCCTTTGTTGACACCCAAGCAAAGAGCAAACCAATAACTATGTCTAAAAAGCGTTTTTCTGTTCAGAGATAATCTTACCTCTGCCTGCTGCTAGCAGCTCACTACACGCAGGAGTGTAACAGTGAACCTTGTCGCCGACATTGGTGAAATTCCCACCAACATAACAACTCTCCGTTATCTCTAACACCCAACTCGAACGACAGTGTTCTGTCATGTAACTCTGGTTATTTAAATTCGGTGGCGTGAGCTGTCGGTGGGTGTTTTGACCGTTCTTGTCGGTCGTGATTTCCCACCCAGTTTTCCTCTCGCCTTGTTCCTCAACCATCCAGCTTGGCTTTGTATTTCGACGCAATGCTGGTGCGCTTAGTTTTCTACGCATGATTCCCCAGGTTAGCTGTTTACGGCCTTACAAACGCCACTGGGTTCAAGAACCGCGAAATCAAAGAAGCCTGACACAAGCATGGTTCTGAATCCAGCTTTGCCTTGTGCGCTATCTACGAGGTTCTCGATAGTGAGCTTATTAAAATCGACGAATGCCAGTGCGCGTTTCTGAGTCAAGATAAGCGTATTCGCTGGCGCGTGGACTGATGCGATAGCCTCGTATCCCATCACGCCACTTCGTCCAAGGTTGTTGGTGGGGTGTGGTTCCCACAATGAACGTCCAAAGGTGGTTCCTGCTGCTGTCGCTGCTGTATTACGCAGGGTTTCTCGGGTTGCTGTGTCGGACACCCAAAGGTAGTCCTCGGCGTTATCCTCGCCATTATCGTCCGCAATCGCTCTTTCCATCGCGGCCATATCTGCCAGCGAGTTAATTCCAGTGCTTGCCCGAGTATGAGTGATAATTCCAGCATCATTGAGGATTCCAGTTGGTTGATTGTTTGTTCCTGTTCCAACGAGAGCCGCCTTGTCTAAGGCGCGGCCTACGCTTGCGAGTAGCTGTTGTTCGAGCCATGCCCCAACTAGAAGTTCGTTCTGAACGCGCAACATGTCTGAGACGACGACATAGGCTGATAAACGCCTTGGTTCAGCCTCTGATGCGGTAATGGAACTATTTCCAATGTCGGGCGATGTGTTAGACCAGTCGGCCTCTAAAGCCCTGTTAAGGGTCGGCAAGGTCAGCGTGGTGTATTCCGTGGTGGAAATCATTGGGACGCCAGCACGTAGCAACTGAGAATATCCAGAGAGCTGTCTTGAGAGAGGGATGATTGTGCGAGGCCCGTCGACTGCCAGGTCGTTGAGAGCGGCTCGCTCTTGTTCACAATAATCAGGCCACTCAAGTGTGATGCGCTGATTGGTTGATGAGCGTGTTAAGTCACACAGGGCAAGCAAGCGTTGACGGCGAGCGTTATCTACGGGGCCAATGAACCCAAGGTGGTGTTTTGTCATAAGGTTAAAAATGGTGGCTTTAAGCTGATGGCCCACGCCTGTCGCTAAGGCTGTTAATTCCGTCGACGATTTCCCGTTCGCTTAGCTCATCGAGCCGCTTGACGTGCTTCTTAGTTGGCTCAACGGGTTCGTTGGCATAACTGGTAGCTTTGGCGAAGTCACCAATCTTGCGGTAGAGAGCATCCACTGCACCTACGTCGTAAACTTTGCCCGCGCCCATATCGTGGTGGGGTAGTTTTTCTCTGAGGTATGAACGCCACCTTGGTGTGGCTGGAAGGTTGAGTTTTCTGAGAGCCTCAGACTCGCTGATAATGTCTACATAGAAAGCCATGTAACATCATCACGGTGTCAAATTACGATGTTGCTAATAATGAAAACCAAAGACCCATTTGAAATTTTTTATAGCTAGGAAAATGCCGCGAGCCACGACACTGCAAATGATTTTTCCTTGGAAGAACCTATCGTGCCTATCCCACTATCTCAGCTTGTCTCATTCGTCTCATTAGAACTTGGGAAACATTTTAGTAGCGTCTGAATCCCTTATCTAAAGGGAATGAGATAAATGAGATAAAAGAGAAAGTTAGAGAGAGGGGATGCTTTCTAGACGATATTTGCTTCCTCCTGTTTCTCCTCTGATGACACGCCAATAGATAGGATGTTCGTCGTGAATTGCGTCCGAGTATCGGTCCAGCACCTTCTCCCTTCGACTGCGGGAAAACTCATTGATGAGGTCATTCTGGGCGATGTCACGTCGACTTAATTCGCCAGCTTTCAATCGCTTACAAATGTATTCAATAACGGGTTTGTCCTCTGAGTAATGAGTTTCCGCTTCAATTTTAGCGAAACTCCTTGCTGCTTCTTCACTGTCCAAGCACTGCACAGATTTAAAGCGTTGCTCCCACGTAGCCTTTTCAGAGTTGGAATAAGTGAAGGTGACCTTTTTTCTGTTGGGTCCTCGCGATTTGGTGTTTTTGAAAATTACAGTCCTTGTCCCTGATTCAGAATCGCCTGCAACCTCAATAGTGTAAGCGGCATCGAAATCGTTTTGGAAGTCTCCAACACCCTCGGCCACGCTTGAGCCATTGCCGTCCTTGTTCTTGTTGACATGCGCTAAGGCGATGATTGTTCCGCCTGCTTGAACGAATTTCCGCAAAAGGTCATTCGTGGAGCGGGCTGCTGTTTTGTCCATCATGTCCACGAACTTTTTCAAGGTGTCTAAGATGAACACCACGCCACGTGCTGACTTCGTGCTAATGGATTTTTCAAGAATCATCTTGAATTTATCAGTCGAGAATCCGCGCTGTTCTGGAATCAGGGTTTCGATTTCATAGCCTCTCATGAACTCGCCTTTGAATCGGCCGCCGTCAAACGTATCATCGGCATTGATGAAATAGGTCTTGAGGGTTTCACGTGCCTGCTGGTCTCGTTGACTAAGCAACCAACAGGTAAGCAGCGTCTTTCCTGCATTCGGTGAAGCATTGATGATTGTAATTTGTCCACTGATTGCAATCTCTGGTAAAACAAAGATGGATTCAGTGGCTTGCCTTTTCATCTCTGCCAAATGCTCGGGAGTCGATGCAATCATGGTTTCTAGTTCTCTAGTGAGACTCCACTGCTCATCTGATGATTGCTCTTTGTCTACCCCCTTGCACTCATCCTCGGGCGGGTCCCATTTTCTAATTGTGACACTCATGAGAAAATCTCCTCTGGTTTGAGTTCATCGCTTTCGAGCATATCCCGCAGGTCTCGCCCTCTTGGCATTTCGAGGACTTCAACAGAGCAACCTAGTTGATGTAGCATTCCGCACCAGTGAACCGCCATCTTATCGCCTGCATTGTCTCCGTCTGGAGCAAGTCTCACTGTGCGTTTTTGGAGCCATTTAGCAATTTTTGGATGAATGCTTTTGCAGCCCGCTCCAAGGACAGCAAGCGGCAACCATGAGCGCTCCCCGCCCGCCCTATAAAAAAGAGAGTAAGCATTAAATGCAGCCAGAAAGTCGGTGGTGCCTTCCGTTAAGAAGATGGGCGTTTTCTCATCTGTAACTTCAAGAAAGGAAGCCCCTAGGAGCCATTCTTTGCAGACTCCAGACAATCCGTAAACCTTCCCTGAGTAAAATTCGCCACCGTCGATTCTACGGATTTCTCCTGCTCTTTCACTTTCGTCGGTAATGGCAAAACAGCTTTCGCCGTCTATATTAAGAAAGCGGAGCATTTTGGCCTGAACTAAGGCATGAACCGCAGGGAAAGACAGTTTGCGGCATCGGGCAAATGCTTGCCAAGTCTCCTCGCTGCCTATCAAAAGCTCTCTCGGCCATTTAATCTTGTTTGGCTTACTGGACTTAGGTGGAGTCTCTCGCTTAGATGTTGACCTTTGCGTTGCTGATTCAATCCCAACCACTTCGGTAACGCCAGTAATGCACTCGGCTGATTTTGTGGAAAGACCGTTCAACTTGGCGTGAGCGTCTATAACAGTCCCACCAGCTCCAGCGCATCCACTAAAGCAATGCCAGAGCCAAACGCCGTTCGCTTTGCGGTCTCCGTGGAAGTTTTGTTTCTCGCCTCCATGAATCGGGCAGGCAGTTGTGAAGTGGTCGTCGTTCTTAAAGTGTAGCTCGCAGCCAATGGTGCGGAGATATTCAGGCAAACGACACTTTAGAAGGTGTAAATCGTATGACATGACAATCGTTGATTGCGCCTTGCCATCAGGGTGTTTTTTGCTACTTTGTGGACGTAATCTAACAAAGGCTTCACCTTAACGGGTGGGGCTTTTTTGTTAGTCGTCTAATCCTTGAATCGTAAAACGGCTTGAAAGGGATTTACGTACGGAGTCAGGGTCTAGAAAGACCCGTTTGCCGATTTTTATCGAGGGGAAGTATCTTCGGTTTTTCCATTCATTAAACGTCCTGAATGAAGGACGTGTTTTTGGGTCTGGAAAGATTATCTCAAGGCATGTCTTAGTCCCTACAAGTATTGGGCCGTCATGTTTTACAGCGTTTATTACTTGTCCGTTATTACCGATGAGTTGATTCTCAATCATGTGCGTGACATTGCATTTTCTCGCACGTCTTGAGACTGGGTCAAAAAAACAAAAATGACCCATTGAGCTGCATTTGGTCTCTTAGCTCTTTGTGGCCTTCCCTTGAGGGAGGCCCTTTAACCCAGCTAGAGTGAATATCTTAGCCCATTCAGAACTCTCACCTAGGTCATACGCCTTGTGGCTCCGTTTCTTCCCAAGTTTTTCCCCAAATTTTTCTACAACGGAGCGTTTCACTTCCTGTTTGGTTGGGAAGAAGGTGCTGTCTTTTTCAAGAAGCTCTAAAGTTGCTCTGATTGTGGCTACAACAAGTATCCCGTCGTAGTTTTGTTCTGGAGATTCTGCAAAGTCATGTGCCTTGAGGATTATCTCAAAAGCGCGACGATTTTTTTTAGCGAACGCGTCCTTTATAAGGACATCTAAGACGCTCAAATCTTCAAGTTTGCCAGTTAGAAAGCTCTCAACGGCTGCTTCAAATAAGCAGAGTTCATCTCCAGAATACTTAGCACTCCCTCTCTTTACTGTGCTAGGTGATGGTATTCTTGATAAACCTATTCGTTCTGCTTTGTGCTTGAGGAAAGCGATAGCTTGAGCTGTCTCTCCACGCTTGATGCAATCAGTCAAATAATCTTCTGTGGTGCGCTGCTCGTCACTCATGGCTTTAGTTAATTCGTTTAGGTTTGGATAATGGCTTTGCGGTTATTATCCGATGGAACAATAGAAAAGAAGGTGGCTCCTTCTTCTGGGCTGAAAACGTCAAGGTAATGCTCATCAATTACGGATTCAGAGTTGCCAGCTTGGAGTGAAGTATCTCCTTTGCTGCGACCATGAGCTACATGATAACTGATAAAGCTGTGTCTCAACTCGTCATGGCTTATTGAAAAATGTTTCCAAACCTTATCTCTTTTACGTTTCAAGTTGGGTGGTTTGATTGGGAAGGGGAAAGCGTCGAGCCATGTTGCTAAGTTGTCACTGATTTTTATAAGCCTCGACTGGTTTGTTTTTGAAATCGCAGCTGAGATTCTAATGGACTTGGTTTTTCGGTTTATCTGCTTGTCCGCTATCGGAGCTAATCGTTCTAGCTCTGCTGGGCGGATTCCCGCAAAATACAACAAGGCCATATACGGAATTAACTCTCCGTTTCTCCACCGCATCAAAATAGTTAGTCTATGAATAACCTCACTTATAGATGATGTGATGATTTCTCCCGAGCGTTCTGCTTCAACTTGGCGTTTTTTGAAGCCCTGTGTTTGAGCGACTGGATTTGTGAAAATGAATGGATGATATTCACTATGCTCGGATTCTGATGCCCATTTAAAGAAGCCATTTAAATTACTCCGATGAAGATTCCATGACGCACGAGTTGCAGGATTAAGGCCGTCTTTTGACCGCAACCTTTTTAGGTAACTCTTAACTTGGACACTTCCAATTTCCGTAAGGTTGGGGTCTCCAGTTTGTAGCATAAACCTATTTAAAGTTTGGCGAATGCTCTTAAATTGGCTTGGGCTTAGATGACGCTCGATATCGTGGAGATATTGAGCAGCTGCGTCTTTTAGTGAGATTGTAAAATCTGGGGAACGGTGATTTTGAAGGTAATAATCAACAACTTCAGTAAGGCTATAAATACCCTTTAATCTATTTATGGCAGACTCAGCTTCATCTTGTTGCTCTTGGGTTAGTGATGACATTACTAGAGCATGATGTCGGCCTTCATTTTTCAATTCGATTCGCTTTGAATCAGCAAAGGCTTCGGCTTTTGCTTTGTCTTTAATTTCTTTCTTTTGCCATTTTCCGTTCTCCATCCAGCCTTGAATAAGATGGGTAGTGTATTCACATCCATGTCGGTTCTTTTGGATTTCGCGGATAGTGATGCCACTTGATGAATACTTGTCAGCAGTTATTCTCGTCCGCTTCCTTTGCCTGCCCATGTAGATAAGCTACCTGCATTTACATGCATTATGGAAGCATTTATTGCGGTAACTGTAGCGGTATTAGTGTAAAAGATTGTAAAATAAGGGGCGTAAGGCTGATTTGTAATCAGTAGGTCGTCGGTTCGAGTCCGACAGGTGGCTCCACTTTTTCTAGCCCTGTAACCCTTGTGGTTACAGGGTTTTTCTTTGCGGATGTTTTGGAAGGTGGATTTGACCTTGGGCCTGCCGAGGTCGCAAACACTCCGACGGAGCTCACGCCGGAGGATGACGGTTTCCTGATACGAAAAATCAAGTTGATGAGGTGAACTACTCTGATTCCGAGGGATTCGGATTGTCCTCTTTCTTTTCGTCTTGGTCTGGAATGGGTGTCGCCTCGGGTGTAAGCTTCCTCGCCATTGGGACAGTGGGAAGACAAAGCTCTTCGGGGTAGGGATTTCGTTTTGAACATTCTTGGCTTCCCGGGGTGACGGTTGAGGCCTATTCATCAGCAAGTAGCTTTGCCCGTTCCTGTCTTCATTCTATCTGTGCTCGTTGTCGGAGCATTCATTGCGGATCAGCTTTCGTCTCTGGTGGACGCGCACTGGCAGATTGCGGAGTTCAGTTATCGGGATCCCTGGCATATCGGGATCACGATCTTTTGGGGTGCCGTTGTGGTCTGGATTCTTCATTGTGTTTGGCGCAAAGATCCATCG
Organism: Akkermansiaceae bacterium; assembly: GCA_049889715.1. GTDB lineage: Bacteria > Verrucomicrobiota > Verrucomicrobiia > Verrucomicrobiales > Akkermansiaceae > SW10. Next base: position 26,269 of record JBMHCW010000015.1, on the reverse strand, counting down.
ACTCCAAAGACTCTTCTCTACGTGGGGTGGATTGCCCTGATTTTCCTAGTCTTCGAGATCTCGGATCCGGGTCAGTCCGATCTCGCGGTTTTGGTCAGCTTCCAGACTCTCGAGGCCTTGATCTGGTTTGTCTGTTATACGATGTGCCGATCCAACAAAACCTTGTTGGCGTGGTTTGCCGAGGTTGATGAAGAAGATTGAGGAGCCATGGCATTCCGGCATTGCTTATTGGATTTGAAACCGAGGTTTGAAGTTTTGGTCCAGAAGACGGTGAACTGGAGAAGATCTGCGAAGAGCGCTCTCATTGAGGCCCAGCGATCGTCCCAGGCTACTTCTTCTTCAACATCACGAATAATCCAGCACTCAGGAAAATCAGTCCGAAGACAACCGGGACGAGGGTCTCTCCCTTGATGCCGGTCTCGAGCACGGCAACCTTCGGGTCGTCAGGATGATGAAAAACGTCGACGGTTGATCCTTTTGGGTATTGGCGCACGACTTGCTCGGCGGATCGGGTGAGGCCGAATCGCGCGGCGAGGTTGATGGTGGTTCCGCAGATGGGGCGGTCTCCCGTGAAGGTAGAGTCGCCGACGGTGTATTGGTAGGTAACCTTGGGTTTTCTGGAGGTCTTTGGTTTGTCTGCCCTTGTCCTCTTTCTCTCGACAAGGGATTCGGTGATCACTCCTTCGACCTTGGACCAGTTTGAACTTTGATGGGCCTGAATGACTTCCCGGGACCCGGTGATGATGAAGCCGATTCCTACAGCCATTGCAATCAGGCCGGCAAGGCCAGCGGCGCGTTTGTTTTTCATGATCGGACAATGGTGAAAGTGGCCGAGGAGGTGAGTTCGGCAAGCTCGAACCTGCACAGAAGAGTGACTCGAAATTGTTTGATCTCGAATCCGCCTGATGTCGCGCAGGGGAGAGATCGGAAAGATCTCTCAAATTGACAGGGGGCGGGTCATGATCGTAGCGGTCGGGTCGAGGTGTTTATTCTTAGTCGAGGGCTTAGGCCGACGGTTTCGTTGGGTCAGCCGAGGTAAACGCTCAAACTATTTGCCCGCTATCGAATGGAGTTTCGCGAAGTCACGATTGATAATTTAAATGAGGTCATCGCGCTTAAAGTGTCCGATGCCCAGGAGGGCTTGGTTGCCGATAATCTTTATACGGTGGCTCAGGTTGGGTTGGTCCCTGATACCCGGTGTTGCGGTGTTTATGTCGACGATGTCCCGGATGGATTCTCAGAATCTTCGTTATCGTCATCCTCGCTCAAAGCCTTCCCTTCAAATTTGGAGGGCAGGCGGAGTCGGTGGCTTTGTTCACCGAATTGGGAGTCGAGCCGATCGGGAGAATCCTGACGGGCGTTTTCGAGCTCGTTGCCTGTGTGCTGTTGTTGATACCTGGAAGGGTGGTTTATGGAGCCCTGTTGTCCCTCGGTTTGATGGCCGGAGCCTTGATGTCGCACATTGCTGTTCTGGGTTTCGAAGGATCGAACGGAACTCTGGATATCCTCGCGCTCCTGGTCTTGATCGCATCGGGCGCCATTCTATTTCTTGAGCGGGAGAGCCTCAGCCAACTGAAACAACGGTTCTCCTGATCAGGGGGATACGGAAACAAGAAAGCCATCCGGTGAGGCCGGATGGCTTTTTCTCTTTTGGGAAAGAGGCGGGAAAGGAGTCCTGTTAGAGGAAGATCTTTTTGCCGTCGTTCTGTGCGCTTTCGTAGATCGCGGTGATGAGTTCGACCGACTTTCTTGCTTCGGCTGCGCTGGTTGAAGGTTCGCGGCCTTCCTGAATGGCGGCGACCACTTCTTCGAAGTTTCGCTGGTGCTGGTAGAAGTTGATGGCGGAAGGGTCATTGGCGCCAAGACCTGCTTCCTGCCCCTTCATGAGAGTGCTCTTGATTTCGGCATCCTCGGGCTTTTCTTCACGGAAGTCCCACATCTCGAAGGACTCGTCGGCAAGAAAGACCGACCCGTCGGTGCCCGAAAGTTGGACGCGGGCAGGATGACCGTCTTCGGACCAGGTGCAGGTGGAGGCTTCGATGACTCCGCGGGCTCCGTTTTCGAATTCGACGAGGGCCACGCAATGGTCTTCCACCTCGATTCGTTCGTGGGCGAGGCAAACGGTATTGGCTTGCACGCTCTTGACGGGGCCGGCGAGGTAGAGAAGGGCATCGACGGTGTGGATGGATTGATTCATCAGGGCACCACCGCCATCGAGGGCCCAGGTCCCGCGCCATCCGGCGGAATCGTAATAGGCCTGGTCGCGGAACCACTTGATGTAGGCGGACGCGGAGGCAAGGGTTCCGAAACGGCCCTCCTGTGCGGCCTTGTGAAAGGCGTCCATGCCAGGGTGAAAACGTCGGTTGAGAACGGCAGCGAGAGTTTTCCCATTGCTCTTGGCGGCGTTCACGAGTTGGTCGATCCGCTCGGTTGTGATCTCAAGCGGTTTTTCCACGATGGCGTGCTTGCCGGCATTGAGGGCGGCAAGTGTCGGGTCGAGGTGAGCGCCGCTGGGAGTGCCCACGGTAACGATCTCGAGATCTTCGTCGGCGAGAAACTCCGCCATGTCGGAGTAGGCTTTGGCTCCGTATTCGTCGGCGAGCTTGTCAGCTGCTTCCTGGCGGAGGTCGAAAACCGAGTGGAGAGTGCCGCCGGTCATGGCGGTGATGGCTTTGGCATGAAAGTGGCCGATCATTCCGGCTCCGATGATTCCAAACTTCATAACTTACAGGGAGTTCAAACCATCCGTTGCCCTGTGGCAAGGAACACGAGAGTTTTTTCGGAAGAGCCTTTACACTCACTTTACACACGGACGGGAAAGGTGGAGGTAGTCTTCGGCCATGACACGAGGAGAATTTACCCGAAAGGCCATGTTGTTTGGAGGCGGAGCCCTGATCTGGATGCCTGTCGGAGGAAAGGGTGTGATGCCGCACCGTCATTGGATTGTTCCCCATGCCCATCCGCATCGTCCGGGACCACAAGGACTCGGCGTGGGGAGGATCGAGGCGAAGGTGGATGTGAAAGGACAGATTGCGACCACCGAATTGGTTCTGACCTTCAAGAACCCGGGAGGACGTCCTGCCGAAGGGAGGGCGTTGTTGCCGGTTCCCGGTGATGCCACGTTGAAGTCATTTGCGATGGAGGGGGGCAATACCAAGATGCAGGCGAAGCTTCTTCCCCGAAAAGAGGCCCGGCGGATTTACGACGAAATTGTCAGAAGTCTCAAGGATCCTGCGATTCTGGAGTTTGCTGGTCTTGGAGCGGTGCAGACCGGAGTGTTCCCGGTTCCGGCCGGCAAGGAGGTCCGTCTGCGAATGGTCTACCAACAGCTTCTGGTGGCTGAGGGGGAGAGCGGTCATATTACCCTGCGGGTTTTGAGGAAGAAGAAGGGGTATGCTTTCGAGGTCTGTGATGAAGGACGTGGCGTGAACGGCGGAGAGAAACGTCGGTTGTTCCGGGCCTTTCACAAGAGCGCCCTGGATGCGGCCCACGATAAGCCCGGGGTGGGCTTGGGCCTGGCCTTGTGCCGGAGATTGGCTCGGGCGCTGGGCGGGGATCTTCGATTGGGCCGCAAGAGCGGGAACGGGGCTTGTTTTGTTCTGCAGTTACCTTGAATGAGATTGTCTCTTTGCGGGGGCTTGCCGTGGGTGCTAGGATTTCGGCAGATGAGTGGACGAATTCTTTCTCTGGCCGGATTGGCGATCTTGCTGAGCTCGTGTGGTGACTTCATGGAAGTGCGGACCATTCGTCCCAAGGATAAAAAGAGTAAGAAGTATACCGATGCCGATGAGTCGGGTGGATTGAACGGGATCGGAGGAGTGCCGGGGGCCAAGATTGCCCAGCCGGACGAGGGCTTTCAGGCGGGTAAGACGCCGGAAGCGGTCGGCTATCTGCCGACCAAGGTTGAGAAAGGGATGACCGCCGGCGGAATGGAGTTGCCTTCAGATGATCAAATTGTCTGGACCAGCGACGACCCGGACGAGGACTTGAAGTTTGATGAAGAATTGAAGCGGGCGCCGAAGAGAAAGAGTCCTTGGCTCGAGAGCTATACCGAGGCGCGTCGTGAATCGATGAGAACGGGAAGGCCGATCCTGATGTTTTTTACGTCTTCAAAAAATGCCTCGAGCAGCGCTTCGATCAAAAGCGAGTTGTTTGCCAGTCATGATTTCGGCAAGTGGGCCAAGGAGAATGTCGTTCGTTTGAGAATCGATGTTGACGGAGGTTCGCTCGAGAGGGGAAGGCTGAGCGACAATACCATCAAACGGCGGAATTACGCGATCAAGCTCAAGAAGCAATTCCACGTTTTGGGTTATCCGACCATCGTGGTCTTGCAACCGGACGGCAGTGTCTATGCCCAGGAAAGGGGATATCGCCGGGGGCAGAAAAAAGAGCTTTGGGGAAGGCTTAAGAACGCGACTCTGACCATCGAACACAACCATCAAATCTGGAAACGACGGATGATGGCCAAAGGTTATCGCGATTGGACCGGGACGAATGACCAGGTGGTTTTCGCCAAGCTTTCGCGTTACCGGGATGGCCAGATGATTTTGGTCGAACCCGACGGGAACCGGGTCAAGACAACGACGCGCGGCCTCTCGAAGAAAGACCGCGCGTGGATTATTTCCGAAAAGGAAAAGAGCGAACGGGCCCGGCAGGCCCGGGCCAATTAGGGAGCCAGCGACGCGGCAAAGCGGAGGAAGATCTTCAGCTCTGAGCCGGTATAGGTCAGCGTCGCTCGGAGAAAGTCGTCACCAAGAAGAGAAGGTGCGGTTTCGGTTGTCACATCGCCGATGCTCCAGTTCTGCAGGTTCGTGCTGCGTTGGGCGAGGAAAAGGTAGGCCGGATCGCTGGTCCTGAGATCAACGGTCTGGGTGCGGGCTTCGGCATCAAAGAATGAATATGGCACAGTGCGGGCATCATTGGGATTTCCGCCAAAGAGGTACTCGTTGATGTTGGAGAAGCTGTCCTTGTCATCATCGTCGTCCGGAAGAGCTCCGGGCAATCCCACGCTGATGAGATAGAGTTGGAATGGAGTGAGGATATATCGGCTGAAGTCCTGGGGACGGTCTCCGATGGGGCCTTCGATGGGTTCGAAGAGGTTGGGCGAACCAAAGGTGGAGCCGGAAGATCCATCGTCGTATCCGGGAGTGGTGGAAGAGGCATCAGCGATGCTGGAAACGAGAGGGGAGGGGTCGTCTTCCAGTTCCAGGATTTCAGAGTTGCCGATACCGGACACTGGAGCGACTCCTTCGCCAGCCGGTCCAAAGATGATGTTCCCCGAGGCATCTTTAATGAGAACCTGGGTGTTGTCGGAATTGGTCCGGAAGTCTTCGAGATTGGTGACCGAGATGAAGTCGGGTGTGCCAAGGTGGATGTTGGTCCAGGCGTAACCAATGGTTCCGAGTTCATTGACGCGGTTGATTTCGGTATCGAGGCCTCCTCCGGCGGTATTTTCGCCGATAAAGGTCAGGACGGTGCCATTGCCAACCGCCGACCAGATAGCGGGGTCGGTGAGGGTGACGGTGGTCATTGATGAAAAGACGCCACCTGAGGCTCCTTCTCCGATTTCGATGGTCCAACCGGTAAGATCGGAAAAGCCGGAGTTTCCATCGCCCACGACAACCAGCTCGAACCAATCTCCGCCGTTTCCAATGATTCTCCCGAAGTGGGTGTCGACAGCAGCGACTCCGCCATCTTCGCCGGCGCCCAGGGTTCCTCCGTTGAGGTATTCGTCGGGAGCGACGGCATTATACTCATTCAAGATGAGGGCAGGTGACGGGTTGTGAACGGTGAGTTCGTAAACCAGAAAGGCGAGGTTGTTTTCATCGCTTCCATTGTCGGCGGTGATGGTAACTTCGTATTGGCCTACATCGTCCGCGGTGAGCGGGCGGTTGTTCGAGATCGTGATAGAGGTCGCGGACGGGGTCATCGTCAGGAAAGAAGGCAGAGCCAGTGCCTCGAAGGTGAGGGGAAGGCCGCCCGGACTGGCTGCCGGGACGGTGACTGAATACTCGCCCCGGACGGCATCACGCGAAGGGACTCCGGCGAAGAATGGTGGAGTATTGGGAGCGATGAAGGCCGAGAACGATTGGGTCAGTTCGGGAGTTCCCCACTTGTTGGGTGCTCCGAAGGTGGAGCTATTGCCATCGTCGTAGTTGACGGCGATCGGAGACACGAAACTGCTGGGGGTTCCTTCAAGGCGGAGGGTTTCGGTGTCGCTGACGGTGATGGGGTCATCGGGAAGCCCATTGAGGTTGCTGTCTTGTGCCAGAATGGATTCTCCGATGGGCCCGTAGACGACTTGGTCGCTGCCATCGAAAAGGGTCACGATGGTATTGCCGCTGCCAATCGTCCGACCGCCGGGATGGATGGAGGCGGCTTGATCGAGGAGAATGGGGTCGAGCATCCAAATATTGGCCCAGATGTGTCCAGCGGTATTGAGATTGGAGGTCAGGGGAAGGGCGGTATCAGCGACCGTGCGGTCATCGGTAAAGGTCAGGATCGTTCCGTTGGGAATGGCGGAAAGGGCGATGTGGTTCGAAAGTTTAAGAACGCGGACCTTGTCGTTTCCTTCGAGGCGGATGGTCCAGTTTCTCATGTCGACCGAGGAAGAGCCGGGATTTCCGGTGACCACAAATTCCATCCAATCTCCACCGTGCCCTTGTTCGCGCCCGAGGTAGAGGTCGGAAGCGCCATCGGGGTCGTCCTGCTCTCCGCCGCCAAGATACTGGCTGTTGCTGACGCCGTTGTATTCATTGAGAATGATTGGGCTGGTGGCAGGGGCGATGGTGACTGTGATGACTTGCGTGGAAGGGGTGGTCTGTCCGGAATTGTCGGCGGCTTGAACCGTGATTTCGTGTACGCCGATCTCATTGTCGGTGGCGGTTCCACTGAGCTGCCCCAGTCCGCCTCCGAGGTCGGTGAAGGTGATCCAATCCGGCTTACTGGTAGCGGTCAACGTGACGAGGTCTCCCGGGTTGGGATCTACGGCTTGGATGCGGAAGGACGAATTGGCGAGATTGTTCCCGGTAATCCAGACGTTTGAAAAAGGTTCGATGAAGATGGGGGGGAGCGGCTCGGGTGGCAGGGGAGCAAATCCCGGGGATGCTGTATCCTCGGAGGCCTGATTGCTGGTGTAGGCGCCGAAGATGCCATCGACGCTCACTCCTCCGGGAACGGAATTCCCATCGGTGAATCGAGCAAACGATGTGCCGGTGGTGGCGGCTCCGAAAATGTATTGGTCGACGACGCTGTTGCTTGGGTTGAAGAGGAAGATCGCATCACCATTGCCGCTGAGACCGGGGAAATTTGGTAATTCGGAAAATGACGTGGTAAAAATCCGGACCGCCGGGTCGATGGACCAGGTGGTTCGAAAACTGCTCGAGGTGTCTTCCCTCAGGACAATTACGGATCCTCCGGCCGGAATGACGTGAGTCGGGAAGATCTGTCCGACGCGGCCGGGAATGGGCGTTGAATCGTCGAAACTGTATCCTCCGATGTTCACCGCGGTGGTCCCGGTATTGGTAATCTCAAACCAGTCTCCGTTGGTGGGACCGCCGGGGTGGGCGGAGTCAGACATGACCTCGGTGAGGCGAAGCTGGGCGGCAAGGGGGAGAGCGCAAGCGGTTAGTACGATTAGGGATTTCATCTGATGTGCGTCGGGCGGTTGTAGTCGAGAAGGTTACCAATGGAAGGCGAAATATCAGGATCGCTTTGAGTTTGAGATTTTCGGTGGGTTGGTGAAGGGTGCGATATGCCCATTGAGATCACATCGCTGGGGACAGGCATAATAGTCGGTCTGATTTTCGCTGCTTTCAAGTTGCCGTTGCCAGCACCGCCGGTTTTGGCCGGAATTCTGGGGATTGTGGGGATTTTTTTAGGTGGGGAGTTGTGGAAACAGATTATGAAATTCTTCGAAAGCTAGAGCCATGATTCCACAGGAGATTATCCGTAAGAAACGGGACGGAGGAGAGCTGCGGAGAGAGGAAATCGCCTTCTTTGCAAGGGGAATCGGAGATGGCTCGATTTCCGAAGGTCAGATTGCGGCCTTTGCGATGGCGGTCTTTTTCCGGGGAATGACGCTGGATGAGAGGGTCGCGTTGACCGAGGGAATGAGGGATTCCGGCGAAACTCTGGCATGGCCGGGGATGGATGGTCCGGTCATCGACAAGCATTCAACCGGAGGGGTGGGGGACAATGTCTCCCTGATGTTGGGTCCGCTGGTGGCGGCCTGTGGTGGCTACGTCCCCATGATTTCGGGCCGGGGGCTGGGGCATACCGGGGGCACTTTGGACAAGTTGGACAGCATTCCCGGGTATCAAACCATGCCTTCCAACGATCTCTTCAGGCAGGTCGTCAAGGGATGTGGAGTGGCCATTATCGGGCAGACTGGCGATCTCGCTCCGGCGGACCAGCGATTTTACGCCACCCGGGATATCACCGCGACGGTGGAATCGATCGATCTCATCACCGCTTCGATTCTCTCCAAGAAGCTGGCGGCGGGGCTGGAAGCCCTTGTCATGGACGTGAAAACCGGGAGCGGGGCCTTTATGAAGGATTATGCCGATGCGAAGTCCCTGGCGGAAAGCATTGTTGGCGTGGCCAACGGAGCGGGTGTCCGGACCAGCGCCTTGCTTACGGACATGAACGAGCCACTGGCCGGTTCAGCGGGGAATGCCCTCGAGGTTCGCGATGCCGTGCGCTTTTTGAGGGGGGAGGGCGACCGGTCCCGTCTGGAATCCGTGGTGATGAGTCTTTCGGCTGAATTGTTGGTCCTCGGCGGATTGGCCGATGACCGGGATCAGGCCAGGAGGGACTTGAAGAAGGTGCTGGCATCGGGGAAGGCTGCCGAAGCTTTCGGAAGGATGGTTTCCGGATTGGGCGGTCCCGCCGACTTTGTGGAGCGGGCTGATGACTATTTGCCCGCTGCTCCGATGAAAGTGGAGGTCTCGAGCCCCGAAGCAGGCTGGGTCGATCAGATCGACACCCGCGAAATTGGCCTGGCGGTGTTGGAATTGGGGGGCGGCCGCACCAGGGCTGAGGACGGGATCGATTACTCAGTGGGGTTGAGCGATTTTGTGGAGCTCGGGCAGATTCTCGATAAAGGGGATCCATTTTGCACGATCCATGCCCGAAACGAGAAGGAGGCCCGTCAAGCCAGTGAGCGGATTCGAAATGCAATCCGTCTCAGCGGCAAGGAGGCCGGTGGCCAGCCGGTGGTTTATGAATTGATCGAGGTGGGGGAATAAAAAAAGACCGCAGGCGAACCTGCGGTCTTTGAAAGGTTATCGAGTCAGGAATTAGTCGGTATAGGCAGGAGCTCCGTGCTCGGCCACGTCGAGTCCTTCCGCTTCTTCCTCTTCGCTGACGCGGACACCCATGGTGGCCTTGAGGGCGATGAAGAGAACGAAGGAGAAGACAAATGCGAATCCGTAGACGGCGACCACTCCGATGACCTGGGACATGAAGCTTGCTCCACCGAAGATGGCAACAGCGAGTGTTCCCCAGATGCCGACCACACCGTGAACGGAGATGGCTCCAACGGGATCGTCGATCTTGATCTTGTCGAACATGAGGATGGAGAAGACCACGATCACACCACCGACAGCGCCCATGGCGACTGCTTCCCAGGGCTCGACAGAGTCGGCTCCGGCAGTGATGGAGACCAGACCTGCAAGGAGACCGTTGAGGGCCATGGACAGGTCAGGCTTTTTGAGGACAGCCATTGAAGTGAAGATCGAGGCAACTCCACCGGCTGCTGCGGCGAGAGCGGTGGTGGTGAAGACAAGACCGAGAGGTCCTGGGTTGGCGGAGAGGACGGAACCTCCGTTGAATCCAAACCATCCGAAGAAGAGAAGGAAGACACCGACAGCGGCGAGAGGCATGCTGTGTCCGAGGATGGGGCGGATCTGGCCGTTGACGTATTTTCCTGCGCGAGGTCCGAGGACGATGACTGCGGCGAGAGCGGCAGCACCACCGAATCCGTGAACCACTGTGGAACCGGCGAAGTCGTAGAAGGGTTCTTCCATCTGGTTGAGGAAACCTCCGCCCCAGTGCCAGGAACCGGCGATGGTGTAGCCGAAGGCAACGAGGATGGTGGAGTAGATCATGAACGCGGAAAGCTTCACGCGCTCGGCAACCGCTCCGGAAACGATGGTGGCAGCGGTGGCGGCAAACATGGCCTGGAAGATGAAGTCTCCGTAGGCTGTCATCGCAAGGCTGAGCCCGCCGTAGGCAAAGGTGTCGTTCTCACCTCCAGTAAGACCGCTGATTGGGCCGTTGATCCCGAGAATATTTTCAATTTGCCAGCTTCCGGCCGGATAGTGGGTGTTGAACCCGATCGCGGCGTAGGTGAGGAGGCCGATGCTGATGATCCAGACGTTCTTGAAGAGGATGTTTACCGTATTCTTCTTCTGGGTCAGGCCGGCTTCCAGAGTGGCAAAACCAAGGTGCATGATAAAGACCATTGCCGCGGCAATGACGGTCCAAAGCATGGAGGTGGTGAAGAAGTCGAAAGCGTAGGCTTCATTGCCCTGGGCGGCGATCAACTCATCGTAATCAGCTTTGTTTTCGCTCACTTCTTCAGCGGCAGGTTCGGCGGCCGGAGCAGTTGCTTCTGGAGTTGGCGCGGGGGCTCCATCTTGCGCGCTCACTTGTCCGATGCCGGCAAAGAGAGACGCTGTCAGAGCAAGCAGCCATACTTTTGTCATTTTTTGTGTTAGCTTTCGCATGTTTTTCTTGGTTCTTGTTGAACGGAGGGGACTAGAGCAACGGCTGTGCCAGTGCTCAATGAGTGAAATTCATACTTGGCATGAATCATGCTTCCCCTAGGGCGTGGCAGGCCTGTGGCCTCCCGATTCACGCAGATAAAAAGTATGAATACCAAGCAATCGACATTTCGTACCGCTCTTCTGGTCTTTAGTGCCCTGATTGGCTCGTTGTACGCGCAAGATGAACCGCCGGCTCTGGATGCCGGCAATACCGCCTGGATGATCACGGCCACAGTTCTGGTCCTGATGATGACCCTTCCGGGGCTCGCTCTTTTTTATGGAGGATTGGTTCGGGCCAAGAACGTGCTCTCAGTGCTGATGCACTGCTACGCCATTGCCGGCCTCGCCAGTATCATGTGGGTCATCCTCCTGTATAGTCTGGCCTTTTCCGAAGGCAGCACGGGCTGGCTGGGTGGCTTCGACAAGCTCTTCATGAAGAATGTGGGAGGCGTTGATGGGAATGGAGTCCCCGAAACAGTCTTCGTCATGTTTCAGCTGACCTTCGCCATTATTACACCGGGCCTGATCGTGGGAGCCTTCGTGGAGCGGATGAAGTTTGTGGCCGTCATGGCCTTTTCCGGCCTTTGGCTGGTGCTGGTCTACGCTCCAGCGGTGTATTGGGTGTGGGGCGGAGGTTCCATGCAGCAGTGGGGGACCATCGACCTGGCGGGAGGAATTGTCGTTCACGCCACCGCCGGGGTGTCTGCTCTGGTGCTCGCCAAAATGATCGGCCCCCGCAGTGGATTTCCAAATCACCTTCATCCTCCGCACAGTCCGGGACTGGTGATGATCGGCGCTTCCCTCCTTTGGGTGGGTTGGTTTGGTTTTAATGCCGGTTCCCAAGGTGGTGCCAACGAAGATGCCGGAATGACCATGTTGGTGACTCATATTTCCGCAGCAACGGCGGCCTTGGTCTGGTGCCTTGTTGAGCGGATCAGCACTGGTAAGACCGGAGTGGTGGGAATCGCCACCGGCATGGTGGCCGGATTGGCAACCATTACTCCCGCGTCTGGAGCCGTCGGTCCCATGGGGGCCCTGCTGATCGGCTTTTTGGCCGGCGTCATCTGCTACCTCATGTGTGGCGTGATCCGCCATAAGTTCAAGATCGACGACTCACTCGACGTCTTTGCAGTCCACGGAGTCGGAGGAATCATGGGAACCCTCCTGGTTGCCATCCTCGGTCAGGAAGCGTTCGGAGGCTCCGGTCTCTCGGAGAATCCTGCGACGGGCGAGGCTTACACCTGGATCCAGCAGTTGGTCGTTCAGATCAAGGCTCTCGCCATCACCGTCGTCTGGTCGGCCGTGGCTACCGTTATCATCGTGATCATCGTCAAGAAGACCGTCGGCCTCCGGGTTAGCGAAGAGTGTGAAAGTGTCGGACTCGACTCCGAAGAGCACGGCGAAACAGCCTACAACTTGGACTAAGAACCGCTTCCGGAAATCAATCTTTTCCGGACGTTTTCCTTCAGGTTTTTTTAAACGACTCTCCCAAGGGTGGGGGAGTCGTTTTTTTGCGTCCCGGCACAGGATGGGGGAATTCACTGATGAAAGGGGTTTCAGCCGATCTCATCAGGATTCAGTAAATATTTTAGATTTTTTGGAAATTAATAAAGCTAATTGTTGCATTCTGGTACGATGGCTGCTTTACTTCGCTTCGTCATGAAAAAGACATCCACTATTCTTGCGATCGGTTCCGGTCTTCTTCTCGGCCAAGCACAGGCTGAGATCGAGTCGGAGTTCCACGTTGGTTATAACAGCAAGTACATCTTCCGCGGTGTTGACCTCGGAGATGATGCTTATGAGTATGGTCTCGACTTAGCCGGCACTTGCGACTGCGGCCTTGATTGGTCCGCTGGCATCTGGGGAATCTCCCCTGATGGTGAGGACGGCAACGTTGACGAGTTCGACATTTACGGTTCGGTTTCCAAGGCCTTTGGTGGCGTGACCGTTTCGACCGGTTTCACCGCCTACACCTATGATGGTGGTGGTTCTGACGACGCTGAAGTGTTCGTTGGAGTTTCCGGTGAGCTCTCCGAAGGTCTCGAAGCTGGTCTCAACCTCTACTACGGAACCGACGGTATCCTCGACGAGCAGGTCCTCCTTGAAGCCTCTCTTGGCTACAGCTGGGAGATCACCAGCACTGTTGGACTCGGAATCGGAGTTGTTTACGGTTATGTTGCCGACGAAGGTGACGCCGGATATGCTGCCGACGATGGGTCCGCATACTTTGCTGCCACTCTTTCGCTCGACTTTGCTCTTAGCGAAGACCTGACCTTCTCGCCATACGTTTCATACGTTGACGGTGAAGAAGATCGTATCGGTGCTGCTGCTGCTGACGGCGACGTCATCGGAGGAGCTTCCGTTTCCTTTGCATTCTAAGATTGCTTTAGGATCTATCTTTAATTCTGAGAGCGGAGTCTTCGGACTCCGCTCTTTTTTGTCTTCTTGCGGAGTAGAGGGCGGCAGGTATGGTCACCGCCATGGCAATTGATGTGAAGCTTTTGGGCAAGATTTGCGAAGCGCCGGGCCCTCCGGGATTTGAAAAGCGAATCCGGGACCTGGTTCTTGATGAGTTGAAGAAAGGCAAGCTGGCTGATGACGTCCGGGTGGATGCCATGGGCAATGTGGTGGCTTTGAAAAAGGGAAAGTCGTCAGAAAAGAAGACGATGGCGGCGGCTCATATGGATGAGATCGGATTCATCGTGACCCATGTGGATGACAAGGGTTTTGTACGCTTTAATCCGCTGGGGGGCTTTGATCCGAAGACCTTGAGTGCCCAGCGGGTGATCGTGCATGGGCGGAAGGACGTGATCGGGGTGATGGGATCAAAGCCCATTCACATCATGTCTCCTGAGGAGCGGACTAAGAACCCCAAGCTCGATGATTACTTCATCGATTTGGGGCTTCCTGCCAAGGAGGTTAAGAAGTTGGTCTCGGTGGGGGATCCGATCACCCGGGAGCGGGAGTTGGTGGAAATGGGGGATTGTGTGAATGTGAAATCGCTCGACAACCGGGCTTCGGTGTTTGTCTTGCTGGAAGCTCTCAGGAAGCTGAAGAAGAGCCGGAGGAAGCCCAGTTATGACTTTTATGCAGTCTTTACGGTCCAGGAGGAGGTTGGGCTGCGGGGGGCAATCGCTTCCGCTATCGAGATTCAGCCGGATTTCGGAATCGGTCTCGACACCACCATTGCCTTTGACGTTCCCGGATCGAAGCCCGAGGAGCGGGTCACCCGGCTCGGCGAGGGGGCGGGGATCAAGATCATGGATAGTTCCGCGATTTGTGATTACCGCATGGTGGCATTCATGAAGAGCGTGGCCGACGAAGCCAAAATCAAGTGGCAGCCTGAGATCCTCAAGGCCGGAGGGACCGACACCGCGGCTTTGCAGCGGCAATCGGCCGGAGGATCAATCGCGGGTGCGATCTCCATTCCCACCCGGCATATCCATCAGGTCATCGAAATGTCCCATAAAAAGGACATTCAAGGCTGTATCGACCTGCTTGTGGTCACCGTTTGTAAGCTGGACTCCTGGGATTGGAGTCATTAGCGCGATCGTTTTTCAATGAGGGCGGGGCCGAGGCTCCGCCCTTTTTTGTGTGCGCGAGTCACAAGTTGACACACAAGTTTGCGAAATTTCAATTTTTCACGGAATACATTGGGGGGCTGGAGCGTCTGATTTAGCGAATAGATGAAACTACATTGTGAACACATTTAGTGGACAAAAGGTCCTTAATTGTTCGCTTAACCAGTAGAAATACCCCAAATGAAAACACAGAAAAAACCCAAAACGAACCTGCCTTCAGGTTACGACTCGGACAGCAGTCTGAGAATCTACATGCGGGAAATCTCGCAGACCCCTTTGTTGACTCCTCAGGAAGAAGTGGAACTCGCAGCCCACATAAAAAAGGGCGATAAAGAGGCTCGCACTCTCATGATTAAAGCCAACCTTCGTCTGGTTGTCAAAATTGCCCAGGATTACGCCAATTACGGTCTTCCGCTGGCAGACTTGATCTCCGAAGGGAATATCGGCCTGATGAAGGCTGTGGAGCGCTTTGACCCCGCCAAGGGGGGCAAACTTTCGACATACGGATCCTGGTGGATCAAACAGTCCATCAAGCGCGCTCTGGCCAACCAGAGTAAGACCATCCGGCTTCCGGTCCACATGGTGGACAAGATTGCCAAGATGCGTCGGATTTCCAACATGTTGACCGAAGCCCTCGGGCGTGAACCGACTGATGAGGAGCTCAGCGAAGAGACCGGCATTCCAATGAAGAAGCTGTCGTTGCTCAAGCGGGCTGCGCAGCGCCCGACTTCGCTCGATGCCCCCGTCAACGAGGGAGAAGGAACCAGTTATGCTGAAATCATCGGTGACGAGAGAGCTGTCGATCCGCTTTCGGCTCTCACGGACAAGAATATGTTCGGTCAGCTCGATGAACTTCTCGAAGTGCTCGATGAGCGCGAATCCCAGATTATTGACGCCCGATTCGGTCTAAATGGTAAAAATCCGATGACTTTGGAGGAAGTTGGCCGTGAATTCGGGGTCACGAGGGAAAGAATTCGTCAATTACAGAATATTGCGCTTGAAAAAATGCGGAAAACATTGCGTAAAAGAGAGAAGCTGATGGTAGTTCCTCTCTAAGGGAGGAAAAACCAAAGGTTAGATAACACAATCCATTGCGATTGGGATCGTAGGTGTGAAGAGCGGTAAGGGTAACCTTACCGCTCTTTTTCTGCCTGTGAATCAAGGAGTTAAGGGCGAATTGTCCTTGAGAGGAAACACCTCCACGTCGACTCCCGGGCTGGCCAGAAGGGAGATGGGAGGACCGGAGACTGCGAAGTCATTCCACTTGAGGGGTGTCGGGTCGACGGGCTCCACGGGGAGCTGGTGAAATCGATAAGGAGGGTGATGAACTCGTCCGGACTTGAGAGTGCCCTTGGGTGACGCGGAAAAGAGGAGGTAGCGTTCAAGGAGAAAGAACTCGAGCGAGCCCGGTTCGGCCTCCTGACCTCCTTCTTTAGCGTCCCATTGATAGGAGGCTTTGTCCTTCTCGGTCTTCCGTTGGCAGTGATAGATTCCACGGTTGCTCCTCATCCGGGCGTGCTCGTAGGGGAGATGAAAAAACCGTCGTGCCAGTTCCACCGCAACGGGCTGGTTGCAATCGAGGGAAAAGAACCAAACACCGGGGCGTCCCTGGTTGTCGTGCACATAGCAACGAACGTTGAGTTCCAAGAAATTGGAGAGCCATGGAACTGTGGGGAGGAAGCGGGCTCGGACCTTTTCCATGAAAAAGGGAACCAGCCCTAGGTAGGTCCGGCCTTCATGAGTGTCGACATGGAGTCCGCGGGGAAGGCGATTCTGCACGAGAGCCGGATCGGCTTCCCAATGAGCGAAGAGCAGGTTGCTCCACCTCTGGAACATCACGGGGGATTGATCGGGGCGTTCGCGGACCTGAAGTCTGTCCTGGAGAGTGGGGGTGAGCATCGTGAATTTGCCTGACAATAAGGTGAAGATATGATGTCGGCAACGCTTGCATTTCCCCGAATGGCCTGCTTTATCTCGCCCCTCACATGGCCGACGAAAAAGAACGCAAGACCCTTGAAGAGCGCAATCAGATGTCTGATCTGGAGCGCCTGCGCCATTCCTGTGCCCACGTGTTGGCGACTGCGATCTCGCGCCTGTGGCCTGACGCCCAATTTGCGGCCGGTCCTCCGGTCGAGGGTGGTTTTTACTATGACGTTGACCTCAGGCACCGGATTTCTCCCGCTGACTTTGAAAAGATCGAGGCCGAGATGAAGAAGGTGGTCAAAGCCAACGACCGTTTTGAACGGATCGTGGTGAGCCGGAACGAGGCGATGGAGCTGGCACAAAGCGGCCGTCTGGCGTCGGTGGCGGAGCGCGAGGTGCCTTCCATTTTCAAGGTGGATCTTCTCAACGACATTCCCGAAGACGAGGAGATTTCCATCTTCAAGAACGGCGACTTCTGGGATCTCTGTGCCGGGCCTCACGTGGGGCGGACGGGAAATTGCAAGGCCTTCAAAGTCATGTCGGTCGCCAGCGCGTTTTACAAAGGCGACAAGGACAAGCAGTCGCTGCAGCGCATTTACGGTACCTGTTTCAAGAACCGCACTTTGCTCGACGAGCACCTCGAGCGTCTCGAGGAAGCCAAGAAGAGGGATCATCGTCGTCTTGGAAAGGAGATGAATCTCTTCACCTTCGACGAGTCGGTGGGGCAGGGGCTTCCCCTTTGGAAACCCAAAGGAGGGATCATCCGTCGCCAGCTCCAGGACTTCATCACCGAGGAGCTGGATAAACAGGGTTACTATCAGGTATTCACTCCGCACATCGGCAAGCTCGACCTCTACCGAACGTCGGGACACTTTCCTTACTACGAGGACAGCCAGTTTCCGCCGGTGGTGGAGCGGGACGCGATGAAAACGCTCGCCGATGATGGAGCGACCTGCAGCGATCTGGTCAATTTCATCAGCACCGGAGAAATTGAAGGCTTTCTGTTGAAGCCGATGAATTGCCCCCACCACATCAAGATTTTTGATAGCGAACATCGTTCCTATCGCGATCTTCCGGTCCGTCTCGCTGAATTCGGAACGGTCTATCGTTGGGAGCAATCCGGTGAATTGGGCGGGTTGACCCGCGTCCGTAGTTTCACTCAGGATGACGCCCATTTGTTCTGCACGCCGGAGCAGTTGGGAGAGGAAATCCAGGGCTGCCTTGGTCTGGTCAAAAAGGTTCTGGGGACTCTTGGGATGTCCGAATATGGCGTTCGCCTCTCGCTGCGGGATCCCGATTCGGACAAGTATGTCGGGGATCCGGAGAATTGGGACAAGGCCGAAGGGGCGTTGCGGCAAGCAGTCCAGACGCTTGGAGTAGACTATACCGAAGAGCCGGGTGAAGCGGCATTTTACGGCCCCAAGATTGATTTTGTGGTCAAGGACGTCATTGGTCGCGACTGGCAGCTGGGAACGGTGCAGGTCGACTACAATCTGCCCGAGCGCTTTAATTTGAGTTATGTCGGATCCGACAACAAACCTCACCGCCCGGTGATGATCCATCGCGCGCCCTTTGGGTCTCTTGAGCGCTTTGTGGGGCTCTTGATCGAGCACTTCGAAGGCAAGTTTCCGACCTGGCTGGCTCCGGAGCAGGTGCGGGTCCTTCCGATTTCCGAGAAGTTCGAGACCGAGGCCAACGCTCTCGTGCAAAGGCTTGCGGAGCGGGGAGTCAGGGTCGCAGTCGACCACACAGGTGACAAAATTGGTGCAAAGATTCGTCTTGCCCGTATGGACCGCGTTCCTTACCTTGCCGTCTTTGGTGCTCGTGAAGTCGAGGAAAAGACCGTCAGTGTGCGCCATCGGGATCAAGGAGATCTCGGCAGTATCCCTTCGGATGATTTTGTTGAAAAGATCACACAAGATATCTCCAGCCGCTCGCTGTAATGAGCGGCTGTCAGCCCCGTATGTCTATGAGGCGTGAGAAATCATCTCTTTCCATGTTGCATTCCAATGCCATGGTCCTTTGGTGTTTCTTTGGAGAAACACGCCCTCTAACCAAAACCTGCTAAAACCATAGCCAAGAAAAAGAAACAGTTCAAAAGAGCACGCCGGGATATGACCCGGGTGAACGATCGAATTCGTGCTCCCAAAGTCCGGGTCGTCTACGGAGAAGGACAACAACTCGGAGTCATGTCGACCCGCGAGGCTGTCGAAAAAGCGAAATCCGTCGGACTGGATCTCGTAGAGATTGCCGCCAATGCCGACCCCCCGGTTTGCCGGATTGTGGACTATGGAAAGTATAAGTATGAGCAGTCCAAACTGAAGAAGACTTCCAAGAGCAAGGGGCCGTTCAAAATGAAAGAGGTCAAGTTCCGCGTTCGCACCGAGGAGCACGACTACAACATCAAGTGTGCCCGCATTGAAAAATTCCTCGATGAAGGAAACAAAGTCCGGGTTCAGCTTCAGTTCCGAGGTCGTGAGAATGCCCACAAGGAGATTGGATTCGAAGTGATGGGGAAGGTGAAGGAGGACCTGAAGGGAATGTCGCATGTCGATATGGAGCCCAAGCTCGCCGGCCGGGCCATCGGGATGATTCTTTCTCCGCTGCCTCCCGAGAAACGCCAACGCCACTTCATGCTTTCCCATGGTGAACTCATTCACGAGGATGAGGCCAAGGATGCCGAGTTCGACGAAGATGAAGATGTCGAAGACGAGGGCGGCGAAGAGGCTGGAGAGGAATAATTTTCCGTGACTCGATGAGCCGGCTCATCCTGTTTGATATCGATGGCACCTTGATCGATGCAGGTGGCGCGGGATTGATGGCGATCCAGCAGGCCGCCGTGGAGGTCTTTGGTAACGAGGGCCCTCCGCTCGACCTGGCGGGGAGTACCGACAGCGGAATTGTTCGCGGCTTTTTTGAGCACTTCGGTCGTGAATTTGACGAAGACACCGAAGAGGCTTTTTACCGGAGTTATCTGCCCAGGATGGAAAAGAATCTCCACAGTCCTTGCTTTGGTGGACATGTTCTTCCTGGCGTGAAAGAGTTGATTGCTTCTTTTGAAGAGGAAGGTCATGTGCTGGGCCTTTTGACCGGCAATATCGAGAGGGGCGCGATGATTAAAGTCGCTCACTATGGTTTTGAGAACTGCTTCGAGTTTGGTTCTTATGGAGATGACCATTGGGATCGGAACAAACTTGGCCCAATTGCCTTGGAGAGAGCATTCCATCATACCGGAAGGGAGTTTGCGTCCTCCGAGGTGGTGGTGATCGGGGATACCCCGAAGGATGTGGCGTGCGCCAAAGCCTTCGGCGCCCGAAGTGTTGCGGTGGCCACCGGTGGCTTTGACGAAGAGAAGTTGGTGGAATCGGGAGCCGATACCGTGGTTCCCAATTTGGTAGGCTTTCAGCTTTGAGTCTTTCGCGGATCCGTGGGAGGTTCCGCATGATGTTTTGATGACGAGATGTGCAATGCCTACAATACCGCGAAGGATCCCAAGAAAATTTCGGTCAGTGCCTTTGACGGACTGGCAACCCGCTTGATTCGTCGAACGGATCAAGCTCCGGTTGTCCTTTCAGGAGGGGAAGTGGCGTCGATGAGATGGGGATTCGAGCGTCGTGGTCTGGGCGTGGTGAATAATACCCGAAGCGATAATCTCGAAAGCAGGATGTGGAAGGATTCCTACGAAAAGAGACGATGCCTTGTTCCGTTGCTGTCCTACTACGAGTGGAGCGGGCCGAAGGGGAACAAAAGGACGCATCTTTTCAAAAGTCCGACGCCCTCTTGGCTTTTTGCGGCGGGGCTCTGGGAGGAGTCCCGGGAATGGGGACCTTGTTTCTCGATGTTGACGACCGAGGCAAACTCCTTGGTTTCTCCCTATCATCATCGGATGCCGGCCATCCTGACGGAATCCGAACAGAAACTCTATTTGGAGTTCCATCTGGAGGGCTTTGCTCCTGACTCTTCTCTATTGATCGTTGAGGATTCGGTGAATCCCTTGCTCAAAAATCCTCCCACGCATATTCAGGAGGAGTTGTTTTAGCCACTACTTCTTGGATTGCCGCTGGTAATCCCACTCCATGAATAGGGGCTCCCAGGTGGGGAGTTGGCGATACTCCTCAAGATGCCGTGCGAGTTGCTTCTTTTGATTGGGCGGTAGGCCGGCGAGGTGTTCCACAGACTTTTGGAGGTCGCCTGTCGGACCGTCGCCGTAGAGGGCGAAATGGCGGCATGTTGAGTGGCCCCGATCTCTTCGAACATCTTCGTGATCTTTTTGGAGTTGATGTCTTTGTGCTGCCCGTAGAAGAACTCAGGGCCGTCGAGAGCCACGGCGGAATTGAATCGGTTCATCAGGAAACAAATTTTTTGGAAGGAACTGAGAGATTCGAATCTCCGGTCGTTCATCCGGTAGTCGAGAAATACTTCATCGAGGGTATTTGGAAACTTTGCCTTCCCCAGTTTCATCACTGCTTTGAGGTTTTCGGAATTGGATCGCTTGAACTGTCGGACCAAGTCTTCGTCATCTCTCGGAGGGCTCTTGGGATGGGACATCAAGGTGACGGGAAAGACTCGAGGAGAATCGAGCGGTTTTCTTTTCTGAAAGTCGAATCCCCGGCCCGGAAAAAACCACCAGCCATTCGAACCTGCCGGGAGAGACATTGGGAAGTTTCCTGAGGCCGGATCGGTGTTCGCATAGTTTTTCTCAATAAATTGATTGAGGAGATCACGCGGTGAAGTCTCATGATCGAATTCAATTCCCCGGTAGTTGAATTTGCCACGGAAGGGAGTTTTCGGTTCCTCGACCTTGGGATCGGGAGAAGGAGGGGCCATGGTGACGATCATCTCTTCCACGATGCCAGGTTGGACCACTTTCAACTGAAAACCGTAGTCGTCGTAGAAGTATCTGATGCTTTTGGATTGGAAGACCGGGCGCCCTGTGCCGAAGATCTTGTTGAATTCAACGACGGTGGTCCCGCGGTTCTTGAATTCTAGTTTACCGATGAAGGTTTGTGCACCATCGGTCTTGATGATCAATTCTTCCGGCTTCGGGGCTCCTGCCAAGGGAAAGGTGGCAATGATGGTGAGGAGGCAAAGGAGACGAGGCTTCATCGAATTGAAATCAAGGGAGCGATCGTGAGGATGGCAAGAACAATGAGATTGCTGAGGATCTGCTTGATCCGAGCTGGTGGGAATCGTTGACTGAGGAACGATGAAAATCCTTTCAATAGTTTTCCTGACGGGCTTGATGGCTTCAGCGGTTGAGTGGCCTGAATTCCGTGGAGCCACCGGAATGGGGGTGGTCGAAGCCAAAGGCGTGCCCGAGAAAGTGGATTTTGAAAAGCAACTGGAATGGGAAACCAAGATTCCAGGAAAAGGTTGGTCGTCTCCGGTGATGAGCGAGGGCCTGATGGTGGTGACCACTTCGGTTGGAACATCAAAGGTCGAACTGCGGGTGGTGGCTTTGGATGCGAAGAGCGGGAAGATCGTTTGGGATCAGTTGGTCTTCGAACCGACGGCTGAAGAAGCTGGAACCCGCCACGAAAAAAACAGTCTTGCGAGTAGCACGGCGTTGATTGCGGGCGGAATGGTTTATGCCCATTTCGGTCATATGGGGACGGCTGCGCTTTCTCTGAAGGATGGTAAGATCGCGTGGAAGTATCACGAGACGTACGACGCGATGCACGGGAATGGAGGGAGCCCGGTGCTGGTCGACGATGTCCTGATCTTCAGTGCGGATGGTAAGGATAAAGGCCTGCTTCGCGGGATCAATGCCAAGACAGGAAAGAAGGTTTGGGAGTATGATCGGGAAAAGGACGTCAGTCGGAAGTTTTCTTTTGGCACTCCATTGGTCGTCGAAGTTGATGGAAAGACACAAGTGATCAGCCAGGGAAGCGGAATGGTAGGGGGATTCAATCCTGCTGATGGAAAGCTGATTTGGTCGGTGGACTATGGGAGCGGGTATTCCGTGGTGCCGCGCCCGGTTTTGCATGACGGCATTGTCTACGTCACCACCGGATTCAATCGGGCCAGCCTTCTGGCCATCAAGCTGGCAGGGGCGAAGGGCGATGTGACCAAGAGTCACGTGAAGTGGACAGCCAAGCGTGATATTCCAAAAACTCCATCGTTTGTGGTTTCCGGGAAGGAGATCTATGTGGTCGAAGATACCGGTAGACTGAGTTGCCTCGATCTCGAAACGGGAGAGCGGCTCTGGTTGGAGCAGCTCCGTCGAAAGGTTTCGAGTTCACTCACGCTAGTGGGGGATCGCCTCTATACCTTTACTGAAGAGGGCCAGGGGTTGGTTCATCAGGTTTCCCGCGAAGGAGCCAAGCTGGTCGCTGAGAACGATTACGGTGAGCCGGTTTTTGCTTCCCCGATCGTAATGGACGGAGCAATGATCGTCAGGTCGGAGAAGGGGATCCGGAAGCTGACGACCAAATAAAGGGCTCATTTCATTTCCTTCTTTTTCTTCTTCTTGTTGCCGCGACCGGGCATGTGTTCCAGGGCTCGCAGTTCGGTTTCCTGTCCGAGGTCGCCGCATTTCTTCATCCAGTCTTCCAAGCGTTTGCGGAGGCTTTTCCGCACCTCCGCGTGATCGGGGTGATCGGCGAGATTGTTGAGTTCGAGTGGGTCGTTGATGAGGTCGTAAAGTTCGACCGGGGGGCGGACTTTGTATCGTGTGATGAGGGCCTTGGCTTTCTGATCTCCTGATTCGGCTCTCTTGATCCAGCTGACAAATTCGGGTGACTTCATACAGACATTGCGAAATTCGACATCAGGAGTGAGGTTCCAGATCAGCTTGAACTTTTCGGATCGGATGGAACGGATGCCGTAGTGATCCGAACCATTGATGATCCCCCGTGTGGTCATGATGCCGTAGACATGTGTCTTGTGATCTTGTTTTCCGGCGAAGACCGGGAGAAGGCTCTTGCCCTGAAGGTCTTCGGGCGGAGTTCCGCCGGCGGCCTCGATGTAGGTCGGGAGAAAGTCCACGTATTCGATCATGGCCTTGTTGGTCGTTCCGGCCTTGATCTTCCCCGGCCAACGGGCAATGCAGCCCGATTGCAGTCCGCTGTCATAACAAGTCCACTTGGCAAAGGGGAGGGAGTTGCCTTGCTCGCTGACCACCATGAACAAGGTGCTATCGGTCAAACCTTGGTCCTCGATGATCTGCATGGCCTGGCCGACCTGATTGTCGAAGTAAGTGATTTCTGCAAGGTAGCGTGACATTCCTTCGCGGGTTTCGGGAGTGTCGAGGAGGTAAGGAGGAAGCTGGATTTTTTCGGGTGGATATTGCGAGGCGTCTCCGAGATTCCACGGAGTGTGTGGTTCGTTGGAGCAGAGAAGAAGACAGAACGGCGTGTTGCTTTCAGAGGTCTTCTTCACGTAGGCAGCGACTTGATCGAACTCCGGGTTTTTGCCTCCGGGGATTTTATCCCAGTTGAAGACCTTGGAGGGGCCAACGTGGGTTTTTCCGCTTTGCGCGACCCGATATCCGAGCGGGGTGAGGTGTTGGACGATGGTTTTCACTCCCGGATTGACCCGGGTATGGTTGGGGTACGCACCCGAGGCGACGGGGTAGAGGCCGGTGTAGATATTGTGCCGGGTCGGCGAGCACATGGGCGCGGTTTGAAAACAGCGTGTGAATTTCATTCCCTGGCCTGCCAGCTTGTCGAGATTGGGAGTTTGAGCCTGTCCTCCGTAGCAGCCGAGGTCGCGAAAGGTGCAATCGTCGGCAATGATGAGGACAATGTTAGGTTTGTCTTTCGAGAGCAATGGACTTGCGAGCAGTGCGAGCAGGAGAAGCAGTTTCATGATCTGGAACAAGACTGGGGAATCGGTGGAGAGAGAGCAATTTGAAACGGGAGATGATCTGTGGACGTATTGAAAACGATGAAACAATTTGCTTGGAAGATGGTCTGTGTCGGATTGGTAGTCGCTGGCGGGCTTCTTCAAGCCGGGACGATCGCGGAGGGACAGAAGTCCTGGTATCAGAAGTATAAGAAGCAGGAGAATGCACCGGACCCGGTCAAGATGCTTTTAAACACCGACCCTGAGCCGGGTCTCAAGGAAGGATTCAAACCGCTTTTCAACGGGCGCGATCTTGAAGGCTGGGTTCCGAGAGGAGGGAAAGCCAAGTTCGATGCAAGAGATGGCATGATCGTGGGGACCTGTGTCCCGGGAACGCCAAGCACCTATTTGAGCACCGAGAAGGCGGACTACGGCGACTTCGTGGCGACCCTTGAAGTCAAGTGGGCCGAACCTGGTAATTCAGGGTTGATGATCCGGGCGCAAAGTCGGCCGGGAAAAAAGGGTGAGGAGGTCTTCGGTCCCCAGATTGAACTGGAAGGGCCGGCAAAGGATCGTTTTTGGAATGGGGCAGTCTACGGTCAGAGTTGCGGAGGATACTGGTATCCGCTCTGGCTTGAAGAGCACGAGAAGGCCCGCCAAGCCTTCAAGAAAGACGATTGGAATCGTGTGACGGTTGAGGCCAGGGGAAAGGTGATCAAAACCTGGTTGAATGGTGTTCCGGCTGCCCATTGGGTCGGAGATGGGACGTATTCGAGGGGTTTTTTCGGACTCCAGGTTCACAGTGGCAAGAAAGGGAAAGTCCTGTTTCGGAGCTTGAAGGTGAGGGAGTTGACCTCTGGAAAATAATTCCAACAAAATGACCTCCGCCTCCTGACGTATCCATTTTCCAGCGCGACTCGCGTTTGAGACTTTGATTTCAGGATTTGCTCGGCGGTGATTCCAGCTTTGAGCCTTTGATGACGTCCCCTCGGTTTCGAGAGGTGACTTCATTTCTTTTGATCGCTTGCAGCGATTACACCACCAACAGAATCCCCATCATCAAGGTTGATCCGCTTTCTGATTCGCAAGCGGCTTTAAAAACGACCTTGCCCTCCTTCCCCTGATGCTGGATCTAGGCTGCCTGCCTTTGGTCGAAGCCGAGGATCCCTCAGTGGCTCTTGGAAAAGAAATTCTGAATCCGTCGCTCTTGTCATCATCGGAGGGCTGGAGACCTCCACGCTTTTCGGCCTCGTGGTAACTTCTGCGGTCTTCCGGGCATTCGGCAAAAAATCTGCAGAAAAGGCTCTCATCCTGAAAGCCCCTGCCTCACAATGAAATCCAACTAGAGAAAAAAAAATGACACATAGAAAAGTCCTGCTAATCCCCGTACTCATGCTGCCTCTTGTTGCAGCAGATGAAGGTGGTCACAAGCATGACAAAGACAAAGCCCACGCCTATGATCATGGACACAGCCACGATCACAAAAAGGACAAGAAATAGTTTGAATGGCGGGGAGTAACAACGAGCTGGAGAAGTGGGCGACCGATGTGATCTTCGGTCGGGCCCGCGGCTTCTGGCCGTCCATGATGCGAGTGGGCCTTCGGGGGCTTTCCTGGCTTTATCGTTTGGGAGTGAAGGTCAGGCTACGCCTTTATCGCAAAGGGTGGAAGCCGCAGGCCAATCTTGGAACGATGGTGGTTAGTATCGGCAATCTGACCGTTGGCGGGACGGGTAAGACTCCGGTCGTGGAAAGATTTGCCCGTGAATTGACCGCGCGGGGGAGAAAGGTGGCCATCCTCAGTCGGGGATACAAGAGTGCCGATCTGGAGAGCCCTCAGGAATGGAAGAATCCCCGGACTGGTGATCTTCTGACAAGTCCTCCCAAAATCGTCAGTGACGGTCGGGAGATTTTGTTGAAAGCCAAATATGCGGGCGATGAGCCCTACATGCTTGCGACCAATCTTCCCGGCGTTGGAGTGGTGGTGGACCGGGATCGGGTGAGAGGTGGACGTTTTGCGGTCAAGGAGCTGGAAGCGGATATCCTTCTTCTCGATGACGGCCTCCAGTATGTCGGGCTCGAACATTCCATCGATGTGGTTCTGGTGGACCGGCAGGAGCCTTTCGGGATCGAATATATTTTACCCCGAGGCACCTTGCGAGAGCCGCCGGGGAATCTGAAGCGGGCCGACTACATCTTTCTCACCAAGAGTG
>JBMHCW010000014.1:0-70369 GCA_049889715.1 Akkermansiaceae bacterium | reverse complement strand
TTGGCGTAAACGCCGGGGCGAAGTTGTCCGGTGACCTCGATGCGGCGCACTTTGAGCTGTTCCATGGCCATGGTCTGGGTGGCGAGGACATCGCGGACTTGCGTGGTGCCGATGCCGAAAGCGATGGCTCCGAAGGCACCGTGGGTGGCGGTGTGAGAATCTCCGCAGGCAATGGTGGATCCAGGCTGGGTGATGCCTTGCTCAGGGCCAACCACGTGGACGATTCCCTGTTTGCCGGATTTGAGGTCGAAATAGGTCACGCCGAAATCGTCGCAATTCTTGCGGATGGCATCGATCATGTCGGCCGCGAGAGGGTCGGCGGGTTGGTCCTGGTTTTCGGTGGGAACGATGTGATCGATGGTGGCAAACGTGCGCTGGGGGTATTTCACGGTCAGACCGAGGTCACGGATCATGCCGAAAGCCTGAGGACTGGTGACTTCGTGAATGAGATGGGTTCCAATGAAAAGCTGAGTCCGTCCGTCGCTTAACGTGCCCACGGTGTGAGCATCCCAAACCTTCTGATACAGTGTTTTTCCCATGGCAATTTCCCGCTGTTTTCGGGCGGGGCGGGGACGATGTACGGAATTGGCCCCGAAAGCAAGTACCGTGGGAGATCAGGAGGGATGGATTTTGGCTTGTCCGGCTTCCACCGTGAATTTCGCCCGCGAGACGGTGGTTCCGCCGGGTTTTTCGACCTCCTCGATAGCTTTATAGTCGGCAGTGAAGGATTTCGGGGTGGCTTCGCAGAGGACGTATCCGCGTTCCGCCGAGTAATACTTGGTGCAGGCGTTGTTCGAATAGACTGCGTCGAGGAGTTTGAAGACCTTGGGACCGTTGCCGCCGCTGGAAAGAGAGGTCGTGACAAACTCGGTAGCGTAAGTGGGAGTGTCGGTCTGGCGGTCGTCAATGCGGAGTTCGTTGGCCCAGTGGGAGTGGATGTCGCCGGTGAGGATCACTGGATTGGAGATCTTGTGATCGCGGATGAATTCCATCAGCTTTTGCCGCTCGGCCGCATACCCGGGCCATTGGTCCATGGAATAGTGTTCGGCTTCGGGTTGTGGATCACGATCGACGAGAGCCATCATGACTTGTTGGGCCAGGATGTTCCAGGTGCCCGGAGAGGTTTTCATTGAATCGAAGAGCCAGTCCCGCTGACCTTGCCCGAGAAGGGTGTTGCGGGGATTGAAGGCGGCCTCGTTGAGCGGGGATTTACGATCATTGTTGGGCTGGTCGGTCCGGTATTGCCGGGTGTCGAGGACATAAAGTTCGGCGAGCTGCCCGAAGGATCCTTTGCGATAGAGCTGCATCTGTGGCCCTTGGGGAAGGGATGTCGGCCGGAGAGGCATCATCTCGTAATAGGCTTGGTAGGCATTGGCTCGGCGGATGAGGAAATCCGCAGGTTTGACGTGCTTCTGTTCGGAAATGTCGTTGGCGCAGTTGTTATCGAACTCGTGGTCATCCCAAGTCACAAACCAGGGACAGGCCGCATGCATGGCCTGAAGATCCGGATCGGTCCGGTATTGCGAGTAACGGTTTCGGTAGTGATCAAGCGTCTGGAGTTCCGGCCCCTGGGTCTGACGGACCAGCCCGTATTTGGTGGCATATTCGTAAATGTAGTCGCCGAGATGAAAGACGAGATCGGGCTCGTCGGCGGCCATTTGCTGGTAAGCGGTGAAGTAGCCGTCTTCCCATCGTTGGCACGAGGTCACGCCAAAGCGGAGACGCTCCGGTGAGGCATCGGGCAGAGGCATGGTGCGGGTCCGTCCGATGGGGCTGGTGGCATCTCCGCTGCGGAAGCGGAAAAAATACCAGTGATCGGGCTTGAGGCCTTTGGCTTCGACATGGACCGAGTGCCCGAGGGCCGGAGCAGCGACGGCAGTACCGGAAGCCACCGGAATTTTGAAGGAGTCGTCATCGCTCATTTCCCAGAGAACTTCGACCGGGACGTGAGGCATTCCCCCGGAGAGTTCGAGTGGAGCGGGAGCGAGCTTGGTCCAGAGAATGACGCTTTCGTGGTCCGGATCGCCCGAAGCCACGCCAACGGTGAAGGGATTGGAAGGAAAGGAGATTTTCCGGGGGCTCCCGGCTGTTTGGGCAAGCAGCGGGATGCTTGAAAGGGAGGCGGCGTAGGCGAGGAAAAGACGTCTTGAGAGATGTCCTTCGTGGCGGAGAGCCTTGTCGAGATTGTCCAGCATGAGAGGATCATGAGCGAGGAGGGCGGTTCTGTCATCGATGAAATCGAAACGGATTCGAAACAGGGGAAGGAACAAATGTGCTTTTTGAATCCGCTCTTCTTGCTAGACTACCGGTATTCTACCGTTGTTTTTTCGCGCCCCGCCGGTCCCAATTTTAGATTTTCGATGATGAGATTGCTCAAGATTGCAGCAGCACCGCTGGTGGCGGTGTCACTTTTTGCACCTGTCAAGGTACCTGCCGCCGACTTCGAATTGGTCGGGCTGGAAATGACCAGATTGCTGCAGAATGGCCACTACGCCCGGCTGCCCTTCGATGAAAAAATGAGCGAGCGATTCCTGACGCTTTATCTTGATTCGATTGATGGCACCAGGAGCTACTTCCTGAAGGGTGAGGTGGCTGAATTCCACCGCCGATATGACCGAGTCCTTCACGATCTCATCAGTGCCAAGCAGGTGATGCCGGTGGCCTTCGGGATCTTTGAGATCTATCGGAACCGGGTGGCCGAGCAGGTGGCTTTCGTCAGGGATGAGTTAAAAAAGAATGACTTCAAATTCGAGAGCCAGAAATCAGTAGTCCGTGATCGGGAGCTTGCGGATTGGCCCAAGGATTTGAAGAGTCTGGAACGCCTCTGGCGGGACCAACTTGAAGATTTGCTTTTGACCGAGATCATTCGCCGGGAGCGACTGAGAAAACTGGCGAAAGAACAGGGCAAGCCCGATCCCTTCGAGGGAGAACCCTCTCCAACTGAGAAGGCCAGCCAGCGTTTCGAGCGTCTCTCGAAGATGATTGAGACAACCGATGAGGAGGATGTCGCAAACTACTTTCTGAGTGCGGTGGCAAAAGCCCACGATCCTCACAGCGAGTATTTGAGCGCCAATGAACTCGAGCAGTTCAAGATAGATATCAGCAACGAGCTCGTGGGAATCGGAGCTCGTCTTTCCATGAACGATGCCGGAGAAACCCAGGTTCGGGGAATCGTGAACGGAGGGCCGGCAGATGAGCAGGGAGACCTTCGCTTGGGGGATCGCGTCATTGCGGTGTCACCGTCGAACGAGGGCAGGTGGGTTGATATCATGTTCAAGCCAATCAACCGGGTCATCGAACACATTCTGGGGGAAGAAGGTTCCGAGGTGGGCCTGAGGGTGAAACGGTCGGTTGATGGCAAGGATGAGACTCTTGAAATTACCATCGAACGCGGCGTGGTCACGATGAAGGAAGATCTCACCACGGCCGAGATCTACGAATACGGCGAGGGGGAGAAAGCGGTGAAGTTGGGAGTCATCCGCATTCCGTCCTTCTATTTTGATTTCGACAACACGGGCAGCCGCGTTTCGGTGGATGTTCTTAAGATTCTGAAGCGCTTGAACAAAGAAGGCGTGGATGGGATTGCCCTTGATCTGCGGAGCAATGGTGGAGGATCTCTTCCCGAAGTCCAGCGATTGACCGGTTTTTTTGTCGGAAGAGGGCCGGTGGTTCAGGTTCGTTCCATCAACGGGCAGGTGGAGTCCCTCGATTCGTTGAACAGGAAGCCGGTGTATGACGGACCGATGGTGTTGATGACCAACAAGTCGAGTGCGTCGGCGACCGAAATTCTTTCGGGGGCTTTGCAGGATTACAACCGGGCGGTGGTCGTCGGTGCCAATTCCACGTTCGGAAAAGGGACGGTCCAGAAGACGATGGATATCGGCGATTTTATGCCCATTCTGGCGGACCGTGAGCGTGCCGGTTGGTTGAAGTTGACCTTCCAAAA
Source organism: Akkermansiaceae bacterium (assembly GCA_049889715.1). GTDB lineage: Bacteria > Verrucomicrobiota > Verrucomicrobiia > Verrucomicrobiales > Akkermansiaceae > SW10. Next base: position 66,423 of record JBMHCW010000014.1, on the reverse strand, counting down.
ATACTATCGGGTCTCAGGGAGTTCGGTTCAGATCAGAGGCGTGGTCCCCGATATTGTCCTGCCGGCCTTGAGTGATGCTTATGAGCGGGGAGAGGAGTATCAGGAGTTTGCTCTCTCTCATGATGTCATTCGGAAGGATCCTGAATTTGAGGCGATGGATCGTGGCAATTTGCATGTTCCTATGCTGAGGGAAAAGAGCAAGGGGCGCTCTTTCAAGGATCAGGATTTTGCCTATCTGAGGGAGGATATTCAGAGAGCCAAGGAAGAGATCAAAGACAATAAGGTGACCTTGAACCGGGAAGGGCGTCTCATGGAGTTGAAGGAGGATGAGAATCGTCGGAAGACCCGGCGTGAAGAACGGGAGAAACGATTTGCGAAGATGGAGGAGGAAGATCGAAAGGCTTTCAAGATCTACCGGTTGAGTCTGGATGATCTGGAGGAGGAGACGCTTCCTTTGTTGGACCTCAAGAAGGATGATAATCGATACATCCGGACCGAAGAGGACGAGTTGGAAGAGCTTGAGCAGTCACTCGATTGGCCCAGTGGATTGGATTTGGTCAAGCGCGAGAGCTTGCATGTCCTTCGGGATCTGGTGAAGGCCACGCAAGCTGATCCGGTGGCGGTGGCGATCCCCAACGATTGATTTCGTCTGGCTGGGGTGCCGAAAAATTGGCCCCCTCACTGCCGGAAAATTGAACCGGAAATGAGGGGGCGGATGCCAGGGGAATGGCGTCTTTCGGGGGGGCAGTGCTGCCGGATGTGACTCAGTCTACGTCGGGCATGACGGAGGCGAGTGCGTTCTGGAGTTCGGGGGTCCATTTTCCTGAAGAAGCCAACTTCGAGGTGGCTCCGGAAACCTTTTCCTGGGCGGCGGTCATTTTCTCGTCGTATTTTTTGCCGACAATTGTTTGTCGGCTTCCTCATCAGGCTCACCGAGTTTTTCCATCCGCTCGGCGAGGTCCTTTCCTTCATCGGAAAGTTCCTTGAGGTCGGCGATGGCGTCTTCCTCGCTGCCGCCCTCGGCGAGTTTGGTGAGGATGTCGCCGGCTTTGTCGAGATGCTCGATCATGTCCTCGGTGATGTCGTCGTGGGAATCTCCGCATGAGCAGAGGCTGAAGGCAATCAAGGCAGAGATCAGATTGGTCAGGTGCTTTTTCATGATGTCACCCGGAGATAGTCCGTTGTTTTGAAAAGGATTCGTCCGAAATTCAGAAAATGTGCTTTTGGGAATCCATTGAGACGGATGAGAGTGGGTGAGTGAAGATACTGATGGTGCTTTTCTTGTTTCTGGCAGGATGTGCGGTGACGGAAGAATCTCGGCCCGTCTTGAGCCCGGTCCCCAACTCGGCCTCGAATGAATTGCAGAAGAAGGCGATGTCGGGGCAGGTCACTTTTGAGGGGCTCAGCCGAGCGGAGCTGGCAAACGTCCGGGTGATTCCAGAGTCTGGAACGAGAACTTTCGAGCCGCAGAACCGAAGCTATTCACAGGTCGACGGGTTCTGGTGGAGAGGTGATCGCGAGCGATGGTTTAAAATTCCCGATCATGGGGAAGCCTGGGTGGGAAGGGAACGAGGCCGGTTCGACGGTCAAACCACCTTGGGAAGTCAGCCGATCTATTTCCGAAGCAATCCTCTCATGGGGTGGGCCAACTCGATGAGGGGTGGCGTGAAACAACCCGGATGGGTTGGCAACGAGGGTTCGACGAAGTGCCATGTTCCTTTTCCATGGATCGATCGTTGAACCCGGGAGGCACTTGGTTTTGGATGGTAAGGTCGATGAAATTGTTGATTTGCGGAGTTTTTGTCGGGCTGGCGGCCATGGCGGTCGCCGAAGTCCGGATGAATCAGATCCAGACGATCGGGACTCACAATTCGTACCATCTCGCTCCCGAACCGGGGATGATGAAGATGGTCAAGATGTTCTCGAAGGAGGCCGAAGCCTGGGAATATTCCCATGCTCCCCTCGATCAGCAGTTGAATGAGGGGATTCGTCAGATCGAGCTGGATGTCTTCGCTGATCCGGAGGGCGGTCTTTATGCCGAATCCGACCACCCTCGCCTAGAGGAGATGAAGAAGCCGGGGATCAAGGTCCTTCATGTCCCGAAGCTCGATGCCCGAAGCAATCATGTTTCACTGGTGGAATCATTGACGGTGGTGCGCGATTGGTCGCTGAAGAATCCGCGCCACCTACCGGTCATGATCTTGATTGAATTGAAAGATCGAAAAGAGGTTCCCTTTGGTCCCGAGCCGGTGAAGTTTGACCGGAAGCAAATCGACTCTTTGGAGAAAGAAATCTGGTCCGTCTTCCAACGGGATCATGTGATTGAACCGGATGAGGTGAGAAAAGGGGAAAAGACACTGCGGGAATCGATTCTCAAGAACGGCTGGCCTTTGCTGGAAGAAGCGAGGGGGAAAGTCTTCTTTTGCCTCGATAACGAAGGCAGGCACCGGGAAGTGTATTTGAAGGGGAATGAATCCCTCGAAAAGCGGGTTCTCTTTGTCAGTGTCGGGAGGGATCATCCGGCGGCAGCTTTTATGAAGCGCAATGATCCGGTCGGGGGATTCCGTGAGATCCAGCAATTGGTCCGGGAAGGATTCATTGTGCGAACGAGAGCGGACGCCAATTTGCGGGAGGCCCGGGCGAATGACCGGGGACGGTCGAAGCAGGCGCTGGCCAGCGGGGCCCAGTATGTCAGCACTGATTTTCCGGTCGCGGACAAGAAGATCGGAGACTATGTGGTCCTTCTCCCAAAGAAGGTGGTGGCCCGGGCGAATCCTGTTTCAGGTGCCAAGGTTGGAGCGGGGGAGCTTGAGTGAGCGGGGGAATGTTGTTAGCTCTTCGTCGTGCTGAATCGCTTTTACCAATCCTTTGATCTTGAACGGGCGGGAGGATCCGAGATCGAGGGGGATTTTCGTTCGCCTTTCCAGGTGGACCGCGACCGTGTTTTACACACTCCGGCCTTTCGCCGGTTGCAGAGCAAGACGCAGGTTTTCTGGAGCGGGGAGTACGACTTTTATCGTACCCGTCTCACGCATTCATTGGAGGTGGCTCAGATCGGGAAGTCGATCTGTCGATGGCTTCTTCATTCCAGCGATTTTCTGGAAGACGATTTCAAGGTGGATGAGGATTTGGTGGAGGCGATCTGTCTGTCCCATGACCTCGGTCACCCTCCCTTTGGTCATGCCGGTGAGAGATCCTTGAATCATTTCATGGCGGACTACGGTGGTTTCGAAGGAAATGCCCAGACTCTTCGCTTGCTGAACCGCCGGATCTTTTCCCAGACCCGAAAGGGGATGGATCCCTCCAGGGCGTTTCTGGATGGGGTCCTCAAATACAAATCCCTCTGGTCGGAGTTGAAAACCGTTCAGGGGAAACTTCCGAAGAACCATTTTCTTTATGATCCGCAGGTCGACGAACTGAATTGGGCCATGGGCGGGAATGATTTTCCTCCCGAATTGGTGCCGGGACAAGTACGTGATGGATTCAAGTCGATCGAATGCCAGATCATGGATTGGGCGGACGACACGGCCTATTCATTGAATGATTTGGCGGACAGCGTGAAAGCCGGATTCCTCACCGTGGAGCGCATTGAACGATGGGCGGAGGCGAAGAATCACGAGACCGGTGAAGGCTCTCCGTTAGGCGACCTGTTGCGCGCCATTCGGGGTCAGAGGATCGAGCCCTTCATCGGAAAACGGATCGGGCAGTATGTCCGTTCGGTGACTTTGGAGAAGGATGTGAATCTCCTCAGCTCGACCAGTCATCGTTATGCCTTCCGTCTGCAGGTTGATGCCGGCGTCAGGAAGGAGAGTGAGTTGTTCAAGGACCTGGCATACGAGGTGGTGTTCTTGTCTCCCCAACTCAAGCAACTGGAGCACAAGGGAAGTTTCATGTTGCGGCGTCTGTGGGAGTTGTTCGAGAAGCGCTATGTCTTGGGTGAGTCGGTGGACGGACAGGATTTCCAGTTGCTTCCGGACGCCGATGCCGCCGAGATCGAGGCCACGGATGATCCTGCAGGGAGAGCCCGGTTGGTTTGCGACTTTCTGGCGGGAATGACCGACGGCTATGCAGCGAGGACTTTCCGCCGGCTCTTCGAGCCGGGTTTCGGAAGTATCGGGGACTTGGTAGGGTGATGACGCGGGTTGTTTGTGCGGTCATCCTTGAAGAGGACAGGGTATTTGTCTGCCGTCGACCGATTGACAAAAGTGAGGGAGGCCGATGGGAGTTCCCGGGTGGGAAGGTCGAAGAGGGGGAGAGCGATGGGGAGGCACTCGAGAGAGAGATTCTGGAAGAATTGGGAATGGAAATTCGGGTTGGGGAGTTTCTGGGCGAGTCTCTTGGGCCGAGGATTTCACTGGTGGCCTATCTCTGCGAGCGCCTGGAAAATGCGTGGGAATTGAGGGAGCATCTGGAGGCTCGCTGGGTCCGAGAGGTTGACGGGGATCAGCTGGATTGGGCGGCGCTCGATGTGCCTCTCTGGGTGAAGGTCCGTTCGCTCATCTGACTACAGCCAGAGTTTGCGCCTCAGGGCATCGGCGGCGGCGGCGGTTTCGGAGGCCTTCTTGCTGGAACCTTGTCCTTCGCCGAGGACTTGATCGTTCCATGAGACCTTTGAGACAAAGTTTCGGGCATGGGCGGGCCCTTCTTCCCTGAGGATCTCATAGATGGGGGGATGTGGGGTGATTTGCTGGAGGATTTCCTGAAGTTCTCCCTTGGAGTTGCCGTGATTGGTCTCGGGGTCGAGGGCTGCAAGATCTTCACCAAGGAGTTGCAGGATGATTTCTCCGGCCCGCGACATGTTGGCGTCGAGATAGATTGCTCCGAAAAGGGATTCCATGGCGTCGGCGAGGTTGGAGGCCCTCTTTCGTCCGCCGCTGCCTTCTTCGCCGTTGCTCAGGAAAAGGGCCTCGCCGAGGTCGATCCGATTTGCGGCATTGGCGAGCGCGGTTTTGGAGACAAGGCTGGCTCGGAGTTTGGTCAGGAGTCCTTCCTTGAGATCGGGAAATCGCCGGTAGAGATGGTCTGTGATGGCCAGCTCGAGAACAGCATCACCGAGGAATTCCAGCCGTTGGTTGTCAGCTGGAGCGGGACGGATTTCAGAAGACAGGCTGGGGTGGGAGAGGGCTTCCTTGAGGAGGTCCTTGTTTTGGAAGCTGTATCCCAGTCGGTCTTCGATACTCATTGGCGAGGTGCTACTTGCGGCCAGTCATCATGGTCCAGTGTTTTCCATGGGGGCCGATGCCCAGGAGGTTGGGACCAGAGGCGAACATGATGAACCGGTGTCCGTCGGAGCCAAACCAGGCGTTGTAGGCGGCGACGGGTGAGCTTGATCCCATGAAAATGTTTTCTCCGGACCAGCCATGTTTGAATCCGGCCCGGCGAGCGCGGTCACCGGGGGATTTTTTGCCCTCCACCGGTGAGGTGTGTGAAAAGAAGCCGAGAGAGGCCATGTCCTGTGAGTGGCCGACGGATGCGTCCGAAAGTTTCTCTTCGAGAACGAGTGGGGTCAGGGCAAAGAGGGAGCGGAATTCGTTCAAATGGTGGGCGAAGTTCTTTTGGGAACCATTGGCCCATTCAGCCTGGTCGTTGGCGGTTTTGGCGGCTTCGAGAGCCGTGACCTCGGCGCGGAGTTTGGTGACCAGCTTCCGGGTGCTCAGATAGACTCCTCCTTCGTAGCATTCGTCGAGGGCGGCTTCGGGGTCGAGTTCTCCCTCCTCGATCTTTTCTCCTTCAGCCCGTTTGAGTTCCCGTTCGACTTCGGCAAGGGACATCCCGATGAACATGGCTTCGGTGTCGAGACGTTCGGAATCCTTAACCACGATCTTGCGGATGTGCTCGTTCAGCCGGCCCAGACCTTCGACCTCGTTGCGGAGCATGGCGATTTTGCCCGGGTCCTTTTTATAGTCGGTGCGTATAAGTTTGTAGATACGTTCGCGCTCGCCTTGAAGATTGTCGGCGAGCTCCTTGAGCTCCATGAAGGGATTCTTCCGTTCCTCGGCCATCAATTCCTCGAGCCGGTCCTCGTGCTTGTCGCGGGCGGCATTGAGGGTTTTGCGGTAGATATCCTGGCCGGAATCTCCGTAAAGCTGGAAGGTCCGGTATGCGGCAGCCCGTTTGGCGGGGTCCGAGTGCTGCATCCATTGCAGGGCGGTTTTCACGGCCGACATCGGGATGGCGGGCTCGGGTTCCTGAGCCGGCGCCAAAGCGATCAGGGGACTCAGAACGAATGGGATCAGGGATTTCATAGGTGGGGGGAGTCTAGAAACGGCCCAAGTTTTTTTCAATCATGGAGTTTTCGCCGCTTGACCGGGACTTGGTTCGGTCGTTTGGTCCCGGAATGCAGCGCATTCAACTGAAGTCGAAGCTTCACCGGGCCATCATCAAGCAGGCCGACATTGACTATGAAGGGAGCATCGAGATTCCGTCGGACCTGATGGAAGCGGCGGGATTGTGGGAAGGGGAGCGGGTTCTGGTGACTTCGATGACCTCCGGGAGTCGCTTGGAAACCTACGTTCAGGCTGGCGAGCCCGGAACGGGGCACATCATTATGAATGGCGGAGCAGCCCACTTGATCAAAAAGGACGAATGTGTCACCATCATGGCGTTTGGCATTTCGGAGGAGCGAATCATTCCAATCCGGCATGTCTTGAACACCGATAACGAAATCATCAAATCGACCAACTAGGTCGGAACTTATTCACAAAAAAACCAATCTCCGGAGATTCGGCGGTCGAAAAGGGAGTGAAACTCCCGCTTTACAAGTCGCCGTGACCCTCTAGAGTCCCGCCTCCCATGCTCGATATCTCAATCACCTTGGTCGTCATCGCTCACGTGGTCGTGAGTCTTTTGCTGATCCTTGTCATCCTCATGCAGCGTCCGAAACAGGAGGGGCTGGGGGCCGCTTTTGGTTCGGGAATGACTGACGCTGCCTGGGGAGCCCGAACGACGGACGTGCTTCAAAAGGGCACAGTTTACCTGGGGACGATGTTTTTTGTGTTCTCTCTCGTTCTGGCAATCTTGATGGGCAAGCGCAATTCCGAGGGATTGGGCAAGGCTGCTGATGAGGATGGAGCCTCAACGACCACCGGAACGGTGGAAAACGCCGGTAATCCTCCCGCCGCTCCTCCTGCTGGAATTCTGCCTCCAAATCCCGAAGGAACCGAGCCTCCGAAGCCCGAAGGGACCGAAGCTCCAAAGCCTGAAGGAACCGAAGCTCCGAAGCCTGAGGGAACCGAGCCTCCAAAGCCTGAAGGAACTGAAGCTCCCGAACCTGAGGAGGAGCCCGAACAGTCAGATCCCGCAGAACTTCCCAAGCCCGTCGAAGCTGAAGCGACCGGCGAGTAGAGCCCAGTAGAGTTCGGCTGCCTGTGTCATGAGCGAAGAGACATCGCCGGCATGGGCTCGAGAGAATGCCTTTACGGTCAAGCCGGACTCCGGACCTTATGGTTGTCTGGATGAGAAGGGGAAGTCCCAAGCCTTTGATGACCTTGTGGGATTGAAGAACTTTCTCGCCCAAGGAAAAGGGCGATTGGCCTGGGTGTGGGTGCCGGAGTGTGAGCGCTTGATTGCTCCGGAAGAAGTGTCTGAATTGGCTTCTTCATTGAAGAAACGCCGAGCTCTCTTCGCCGAGTATGACTACGAGGATGCTCGGAAAGGAGTATTGATTTTTGGCGCCGCACTGTTGTGGACGGCCTATGTCGCGTTGGCAAACGGGGGAGTGGCCGGTCTCGGGCAGTCCCAGAACTTTGGTCTCGCCGTGCTCATGTTTCTGCTCTTTGCCCTGCGTCCTGGTTGGGAGGCTTACAAGGGGAGAAAAGAACTGGCGTCTTTTTCTCTCGAAGGGCTGGCCGCCGAGGTGCCCGAGGCTCGCTTCGAACTGTGGCTGGGTTCCCAAAAGTCGCGGCTGACTTATGGTTTCCTCGGGTTGATCTCGTTGGTGGGCTTGGTTCAGATCATGTCTCCCGGCATCGGGATCGAGCAGGCGGGGCTGGTGAAAAGTCGATACCATCAGAATGATGAGACCTGGCGGATTTTTACAGCGGCCTTGATGCATGGAAACCTGATTCACTTTGCGATGAATGCCAGTGCCCTCTGGTATCTGGCCAGACGGGTAGAAATTTTAGCCCGTTGGCCCCATTTGGCGGCAGTCTTCCTCATGAGTATGATCGGGGCCGGTTGGGCGACCGTAACCTGGCTGCCAACCCAGAATTCAGTGGGTGTTTCAGGAGTGGTTTGCGGGTTGCTTGGATTCTTGCTGGTCTTTGAAACCCTGCACCGACCATTGGTTCCCAAGCCGGCAAGGCGGCGGTTGACGGGGATTCTGGTGTCCTTGGTGGTGATCGGTGCCCTGGGGTTTCGTTTCATCGACAATGCTGCTCACTTTGGAGGGCTGGTGACGGGAGCGAGTTATGCCTGGATTGTTTTTCCCAAGTCCTCATCGCCTCATCGGCCGGTAATTCTCAAGCGCGACAAAGTTCTGGGAGGAGTCTCCCTGCTGCTGATTTGTCTTTCCGGTCTGGGGGCGATTGTGGCCATGATGGGTCGTTAGCCATGCTGCCGGAATTCAAGACATCGATTCCCGGACCGCGTTCGCTGGAGCTCGCCAGCCGATTGCGGGAGTATGAAAGCCGGAACGTGACCTATGTTGATGGAACTTGGCCGGTCTTTTGGGACCGGGCCGAAGGAACGAATGTTTGGGACGTGGATGGCAACCGGTTTTTGGATTTCACCAGTGCCTTTGGAGTGGCCGGATTGGGTCACCGGCATCCTGAAGTGGTGGAAGCGATGCAGGCGCAATCGGAAAAGCTCTTGCACGGGATGGGTGATGTTCATCCCACCGAGCTGAAGGTGGAACTCTGCGCCCGTTTGTCGAAGCTGACTTTTGAACGATGGAATTGCGGAACGGGTAAAGTCATCTTGTCCAACTCCGGATTCGAGGCCATTGAATCGGCGCTCAAAACAGCCCGCCTGGCTACGGGGAGGCCGGGAGTGCTGGCCTTCGAAAACGGGTATCATGGCTTGGGCTATGGCAGTCTGCTGGCCACCGATCTGGAAAAGTTCCGCGGGCCTTTTGTTGATCAGCTCGCGGAAGTGACGACCCGCTTGCCTTATGGGAAGTTCGAGGGTCCGGATCCTGCAGGAATCGGAGCGGTCTTGTTGGAGCCGGTGCAAGGAAGAGGTGGCAAAGTGATGCCTCCTCCGGGATTTCTGGAAGCCGTTCGTGATTGGTGTGATCGGAACGGAGTGGTCTTGATCTTCGACGAAATCTACACCGGATTTTTCAGGACGGGCTCGATGTTTGCGACCGATTGGGCCGGAGTGATTCCCGATTTGATCTGCGTGGGAAAAGCGATGAGTGGTGGCTTTCCGATTTCAGCCTGTGTTGGGAAGGCCGAGTTGATGGACGCTTGGCCGGAATCGCCCGGAGAAGCCCTCCATACCAGTACGTTCCTCGGCCATCCCGTCGGGTGTGCAATGGCGTTGACCTCTTTGGAGATTTTGGAGCGCCCGGAAACAGCCCGTTTGGTAGCTGGCGTATCCAGTCTGCTGGAGGAGAAGCTGAAAGGATTGGATTGGCCCCAGATTCGTGAGGTCAGGGGACGCGGGGTGATGTGGGGATTGGAATTACAAGAAAATGCCGGACCTTTGCTGGCCCGGCTTCTTGCAAGAGGGTTGATCTTCCTCGCGGACGGGCCGCAGGGGAAGGTGCTGTCCTTTACGCCACCTTTCGGGATGAGTGGCGAAGAACTGGATTTCGCGCTCGGAGAGATCGAGGCAGCGCTTTAGCTGAGTTTGAGACGATCGTCTTCCTCCAGAATGGTGGCGAGGTTCTCCCATCCTTCGCTGGTCTGCAGGTTGAAAACGCGAAGGTAGAGGGTCACGATCCTGGGGTCGTGCTTGGAGATCAAATCATCGATGGTGGCTTTCAGCTTCTCGTCATCGAGGGTGTCCGGAAGAGATCCTTCCACCGATCCTTCGCCGTCGTGTTCGATACCCATGCCGTCGCAGAAAGAGATGAGAAGATCCTGTTGTCCCTTCATGAACCAGACCTGGAGGAGGTGTTCCCCGATCGTATCGCTGGTGCGGAGTTTGAGGGTTTTGTGAATGAAGGCGATCTGATCGGGAACGGACTTCTTTTCGACAAAGACCGGGCGCAGGTTTCGGCTGGCTGCCAGGCTTGAAACGGCGGTCTTGTAGAGCTGGCGTTCGTTGTCCCTGATCCAGGTGAACATGTCACGGGTAAGGGCGGGGTCGATTTCCTGATAGATTTGGTATGCGTTCACGATTGATCTGTCTTGCGGGGAGTCAACACTCCGCACGGGTGATGGCAAGGGCAAAGGAGAGCCAAGGCGATTGACTTTCGGGGCCTCTCGGGCAGTTTGGTGGTATGAAGACGATTGCTTCCATGTTGCTTGCTGGATCTCTGGGTTTGTCAGCTGCGGACTGGTCCCGTTGGATGGGGGAGAACTCCGATGGAGTCTGGACCGAGGAAGGGATTCGCAAGGATCTTCCCGACGGCGGAGCCCCGGTGGTTTGGCGAGTCCCGGTTGGCTGGGGATACTCCGGGCCGGCGGTGGCGGATGGTCTGGTCTACTTGTCAGATTACCAGAAGACTTCGGGAGAATTGACCAACAACCCGGGCAAGACGGTGAAGTGGGAAGGGAAGGAGCGCTTGCTGTGTCTCGATGCCAAGACTGGAAAGCAGAAGTGGAAATTTGAAGTCGAGAGAGAGTATGATTTGTCTTATCCGGGAGGTCCACGGGCCACTCCGACGGTGGCCAATGGCATGGTCTATGCCTTGGGAGGAATGGGCCATCTGGTTTGTCTCGATGCCAAGACCGGGGAGAAAAAGTGGGAGAAGGATTTCGTCAAGGAGTTCGGAGCTCCCCAATTGATCTGGGGGTTCTCGTCCCATCCTCTGGTGGTGGGAGACACCGTGTATTGTGTGGCTGGCGGAGAGGGAAGTGTTGCCGTTGCTCTCGATGCCAAAACGGGTGAGGTGAAGTGGAAGGCTCTGAGTGCCCAGAAACAGGGATATTGTCCTCCGACCATGATCAAGGCCGGCGGCACCGAGCAACTGTTGATCTGGCATCCCGAAGGATTGAACTCCTTGAACCCAGCGGATGGTGAGCTCTTCTGGAGTTTGCCCTTGAAGCCGAACTACGGAATGTCGGTGATGGCGCCGCAAGTTTATGACGGAAAGCTCTTTGCCAGTGGGATGGGACGAGTGGGTGCGATGATCCAGCTGGATGATAAGAAGCCGGAAGCCAAATTCCTTTGGAAGGGGAAGCCGAAGTCCGCGATGTATTGCTGCAACGCCACTCCCTTGATTGTGGACGGCGTGATCTACGGAAGTGATATCGACAGCTCGTTCTTCATCGCGGCATCAGTCGAAGACGGAACGCGCTATTGGGAATCCCACGAGCCCGTGTTTGCGGACGAGAAGCTGAAGGGGAGCCGTTACGGAACAATCTACCTCTCTTATCACAAGGAGAATGGACAGTTCTGGCTCGTCAATGATGCCGGAGACCTCATTCTCGCGGAGTTGTCGAAAGAGGGATACAAAGAGTTAGGCCGTCAGCATGTTCTCGAGCCGACCAATGAGGCCTTTGGGCGTCCGGTGGTCTGGAGCACTCCGGCTTATGCCGAGAAAAGTGTCTTCATGCGCAACGACAAGGAACTGGTTCGCATCGACCTTTCGGCAAAATAAGCCTGGAAGGGCGGGTCAGGACAAGCCAAGCCGCGAGAGATCCTGAACGTCGACCAGTCCGACTGGTTCGCCGTTTTCGTTCAGGACGATGACGTCGTCGATCCGATTTTCGCGAAGCACTTTGACAACCTCGACTGCGAGGTCGTTTTCCAGGACGGTCACGGGGGAAGTCGTCATGTGATCGCGGACCAAGGCATCTCCGATGTTCCGGTTGAATTGGTAGCCGCGGACGAAATCACCATGAGTGAAAATACCGGCCAGTGATTTGTCGGAGTTGGCAATGACAGCGGCACCGCTGCGAGATTTGACCATCGCCAGAACGGCATCTTGTACCGAATAATCGGGCGAAACTTTAGCCAGATCGTCGTCCTTGCGCATGATGTCGGCCACCCGGGTCAGGAGATATTTGCCAAGGTTTCCTCCGGGATGGAGTTCGGCGAAATCCTCTGCCTTGAAGCCTCGTTTTTCGAGCAGGACCATCGCAAGGGCGTCGGTGAGCGCCAGCATGTTGGTCGAGCTGGAGGTAGGGGCAAGGCGGAGAGGGCAGGCTTCTTCGTCGACGTGGGTGATCAGAACAAGATCGCTGTGCTTGGCGAGATGGGAGTCCTGGTTTCCCGTGATGGCGATGACCTGAGAGGCCCGTTTTTTGACGTGGGGGAGCAGGTTGACCAGTTCCGAAGTTTCCCCGGAGTCGCTGAGAGCCACGATGAGGTCCTCGTTGGAAATCAGGCCGAGATCGCCATGCAAGGCATTCTGACAGCTGAGGGCCACGGCGGTGGCACCGGTGCTATTGAGGGTGGCGACGAATTTTTTGCCGATGTTCTGGGATTTGCCGACGCCGATGACCACGATCTTTTTTCCGTCCCGCAGGGTCTTGTCGAGCGCCTGAACGGCTTCGCTGAATTGATCGTCGAGCCGCTCGGCGAGACGTTTCAGCTGGGCAATTTCGATTTCGAGGACGGCTTGTCCTTTCTCGATGAGATCCACGAAAGAACGTTGCCCGAAGAGACTGTTCCGGTCAACCAGACAAGTAAGTCTGGTGATCCGGAGCGAGGTGGTTAGTCTTTCCGGACTGATGAAGCGCTTTCGGCCTTATCTGAAGTATTTCAAACCGGTGAAATGGCACTTCGTTGGAAGTGTGGTCGCGGGTTTGGTCTATGCCGCTGCCACGGGAGCGGGCCTGCCATTGGCGGCTGATACCATCTTTCCGCTTATTTTTGAAGGAGAGGTGGAAGGTGAAGACGGCAAGCCGAATTGGTTTGTCAAGATGGTGACCGGTTGGTTTGGAGACCTGGAGCGGGCGCAATTGGTCATGATTGCCTGTGCCTGGATCCCGATGGTGTTTTTCTTCAGGGCGGTCGGGGGATTCTTCAGCGGATATCTGGTCAGTTATTGTGCCTTCCGGATGGTCGAGCAGTTGCGGCAGGATGTTTTCAACAAGCTGCAGTTTTTGCCCCTGGGGTATTTCCAGAAGTATCGATCCGGGGACTTGTTGGCCCGACTGGTGGGCGATGCCGAGAAGTTGAGGCAGGTGGGATCGCGAGCGGCAACTGATCTGATCCAGCAACCTGCGGTATTGATCGGAGCCCTGGGATTTTTGATATCGAAGGCTTTTCAAAATGAAGGGGCCTCCATGGTGTTGATTGCCGTGCTCTCCATTCCCTTGTGCGTTCTCCCGCTGAGAGCACTTTCCAAGAAACTGGGTCGGAGGGCGGAAGATTTGCAGGCGAGTGCCGGGGACCTCAGTGGCCAGATTGCTGAAAGCTTGCAGGCGCCGATGGAAATTAGAGCCTATAATCTCCAGTCGACCGTGATCGGACGGTTTACGGAGATGTTGGGACGCATTGTGATGTATTCCATGAAGGTGGTGAAATACCGTCTTTTGATTTCCCCGTCCGTAGAGTTCGTCTCAGCCATCGGATTGAGCTTTGCGATTTACCTTGGGGCTTCCAACAACATGTCGATTGAGAGCTTCATGGCGATCGCGATGGCACTCTACCTGTGCTACGAGCCGGTCAAGAAGCTCGGCAAAATCCACAGTTTGTTCAAAGAGGCCGAGGCTTCGATTGATCGGCTTGAGGACATTTCTTTGGCGACTGATCATCTTCAGGATCCGGAAAGCCCGAAGACGCCCTCGAAATTTGTGAGCGAAGTTTGTTGGGAAGATGTCACCTTCGGTTATGGAGAGGAATTGGTGTTGAAGGGGATCGATCTCAAGGTGAATGCGGGTGAGTGTGTTGCCCTGATCGGCCCCAGCGGGGGAGGGAAGTCCACGATGTTCAATCTGGTTCCGCGTTTTTACGACGTTAGTTCAGGGGCGGTCAAAGTCGGAGGGCAGGATGTCAAGGAGTGGAAAAAATCAGAGTTGAGGGATCAGATTTCGTTGGTGTCCCAGACCTCGGTGTTGTTCAAGGGGACCATCAAGGAAAACATTCTTCTTGGCCGCCCTGACGCCACCGATGAGGAAGTTGAAAAAGCGGCCCGTCAGGCCAATGCCCACGACTTTATTTTGAAGCAGGAGAAAGGCTATGAAACCGATGTGGCCGAAATGGGGACGAGTCTATCCGGAGGACAGCGTCAGCGGGTGGCCATTGCCCGGGCCTTTTTGAAAGATGCTCCGATTCTTCTCTTGGATGAGGCGACCAGCGCCCTCGACAACGAAAGCGAAGCTCTGGTGCAGGAATCGCTGAGGGAGTTGATCAAGGACCGGACAACCATCCTGATCGCACATAGACTTTCGACCACCAAGATTGCAAGCAGAGTGATCGAGCTGGACCGGGGAACGATTGTTTCCGAACGGGCCGAGGCTTAGACTTCGTTTTCGTATCCGAGGAGTTCGATGTCATCGCGGAATCGTTCGCAGGTCAGGCGATAGGATTCCTTGCTGTAAAAATCACGATAATCGACCTTGTTGGAGCTGGATCGATTAACGTGGGGAATGGAGGGAAGCCCGTATCGTTGACGGAGGCTTTCCCAGTCCTCCTGAAAGTTTTCGATCTTGCCGATTTCGTCGACAAAGAGTTTTCGATTCAGCGACAGGAACCACGATTGGGACCGGAAGTGACGCTCTGATTTGTCATCAGGAGTCTCGGCAACAATGCGAACGAATTCATCGAAGGTGGTGTCAGCTTTGACACCCCACGCAGCGAACGGGAGTCGACGACCCTCCTTGACCGCGTCGACGACTTTGTTGGTGTAGCTGGAATAAAGTCGGCCGAGAGGATTGCGAACAAAGGAGAAGAGATGGGTTTCGGGCCACTTGATTCGGATTTCGTCGGGACGGCAAAAGGTGGAATAAGCTTCGTCGGCGTCCTCGATGATCTCATGCGTGATGTCATCGTATGTCAGCGATTCCTGATCCGCGTCCTGTTGCTTGAGGTGGAAGGTGAGGGCTTTGCGGATGGAGCGGGTTCCGACCTTGTAATTCTGGATATATCCGACTCCCTTGTCGTCCGGTCCGCCGGGAACGATCCAGATATGGCATTTGGATCGTCGCATCTTGCGGATCTTGAAGTAGTGCTCGAGGCGAGTTTTGAGATTCATGGAGGATGTGGGTCTCAGGGTTTTTCCAGTTCGTCAAAGAGGGAGCTGAACATGGGCCGGAGGACTTTGGAGCCCTGCGCAGTGAGATGGTCTTCGTCGAAATAAATGGGAATTCCGTCGAGGTGAATGAGAGTGTAGCCGTTTTCTAGTTCAAAGTAGGGCGAGGGGTCAATGACGGTGACCTTGTCTTTGGGGAGACGGTTGAAAATTTCATTTACCGTGGTGTGATAGTGGCGGGACTCGCGGACAGTTTGGCTGAGGGAGTCGAAGTCACGACCCAATCGGTGGGCGTGGAAGAGGAGTTCGACCGGACTGCGTTCCTGATAGGGAATCTGGCGGACGATCCAGACTTTGATGCCCATCTCGTGAAGGGTTGCGACCATCTTGTTAAGGTAGGTCTCAAAGACTTCGGTGGGATGAATGTCGGAGCCCTCGCGGTCGGTAATCGCTACGCTATTGGAGTCGGGGCTGGGAACACAGTATTTGGTCCATCTGGCGATCAGGACGATTTTCCTGATCTTTTGATCTTTGACGAAACCGAAGACGGCATCGTTGAACCCAGCCACATCGGGGCGATCGGGATAGCGGTTGGTGTTGAGAATCGGCGGGTGGGCAGCCCGCACGGAATAGTAGAGATCGACGTTTCGTTCGTTGCAGAGATCGCGGACGACCGGGAGCATCATCTGGGCATGACTGTCTCCCCAGATCAGGACAGGGAGAGGAACCTTTCCCTCCCGGGGAGGACCGAGAAGGGGGAGCTTCCCGGTGGTGCGAACTTCCTTGGTGTCATCGACAATCAGTTCCTCCTCGGCCACGATGGCAATTTCCCGGGCGTCTGATTCAAAGCGAGCAGGAATACCCTCCAACTTGTAAACCACCGTTCCCGCGAGGGTCAGGGCGATGGTCGAGACGTAGAAGAATTGAAAGACTTGCTTGCGGGACTTGAGAAGGGCGGTTTTTGAGCGGAAGGGGGCTTCGATGAAGCGCCAGGAAAGAACGGCCATGAGGAAAGAAGCGCCCACGAGGAGCCATCGGGTCTCGAGCGGAGTGTCGCGCACGGAGAGGTGTTTTCCAAAGACGAGAAGCGGCCAGTGCCAGAGGTAGAGGGAGTAAGAAATCTTTCCGATGAAAACCACGGGACGGAGGCTCAACAGTTTCCCGGGAGTGGTGAGGGTGTCTCGGTTGGCAAGGATGAGAAGTCCGGCTCCAAGAACAGGCGGTAGTGCGGCGATCCCGGGAAAGGGGGTTCTCAGGGAATACTGACTGAAGGAAAAAACGATGAGGGCGACGCCCAACCAGCTCATCAAATTCAAGAGGGTGCGATTCGAAGGAAGTTTGATCGGAGCAATGGCGATCAGGGCTCCGATCAGAAGTTCCCAAGCGCGGGCCGGAAGGAGGTAGAAGGTGGCTGAGGGATGGTTTCGGACTCCGTAGATGCTCCATCCCAATGAAATGATGAAGAGAAAGACGGCTCCCCAAATGACGGCCTTGGGTCCTTTTTTGAACAGGAAAACGAGGAGAAGAGGGAAGAGAAAATAGAACTGTTCTTCGACGGCGAGAGACCAAGTGTGGAGAAGGAGTTCGAAATCGGAAGGTGCGGCAAAATAGCCATCCTGTTGCCAGAAGTAAAAGTTAGACACCATGAAGGTCTGGGAGACGGCCGATTTCCCGAGATCTTCGTATTGATAGGGCAACAGGATGAAGGCTCCCGCAATGAGGACGCAAAGGGCCATGAAGGCGGAAGCAGGCAGGATGCGACGAATCCGGCGTTCCCAGAATCCCTTCATGCTGAATTCGTCCCGGAGAATGTCGCGGGTAATGATGGTGGTGATGAGATAGCCTGAGATGACGAAGAAAATATCAACGCCAACAAAGCCCCCGGGGAAGCCGAGTGCGGCGTGGAAGAAAACGACTGGAATGACGGCGAGGGCACGGAGGCCGTCGACATCGGGCCGGTATCGGAAGTTCTCCAGGCGAGAGGAATCGAGATTCATGATGATTCAGGACGAAAGGACTCGAGAAGGGGTGGGAGCGATTTGCGGAATTCGGTGTCGTTAGCCAGGAACCAATCGCGCGCCCGGTCTCCTGTTTCTTTTAGGGAGGAAGTGGACGAGGAAAGAAGGTCGCTGATCGTTTGTTCCAACGAGGTCGGGTCGACGTGGAAATTGGTCCCGAGATGGCGGGGAGCGCTGGAGGCCACCTTGACCAATCGCCCCCGCTCTGGAGAGACCAACTCGTTCATGGGCGGACCATCGGTGGTGATCACGACGGCTTTGCAGGCCATTGCTTCCACGATGTAGTGGCCCCAGCCTTCCGAAAGGGAAGGGCAGAGATGAATGGTCCGGGAATTTAGCAATTTGTGAAGTTCTTCCTCGGGAACGTAGTCAGCTCTCAGCGTAACATTTTCGGGCACGGAATCGGGAGCATTTTCGCGATGCTGCAGGAGCAGGAGTTCGGGCCATTCGGGATGCCGTTGCCACAGTTCGAGGAGAGTCGACGTACCCTTCAGAGTGCTTCGTCCGGCGAGATGAAGGAACGAGGGGAACGTGCGTTCGACATCGGGAAGGTAAAGATCCTGCGAGGTGAACCTGCTGAGGTGGCAGGAGGGATGATGTCGGGAGAAGATTTCGAGGGCGTGTTCGCTCTTACAGAGGACATGGTTGATTTTTCCGAGGAGGCGGAGGTGTCGCTCCGGAAATCGTTCCTGATTCGGGATGAGAACATTGGAGTGAGCGGAAGAGATCCAGCGTGGGAAGACCCTCTCCATAAAAATGTTGAGATCAAACCTTGGTCGAGTCGGGCTCCATTGGCGCCAGAAAGGGATTTCGCGGCAATGACTGCGCGTGATCAGATGGCCGGCGGCTTCAAGGGTGGCCGCGACGAGGTCGACATCCCGGTCAAGCCCGACTCCGTTGGTGCGGGCGATGAGGTTGATCTTGAGGGGCGGTCCGGCCACGACCTCCGGAAGATGACTTTGAGAAGGGTCGTTGGCAATGGGAAGTTGGTTGGGCACGAAAGGAATTGCCTTGCCTCGCAGTGAAAGCCGATCTGGAATCAAGTAGTGGTCGTCTCCTCGAAAAGCTGGCTCCGGAACCGGAAAATCATCCATCAGAATGACTCCAACGGAGGTCTGTTGGTGAAAGTCAATGACCGGGATGTCGCGAAGGTTTTTCCGGCGAAGGGATTTGTCAGGGGGTGGGCCAGAATTCTTTTGGGAAGGACCAAAGCCCACAAGCAGTTTCGCTCGATGAAGCGTCTATTGGAGTTGGGAATTCGGACTCCTGAGTCCATCGGGATTCGTCATTTTTACCCGGGGTGCGGGAAATACGAAGGGGCTTTGATTTATCGGTTCGTCAAAGGTGTGCAGGAAGCCGGCGAGGCGGTCAAGGGGTCGCTGCGGGGCGTGGTCTTCGAGCAGTTGGGCCGGGAATTGGCGGTGATGGCCAATGCCGGTGTTCTCTTCGTCGATTTCCATCTCGGCAATGTCATGGTCGATGCGGATGGAAATCTTTGTTGGATTGATGTGGAGGTGAAAGAAGGAAGGGAGTTGGTAAGGCGGAGATTCTGGTCCCGGATGGAAAGGATGCACCGGAAGTGTAATCCGGGAGTCTTGAGCGAGGAAGAATGGGAGAGTTTCAAGGCGGGGCTGAGTGAAAACCTCAACAACCCCGAGCAATACGATCCAGCATGATCCGGGCGGTCTCGAACCGACCGGGTTGGCGACACCATTCTTCGATAGTGGAAACAATCTCGCTCCGCCGGGCTAATGTGCCTTTGATTTCGAGGGCAATCGTCTCTGGCGAAGGATCGGCGGGGATAATCGGGCATCCGGCTTCCCGGGTGTGTTTGGAATACCCGCAAACCGAGGTGCAGAGAACGGGGAGCCTTTGCACCAGAGACTCGGTGAGTACCATTCCGGCAGCTTCCTGGCGGGCCGGATGAACCAACAAGTCGCAGGCCGACATGATGGCTGGAATGTCGTCGCGCGGGCCAAGAAAGTGAACCCGGTCTGAGATCTTCAGTTCTTCCGCCAGTTTCTGGAAAGGGGGTAGTTCGTCCTTTCCGCAGACGATGAGATGGCAGTCTGATTGTTCTCTGGAAAGTTCAGCAAGCGCCTTGAGTGCCCGGTCCAGCCCTTTGAGGTGGTAATTTGAAGCGACAAACAGAAGAAGGGGAACCTCGGAGGAAAGTGAGAGTTCCTCGCGAAGGGAGGACTTGCCCTCATCAAGCGGTTCGGGTGGGTCAAGCCATGGAGGGAGAACGGTGTAGCGGGAAGACTTGATTCCGTAGTGCTTTTCGAACGGCGGAATCTCAGATTCTGCGAGAAAGAAGATGTGCGTCTTTGAGTCAGGCCCGAAGATTCGTCGTTCTGTTTCTAACAGGAATCGGTATCGAGGGAGGAAGGAGGCAAGTGCGGGCTTTCGTTGCTGGAAACGTTCCTTGAAACAGGTGTCTCCACAAAAGTGGAAATCACATCCTGGGACCCGGCTGAAGGCGATGGTTCGGTCGAACTCGGTGAGGGGCTGGCAGTCACTGGCGAAGAGCGCCAGTTTCCGATGATTGGAATACCCTCCTGAATGGAGAGGGCGGAGCTTGACTCCTTCGGGAAAAGATTCGTTGGTCGAGACTACCAACGTTGAGTTTTCGCTAGCTCGGGCGAGGCGGACGGCATCCCGCTGCAGTCCTCCATAGGGAAAGTAGTGCTGCAGGAAGATACCCAGTTTCATGAGAGAGCGGAATAGGATTCCAGAAGATCGGGGAGGTTGGCCTCTTTCATAGCCCGGACATCCTCCTCGTAGGAGAGAGGCCGGTCGAGGTTTCGCAGTCGTTCTTCCTGATCGAGAGGGCGTGGGAAAATCCTCATGCTGGTGAAGTCGATGAGGCCGAACTCGCCAGGCGCAATTTGGATGATGTTTCCAAGGTGCCCTCCCTTGAAGTTGACTCCGCGATCGTGAAGCCGCTTGTAAAATTGCGCGAGGGCCGGGATGTCGAGCTCCTCAGGGTGGCTATGGAGAATGGACCGGACACTTTTCCCCGGAATTGAATGATAGCGGACCAGACGGACGTGGGTGCCTTCAAGCTGGCCGTGGATGATGATTTCGGGAACTGGAATATCGAGAGCGCGGAGAGCAAGGGCATGTTTGACGAAACGCGACGAATAGGGATTCCAGCGCCCCGAGGAAAAGAGGCCCGCTTTCTTGGCCCAGATCTTAATCACGGTGTCATCGGGCAGGAGGATCACAGAGGGGTAATGATACTTGGGCTCGAGGGATTGTCCGGTCTCCAACCATTCCTGGAAGGTGGCGTTGGAAATGGAAGTGAGCGTCAGCACGGATGAACTGATATCCTGCCCTTGGCCCGAAGAAAAGTTTCTTCCCTGAATCGGAGCGATGGGTCGGAGATTCGAGACTTGCTTGAATCCGACCATCGACCAAAGTTTGAGGATCTTCAAATCGCCATGCATCTTCGAAAACTTTTGAATCAGACGCTCCGGAGATTCGGCTATGAGTTGAGTAAGATCGATCGCTTTCGCGAGGTGATTCAAGCGGAGTATGAGAAGAGGGGCGAGTTTCCATTCGTCCAGATTGGCGCAAACGACGGGGTGAGTTTTGATTCCCTTTACGAGTTCGTTTGCAACCGGAAATCGCGGGGGGTGGTGGTGGAGCCGTTGCCTCGGTTCTTCAAATCCTTGGAGAAAAACTACGAGGGATACCCATCCATCAAGCCGGTACAATGTGCCATTCATCCGAGTGAGGAGTCGGCGACCATCTATTATGTCGATCCCAAGCGTGAATCGGAGGTTCCGGAATTTGCCCGCGGGATCGGTTCGTTTCTGCCGGATCATTTTAAGAAATCCGGGATTCCGGAGGATCTGATCGTGACCGAGGAAGTTCCCTGTCGCCCTTTGATGGCGTTGGTGGAGGAGGAGAGTATTCTCGATGCATCCCTGCTTCAAATTGATGTCGAGGGGTTTGACTACGAGGTGCTGAAGATGATCGATTTTGGGAAGTTCCGTCCTCCCATCATCAAGTATGAGCATGAAGGGTTGAGCGAAGAAGAGCAGAAGGCGGCACAGCGATTGTTGGAGGGCGAGGGATATGAAATTCAGATTATCAAGACGGATACCGTCGGGATTCTTGAGAAGGAATGATCTTTGAATTGAGTGCGCCCCTGCAGGAATACTTCGAAGGAAGCTTCGAAGCGGTCATGGCTGTGGAGGGAGAAGTTCATCGTGCCAAAGAAGGGCGGAGGACGGTTTCGTTTGAGCACGAAGGGAAGGAATACTTTGCCAAGGTGCACGGGGGCATCGGCTGGAGCGAGGTGTTGAAGAATTACCTCCAGTTCAAGAAGCCGGTGGTGGATGCTTCCAACGAATGGTTGGCAGCGGAGAGCTTGCAGAGGGCCGGGGTGGAGACGGTGACCATCGTGGGGAAGGGGTTGAGAGGACGGAATCCGGCGATAAGAGATTCTTTTGTCATCATGGATGGATTGGCTGAGAGGGATGTCGTGGAGTTCCTCTTGAAACGGGGGGTGTCACCAGCGTTGAGAAGAATGATCACGAGGAAGGTGGCCGACTCTGCGCGACGAATGCACGCAGCGGGAATCAATCATCGGGATTTCTACCTTTGTCACTTTCATGCGCCGGAGAGGGATTGGTCGGAGTGGACGGGCGAGGACGATTTCGTGCTGCCGGTGATGGATCTGCATCGGGCCCAATTGCGCTCCAAGGTTCCAAGGCGTTGGTTGGCGAAGGACCTGGGAGCCTTGCTGTATTCCGCGATTGATTGCGAGGTAAGCCGGCGCGAAGTCATCCTGTTTCTCCAGGTCTATCTCGGGAAAGACTGGCGGGATCAAGTGCGTGCGAATCAGGGATTCTGGAAAGCGGTGGTGGCGCGGGGAAGAGCGTTTTACCGGAAGCACCGGGGGCAGAAGCCGGAGCTTCCGTGGTTGGAGACCCCTAGTTGAAGATTTCGCGAAAGACGCGCTGCCCTTCGGGGTGGTCCTCCCAATTTCTCAAGAACCGTTCTTCGTCCTTCTGGCGGGCTGCACGATATGATGAATCATTGGAATGGATCCGGCTGGCATCGATATCGATGAAGTGGGGGCTGCCATTCCGGTCGATGAGAATATTGGTGGCCTTGAGGTCACCGTGGGTGATCTTGTGATCGGCCATCTTTCTGAAGATCTCCCGAAGGGCTGGAGCCACTTTCTCCAGGGCTTCATATTCGTGAAGAGGGATGCCCTCTTGGAAGGGCATGATCAGAAGTGACCGTCCGGGGATGCCAAGATTCGACTCCTCGAAGAAGGCGAGAGGGCGGACGATCGGGAGTCCAAAATCGGCCATGGCCTGACCGTTCTCCCAGCTTTGACGGGCTCTGGAACGAGTGAACGCGTAACGGAGCCGCCGGTTTAAGGAGAGGGCCTTGTATTGTTTGAAAACGTAGGCCTTTCCTGCCAGATCGACGCGGGTCACGGTGGATCGTGAACCGGGTTTCAAAAGGGTTCCCTGAATGTCCCAAGCGGCGGCTGAAAGGAGTTCGTTCGGAGTGTCATCGAGAGCCAGGGCACGCCCAGCGAGCGGTGAGTCGATGTTCCGGACGGACGGCATGAGAGTTTAACTCCGTCCCACGCTGTGAGTGACAAAGCCGATCTGGCGGAGGGCTTGTTGATCGAGAATGTTTCGGCCGTCGAAGGCGAAGGCGGGCTTCAGCATGTGGTCGTAGATTCTCTGGAAATCGAGTTCCTTGAATTCATCCCATTCGGTGAGGACGGCAAAGGCGTGGGCATTCTCACAAGCTTCTTCGGCCGAGGAAGTGACGGTCACGCCGGGGTGATCTTCGGGAATTCCAAGATCGGAAAAGATCTTCTCACGGGACACCTTGGGGTCATAGATGTGCACTTCGGCCTGTTCTTCGAGCAAGTCTTTGCAGACGTAAATGGCGGCGGATTCCCGGGTGTCGTTGGTATCTTTTTTGAAGGCAAAACCGAGGATGGCAATCTTCTTGCCCGAGACCGTATTAAAGAGTGTTTTGACGATGCGCTGAACGAAGCGTTTGCGTTGGTGATCATTCATTTTGATCACCTGTTCCCAGTATCCCGCGACTTCATGCAGGCCGTAGTGTTCGCACAGGTAGACAAGGTTCAGAACGTCCTTCTGAAAACAGGAACCTCCGAATCCGACGGAAGACTTGAGGAATTTTGGTCCAATCCGCGAGTCGGTCCCGATCGCTGCGGCTACTTCATCGACGTCGGCTTCGGTGGCTTCGCAGAGAGCCGAGATGGCGTTGATGGAGGAGATTCTTTGCGCGAGAAAGGCGTTGGCGGTGAGCTTGGAGAGTTCCGATGACCAGACGTTGGTGGTGAGGATTTTTTCGCGCGGAACCCAGCGGGCGTAGACATCGACGAGAGTCTGGATGGCCACTTCGCCTTCGGGCGATTGTTCTCCACCGATGAGAACACGATCGGGATCGAGGAGGTCTTCAATGGCGGTTCCTTCGGCCAGGAATTCCGGGTTGGAAAGAACCTGGAATTTTACATGGGAGGGATTGTTGTCGAGAATGGTCCGGATGGCTTCGGCCGTGCGAACGGGAAGAGTGGATTTTTCGACGACGATCTTATCCGAGGTCGAGACTTCTGCGATCTTTCGAGCGCAGAGTTCGATATATCTGAGGTCGGCGGCCTTGCCTGCGCCGGTGCCGTAGGTCTTGGTCGGAGTGTTGACCGACATGAAGACGATGTCGGCATCGGCAATCCCGGAGTCGACATCGGTTGAGAAGAAGAGATTCTTTCCCCGGGCCGCAAAGACCAGCTCATCAAGTCCCTTTTCGTAAATGGGAAGATCGTCGCCATTCCAGGCGGCAATTCTTTCGGCATTGATGTCGACCACGGTGACCTGGATATCGGGGCACTTGTGAGCGATCATGGCCATGGTGGGACCGCCGACGTAGCCGGCACCGATACAGCAGATTTTCATGTTGAAATTTCGAGGTCTTAGGAGTTGCGTGAATCCAAGTGATCTCCGCCCGAAATGACAAGGATCTTATCGGAGAGATTCTTTAACATTGGCACGAACCTGGCCGGACAACAAAAAGCATCGACAGGCACTCTTCCGCTTCGAGAGAACTCGGCGAGATCTTCCCTGATCTCCTTGTCGGAACGGTGAAAGTTGAAGGGGGACCTTTCGATCGTCAAAAGCCCGTCGACGATCTCCAGTGCCGGAGGGTCGGTATCCAGACAAACCAATCTGAGGGGGCGGGTCACCTTGTGATCCTCGGGATATTTGGTGAGGAACTCGAAGGATTTGTTACTTTTCAGCCGCCATCGGTCTTCAAACCAGAAAACGTCGGACGGAGATTGGCGCCACGCCTCTTCGAGAGAAGAAGCGCAGGCCTGGGCTGTTTTTTCCTCGATAGGGCGGAATTGGACCTTCCACTGGCAGTGGCCGATGGTTTCACAATGGAGTGCGATGAGTTGAGCCTTGGCCCTTTTTGCGACCAAGTGGGGGAGCGGGGAAAGAGTCGTGGGGCGCCCAAAAAATGTGCCGGCTGATCCGCGGCGTCCCACCCGTTGATCGGCCAAAATGGCGAGGGCCCCTCCGTCGCGGACAAAGGATGTCAGGCGGTGAGTGGAGTCGTGTTTTGCGAAGAGCCTGAGGCCGCGTCGTTTTCGGCGACGACCCACGATCTGGTCGATGAGGGAATTGTTCAGGGGGCGATAGTGGGTGCCGATATTGATGTCTCCTTCGATGAGAAACATGCCTTGGGCAAGGAGTTCCCAGTTTCCCATGTGGGGTAGAACCAGGACGACACCCCGTTGTTCCACGTGCTGGAGAAATTGATCGAGCCCCTCAAAGATCAGGTGCTTTTCAAGTTCGTCGTTATCCAGAAAGGGAACCCGCAACGAAGTCAGAAAATTGGCGCCATTGCGTTCGAAGACGTCGGCCGAAAGTTCGAGGAGCTCCGAGTCACTTTTTTCACTTCCGTAGGCCCGGCGAAGGTTGAACATCAGTTTCTCCCGGAGTCCTTTGTGGAATCGAAAGGAAAGGCGCCCGATGAATTCGCCTGCTTTGAAGGCAGTTTCCAGCGAGATGCGATTGATCAGGAACTCAAATCCCCGAAAAAGCAGATACTCGATCCGGTGTCTGATGGTGGGGCGTTTCTTGGATCTCATCTTGAGGACCGGGGGGCGATTCCCGCCGGGAGCGGTGTTAGCAGTCAAAAATCTGATTGTTAAGCGCCAATCTTCCCTTCATTGATTCATCCCTATGATGAAATCTCTCATTTGTTCTGCTTTGGTGCTGGTGGCGCCGATTCTTCAGGCGGCGGAGAAACCGAACTTCTTGTTCATCTTTGCCGATGACATGGCGTACGAGGCCATCGGGTCACTCGGAATTGTTGATGTCGAGACGCCGCACCTCGACAAGCTTTTTGCCGAAGGGACCCAATTCACCCATGCCTACAATTCAGGCGGCTGGAATGGAGCCATCTGTGTGGCAAGCCGGAACATGATGATGACCGGGCGTCATCTTTGGTATGCCCAAAAGGAGGAAAAGACGATGGGAGAGCGCAAACTCTGGCCCCAATTGTTGAGCGATGCCGGTTACACCACATACATGACGGGGAAATGGCACGTGAAGATGAAGGCGGAAGAACTGTTTGATCACGTCGGAGATGTTCGTCCGGGGATGCCGAACCAGGTGAAAAAGGGATACAACCGCCCGATCGTGGGCCAAAAAGATCCCTGGGATCCCACTGACACGGCCAACGAGGGCTTTTGGAAGGGGGGCAAGCACTGGTCCGAGGTCGAGGCTGATACGGCCGTCAAGTTTCTCAAGATGGCCAAGAAGGACACTCAACCGTTCTTCATGTATTTGGCCTTCAATGCTCCGCACGACCCCCGGCAATCTCCCCAGAAGTATCTCGACATGTATCCGGTCGAGAAGGTGAAGACTCCTGAGAACTATCTGGATGCCTATCCGCATCGGAAGGTGATGAAGGCGCCTCATTCTCTCCGCGACGAGAAGCTGGCTCCCATGCCGCGCACCGAGTTTTCGGTCAAAGTGGCCCGTCGCGAGTATTTTGCGCTCATCACCCACATGGACGAGCAGATCGGGCGTGTCTTGAAGACTCTCGAGGAAACGGGGCAGCGCGACAATACCTACATCGTTTTCACGGCAGACCACGGTCTTGGCTGCGGTCGTCATGGTCTGCTCGGGAAGCAGAATATGTATGACCACAGTGTGCGCGTTCCCTACGTGGTCGTGGGTCCCGAAATCGAGCAGGGCCTGAAAGTCTCCAGCCCGATCTATATCCAAGACACCGTGCCCTCTTCTCTTCAGGCTGCCGGCGTGGAGATTCCCGATTATATTCAGTACAAGAGTTACATCCCTGTGCTTGAAGGGGCCTCATCCGGTCGGGAGCAGATCTACAATGCCTACCTTAAGGATGCCCAGCGCGCCTTGACCAAGAATGGACACAAGTTGATCCTTTATCCGGGTGGCAGGATCGCCCGTCTTTTCAATCTGGAGAAGGACCCTTTCGAAAAGGAGGACCTTCTGGAGAAAGGAAAGGGCAAGGAGATCGCCCGTGCGCTTTATGAATCGCTCAAGAAGGAAGCCAAACTCCATGGTGACGAGCTGGAATACGGCGACTACCCCGCGTTGAAGTAAGATTGACGCGGTGCGACAATGTGACGCTCACGATCATTCAAATTTGCGACAAAGTGGCTCTCCAGAGGGGAGCCGCTTTTTTTGGATCCTTGTAGAATGGGGGTTTGCCGCTTTTGGCACGGGAATTGCCAAGGAAAAGGCAAATCATTCCGGGCGCGATGCCCGGCTTCTTAACAACACATTGTAGAAAGACACAAAATCATGGGTAAAATTCTCGGAATCGACCTCGGAACCACCAACTCCTGCATGTCTGTAATGGACGGAGGGGAGCCTACGGTTCTCGAAAATTCGGAGGGCGCCCGCACCACTCCTTCGGTGGTTGCGTTCGCGAAAAACGGAGAGCGGTTGGTCGGCCAAGCCGCCAAGCGTCAGGCTGTGACCAACGCGAAAAACACCGTGTTCTCGGCCAAGCGTCTGATTGGACGCAAATTTGACGAGCTCACTGAAGAGGACAAACGCGTCCCGTATGAGATCGTCAAAGCTGACAATGGCGACGCTCACATTCAAGTGGAGGTAGAAGGAGAAAAGAAGGTCTTCTCGCCCCAGGAAATCGCCGCCATCATTCTGGGTAAGCTCAAATCGGATGCTGAAGCCAAGCTTGGGGAGACCATCACCGAGGCGGTCATCACGGTGCCTGCCTACTTCAACGATTCACAACGGAATGCCACCAAGGCTGCTGGAGAAATCGCCGGACTGAAGGTGCGTCGTATCATCAACGAGCCCACCGCTGCTTCCTTGGCATACGGACTCGATTCAAAAACTGACCAGCAGGTCGCCATTTACGACCTCGGTGGGGGAACCTTCGACATCTCGGTTCTCGAGATCTCCGATGGAGTTTTTGAGGTGCTTGCCACCGACGGAGATACCCAGCTTGGTGGTGATGACTGGGACAACGCTCTCATTGACCACATCGTGGCCGAATTCAAGTCGGCTGAAGGCATTGACCTTTCCGGACAGCCCGATGCGCTCCAGCGGATCAAAGAGGAAGCGGAAAAGGCCAAGATCGCCCTGTCTTCCTCGCAGAACTACGATCTCAACCTCCCGTTCATCACCGCTGATGCTACCGGTCCCAAGCACATTCAATTGGCGTTGACCCGGACCAAATTGGAGCAGCTGACCGACAATCTTTTCGATCGCACCAAAGGTCCGGTGAAAGCCTGTCTCCAGGAAGCCGGAGTATCCGCTGGTGAAATTGACGAGCTCGTTCTGGTGGGTGGAATGACCCGCATGCCTCGCGTGGTTGAGACCGCCAAGGAGCTCGCCGGCAAGGCTCCCCACCAGGGAGTGAACCCCGACGAAGTGGTGGCCATCGGAGCTGCCATTCAAGGAGGTGTGCTGCAGGGAGACGTGAAGGATGTGCTCCTTCTCGACGTTACTCCGCTGACTCTTTCCATCGAAACCGAAGGAAGCCGCGCCACCGCAATGATCGAGCGGAACACGACCATCCCGGTCAAGCGTAGTCAGACCTTCTCGACGGCTGCCGACAATCAGCCGGCCGTGGATATCCGGATTTGCCAAGGTGAGCGTCCGCTCTTCGCTGACAACAAGCTCCTGGGGAACTTCCAGCTTTCCGGAATCGACCCCGCTCCCCGCGGGATGCCTCAGATCGAAGTGACCTTTGACATTGATGCCAACGGGATCCTCCACGTTTCGGCCAAGGACAAAAACTCCGGCAAGGAACAGAAGATCTCCATCGAAGGATCCAGCGGTCTTTCCGAAGACGAAATCGAGAAGGCCAAGCGCGAAGCCGAGGCTCACGCCGAGGAAGACAAGAAGCGTGCCGAAGCTGTCGACACCAAGAACAAGGCCGAGAACATCGTCTACCAGGTTGAAAAGCAAATCAGCGAACTTCCTGAGGAAGCGCCTGCCGACTTGAAAGATATGCTCAACGGTAAGTTGGAAGCAGTCAAAGGCGCGCTCAAGGCGGACGATCTCGATCTCATCAAGTCCACCACCGAGGACCTCGAGAAGTCCCTCGGGGAACTCGCCCAAGCGGCTCAGGCCGCCGGAGCGCAGATGCCAGATATGGGCGGAGCGGCTCCGGATGTGGAACCCGGTGGGGCCGATGAGTCCGACGAACCCCGTCAGGCAAAAGGGAAGGTCGTCGACGCCGAAGTCGTCGATGCCGACAAGTAAACCAATCTCTCCCGCCGCCCAGGGCGGCGGGTCAACCAACCACAAAAACAAACGAAAACAAAATAATGGCTAGTATTAAACCACTCGGAAACCGCGTCCTCGTGAAGCGGCTCGAAGCAGAAGCAGTGAGCGCCGGAGGCATCGTCCTTCCCGACTCCGCCCAGGAAAAGCCTCAGGAAGCTGAGGTTGTTGCCCTCGGAACCGGAGGCACTGACGAGAACGGAAAAGACATCGTCTTCGACGTCAAGGTCGGCGACAAGGTCCTCATTTCCAAGTATGGCGGCACCGACGTCAAAGTGGACGGGGAAGACCTTCTCATCCTCGCTCAGAACGACATCCTCGGTGTCCTCGAAGGCTAAGCATCAACAACTTCAAACCAACTAACAGAAACCAACTAAAATGGCCAAACAACTTCAATTCGACGAAGCAGCCCGTCAGACCCTCCTCCGGGGTGTCGAAAAGCTCGCCCGCGCCGTCAAGGCAACCCTCGGACCAGCCGGTCGCAACGTGATCCTCGACAAGAAATTCGGTTCCCCGACTGTCACCAAGGACGGTGTCTCGGTCGCCAAGGAAATCGAACTCGACGATCCTTACGAAAACATGGGCGCTCAGCTCATCAAGGAAGTATCTTCCAAGACTTCCGACATCGCCGGTGACGGAACCACCACCGCGACCGTGCTTGCCGAAGCGATCTACCGTGAAGGTCTCCGCAACGTGACCGCCGGCGCCAACCCAATCCGCCTTCAGCGCGGTATCCTCGAAGCTTCCAAAGCCATCGTGGCCAAGCTTCAGGAAATCTCCAAGGAAGTCTCCGACTCCAAGGAAATTGCCCAGGTTGCCACCGTGTCCGCCAACTGGGACGTCGAAATCGGGAACATCATCGCCGAAGCCATGGACAAGGTCGGCAAGGATGGCACCATCACCGTGGAAGAAGCCAAGGGAATCGAAACCACTCTCGACGTCGTTGAGGGAATGCAGTTCGACAAGGGATACCTCTCTCCTTACTTCGCGACCGACACCGAGAGCATGGAGTGCAACCTTGAGAATGCCTACATCCTCATCCACGAGAAGAAGATCTCGAACCTCAAGGACCTTCTTCCGGTTCTCGAGAAGATCGCCAAGACCGGCCGTCCTCTCCTGATCATTGCGGAAGACGTCGAAGGAGAGGCCCTCGCTGCCCTCGTGGTCAACAAGCTTCGCGGAACCCTCAACGTGGCAGCCGTCAAGGCTCCCGGATTCGGAGACCGCCGCAAGGCCATGCTCGAAGACATCGCCATCCTTACCGGTGGACGTTGCATCACCGAAGATCTCGGCATCAAGCTTGAGAACATTGAGGTGGAAGACCTGGGTGAAGCCAAGCGCGCCACCATCGGCAAGGAAGACACCGTCATCGTTGAAGGTGCCGGCGGTTCCGAGGCCATCTCCGGCCGCGTCAACCAGATCCGCAAGCAGATCGAAGACACCACTTCCGACTACGACCGTGAGAAGCTTCAGGAGCGTCTTGCCAAGCTCGCCGGTGGTGTTGCTGTCATCAACGTTGGTGCTGCCACCGAGTCCGAGATGAAAGAGAAGAAGGCCCGTGTTGAAGACGCCCTTCACGCGACCCGTGCGGCCGTGGAAGAAGGCATCGTGCCCGGAGGTGGAACCGCCCTCATTCGCGCCACTTCTCTCGTCGGAGAGCTCGGTCTCTCCGGTGACGAAGCGACCGGTGCCGGAATCATTGTTTCCGCCATCGAAGCTCCTCTTCGCCAGCTTTCGGCCAACGCCGGAATCGAAGGAGCTCTCATCGTGGAGCACGTGAAGAACGAGTCCGGCAACACTGGATACAACGTGGCCACCGGAGAGTATGAAGATCTCATCGCTGCCGGTGTGGTCGACCCGACCAAGGTGACCCGTTCTGCTCTCCAGAACGCCGCCTCGATCTCCGGTCTCCTCCTGACCACCGAGTGTCTCATCACCGACATCCCCGAACCCGAGCCTGCTGACACCGGTCACAGCCACGACCACGGCGGAATGGGCGGCATGATGTAATCAATTGCTTCCAAGCAACCTTTCAAAGCCGGACGGGAAACCGTCCGGCTTTTTCATGATCGTGCTGGGTTTGTCAGACAGATACACTTTTTTCATCTTGCGGCTTGAAAGCGGGAATGCTGCATCTATTTGTTTTTTCGTAAATTCGTCATGAAAAGCCTCTTCAAATTCAGCAGTTTGCTTCTGCTCTCCAGCTTCTCTTCCTCAGCCGCGGTCGTCTGGACCGGTGCTACAAGCAGTGACCCGTTCGAGGATTCGAACTGGGATTTCTCAGGATCTTCAGTCACTGCGGTGAACTCGAACGTCAGCGTGGCGGACGACCTGGAGATTATCAATGGCGCTGTTGAGATCCCCAACCTTGGCGGACAAGTGCGCCTGCAGATCGGGAATGGCTTCAAGTTGACCTTGGACAACGCCACTCTCGG
The DNA here is from genome assembly GCA_049889715.1 of Akkermansiaceae bacterium. GTDB lineage: Bacteria > Verrucomicrobiota > Verrucomicrobiia > Verrucomicrobiales > Akkermansiaceae > SW10. The sequence goes on along the minus strand of JBMHCW010000014.1, from coordinate 34,910 downwards.
ATTGGTGGCTGGCGGAAACGATGGAGTCGGTGGCGAACCCGCCGGAACAGGCGTGGTGATCGAGCTTCTCAACGGAAGCCAACTGAATCCTTTTTTCATTGTGAACGGAGTGACCTTGAACATCGATGCGACCAGTTCGGCTACCTTTGGAGGAGGAGGGAACCCCATCAACCTTTCGACGGTCAATTTGACTGACGGCGCGGTATTGCAGTTCTTACTGGAGGATCCCACCGAGTTTACCAACGAGCACTTGAGCAAGGTTTTTGTCGATGGCGCTCCAGCGGTGGCAGGATCGAACATCCTGATCGAATCGTTCAACGGAGGGTCGGGCTCGCGGATTACCGTAATTCCAATTCCCGAACCTTCTTCAGTTCTTCTTTCGGCTCTGGGACTTGTGGCCCTGACCGCACGCCGCCGGAAGTAGTCCGGGCTTTCCATTTTCGAGGGGGCAGCCTGGGCCAAGGGCTGCTCCTTTTTTTATGATGAAGATCCATTGTCCACTTTTCCTGATTTTCTGGGCCACCATGCTGGTTCCTTTGCAAGGAGCCGAGGTCGTGATCAGCGAATTCATGGCTTCAAACATCTCGGGGATCACCGACGAGGATGGAGATGATTCCGATTGGATCGAACTGACCAATATCTCCGGGGGAGTGGTGGATCTATCCGGCTGGTCGCTCACAGATGATCCGCTGGAACCGAACCAATGGATTTTTCCCGAAGTCATCTTGGGGCCGGGAGACGAATTGTTGATTTTTGCTTCGGGGAAGGATCGTGCGATTTCCGGTGCCGAGTTTCATACCAACTTCAAGTTGAGCACGTCCGGCGAGTTTCTGGGACTGATTCGGCCGGATGGGGTGACCCTTGAATCGTCATATGCGCCAACCTATCCCCGGCAGTATCCCGATGTTTCCTATGGTTTGGGCAGCCCAAGTGGAACGGTGGTCCCTCTGGTCGGGGCAGACTCTCCGCTGAAGTATCATGTGCCGGCTGATGCCTCCGTTGATGTCGGAGGTGCAGATCCTTTTCACGAGTGGGAGTTTGATGATAGCACTTGGACTGAAGCCAATATGGGCGTCGGCTATGCGGTGACGACGAATACCGATCCTTATGATTCTTTCATTGGTGTTGGCGGAGATCTTCAATCGGATCTCTATCAACAGAATTCGACCGTCTACCTCCGGGTTCCCTTCAATATCGATGATCCCTCAGCAGTGACAGCCCTGAACTTCGGGGCCCGCTATGACGACGGCTTCGCTCTCTACATCAATGGAAGTCCGATCCTGGTTTCAGCCAATGCTCCTTCCGATGGCGTTTGGGACTTTGAGGCCGCAGCAGGTGGATCGCACAGTGATTCTCTGGCGGTGGCTCTCGAGGAATTTTCAATCAACCTCGGTCAGGTGGAATTGCTCGCCGGAGAAAACATTCTGGCCGTTCATGCCTTGAACCGAACAGCCGGGAACTCTGACTTCCTTTTTGATTGCGAGCTTTCGGCAGTGGTTACGCAAACCGGTGTTCAGACCGAAGTCTACATGACGAGTCCGACGCCGGGTTCGGCCAATGCTGGTGGCGTGACCGATCTCGGGCCGGTGATTAATGAGGTGACCGAGAATCCTGCACGGCCGGATCTTTCCTTGCAGACGATTTTGCCCGTGACTGCCCGGGTTGTTCCTTCGTCCTCAGCCGTCGAGCAGGTCACTCTCTTTTATCGAGTCGGGTTTGGAGCTGAAAGTTCGTTAATCATGAACGACGACGGGGTGTCTCCCGATGTGTCGGCTGGAGATGGCATGTTTTCGGCCAATATTCCTCTCGCTGGCCTCTCGGACGGGGAAATGATTCGTTGGAGGGTGGAAGCGAAAGACGAGGCGGGAACGACTTCACGTGAGCCTCTCTTTTTCGATCCTCTGAATTCGCCGGAGTATTTTGGAACCGCGGCCATCGACCCGGCGCTCGATTCCGATCTTCCCGTTCTGGAGTGGTTCATTGCCAATCCTTCGGCGGCCAACAACCGGGCAGGGACACGGGTTGCCGTGCTTCATCTTGGAGAGTTCTATGACAATGTCTTCTGCCGGGTCCGGGGAGGTTCGTCGGCAGGTCTGAACAAGAAGAGTTACAAGTTCGACTTCAATACCGGCCATCATTTCAAGGTGGCGGGTGAGGCCAATACCGAGCGGGTCGAGGAGTTCAATCTCAACACCACTTGGACCGATAAGTCGTACGTTCGTCAACCGCTGACCTACCAGTTTTATGACTTGGCGGGTTCACCCGGTCCCGAGTGTTTCCTGATGAGGGTCGAACAGAACGGGACTTTCTTCAGTGTCGCCGCATACACCGAACAGGTGGACGAACGGTTGCTGCGCCGCGAAAAGGGAATCGATGATGACGGAGCGCTCTACAAGATGTTCAACGGAGGAACCAGTTCGACCTCTGGCGTCGAAAAGAAGAACCGGAGACATGAAGATAATTCAGACTTGGCGGCTTATGTCAGCGGTTTGAATCAAACGGGAACGGCTTTGGAGAATTTCATTTTCGACAACATCGATCTCCCTCGTCAGCTCAACTATCTGGCGGCCACGGTGCTGACCCAGAACAACGACAACATGAAGAAGAACTACTACCTCTACCGGGATACCGAGAGAAGTGGTGAGTGGACCCAGATTGCCTGGGACACCGATTTGACGTGGGGGAGTCATTACATGACCAACGACAATATTTCCCACGACGGAATCTGGGCCACTGCGGACTACGTTCTGGGAGGGCGAAATGCCAATGCCCCGATTTCTCCCAGTCATCCTTTCGTCGGGATTCGGGAGCTTCCGGGCAACCGGAGTTGGAGCAAGATCGTCGACAAGCTTCTTGAGAACGATCGTTTCCAAAACATGTTCCGTCGTCGACTCCAGACTCTGGTAGACGAGGCCCTGTTGACGAGTGAAGCCGAAGACCGGATTGCTCTGATGGAGATGGCATTGGGGAATGACGCGGTTCTGGATAAAAACAAGTGGGGTCAGTTTGGCCTTCAGCAGTCTCTTTCCGAGGCGGTTGGAGTGCTCAAGGACGACTACCTGATTCCGCGTCGGACGCATCTTTCGGTCACTCATCTGGCATCTAATTCTGCATCTTATCCAACCCCACAGACCAGTTCGGCTTTGTTGCCCGGGCCGCAATCATCGACTCCCAACCTGGTCTTCGGTGACGTTGAGGGAAGTCCGGCTTCGGGCAACCAGGCTGAGGAATTCCTGGAGATCGTGAATCAGGGAGTCGAAGCGATCGATCTCAGTGAATGGTCGTTGGACGGGGGCGTGAAATTCGACTTGTTGCCCGGAACCATTGTTGAGGCAGGTGGAAGTTTGTATCTTAGTTCGGAAGTTGCTGCTTTCAGAGCACGGGCGAGTAGTCCCCGGGGCGGAGAGGGGCTGAATGTCGAGGGAGACTACGATGGACAAATCTCGGCAAGAGGAGAAACCATCACCTTGTTGAATCGTGAAGGCCTTGTTGTGACCTCCGTGATAACTCCTGATGTTTCCAGCGATTGGCAAAAGTATCTTCGGATTACTGAAATGCATTTTGCTCCTTTGGAGGGCAAGGAGTTTGAATTCATCGAACTGCAAAACATCGGTCCGAACACCCTGGACCTGACCGGCGTCGTCTTTACGGATGGAGTGGAAGCTTTGCTGAGTGGTTCGCTGGCTCCGGGAGAATACGGCCTTGTGGTAGCCAACCCTGCGAACTTCGCGGGATTGAAGATTGTGGGGACCTATACGGGTGCGCTCAACAATGGAGGCGAGCAGGTGACGCTGCGTGATCCTTCGGGAGAGAATATCCTGTCTTTTGACTACGATGGAGACTGGTTCCCGTCGGTTCGGAATCTCGGATATAGTTTGGTTTTCGGAGATGTTTCCGCGGACTGGTCGGCATGGGATGATCAGTTCGCGTGGGCGATCAGTAGTGAGGTCGGAGGGTCTCCTGCGGTCGATAACCCCGAGCCGTTCAGCAACGATTACTATCTTTGGAACCGCCTCTATTTTTCAGCCGGAGAGCTGACCGATCCTGCGATCAGCGGTCCCGCTGCCGATGGTAATGGAGATGGTGTCGACAATCTCGTTAGTTACGCTCTCGGATTAAATCCCGTTGCGAACGTAAGTTCCGGTCTGCCCGGGGTGGAGGTCGATGGCGAAGTCGTCTCGATGACCTTTGACAGGCTGTTGATGACTCCTGACATCACGCTTTCGGTGAGGGTTTCCGAGGACCTGAAGAATTGGACGACGGAAGCGGATCTGGTTTCCTCCATTCCTAATGGAGATGGGACGGCCCGGGTGACCTTCCAAAGCCCTATCCCAAGATCTTCCGGAAATGCGCAATTCCTGCGGATTCAAGTATCCCGATAAAATTTAAATCAACATCCAATACCATGCACCCATCCAGAATACTGACGTCCACCGCCTTTGCGGCGTTGGCGATTGCCCCGGCTTCTGCCGATTTTCAAACCGAGGTCCTCGCGGACTCTCCGCTTGCTTTTTACCGTTTTGAGGAAGCTCCCGGAGCAACCACGCTGGTTGATTCCAGCGGCAACGGACTTGATATCGACTACAGTACGCCGGCAGGAACAACGACCTTGGGCGAAGATGGAGCCGTGGGATTGGCTGCGCGTTTTTTTGGAGACGGGACGATTGTGACGCCTCTGGATCTTGATCCATCGGTTGGTGATTTCTCGATCGAGGCTGTCGTTCAAAGTGACACGTCAGCTGGTGACATGGTGGCGGTTGCCAATCAGGATGGAACCCTGGGGCCCGGGCGAAGCAATCTGGTGGTCAATGCCGCTCGGGTTTATACCTCCTTTTCAGGTGGAGCGACGACAAACTCTGGGGTGCCGGTGACCGAAGGTGGCTTCGACCATGTCATCCTGACCTATGATGCCAGCGCGGTTGCCGGTGGAGTTGATCCGACCTTTCGTTTTTACATCAATGGAGTGGAGGCTGGAAACAGCACCATCGTTCCGGAATCGGCGAACGGTCCGTGGGTGATTGCGGGCAACAAAAATCTGACAACCCAGCTGTTCAATGGTTTGGTCGATGAAGTCGCAGTCTACGACAAGCGGCTCGATGATCCCGATGGAAACGGAGACGTTTCTGATTCAAGAGTGGGGGCGCACTACAAAGGCTACCTTGAAGATGCCGAGACCTTGGTGAGTCTGGAGAGCTCTCTTCCGTATGTCGATTCAGGTCAGAGTGTCGAGTTGAACTGGTTTGTGTCTCCGGCACTTACCTCGCTGACCCTTGATGACGGCTCGGGGCCTGTCGACGTTCTCCCGGACACGGTCGATTGCGAAGGGGGAGTAACTGTTTCTCCAACCGAGACCACGACATACACCCTTTCCGGAACGGGCCCGCAGGGCACCGAGGAGCTTGAGGTCACCGTGATTGTCGATGAGCCGGTGATCGTCGATGACTTTTCATCAAGTGGAACCTCGGTTCCGGTGGGCGGCAGCGTGGTCCTGAGTTGGACTGTGACCAATGGAGTATCTGTGGAAATCGACAATGGGATCGGATCGGTTGATCCGATGTCGGGAAGCGTCACGGTCTCGATCGACGAAGCAACGACCTTTACCCTGACGGCTTCGAATTCCCAGGGGCCGGTGACCTCGCAGGTGACGGTGGATGTCATCATCCTGGAAGATCCGAGCTTGATCGCTCACTGGAAGGTCGGGGAAGCCGACGGAGAAACTGCCGGTGCTTCTTTGATTTCCGAAACCGGTGATCAATTCATCGGCATCTTTGTGGGGACGCCCGCTTTTGACACCACCGATCCGGCGCCAGTGCCGGGAGGGTCGACGGCATCACTCGTGTTTGATGGAAACAACAGTTGGGTCGATATCCTTGGGTTCAATGGGATTGGTGGATCGGATGCCCGGACCGTTGCCTTTTGGTTCAAAGGTCCGAGTGTTCAGTTCAATAACAACGGAACCTTGGTTGCCTGGGGAACGGGGGCCACCGGGACCCGCTACGATACCCGGGTCAATGCCAACGGAACCGGGGTGATCCGAACCGAGGTGGCAGGTTCAGGAAGCAATGGTACCGCCATTATGGCAGACGATACCTGGCACCATTGTGCGGTGGTTCTTGATCCAACCAACGGAACCACGGTCGGCGATCTTTTGTTCTATATCGATGGGCAGCTGGATACCCTTTCAGCGGTCGGAGGAACGGCCATCAATACGTCGCAGGCCAACAACGTCCGCATTGGTGCCTCGCAGGGAATCGCGGGACGCTCGCTGACTGGAAAAATGGATGATATCCGGATCTACGATCGTGCCCTCAGTGCGGACGAAATCGAAGATCTCGTCACGGCGGTGGAGATCCCTCTGGAGATTCTCGACATCACCACTCTTGAAAATGGGGACGTGGCGGTGACCTGGACAGGCCCTCCGGGAGAATATTACTTCGAGTACTCCTTTGATCTCACCGAAGGGAGCTGGCTCGATATCAGCGACAACGAGACCATCGAGGAAGGGGAGACGACAGCGGTGTCAATCGATGACTTCGTCGCACCCAATCCCGAAAACAAAAAGGTCTTCTACCGAATCCGGGAGCTCGAATAAGAGATCCCTGCGGAAGGAGATGGCCTCCGGCGGCGTATCCATGTTAGAGAATCACTCTCAAAACCATGGATACGACGATTTCTGACGACAAACAAGCATCGGGCCTGAAGGCGGCCCGTCGGGGAGCGGAAGCCCTTCGCAAGGTTCTTTCGGAAAAAGGGGAGGCGACCATCATCGTGGCCACCGGAGCGTCTCAATTCGAGATGCTCGAGGCTCTGGTTGCCGAACCGGACATTGATTGGACAAAGGTGACGGGATTTCATCTCGACGAATATGTCGGGATCACCATCGATCATCCCGCTTCATTCCGGGGTTATCTTTGGCAGCGTTTTGTCAGCAAGCTCCCCTTTCCGCTCAAGGCCTTTCATTATCTCAACGGAGAAGGAATGCCGCAAAATGAGTGTTGTCGGGTGGGACATTTGATTCATGAGCAATCAGTAGACGTCGCTTTTATCGGGATCGGAGAGAATGGCCACATTGCCTTCAACGACCCGCCGGCTGATTTTGAAACCGAGTCGCCCTATCTGGTGGTGGATCTTGATGAGGCGTGCCGCCGGCAGCAGCTGGGAGAAGGATGGTTTCCGACTTTCGAGGATGTCCCGAAGCAGGCCATTTCAATGTCGGTTCGTCAGATCATGAAGAGCAAGACGATCATCTGCACAGTTCCTGATGAGCGGAAGTCGGAGGCGGTCGCCAATGCGGTGGAGGGAGAGGTGACTCCGGATGTGCCGGCGTCGATTCTTCAGAACCATCCCGATTGCCATCTCTTTCTGGATCAACCGGCAGCGTCGAGATTGTCGTCATGAGTCAGTCTCCGCTACGAGTCGGATTTGTTGGAGCCGGGTGGATGGGCGCCACCCTGATGCAGCGCCTGTACGAGCATCCGGATGCCGAAGTGGTGGCCTTGCACCAGCGTTCGAGAGAGAAAGCGGTGGAGGCCCTTGAGAAGGTGGGGCTTCCGGGGTCGATCTTCTGTGAAAGCTACGAAGAGATGCTCGCATTGTCCGAAATGGATGCAGTGTTTTTGTGCAGTCCGAACAGCTCTCACGGGCCGCAATCGATTGCCGCGATGAAGGCCGGCAAACATGTCTTCTGCGAGAAGCCCTGCTCGACGACCTATGGGGATTTCGAAAAGCAACTGGAGTTGGCCGGAGCGAATCGGGAGCTCATTACTTATGTGAATTATCTCCTCAATTTTGACCCGATGGAGTTGCGATTGCTGGAGATGGTCAAGGCGGGAACATTTGGTATAATCACCCAGATTCAGGTGAACTACCGTCACCCGATCAATATTGCCGGCGACAAGGTCTGGAAGTTGAGTGGTGAAACCATGGGCGATGCCGTGGGGATGGGAATCATTCACGCGCTCAGTGTGATGCTGAACCTGATGGCCGCCCAGGGCGCAAAGCCTGTGAAGGTTTATGCCACGGCTGGAGGTGAGCAAACGCGGGATTTTGAAGTGGATGCCATTTACAATATCCAGGTCGAGTTCAGCAACGGGGCCTCCGGGTTTTGTTTTGGAAATGTCGATCAGGCCAATGGATATGATGCCTATCACAATCTTCACGGGACCAGAGGTGGGTTCATATTCGACAGCTATCTCGAACGCTCGAAGAAGGTGAGGTATTGGTCACAGGATGAGGCTGAAGGAAAGTGGCAGTATCCTCTCGATCCCAATGATGAGGCGGGAGGCTACTGGGGGGATGAGACGACCACTCCGGACAGTGGTGATGTGATGCAGCATCAGACGGGAGCCTGCGTGGCTCACTTTGTGGAATCGGTGTTGGCTTCGAAGCAATCGTTTCTCAGTTTTGAAAACTCAGCACCTACGGCTGAATTGGGGTGGGGGATCCTGATGTCGGTGGCTCAAGGAAGACCCGTGGCTCTGCCGCTTGACCGCGAGGAAGCCCGGGAGCACTTCAATCAGTCGAACTGATGAAAGCCTGTGATCTCCAAATCAATGGCTATGCGGGCGCGGACTTTTCTTCGCTGGACCTTACGGTTGAGAGTCTTCATCACGCTTGCAAGGAGCTGGAGAATGATGGGGTTGAAATGGTTTTGGCGACTGTGATCACCGATGAACTGGACTCACTGTGTCAAAAGTTGGAGCACCTTGTCCGGTTGCGGGATCGGGATCCGTTGATTCAACGAGTCATCCATGGCTTTCATGTGGAAGGGCCCTTTCTGAATCCGGAGGCGGGATGGATTGGTGCTCATCCTTCCGAGGCTGTCATTCCAGCAACTCCGGATTCCGCCAAGTCGATACTGGAGGTCGGACAAGGGCATGTGAAGCTGGTGACTTTGGCTCCGGAGTGCGATGACAAGATGGCGACCACGCGTTTTCTGAGTGAAGAGGGGGTTGTGGTTTCGGCTGGTCATTGCAATCCAACGCTCGATCAACTCAAGGAAGGGATCGATCATGGCTTGAGCATGTTCACTCACCTGGGCAATGGTTGTCCGATGATGCTGGATCGTCATGATCACATTATCAACCGGGTCCTCCATCTGACTGATGAGTTGTGGATTGGATTTATCCCGGACGGAGCGCATATTGATTTTTTTGCTCTCGATCTCTACTTGAGATCGGCCAACCCCGATCGCGTCTTCGTGGTGACCGACGCGATCGGAGCGGCCAAAATGGGTCCGGGTCTTCATCAATTTTCCGGGATGACGGTGGAGGTTGACCAGCGCGGAGTGGCTCGTTGTCCCGGATCCGTCAACCTTGCGGGGTCGACGGTGACCATGCCCCAGATCAGAAAAAATCTCTCCGGCCCGCTTCGTCGATCAGAGGTTGAGATCGACCGTCTGACTTCCATTAACCCAAGACGTGCCCTCGGGCTCCTGGAATGAATCGAATCAAACAGCTCCTTCAGTCGTTCGGCCCCGCTGTCATTGTGGCGGCCATTGTTCTTGGTCCCGGAACGATTTTGACGAGTTCGAAAGTGGGAGCACAGTATGGCTATGTGGGAGTTGCGGCGATCGTTCTCGCGGTTGTTCTCATGATTGCGATGGTGGCTTTGGCCGCAAGAATCGGGGTGGTTTACCAAGGGAGTCCATGCGACGAGCTGACGAAACGATTGGGCCGTCCGGCGGCTTTCGCAGTGGGTCTCATTTTATTCGGGGTGGTCGCGATCTTCCAGTTCTCCAACAATGTTGCCATCATCTCGGGATTGGCCCCTTTGTTCCAATCAGAGAAGTTTTCGCTGACATCCGGGCACACTCCCACGGTGATTCTGGTCGTCTTCAATGCCTTGGTCATCTTTTGTCTCTACTGGAAGCGCCATCTCTATCAGTCCATCGAATCCCTGATGAAGTTGTTGATCGGAGTCATGGTGGTGGCATTTTTGATCAACTTCGTGGTCGTGTTTGTCTCTCCACGCGGGTACGTGCCGGTCAAGCCAAGGGGGACCCCAGAAATCTTGGTTTTGCTAGGACTGATGGGAACCACCTTTTCGGTGGGTGGGGCATTTTATCAAGCCTACCTTGTGAAGGAAAAGGGGTGGGGGATTGCCGATGCCGAGCGGGGTGTCCGGGATTCGGTGGTGAGCATCAGCGTGGTGGGAATTCTTTCCACCATCATTCTGATGACCGCGACCCGGGTATTTTATGGTCGCCCGGATCCGGTGGTCTTGTCCGGAGTTGGAGAGGTGGCGATGCAACTGCAGCCGCTGTTCGGAACTTGGGCAAAAGTCGTCTTCTGTCTGGGGATTTTTGCCGGAGCTTTCAGTTCGTTTTTGGTGAATGCGTTGGTGGGCGGAACTGTTCTTTCGGACTCGATGGGCAAGGGTTCCCGTCTGGGGGAAGGGTGGACCTTGTCCATGACAACGGTCGCGTTGTTGACCGGCATGTTGATTGCGATCTTCCACCTGCAGGATTCGAAGAGCACGGTCAATCTGATTATCTTCGCGCAGGCTCTGACGGTGCTGGGCCTCCCGGCTTTGGCGTTGGCTTTGCTCTATCTGGGAATGCAGTCTGACCTCAACGGTGAGCGCAAGGTGCCGTCATGGATGATCAGATTGGGGATGGTTGGTTTCGTGGTCGCCTTGATTCTTTCGTTGAGAACGACCCTGGCGATTTTTGAAAAGCTGGCCAACCAAGGCTAAAAAAAACCTCCCACCGTGATCGGAGGGAGGCCTGTGAGTTTCTCTGGGAAAAGAAGTTGGTCTACTCGGGTTTGGCAGGTTCCCCCTCGGCGGGCTTCTCATCACCGGAAGGTTTCTCTTCCGGTTTGTCATCTTTCGCTCCTTCCGGAGTATTGGTCTCGCTGGGTTTGGAGCCAGGAACGGGAGGAGGAGTGAGGTTGGGCTGCTTGGGAGGAGTCGGTTTGATGTCCGTCTTGTCGGGGTTGGGAGGAACGGCGATGGGAGGAGTTACGGCCTCGATCTTCTTTTTCTCCATGGGGCGGGCGATCCCTGGAGGAACGCTTCCGGTCCCTGCCGGCGGAACGGCAACGGGAGGAGTGGTGACGGTGGTCTTTGGGGGCTCTTTCTTCTTGGCCTTGATCAGGTCGGAGCGGTTTTTCAACAGGCTGCCAACCGAGGCCTTGGTCATGAGCAGGAAGCGACCTTCATAGGTCTTCTTGTTGTTCTCCACGCTGATTTTGATGTCGCCCATGTTTTCGAGGCGGGCCTCGAATTCAGCTTTTTCTTTCAGTGGGGCGTCTTCTGCCGGGGGCTCCGGGCGGGTGGGTCCATTGACCACCTTGAAGCTGACAATGTAGTTGGCCGGCTCGGTGCTGGCCGGTTCGTCCTTGGGCGCGTCATCTGGAATAACCACCTTCTCAGGAGTGAGGGTGAAGAGGAACACCGAACCCGAAGAGTCGGTGATGCGGACTTCGCGGGTCCCGTTTTCGCCAGCCTTTTCCTTGGCCTCTCCTGGCGTCAGGAGTTGGGTGAAATTCGAGGAAGTGAAAACCGTCTTCATCTGATTGGTTTCGTTGGTCACCGTTTCCTCCTCTTCGCCAAGGCCATCGACGGTCAGGTTGTCGAGAGTGGTTTTCCGGCTGACCGACCAAGGTTTGAAGTCTGCGTCCTGGGGAGCACTGACTTCGATCTTGAGTGCTCCTTCCTCCACAAGAGAGAGGGTCTTGACGATCCAGGCTTTGGGGTCGGCGGCGAGACCGGCGAAAGCCTGTGAGGTGACGTAGACTCCGGAATCATCGTTGCCGAGTCGGACAAAACGGCCGGCGCTGCCGCGTCCACGGTTTTCCCGATTTTTGCCAATGAAGATGGTGATGTCTTCTTCGCCTTCCTTGGAGAGGGTGATCTCCTGAGGCTTGTTCTCGTCCTCTTCCGTGGCGGGATCGAGGTTGAAACGATTGTAATACTCGGCGGAAGCGGTGACCCCTTGCGCGATCTTGGCGTCTTCCAGATTGGTGATGAGTCTGGAGACCTGGCTGATGTTGGCAGGGAAGTTGTCCTGCTCGGCGACGCTCCAGCGGTTGTCGATCTTCTTCAGGGTGGTGGTGTCTTCCCCGACTGAGATCTTGATGCCGTCAACGGAGTTGACGTGGGATGTCGAGACAAGGGTGTCTCCCACCTTGAGGTCGGTTTCAGAGGCTGTGTCGCTTCCGGCTTTGTTGCTGTTGACGAAGATGATTCCAGCAACAAGGGCGAGAATCCAGAGAATCAGGAGTTGAAGTCGTGACATGGTTTCAAGAACTGGTTCGTGGTTTTAAATAAGGGTTGTTAGCGAGCGTTGGTAGAGAGGCGGCGGTAGAGGAAGACCCCGAGGCCGGTGCAAATGACGATTCCGGGAACCCAGAGGAGAGTCTTCCAGAAGATGCCGGCTTTGAGGGCGTCGACACTGGCCTGGTGCGATTTTTTCACCTCGCGGAGTTCCTTGAGTGTGTCGGTCCGCTTCTTCATGTACTCCTGTCGTTTTTCCTGAAGCTCGGGAGACTTCTGGGCTTCTTCATTGGAGCGCATCTGGGAGAGGATGTCCTGGAAATCGTTTTCGATCTTTTCCAGATCCTTGTTCAGCTGGGTGACAGTCTCACCCGACTTCTTTTCCAGCTCGGCTTCCAGTTCCTTGAGCACCGTGAAGTTTCGATACATGGGAGTGCGGGCGCGTGAGCCGATCAAGTGTTTGGAGCCGATGGCCTGGTCGATGACGTTGAAAAGGAAGGGTGCGTTGCCGCTGACGGTTTGCATGAAGCCGCCATTTCCAAATCGCTGGAAGCGATATGCAAGACCATCGAAGAGGAAGTCGGAATCAGCAATGAGATAGAGATTTCCCTTTGACTCACCCTTGGTGAGAGCGGCGGGTTTGGATTCTTCTTCCTCTTTCTCCTCCTCCTTGTCGGCTTCTTCGCTGTCTTCTTCTTTCTCCTCCTCCTCCTTGTTGGCGGGATCTCCATCCGGGAAGGCGGTTTCGAAGTTTCCGCTGAGGTAAGTCACGAAGGCGTGCTTCTTGTCTTCTTCCTTGCGGTCGGCGAGCGCGAAGCGGAGTTGCTGCATGCCGTCGCGGGACATCAGCGTCTGACCCTCGACGAAGGTGTATTGATAGCTTGATTGCACGAGGGTGGAAACTTCCAGGCCGGGTCCGATGGTGGTCTTGCCGTCTTCATTTCCGGCGGTGAAAGCGCCACTGAGGGCAAAGGCAAGGTTTTGGATTGAGGAGAGCGAGATGTCGTCCTTCTGTGGCATGGCCTCTTTGGTGAGGAGGGAAATGCTGGGATTTCCGGGAGCTGCGAACTTCCGGTCGATGATCACCTTCTCTCCGAAATCGATGTTGTATTTCTTGAAGAGGGTTGGAAGGGTCGAGGTGACCGGAACTCCTCCTTGTGGGGGCATCCCCGGAATCTGTGGTTGCTGGGCCGACTGTTGGGCTGCGACCGAAAGTGGGTCGACCGCTGCGACGACGGTCCCTCCACGGAGGAGATATTGATCGAGCGCAAATTCGGCTTCCGGAGTGATGCCGGCAGGATGGACCACGAGGACGAGGGGGATTTTCTCGGGGTCGAGAAACGCGGGAGCTTCGCCCCACTCTTCGCTTTCGTAGATGCTCTTCAGGCTGTCGGTCACCCCCATGCCGAGGTTGGCGACATTGTAGTTCCGGTTGAGTTCCTGATAGAACAACCACCCGCGCCCCGACGAACCTCCGACGGCCATATTGTGGGCGGTCACCAAGCCTACGGTGGGTTGGGTCCGGGTGCTGACTTCTGCGATGGCGGAGATGACATCGAATTCCAGTTGGGTTTCGGAAGAAGGATCAAAGACAGGAATGACGGTCTTCTTTTCGAAGGAGCTGATGGAAGCTCCAAAGATCATCTTGTCATCCTGGGTGACATCAATCTGCTGCATCTGGTCGAGGAGAGCGGCGTCTTCTTCATCGGTGTTTGGTTCGGGATCGATGTTGTTCAGCGTGATGAGACCATCCTTGGCGAGGGCCTCGATCTCGCGCAGGAATCCATCGACACGGGGAATGTAGCGTTTGAAGTCAGCCGGGGTGCCATCGACGTCACGGGTGACGTAGTAGTTGATGGTCACGGGCTCGGTGAGTTCGCTGAGGATGGCCCGGGTTCCCTCGGTCAAGGTGTAGCGATCGTCTTCGGTGAGATCGATGTTTTTGGTCGAGAGAGAAGTCTTCGAAATAAACTGGGTGACGAAGAAGACGAGGGAGGCCAGAACGGCCGTGCCGAAGGCGGCGCGGACGACCCGGTTGTCCGGGATCATGGACAGGGCCGCGATTCCGAGAAGAGCGAAATACCAGCGGGCTGGTTCCAGGGCTTCCACGAGGTAGGAAAAACCAAAGAAAAGAAGACCAACACCGGTAAGGCCGACGAGGACAGGTTTCAGAGCATTCATGGTTCGTTAGAAATTGAGAATGTGGGATTGAAAAGGATTAGGAACGCTGGGACTTGAGAACGAGGTTGGTTCCGACGAGGCAGGTGACAATCAGCCCGAGGAAGTAGAAGAGGCTGGTGAAGCGTATCAGGCCCATGCTGGCTTCCCTCATATGGCTGAAGACCCCGAGTTGGGTCATGACTTCGATGGCGCCCTTGGCTTCAGGGCCGGTCCGACGGACCTCGTTGATGACTTGTTCGAGGCCGATGATGGTGAGGACACAGCAGATGGCGACCGAGACGATGAGGGCCACGACCTGGTCCCGCGTGAATGCCGACACCAGAGTGGTGATGGCGATGAAGGTGCAGCAGACGAGGAAGCTGCCCAGATAGCCGGAGAAGATCGTCCAGTTATCGGGTTCACCCAGCCAGTTCACGGTGATGACCATGGGGCAGGTGAGGGCGAGAGCGAGGGCCCAAACGACGGCCGAAGCGAAGTATTTGCCGAGAATGGCGCTCCGGATATTGATGGGCCAGGTCCCGAGAAGTTCGATGGTCCCCGAGGAATGCTCGTCAGACCATTGCCGCATGCTGACGGCGGGGACGAGAATCATCATCAGGAGGGAATGATAGGGGAAGAAGGAGCCGTAGAGGCTGGCGTCATTGATGAGCCAGAAGTTGCCGATGGTGAAGGCGAGTAGCGTCGAAAGGAAACCAAAGATCACCACAATGGCATAAGCCGTCGGCTGGGTGAAATAGCTGGTGAGTTCGCGTTTAAAAATGGTCCAAGTGTTCATGGTGCGGGAATCGATCGGAAGTTTTACGCTGCGTTGGTTTCAGAAGTGGTCACTTTGTGGAAGAGGTCATAGAGCGAGCCTCCGCCTTCGGCTTCCAGTTTCTCCGGAGTGCCGTCGGCCACGATCGTGCCCTGGTCGACGATGACGGCGCGGGTGCAGGCTGCGGTCACCTCTTCGAGAATGTGGGTGGAGAAGAGGATGGCCTTTTCCTTGCCGAGGTTCTTGATGAGCTTGCGGACTTCGAGCTTTTGGTTGGGGTCGAGGCCGTCGGTGGGTTCGTCGAGGACCAGCACTTCGGGATCGTGCAGAAGGGATTGCGCCAGACAGGTGCGGTGGCGGTATCCTTTGGAAAGGGTGCCGATGGACTGGCGGGCGACATTTTCGAGGAAGCAGGTTTCGATGGCGCTTTCGACCGCCGATTTACGGGCGGCTCCACCAAGGCCACGCATTGAGGCGCAGAACTTCAGGAATCCCTGGACGGTCATGTCATTGTAGAGAGGGGCCGACTCGGGAAGATATCCGATCTTCTTTTTGGCGGCTTCGGGATTCTTGATGACCGAGATGTCGCAGATCGAGATCTCGCCGGCGGTGACGGGGAGAAATCCGGTCACCATGCGCATGGTGGTTGATTTTCCGGCGCCGTTGGGCCCGAGGAAGCCCAGAACTTCGCCTTTCTTGACTGAGAATGAGAGATCATCGACGGCGACCTTCGAGCCGAATCGTTTGGTGAGACCAGTTACGTCAATCATGGGATGTCGTTTGTATGCGTTGTATGCACGATGTAAGCGGCAGCGTGCAGAAAGTTGTCGGGGAATTTTCCCGTTAGAGACAATTTTTCAAGGGGAAAGTTGATTGGCATGGGCGGGATGATCTGCGAGGACTACGTGCATGAAGTTGCGTGCCGGGGTTGCCGGATCGGGATCGATGGGGCGAAATCACGCCCGTTGCTACTCGTTGATCGAAGGGGCGGAGCTTTCCGCCGTCTATGACGCTGATTTGGAGCGAGCCAGAGCGGTGGCGGATGAATTTGGCGCCGAAGCGGTGGATTCCCTCGAGGCCTTGGCTGAGATCTGTGATTTGGCCAGCGTGGCCGTTCCAACGGTGGCACATCTCGAGGTTGGGGGCGATCTGATGAGCCGGGGAGTGCATGTTTTGATGGAGAAACCGATCGCCCCGAACGTCGAGGAGGCCCAAAAACTGGTCGAGATTGCCGCTGAAACCGACCGGATTCTGCAAATCGGGCTCATTGAACGCTTCAATCCGGTGATGCGGGAGCTCGAGGCGAAGCTGAATCATCCGAAGTTCATCGAAGCCCACCGTTTGTCGCCATTTCCCAACCGGAGCATCGATATCGGGGTGGTGCTGGATCTGATGATCCACGATCTCGAAATCATTCTTCACCTCGTGAATTCTCCCGTGGCGAGCATCGATGCCGTGGGGGTGCCAGTGCTGATGAAGAGCGAAGACATTGCCAATGCCCGCATTCGTTTTGAGAATGGTTGTGTGGCCAACGTCACCGCCAGCCGGATCAGCCCGGAGCGGTTGCGGAAAATCCGCGTGTTCCAGGACGACGGCTATCTCTCGCTCGATTATCAGGAGCAGAGTGGCGAAATGTATTGGAAGGAAGCGGGAGGCATCCAGAAAGCGAAGGTCGAGGTCGAGAAGGATGAACCGCTGAAGTTGGAGTTGGCAGCTTTCGTGGAAAGCGTGCGCGACGGCAAAACACCAGCGGTCACCGGCCAGCAGGGGGCGGATGCCTTGAAGGTGGCGTTGGAAATCACGAGGTTGATTTCCGGGCCGTCATAGGATGGCCTTGATCAGTTTTCTGGGGTTGCCTTCGAAGGCTTCTAAGCAATCTCACGTGATTTGGTAACGGTCACTTGCCCTAATTCGATGTCGAGCGAGACGCTGTAGTCGACGTCGGTTTTGCTGAGGGCTTGAAGGACGGCAGTGATGGTTCCGGGAATGATTGTTTCTACCGCGATACCGATTGGGTTGCTTGGCCCGGTGAATCTATCCATCGAGAAATCGGGAAATTCAACATCGAAGGCTTCTTCGGGTTCGAAGCTTCCTTCAGGTATAAGCCGGCCACCTTCGACTGATCCGATTTTTTCAAATTCCACGCCCAAGAGGTCGTGAACCCGGGAGTAGGATTCTTCAGTGTGGCCTTCGAGGTTGGCCACGGGTGTGGTGAATCGTTCTGGTAGTTCGGCACCTTCTTCGATGATGATCAGGTTTCGCAGCTGTTCCTTTTTGACGTCTGTGAGACGGCGGAGGCCGGTGAGGTATTTGAGTTTTAGGAGAAACTGACAGAGCAAGGCAGTTGAGGGGGACTTTTACTCCCATTCACAGAGCGATTTGACGTGGGCGGCGGAGCCGTCGCGGAGCCAGGCGTCGAGTTGGGCGGGGTCCTTGAGTTGTTGTCCTCTCAGACGGGGGACGACGAGGAAACGGGATTCGATTTCGGTGAGCGTGGTGAGATCGGACCAGAGTTTTTCGAACTGAGTGACGGGAAAAACGTCTTCCTGTCCGTTGCCCCAGCGCTTTTTGACATCCTTGAGCGTGATGTAGGTGGGAAGGCGGGCAGCCACGTCGCGGATCGCGCCCGAAATTGTTTCCTGGTCGCCGGCGAGGATGTCTTCACGGGTGAGCTTGAAAAGTGAGAGGAGCTGATCAAGGTCGATCCATGTCGTCATGGTGTTGTAGTATGACAGGACAAACTCATCTTCTTCGCGCGGCATGGCGAGACCTTCGAGAAGTCGGGGACGTCCGTTGACCGAGGCCAGTCCGCCGCCCCGGTCTTCGAGGCGTCGGGTGATGACTTCGAAAGTCAGGCCGGCCTGGCTTTGAAGATGGTGTCCCAACAGGGCGGGGTCGACATCGGCACCCAAGGTGTCGATGTTGTGAAGCATCAGGGTCTTGAGTTGGGGGCGTTCCTTGAGAAGCGAGGCCAGGGTGCCGTTGAGGAGAAGGTTGGGAAGCTCGAAGAAGTGGCCGACGGGGTGGAGGCACTGGAGGGGAAGGTTGTCGGTGTAATCGGAGGCTTCGCCCGCGTTTCTGGCCCACCCGATGAGGGCAGTACGCAGCGAGTCGCGCATCTTTTGTTGTTGGGCGTCGAGGACCTGCTGGGGCATTTCTTCCCAGGCAAAGCGAAGATCGCGCTCGGTCGGAATCATGCGCAGACCTACCGAACGTCCGGGTGACAGGTGAAGAGGACCGGGGTATTGATAGCGATCGACGGTATCGAGGAAGTCGCTGGTGGGACCGTGGGTCAGGTAGGACGTAGTGAAAAGGTGGGGGATGGATGTGCCGGCATCGCGCCCTCGTTTGCGGGACTTGCCGAGGTGGGTTTCGATAAACGTGCGGTGTCGACCTCCGAGTCGGGCGAAGGGGTGGAGGGCTTTGCAGACGCCGGCTCCCTGGGTCCAGCGTGAACCTGCTCCGGCGGCAAGGGTGACGACTGCGATCTCACCTTTGGCGAGTGATTCCCGCCCGAGTGCGAGGGCATCGGAATCGGGGGAGGTCGAGGTGAAGTCGATGACATCATTGGCTTGGACGTCCCGGATGGTGGTGTTGGCTGGAAGGCGATTTTGCGCAAGACCGATGCGGGCGTCGCGGAGATCCTTACGGATTTGCTCGTGCTGGGCCGGATCAAATCCGTTTTGTTCGAGAAGCTCTTTCAGAGAAGTCTCGCCGGTGCGTTCGTCAGCCGTGCGGGGGATGAGGGTATCGAAAAGGGACTCGATGGAGGACTCGAAGGCCGGGTTGTTTTTGCAAGCGTGGGTGAATTGATCGAGCTCGGCGCGGTCGGTGTCCGAAAGCTCGGCTGGCGGAGTGCGAAGAGTTTCTCCGAGGTGGAGGGAGTAATAGGAAGGAGGGAGGACGGCTTTGTGACCGTGACGGAGGTCTCCGAAGGTGCCATGTGGATTGATTCCGAAATCATAGACGACCGGATCCATGGCAAAGGGGAGGGCGTGCTCGAGTTCGCGTTTGGTCTTGAGCATGATTTCCTGAATGACGCCCAGGGCTTCCTTTTTGCGTGAAGGATCAACAATGAAGCCCATGCCTCCGCCGGACATGCCTCCGAGCATCCAGAAGCCCCAAAAGTCATCGCCAAATTCCTCGGAGACGCGATTGATGAGGGTTTCGGTGAAGTGGTTGGTGGCCCAAGGAATGATGGTTTGAAGCGGGCCGCGGAAGTTTTCGGTGGTGAGCTTTCCGAGGGTGCGAATATCGCCGGCGCCCAGAGCTTCGACAATCTGATCCAGAAGATTGAGGGCTTCCTGGCGTCCCTGCCATTCAGCAGAAGAACGGAGGAGATATTTCTCGGTGACCATCTCCAGGATGGGGCCAACGTTTTGGGCCATGCCTCCGTGGACGAGGATGAGGGAATCGGTGAGGGCCTGTCGGGCGGAGGGCGAGATCTCCTGGTCATCGAAGACCTTGTGCTTGGGCATGAGTCTTCCGGAGGAGATGCCGTATTCAGGATCGGTCTCGCCGGCGATTTCTCCTTCGATGAGCTTGATACCGGGCCAGACGCCGCCGGAGTCCTGCCAGCCGCCGCCGGAGCCGCCGATCCATTCTCCGAGGATGGCGCGAGCGAGGACGAGGCGACGTTCGTCTTCGGTGAGTTCGCCGGTGAGCGAGCGAGTCTGGCCGGTGGCACGCATGCAGGCACTGATGAGTGCGGCGAGCAGGTTGGTGGAAACGGCAAGGCGGGATCCTTTCGGAATGTCGTTGACTGACGAGATCACTTCCAGTCCGCGGCCGGGACCGGCGATTTTGGTCAGGAGAGCTGCCAGGGACTTTCCGGAACCCTCGATGCCTGGAGGGATGATGCCCGAGGCGATGACCGCGGCTTTGAGAAGTCCGAGGTAGTCCTTGGCAAAATCGAACACTTCGGCGAGCGAATCAATCTCGGCAGTGGCCTTGAGATCGATGCTGGTCAGGCGAAGGACCGGCTTGTCGATGATACGGAGATAGGCTTCGACGGGAGGTTGCGGTGAGTCATCGCGTCCGTGGACGGCAAGGTCGACCGAGACGTTTACCACTCTGGCTCCCTGGGGGAAATCCATGCCGAGGAAGAAGATGTCTGACCAGGCTGAGTGGGTCAGGTCCATGCGGACGGGAGTTCGTTCGCAGAGCACGGGAAAGAGATGTCCGTCCTGTTGGAGAAGCTCGGGGCGGATACGAAGCGGGTGATCGGAGGGATGTCCCATGCGGAACATCCACTGGTTGCCGCGAACCGAACGAACTGATTTGCGGACCTGGTCAGCCAGCGTTTGAAAGGCGAGTTGGTGATAGGCCGAAGCAAGCGCGGAGGAGATTCCGTCGGAGGGGCCGTCCTGTGTCTGGACATCGAGGAAGGTATCGATGGCTTCTTCGAATTGTCTTCCGAGCAGTTGTTCGTATCCATCGAATGGTATGGAACCCGAGGCTTCGGTGGGAAGTTTTTCGGGAAGATGGAAACGGTAGATGGCCTGGAGGAAAAAGATGGCGCGAACCCGGTGGTAGAGGTTGTTGGATTGGCGTCGGAAGGTTTCCAGTTCGGCGCATTCTTCCAGCAGGGTGGAGGTATTGAGAGGAGCGCAGGCGACCGCAAGAGACTGATCGCGGGTGGCGGAGTCTTCGGCGGTAATGAGTGAGACGAGCATGTCCGGGAGAGGTGGAGGTTGGGGTTACCGGGTGGCGGCGATGAGCTCGATGATGGCGGCCATGATGTCGTCCCGTTTGTCGCTGGCCAGA
Source organism: Akkermansiaceae bacterium (assembly GCA_049889715.1). Lineage (GTDB taxonomy): Bacteria > Verrucomicrobiota > Verrucomicrobiia > Verrucomicrobiales > Akkermansiaceae > SW10. Next base: position 13,990 of record JBMHCW010000014.1, on the reverse strand, counting down.
GACATGCCAAGTTGGGCACGGAGGAGCCCGTAGGGTTCCCCGATGTTGAAGCGGAGCCCTTTGATTTCGCAGGCCAGTAATTTTTCGCCCTGGGCGGTGGCATCGAGACTGGGGGTGAGAGGGAGTTTCTCGGGAGAAAGGCTGAAGGCGGCTTCCAGTTGCTCCATGACCGACTGGTTGAGAACGTGCATGCCGAAGAAGCAGAGATAGTGACCGGCGCGGAGACCGGGAACAATCAGTTCTTGTTCCGCGAGAGTGGGAGTGGGCTTTTCCAGAACGGTGGAGACTTCATAAAGTCCGGGTTGTCGGCTGACGCGGGTTCCTCCGACAGCTCCGTAGTAGGGGAGTTTGCTCTCGTGGGTGGGATGGACCGCCGAGACCGGGCAATTCGTTTGTCGGGCGATGGCGAGAAGCTGGCTGAGACAGGACGTTTCCGAGAGCGAGAGATACAGGTGGTCGCTCATCATGAGGAGGAAAGGATCTTCACCGGTGAATGTCTTGGCGAGGAGAACGGCGTGGCCATAGCCGAGAGGTTCGGCTTGCTCGATGAATGTGACTTGATCGAGGTGGTCAGCGATGGCGGCCGAGAAGTCCCTTTGGGAGCCGGGGGCGATGATGATGGCGGCGGCCTCAATTCCGGAAGCGAAGATTTCGTCAAGGAGCAGAGAGGCGACGGTTTTGGTTTCGCCTGTCGGGCTCACGAGGGTCTGGAGGGGGAGGTGTTTCTGGTCCAACCCCGCTGCAGTGATGACAGCTTTCTTAATCTTCATGGAATATTGAGATACTCTGAGGAATTAGAGGGAGAATGACAAGGCGCAAGGGGCTGTTTGGCAGGGGTTTTGAGGCTGGCCCGGCAATCGACGTCCTTGACAGCGAGGGCTGGATAGGTCAGGGGGATGGGCCTCCAGTTATGAGTAAATTAACAATTCGTGATCTCGATGTCGCCGGTAAGGAAGTCCTGATGCGGGCCGACTTTAACGTTCCTCTCAACGACAGTCTTGTCATTACGGATGACACCCGGATTCAGGCGGCGCTTCCGACGGTCAAGCATCTCGTCGAAGCGGGCGCGAAATTGGTGCTTTGCTCACACATGGGTCGTCCGACCGAGGCCAAGGAGGCCAAGTATTCGCTGAAGCCGGTGGCCGACCGGCTCGCCGAGCTTCTGGAAAAGGAGGTGGCCTTTGCTTCAGATTGTATCGGCGAGGACACCGCTTCTCTTCGGGCTGGCCTGACCGATGGCGCGGTTCTTCTTCTCGAAAATACCCGCTATTATGGTGAGGAGAAAAAGAACGATGCAGACTTTGCCAAGGCGCTCGCGGGTAATGCCGAGTTGTTTGTAAACGATGCCTTCGGAACGGCCCACCGTGCTCATGCTTCCACCGAAGGAGTGACGCATCATGTTTCGCAGAGTGCGATGGGTTTTCTGATCGAGCGCGAGTTGGAATATCTCGAGGGGAAACTGGCCGAGCCCGAGCGACCGTTTGTGGTGATCATGGGTGGTGCGAAAGTCAGCGATAAGATCGAAGTGATTTCGGCACTGCTGGAAAAGGCTGACACGATCTTGATCGGCGGAGCGATGGCATACACCTTCCGCAAAGCACAGGGATATGAGATTGGCATGAGTCTGGTCGAGGATGACAAACAAGAGCTGGCTCTTGAGATTTTGAAGAAGGCCAACGAGAAGGGCGTGAAGTTTCTCCTCCCGGCGGACACCCGCATCACCAAGGAATTCAAGGAGGGCGCCGAGACTTGGGTCACCGAGGTCTACGGTGAAGGTGGAGCCATTCCGGCGGACAAGGAAGGGATCGATATTGGAGACGTCGCGATCAAGGAATTCCGCGAGGTTCTTCTTTCCGCGAAGACCGTTCTTTGGAACGGCCCGATGGGAGTCTTCGAAAAGGACTGCTTTTCCAAGGGAACCAAGGAAGTCGCCGAGGCTGTGGTCGAAAGTGGAGCGCTTAGCATTGTGGGTGGGGGCGATTCCGTGACGGCTGCGGTGAAGTTCGGGGTGGCCGACAAGATGAGCTTTATTTCGACCGGTGGCGGCGCTTCGCTAGAGTTGCTCGAAGGAAAGACCCTTCCTGGAGTGGCGGCCTTGAGTGAGGCTTAGTTCGCCGCTCAATTTTTAATGCCCGACCTTCCTATTCAGGAGGGGCGGGTATTTTTGTTTCAGGTGATCAATCCCAAATGCCGGGCCTTTTCAGTTTGTCCTCTGCTTAGCTGACGAATGACCATGCCGGCGGGGATCGCAGCGATGATCATTATGGCTGAATTAAGAACAAGTCCCTCATTGTGGGAGATGGCGTCCATGGGTGTTTGGGCGTCGCTGTGGATGGCCGCGTTGAGTCTGCCTTGGATAAGCATCGCGATCCAGGCTCCCCACCAAAGTCCAAGAAGCGGACCTGCTTTGATTTTGTCACCGATTTGATCCCGGATAAAGCACATCGCTTGGAATGGTTTCCAAAGATGAACGATGGGGATGAAGTAGCTGCCGGCAGACCAGCCGGGGGTTGGGTTGTTTGTGAAATCGTTGGCGAGACGGTTGTTGGCCCGGAAGAGCCAGGCGTTTTTACAGGATTTGTTTTTCCAGATACACCAGATGATGGCAGTGATGATGAGGCCAAGAACCCTCAATCCCGTGGCGCCCTTGGATAGAGAATCGGCCGCCTGAATTTTCTCCAAGGCCGGTTCTTCCTCTAGAATCAGGCGGAGCCCTTCGTTCATTTGGAGGGCTGCGACGATCTGCCCGATTCCGGCGATGGCCTGAATTCCGAGAAAAATGAGGATGACCGCAACCAGCGAACTTATGTCCCGATACCCTCCGTAAGGCGATGGATTTTGACCAAGATTGATTGGCCCTGGGGATTCGGTTTGCGGGGCGGCGTAGGGGTTTTCGGACATCTGGTGAGCAAGGTAGGAGGGCGAGTCGGCTTCGATGAGAGAAAAAATGCAGGTCTGGCTTGACGAAAGTATGAACTTTCAGTAATTACTGAAAAAAAGATGAGCGAAGAGCACGTCAAGTTGGAGGAAGCCCGCGAGGAATTCGTGACCCAGTGGGGTGTCATGGGTGCCCAGTGGGGAATCAACCGCACCATGGCTCAGATTCATGCTTTGCTCATGACGGCTCCCGATGTTCTCAGCACCGATGAGGTAATGGAGGCTCTGGCGATTAGCCGGGGAAACGCCCACACCAATCTCAAGGACCTGGTGGGGTGGGGTTTGGTGCGGATCATCACCAAGAAAGGGGAGCGGAAGGAGTTTTTTGAGGCGGAAAAGGACGTTTGGGAGATCTTTCGTCGGGTGGCCCGGGAGCGAAAGCGTCGGGAAATCGATCCGGCTCTTGAGACCCTCCGGAGCTGTAAGGAGGCGACCGAAGGTCTGACCTCCAAGGATGCCAAGGTCTTCCATGAACAGATGGTTCAACTGGAAGACTTCGTCAGTTTCGCCTCCAAAATGGGAGACCGGGTGGCCTCCATGCAACACGGCAAGGCCATCAAGCTGGCCATGAAATTCTTCGGATAGTCTCCGACAAACATTCTTCTGAGAGACGCATAATACAAACTTTCAGAAATTACTGAAAAAACAAAACAACCAAAAACAATGAACGATACAACCATTACCTACGCCCTTTATTTGGCGATCGCCCTTCCGATCACGATCTGGGTGGCGCGAACGCTTCATAAGAACGGCCGCGTCTTTCTCGTCGAGTGTTATCACGGAGACGAAGAGATGGCCGACAGTGTGAACCACCTTTTGGTGGTGGGCTTTTACCTCATCAACATCGGTTTCGTGACTCTCTACCTGAAGCTCGAGACCTTGGTGGAGGGGACGACGGGGATTTTCGAAGCCCTGAGCAGCAAGATTGGAATTGTCCTCCTGGTTCTGGGAGGGATGCACTTTTTCAACCTCTTCCTGTTCGCGAAAATCCGGGACAAAGGACGGAAGATTCCACCGCCAATGCCAGGCTAGAAAGGAAGAACGATGAAAAATCTCTGGAGAAAAATCGAGAACTGGTTCCGGGGTAGGGCCCACAAGAGAAGGCCCCGCCGATTGACGAGAATGTTTGAAGTGTAGAAGGGTCCGATGATTGAATTGAGTCCGCTAAGAGCTTGGGCCAGGCCGTTGCTGCAGGCCCATGGGTTACCGCTCGTTGTCTTCGCCTTTTTGACCTCGACCTCTCTGCCATATTGTGGATGGCTATCGTTCTGGTGGTTGGCCGTCGGACTCTATGCCTTGGTTGTTCATCTGCTGAGCTACGTGATAATTGGGATCCCGTTTTATTTTCTGTGTTGGGGGAGATGCCCGTTGCTCTGGACTCCTATCATTGGAATCCCGTTGGGGATCTTCTTCGGGATTGTCTCGTTCAGCAATTCGTTATGGGTCAGAGCAGGAATGCTGCCGTCTGAAACTCTCTTTCCCAGTGCCTTTGTCCTCTACATCGGTGGATTCTATGGCTTGGTAACGAGCTGGGCATCCGTTGCGATGCTTGGAAAGGAGGCCCGCTATGTTTGATGCTTTCATCGAGCTCCTCCTGCGTCTGGCCGGACTCATTTGTATCGGCTTGGTCGTGGCAAATTTTGTGGCAGCGCCTCGGTTGGGGTATGCCCGGAGTTTGGCCGGAGCTGAGACGGTGGTGCGTCAGATCTTTTACGTTCATTGCGGATACATCGTCTTCCTGATCGCGGCTCTCGCAGCCCTCTGTCTGGGGTGGCCGGAGTTGCTTTTGGAAGACGGGATGGGGAAGGTCGTGAGTGGGTTCTTCGCGATCTTCTGGGGCAGCCGAGTGATTGTCCAGTTGACCTACTACGACCGTGAATTGCGGAGGAAAGAACGATTCTGGGATGTCTTCTTTTTGTGCGTGTTTTTTACCCTGACTGCGATCTTTGCGGCCGCCACCTTGCTTAACTGATGAAAGACTTGTTAGATGTTGGGCTATTCCTGGCCGGGCTGGGATTCACGGTGTTGGTGATTGCCAGTTTCTGGATTCCCAAGGTGTTGGGATGGAGGGAGAAGTTGGCTGACTTGAGTCCCTTGATGAAGGAGCTTTGGTGGACCTATGCCGCTTATGTTCTCGGGAGCCATTGCTTCTTTGCCATCGTCTCGCTCTGCTTTCGCGATTGGTTGCTCAGTGGAGATCCATCGGCCGCAGCGATGTCGGGCTTTATCTTGATATGGTGGATGGTTCGACTGTATCTCCAGTTCTTCGGCTTTGATTTGGGCGAAGTGGCAAACACCCGGTTCAATAAGTTGGCCAAACACTTGCTGACGTTGTTGTTCATCTACTTGGTGGGAATCTTTGGAGCGGTGCTCTGGTGGAATCTGGGAGGAGTGCCATGATCTGGATTCCCGGCTTGGTGGTTCTGGGCTTGTTGGCGGGGAAGATGAATCTTCCTCGATGGGCCGGGTGGTTGTTCGTGATGGTTCTCCTTGGAGCCGCTCATTGTCTGACCATTGATCATGATCCCATTGTCCGAATGGTGTCCATTTGTGTCGTGTTGCTGGCCGGCATGAAGGGCTTGGTCTACACGGTTTGGGGAGGGCACTTGCCTTGGGGGCGATATTTCATCTTCGGGCTCGGCTGGTTTGGAATGGATCCGGGGAGTTTTGTGAGTCGGCGCGAAGGCCTGAGTTGGAAGGACGACGTCCTCCGGGGAGTGCTCTTCATGGTCATCGGGGCCCTGTCGGCTTGGATGGTCTGGAAGAGCGGGAACCGTCAGATTCTCTTGATGTTTCTTCCCATGAGCCTGGGTTTTCATTTTGGAGCATTGAGGGTTCTCAAGGGCGGGATGCGAAAGGTGGGTTTCCCGGTGAGAACGCTCTTTCCGAATCTTATACAGACGAAGGGGATCGGGGACTTCTGGAGTCGTCGTTGGAATATCGGGTATTCGCAGATGATGCAAAGACTGGTGGGTCGCCCGTTTGAGAAGTCGATGGGGAAGGGGGCTGGGCTCATGGCTGTTTTCGTGGTGTCGGGACTACTGCATGAAGTCGCTATCACTTTGCCGGTGGGAGCGGGCTATGGGCTCCCAACACTCTACTTTGTCGTCCATGGAGGGTTGGTAGTTTTTGAGCGACGTTTCGGGAGAGCGGTTGGTAAATTGCCGGCCTTGCTCTTGGTGGCTGCTCCGCTGGGAGTGCTCTTTCCCGAGGAGTTTCAGACCGAAGTGATTGCAAGATGCTTGAACATCTTTGAATTGATTTAGGGTCGCTCCGGCCGGTTCGGAGCACAAAGAAAGAGAGATGATGAAGAAGATGATAGTGACAGGTGCGAACGGCTTTCTTGGAAAGGAGCTTAGTCGTTGGTTTTCGGATTTGGGGTGGGAAGTGATTGGTCTCACCCGCAGGAGTGAACGTCTTTCTCATGCCAAAGCTGTTCAGTGGGATGGGAGGAGTCCGGGTGATTGGATGAAGGAATTCGAAGGGGCTGATGTCGTGGTGAACCTGGCGGGCAGGAGTGTGAACTGTCGTTATCATCAGAAGAATCGTGAAGAGATCTTTAGCTCGCGGCTCGAAAGTACGAAAGTCCTCGGAGATGCCATCGGTCGCTGCGAGAACCCTCCGAAGTTTTGGCTGAACTCCAGCACGGCTACGATTTATCGGCACGCTGAGGATCGGCCGATGGATGAAGAGAATGGTGAGTTGGGAAGTGGGTTTTCGGTGGAGGTTGCGAAGGCCTGGGAGAAGGCGTTCTTTGATTGTGATCTTCCTGATGGAGTGCGAAGAGTAGCCTTGCGTTCGGCGATCGTGCTCGCCAATGAGAAGGGAACGGTCTTCGATTACCTTCGCACCATTGCGAGAATGGGACTAGGGGGCGCATGGGGAATGGACGTCAGAAGATGAGTTGGATTCACATCGATGACTTTTGTGGGGTGATCGAATGGATGATCGAAAAAGAAAAGTTACGAAACTTTTACAATCTCTCGTCGCCCAATCCCACGGACAACGAAGGGTGCATGAGAGGCTTCCGGAAAGTCGCCGGAAGGAGGTTCGGATTGCCGGTAGCGAGGTGGATGCTTGAGATCAGAACCTTTGTCATGCGGACGGAAACCGAGTTGGTTCTGAAAAGTCGTTGGGTTTTGCCGACGAGGCTTCAGGAGGAGGGGTATCGCTTTCGCTGGCCGGATTTGGACGAGGCCTTGGACGATCTGGAGAGCCGCGGGGGCTGATCAGAGACGATCAGTCTTGCGCATTTCGTTCTGCTGGTTTACGCCGATTCCGACATGAGGAAGCCCATTATCGCCGCCAACTGGAAACTCAATAAAGGTCCATCTGATACCGAGGACTTCATCAAGAGCTTTGAGAACAAAATGTCCGACCTTCCGAAGGGAGTGGATATCGTGATTGCACCTCCTTTTGTGTCGCTTCCGAAGGCCACCGAGTTGCTCGCGCAATCCAAAGTCCGCGTCTCGGCGCAGAACATGAGCGAGCAGGACAACGGAGCATTTACCGGTGAAGTGAGTGCCTTCATGTTGAAGGAGATTTTTGTGAACTACGTCATCCTCGGTCACTCCGAGCGACGGTCTATTTATGGCGAGACCGATGCCCTCATCAACGCCAAGATCCTCAAGGCTCACGAGGTCGAGTTGAAGCCCATCTTTTGTATCGGAGAAACGCTGCAGGAACGCGAAGACGGAAAGCTTGAGGATGTTTTGCGCACCCAAATTACTGATGGCCTGAAGGATGTCAGCGAGAAGCAGATGCTTGATACCGTCATTGCTTACGAGCCAGTCTGGGCGATTGGAACCGGCGTGACTGCCACACCTCAGCAAGCGCAGGATGCTCACGAGTTTTGCCGTTCGGTTCTCACTGATCTCTATGGAGTTTCCGTCTCCGAAAAGGTCCGCATTCAATATGGTGGTTCGGTGAAGCCGGATAATGCCGGTGAGCTCCTCGGTCAGAAGGACATTGATGGTGCTCTCGTCGGAGGTGCCAGCCTCGAAGCTTCAAGTTTTGCCGAGCTGATCAAGAATGGTGTGGTAGAGTAAGCCACCATGGAGCGAGCGGTCTTCGGAACACGGCACGGCGAAATTATCGTTGGTCACGGACCGTTTACTTCCCTTGCAGAGCCACCCTTGACGGGGGTGGCTTTTTATCGCAACGACTTCTCCCTGTCGTTGGAGAAGCCTTGGCTTGTTCCGGCGGGGGTGGAGGTTCTTCCCAAGGTGCCGGATGAGAAGCAGGGGCCCATTCATTGGACGGAACCGGATCCTTCGGGGTTCACTGAGATTTTCAGGGAGGTCAGTGACGCGATTGGTCAGGGTTTGATCGAGAAATCTGTGCCGGTGGTTACCATGAAGGGGGCCGGGAAGGTGTCGCCGGATGCCCTCTTGTCGCGGCTCCAGGGCTTGCCCTCCGCGATGAGGCCTTATGGATGGATTGGGGATGACGAAGGTTTTTTGGGGGCGACCCCTGAAGTTTTGTTCCGATATTTCGATGGCCGGATTTACACCATGGCGCTGGCCGGGACGGCCCGGAAGGAAGAGCGCGTGCTCTTTTCCCTCGATGAGAAGGAGATTCGCGAGCATGAATTCGTCGCCCAGACCTTGATCGCCAAGCTGTCCGATCTTGGCATGGTGATGCGCGATGTTCGGGGAATTCTGGATCTGGATCAACTGGTCCACTTTCAAACCCTCATCAAGGTCGAGCTCTACAAGCATGAAGAGATTGAGACCTTGATCCGTCGCTTGCATCCTACGCCAGCGCTGGGGCCGTTGCCAAGAACTGGTGAGACGATGAAGATGTTGTCGGGTTGGCGTGAGAGACTGGAGGCTCCGGCGGAGTTTGGAGCTCCCTTCGGATTGTTGCGCGATGGAGAGTTTGAGGCGCTGGTGGCGATCCGCATGATTGCCTGGAATGGACGGGAGTGTTTCCTGCCGAGTGGATGTGGGGTTATCGAGGAATCCCGTTTGGTCAACGAGTGGAGGGAGTTGGGGTTGAAGAGGGACGCGGTGCTTAAGATTTTTGGAATCTCAAACTGATGTTCAAGGATCTTGAATCGATCGGAGCGTATCTCGAGGAAGAGATGGTTTTGGCGATTTGTCCGTTTGATGATTGCCGATTCGAAGTGGTTGCCATGAGGAAAGGCCAACAATGGGAAGACGTTTTTCCACTGCCTTTCGAGTTGCAGAACGCGGCGGGTGAAGCCGGGGTGCTTCTGGAAAATCGCCTAGCGGCTCGATTGGAGTTGGAGAAGTTTCCCAATGACTTCTGGGATGATGAGGAAACAGTGACCTATGGACGATTTCTCGAGGTGATCGTTTTAGGGCGGTCCGCTCAAAAGTATGTTCGGGTTTTCAGAGCGGTGAGTGGTGAACTGCTGAAGAGCGTCAGTGACTTTGGCTTCAGTCAACTGGAGTTGACAAAAGTCGCCCGATGGATGAGGGACTCGGAGTTATTCGATCACCGGGACGGGACTTCCGTGATGTCGGTCTTGCAGGCGGGAGTGGGGACCGGAAAGACTGCCTCGGAGAAATCCACCGTGTTTCATCTTGAGATGACAAGTCGAGAGGATCATCGGAATCGAAGAGTCAGGGAGGGCTTGGTGGCCCGGAAGGTCGAGGATGGGAATGGAGAGTTTAACGAGAGGATGTATCGAGAAGTTGGTCAATCGTGGGATTGGACGGACCGTTTAGTGTGGGACCGCAAGCAGTGGGAGGCTTATGTTGCGAGAGGAAGTCAACATACCTGGCGACTGGATCTCGATGGTCAGGAAGCTGGTTATTTTGAGTTGGAACAACAGAAGGGTGGCAGCGTGGAGGTTGTTTATTTCGGACTCCTGCCTTGCATGATCGGCAAAGGGGCGGGAGGCGCGGCCCTGAGTCTGGTGATCGATATGGCGTGGGAATTACCGGAGACCAACAGGGTCTGGTTGCATACTTGCACCGAAGATCACCGGCATGCTCTCGCCAACTACGAAAAGAGAGGGTTCCGGATCTTCAAGGTTGAGGAGGAGTGACTCTTTACTTCCTGTGCCTGCCCGTCAACTTGGAGCCATATGGCGATCTTGGATCCAGAGAGAATTGGTGGTCGCGCTTCGAATGCCGAGGTGCTCGACGCCTTTCTGGAGTATCTGATCGAGAGCGGGATCGAACCCTATGATCACCAGGAAGAGGCCATTCTCGAGTTGTTCGATGGCAAGAACGTCATTCTCAACACCCCGACCGGATCCGGTAAATCACTGGTGGCACTGGCCTTGCACTTTCGGGCGATCTGCCAGGGGAGGCGATCTTATTACACCGTTCCGATCAAGGCCCTGGCGAACGAGAAATTCCTGTCGCTTTGTGAGACATTCGGTCCGGAGAACGTGGGAATGATTACGGGGGATGCCACCGTGAATGCGGGAGCTCCGGTGATTTGTTGCACGGCGGAGATCCTGTCCAACATGGCTTTGAGGGAAGGGGAGTTGGCGGGAGTGGATGAAGTCATCATGGATGAGTTTCACTACTACTCGGATCACGAAAGGGGAGTGGCCTGGCAAATTCCTCTACTCACGCTTCCGCAGGCGAGGTTCCTCTTGATGTCGGCGACTCTGGGGGAGACCGATTTTTTTCAGCGTGAGCTCACTCAGTTAACCGGTACGGAAACGGTCCTTGTGAAATCAGACGATCGTCCGGTCCCGCTTGAGTTTGACTACAGTACCACCGGGCTTGAGGAGAAGGTCGTGGAATTAGTGGAGCAGGGGAAGGCTCCCATTTATCTGGTCCACTTCACTCAGATGGCTTGTGCGTCCAATGCCCAGAAGTTGATGAGCCGGAACTTTTGTACCAAGGACGAGAAGGCCGCCATCGCCGAAGTGCTTGAGGGTGCCGACTTCAAGAGTCCTTATGGCAAGGAGATGAAGAAATTTCTCCGCCATGGTCTGGGCATTCATCATGCCGGTCTTCTTCCGAAATACCGGGTCTTGGTGGAGAAGCTGGCTCAACAGGGATTGTTGAAAGTGATTTGTGGAACCGACACTCTCGGGGTGGGGGTGAATGTGCCCATCAGGACTGTTCTGTTGACACAGTTGTTCAAGTTTGGCGGTCAAAGTACGAAGATTCTCGCAGTTCGTGACTTCAAGCAGATCTGCGGCAGGGCTGGCCGAAGGGGCTTTGATGATGTGGGCTATGTTATTGCCCAGGCTCCGGATTACGTCATTGAGAACATCAAGGCCGAAGAGAAAGCCGCGAGCAGAGGAAAGAAAAGCAAGGCTCAGAAGAAGAGACCTCCCGAGAAGGGATTCGTGAATTGGGATGAGAAGACTTTCGAAAAGCTTCAGGTGGCGGCTCCCGAGAAGCTGATCTCCGCCTTTCAGATTCGTCATGGCACGCTGTTGAATGTGCTTTCCAGACAAGACGAAGATGGTTGTGGCGCTATGAGGAGATTGATCGAACGGTGCCACGAGACGCCGGTGAAGAAGAGGGCGCTGAGGAAGAGAGCCTTCGAGTTGTTCAGGGGTTTGGTTGAAGGGCAGGTGCTCACGATCATTCCGAAGGAAGAGCGGTCGGGGCCGGCCAAGGTCAGACTTAATGTTGAATTGCAGGACGACTTTACGATGAATCAGGCCCTTGGGCTTTATCTGCTGGAGACCATTCCCAAACTGGATCCTGATGATGGAAATCATCTCCTGAATGTCATTTCGTTGGTGGAAGCAATTGTCGAGGATCCGGTGGTGGTTTTAAGAAATCAGGTAGATCAACTCAAGACGGCCCTGATGGCGCAATTGAAGGAGGAAGGGATGGAATACGAAGACCGGTTGGAGGCCTTGGAGGAGGTCGAGCACCCAAAGCCGGGGAAGGAATTCATCTATGCGACCTACAACGAATTCGTCTTGGCAAACCCCTGGGCCAAGGAAGCCGGGGTAAGACCAAAATCGATTGTCCGCGAAATGGTGGAGGATTGGTTGTCGTTCGAGGACTACGTCAAAAACTATGGATTGGAGCGAGCGGAGGCGGTGCTACTCAGGCATTTGTCCGAGGTCTACAAAGTCTTGGTCCAGACGGTTCCTCCCATGATGAAGACTCCAGAGGTTCTCGAAGTTGAAGTGTATCTGAAAGCGATGTTGGAGCAGGTGGATTCCAGTCTGATTGACGAATGGGAGAAGCTCAGAGCGGCGGTAGGGGAGGGTAACTGATTCGCGCTTTTGGGGAAGCGATGGAGAAGAGAAAGACCTGAATGGAAGATCCCGTTCAGTTGGAACGTTATGACAATCCCGACCCTATTCTCGACCTAGTTTTGAATCGCGATCAACTTTTGACAGTCATTCTGCGTCTGGGGACGTTCTTATGTCTGCTGGGATGGACATGGGTCCACTTCTACTGGGAAGGCCCGTATGCCATCCTCATTTGGAACGAAGCGACCTACAACGCAGCGAAGAGTCTCGGGATTGACTGGGAGCAGTTCGTGGGATCGGGCGCCAATGATGGAACGGTGCAATTCTGGCTCGGGCAGATTGCCTGGCTCTTTCTAATGGGTGCAGTGGTTTCGTGGACGATTCGGAAGGAATCGACCTATCAGACCCTTCCTCTTCTGGTGGCGAGTTTTCTCTTGGGTGTCGTCTTTTTTGCCAAGTATCTGGCCGTCCAACGGCAGCTTCCAATGCTGATTGAACATGGCGGGCAGTTCCTGATGCCGATCCTTTTGATCCTGGCTCTGAAGCTGGGTCCCCGTCATCCGGTGACCTTTAATACGGCGATCATTGCGGTGACCCTGACCTTTGCCGGGCACGGGGCTTATGCCCTCGGACTTTGGCCGACTCCGGCCAACTACTTTGCCATGACCAAGGTGATTCTGGGATTCGATCGCGAAGCGGCGACGATCTTTTTGTTCATCGCCGGGGTGATGGATTATCTTCTCTGTGTAGGCCTTTTAATTCCCAAACTGAGAAGGGTTTCGGCGCTCTATGCAGTGGCTTGGGGGCTCCTCACGGCCTTGGCCCGACCGGTGGCCGGAATGTCGGTGGGTTTCAATTTCTGGGGTGCCGATCAATTCATCCACGAAGCCGTGCTTCGGGCCCCTCACTTCATGCTTCCACTCTATTTGTTAGTGCTCTGGCACCCTGATTCCAAGAAAACAACCGGGACTCTTGCCTCCGGAACTGATTCGGTGGCAGACTCCTGAACATCGAAAAACCAAAGCATTCTATTTCGCATGAAAATTTCAAAATGGTTCTCCGTCCTTGCGATCATCCTGATTTTCGGGGGGATCGCTGTTTCCCAACAGAATAACAAAAAGCGCAACAAGCGGAATCTGTTGACGATCCCCGAGGTCGAGGAGGCCAATACCATTTGTTTTGCCCTTTATACCGTCCACGACAAGACGCTTAAATTGACGGCCCAACTCTACCCTTTGAAAGAGGATTCTCCTGAGAAGGTTCGGCTTGAGATCAAGGAGGGCGACAACTGGAAGCTTGTGGCTGAGACCGAGATTGTGAATCCCGGTTGGACTGCACCATTCCGCGTGGAGACTTGGGATGATTCGACAACGGTCGCCTACCGGGTCCTGCATGGTGAAAAGGCCTCCTTTGAGGGGACGATTCGCAGGAATCCCACCGACAAAGACGAGATCAAGGTCGCGGCCTTCACCGGAAACTCCATCAACCCGGGACACGGAGGAGATATCTCCCGTCAGGACATTATCGACAACGTGAAGAAGGTGGATGCCGACGTGCTCTTTTTCGCTGGAGATCAGGTCTACGATCATCATCGTCACCTCGCGGCCTGGTTGAAGTTTGGACGCGACTTTGGTGAGATCATCAAGGACCGTCCCACGATTTGTCTTCCCGATGACCACGATGCCGGACAGCCGAATTTGTGGGGAGAAAGCGGTAAGGTATCCACTCTTGGTGGAGCGTCGGACGGCGGGTATTCCCGCCCGGCCGAGTATGTCCGCGAAGTGGAAAGAGCTCAGACCAGCCACTTTCCGGACCCGATTGACCCTCACAAAATCCAGCAGGGGATCGGAGTTTGGTTTACCAACCTCAATTGGGGCAATGTCGACTTTGCCATTCTGG
>JBMHCW010000013.1:0-27987 GCA_049889715.1 Akkermansiaceae bacterium | reverse complement strand
GTTGTCGGAACCGACCCCGCCAATGATGATACCGATGACGACGGATTCCTCGACGGAGTCGAAACGAATACCGGCATCTGGGTGAGCGCCACCAATACCGGAACAAACCCTCTCGACAACGACACCGACGACGACGGACTTCTCGACGGAGTTGAAAATCCCGATCTCCCCTTCGCCGATGCCGATCAAACCGGATCCGACCCACACACACTCGACACTGATGGCGACCTCGCCGGTGATGGATTCGAAATCGAGAACTCGACCGATCCCACCAATCCAAATGACACTCCCGACCTTCCAACCATCTCCATCATCGATGGACTGCTGGGCGGCGACCTCACCGACCCCGAGGATGACGGGATTGATATCGAAGATACCGCCGGGGAAAACTTCAACTGGGTCAGCATCACTTCCAGCTCGGAGTCATTCTTCACGGATGCCACTGCCGGAGGCTCCAACGAAGGCGCCTTCGACGTCTTTGACAACAAAGTCGGAGGAGGAGAAGCTAAGTGGTGCTGCAACGCGGCCCCGCAGGACCTGACGGTTGAGTTTGCCGAGCCCGTTTCGATCACCTACTTCACCATGACCTCCAGCAACGATTCGCCCGATCGCGATCCAACCTTCTGGCAGATCCAAGGCTCAAATGATGGAATCACATTCGAAACGATTTTCGATCACACCGGAGATCCCATCTGGGATGCCCGGAACCAAACCGCCCTCTTTATCCTGGATAGCCCGGCGGTCGCCTATCGGTTTATCCGTTACTCGGTGACCCAAACCGGAGGAACCCTCCACGCTTTGGGAGAAATCGAATACTTCGGACTCGTTGGTGGAACTCCTCTCGATATCACCGACATTGAGTACAACGATGACAACTCCATCTCACTGACCTGGAATTCCAACCCTGGAAGAACTTATACCGTTCAGTCGAATGTCGACCTCGGCAGCTTCTGGGAGGATGTTCAGGACTCCATCCCCGCAGCAGGCGATGGTGCCACCCAAACATCCGTGACCTTCCCGAGTCCGCCACCGGTTGCTCTGAAGCGATTCTTCAGAGTCGTCGAAGAATAAACAAACCCTCGCTTCAACCTTAATACGGAAATCAGTCCCCGGTTCCCGGGGGCTGATTTCTCGTCTCACGACACCCTACTTTTTCACCAATGATCCGTATTTCTCGTCAGCTCCTGCTAAGCGCCTCTCTGGCCACTTCTATTTTCTCTGCCCCCATCACCTGGCAGGCTCCCTTCAACATCACGTCCGATTCCGACATCGATACCAGCGGCACGCATGTGGCTGCCATCAACAATGTGAATGGAGGAGGCAATGTCTCCGTGACCGTCGGGGCTGAAACAATCGTCTTCACTCCTCAACAGATCTCACCCAGTGTCGCAAGCGGAACATTTTTCACCGGGGGAGGCGGAAATACCGGCAATGCCGATCTGAACACCGTGCTCAACAGTCACGGTTGGTCTTCCAACCAATGGTCCTTTCAAGTCTCGGGACTCACCAGCGGAGCCGACTACCAAATCCAACTCATTGGTGCCGGCGACACCCGCGGGTGCTGTTCCTCCCGCAACCAGCGAGGAGGCGATGCCGAATCACCCGAGAACGTCTCCGGAGACTTCTCCCGAAGCGGAGTTGGCTCGGTCATCGGAACCTTCACCGCTTCCGGAACGACCCAGACGATCAATATCCTCCCGGGAATCAACAACGGTCAGGACCCGGGCCTGAGTGGCTATCTCGTGCGGGCCACCGCTCCGCCCACTCCCCAACCACCCACTGATATCGCCCTGAGCAATACCGATCTCGCTCCCAGCTCACCCTCGGGAACATTGGTTGGCACTCTCACCACTTCCGACCCCAACGGAGACAACAACCATACCTACGCCTTCGTCGATACCGGATCCTTCCCCGACAACAACCTGTTCTCCATCAATAACGGTAACGAACTCCGCGCAGCCGCCAACCTCGGCTCATTCGGTTCATCCTACACCATCCGCCTCCGCACCATCGATGAAGACAATCTCACCTACGACGAAACCTTCACGTTGAGCGTGGAAGCGGCCGCTGCCCCCACCGCCATCACCTTCCCCGCCAATACCGTGATCCTGGGAACACCGGTCGGGACCGACCTGGCCGACTTCACAACCGTCGATCCCAACGTGGCCGATTCCCACACTTACCAACTCGTCTCGGGAGCCGGTGATGCAGACAATAACTTCTTCACCATTTCCGGCAGCACTCTCCGGACCGCGGCCTCCCTTCCCGGCCTCGGGACCTCGCTCTCATTCCGGGTTCGCAGCACGGACCTCGCCGGGCTCTCGATCGAACAATCCTTTTCACTCACCGTGGTCGGCAATTCCCTCCGCATCAACGAATTCCTCGCCAACCCGAATGCCTCAAGCCTGACCGATGAAGACGGCGACACCTCCGACTGGATCGAAATCCACAATCCGGCAGCCGGCTCGATCGGTCTCGGCGGATACTACCTCACCGACGACCCTCTCAACCTGACAAAGTGGTCCTTCCCCGCAGTCAGCATCTCCGGCAACGGATACCTTCTGGTCTTCGCCTCGTCCAAAGACCGGCGGCCGACCATCGGCGAGCTGCACACCAACTTCAGTCTCTCGGCCAACGGAGAATATCTCGCTCTCGTCAGTCCCGATGGCACCACAATCCTGTCTGAGTTCGGCACTCCCATTTCGGACTACCCGCCCCAGAAGGGAAATATCTCCTACGGCTTCTTCGGCGATCCTCTGCAAATCGGCTTCCTGTTGACTCCCACTCCGGATGCATCCAACGCCACCGGCAACGGCGTCTCAGGGTTTGTGGAAGATACCAAGTTCGACTTTGACCGCGGGGTCTACACCTCCGCATTCAACCTCACCATCACGACCGCCACACCGGGTGCCACCATCCGTTACACCACAGATGGAAGCTGGCCCAGTGAAACAACGGGCACGATCTATACCGGCCCGATCACCGTCGACCGGGCCATGGCGGTCAAGGCCATGGCCTACCGCTCCGGATACGTTTCGACCAACATCGACACCCAAACCTACATCATTCCTTCGTCCGTTCTCGCCCAGACTTCTTCCAACGTGCAGTCGGTCTACGGCCTGCCTTCGAGCTGGGGTGGCCAGTCCCCTTACTACGGGATGAACAACAACAGCGCGGCTAATCCCGCCACTCATCCCACCATGTTGAACGACCTTTCCACAGTCCCCAGTCTCTCGATTGCCATCGACAGCGACGACATGTTCGGGTCCTCCGGAATCTATTCCAACCCGGGATCTTCCGGGCAGGCCTGGGAGCGCAAAACCTCTCTGGAATTGATCGACCCCGCTGATCCCACCGGCGACGGAAACTTCCAGCAAAACTGCGCCATCCGCATTCAAGGCGGAGCCTTCCGGAGCTTCGGACTGACCCGCAAGAAATCCTTCCGCGTTCTCTTCAAGTCGGAGTTCGGCACCAGCAACGAACCCACCGGGGGAGCAGGCTCCCTCAAGTTCCCGCTGTTCGGCACCACCCCGGGCACCGCCCAGGAGTTTCAGACCCTCATCTTCCGCATGGAATCCAACGACGGCTGGCAATGGTCGGGCGCCGGTGGACAGCCCCAGTATGCCCGCGATGAGTTCGGCCGCCGCACCCAGCTGGCCCTCGGCCAACCCGCTTCGCACGGACGCTACCTCCACCTCTACATCAATGGGGTCTATTGGGGACTCTATAACGTCGTCGAGCGCCCCGATTCCTCCTTTGCCGAGAGTTACATCGAAGATGCCGTCCGCGAAAACTGGGAAGGCCAGAACTCGGGCTCGCCCATTAACGACGCCACCAACTTGAACAACTGGAATGCCTATCGTTCGGCCGCAAGCGCCATTTCGAGCGCCGGAAGTAATGCAGCGCGCGATGCCGCCTTCCTCGAAGCCTGCGGATTCAATCCGGACGGCACCCGCAACACCAGCTTCCCGATCCACTGTGATCCCACCAACAATGCCGACTACTTCATCACCAACTGGTATGCCGGCAATAGCGACTGGCCTAACAAAAACTATTACGGAGGCATCAGCCAGTTGAGTAACAAAAATGGCTACAAATACTTCATGTGGGATTCCGAGTGGTCCCTCTTCCTTCGTTCCAACACCAACTACAACCGGATTACTGACTACCGGGGAATCGCCGCTCCCAACGATGGATTACAAGACAGCCCGGAATACCGACTTCGCTTTGGTGACCGGGTCCACCGGGCCTTCTTCAACGGCGGCCCGCTCACTCCGGCTGCCGCCCAGGCCCGCTACGAAGAGGTCACCACCGATCACACCAGCATCCTGAATCCCGAGGCAGCTCGCTGGGGAGATCAACACGGTCAAAGCCGTTCGCTGTCGGATTGGCAGAATGAATACAACCGTATTGTCGACGATTGGTTTCCAGTCCGGGGAGACAACTTCCTCAGCAGTCTCCGCTCAGCCGGCCTCTACCCAAATCTCACTGCTCCCACTTACAGCCAGCACGGTGGTTCCGTTCCAGACGACAGCGGACCCAGCATCATTACCCCGACCTCGATCACCCAAGTCTACTACATGTTCGGTGACAGCGACAGCGACCCCACCGACTACGAACACTCCCTTGATCCCCGCCTCGTCGGCGGCGGCATCAACCCGGCAGCCACCCTCGTCACGCTCGGAGGAGGAGGCCCCGGAGGTCCTTCCACTACTTTCTATATCCAATCAGGTGACACCTGGAAATTCCTCGATGACGGAAGCAACCAGGGAACCGCCTGGAAAGAAGTGGGATTCAATGATGCCTCGTGGGATTCCGGTCCTTCGCAACTCGGATACGGCGATGGCGACGAAGCCAAGGTTGTCGGTTTCATCGACACCGACCCGGTCACTGGCGGCACGCAAAAAAATGCCACCACTTACTTCCGCACCACCGTCAATATCGCCGACCCAACGGTGTTTGAAAACTTCACTCTCAACTACACATACGACGATGGAGTTGTCGTCTACGTCAACGGGAGTGAAGTCGCACGTCAGAACCTCCCGCTCGCTCCCGCCTTTGATCAGTATGCCACGGGATCCAGTGGCGACAACGCCACCGATACCGAAACGCTTCTCCCTTCAGCCTTCGTGGCCGGGTTGAACACCATCGCGGTCGAGATTCACCAGAACGGCTCCGGCAGTTCCGATATCAGCTTCGACCTGGCGCTCACCGGAAACCCTCCGGGAGCCGGAGGCGGCGACACCCATTCCTCGGACCCCATTCCCATCACCGAACCCGGTTGGCTCTTCTCCCGGTCGTATAATCCCACTTCAGGAGAATGGAGTGCCCTCAATACCGCCTTCTTTACGCCCGATACCATCGCGGCCGCAGCGAACAATCTGGTCATCTCGGAATTCAACTACCATCCGGCCGAACCTACCACTCCTGCCGAGATCGCCGTGTCCACCAACCGCGATGATTATGAGTTCCTCGAACTGATGAACGTGAGCACCCAGTCAATCAACCTCACCGGCGTCCGTTTCACCGAAGGCATCACCTTCGACTTCGCCGAAAACACCATCGTTCCTTCGGGCGGTCGTCTCGTTTTGGTCAAAAACCTCGCCGCCTTCAATGCCCGCTATCCCGGACTCTCGGGCAGCATCCAGATTGCCACCGATGTCCTCGGCGAAACTTCCTACGGCGGACGCCTCAGCAACGGTGGCGAACTACTCACCCTCAAGGATGCCGAAGACAATGATATCCACAACTTCGTCTACGATGACGCCCTCCCCTGGCCTTTGGCCGACGGAAGTAACTTCACCCTGGTCCTCAAGTCTCCGGCCCAACCGGTCCCCGACCATGGCATCGCCGCCAACTGGGTTTCTTCCAACGCTTCCAACGGAGCACCAGGCTCAGAAACCGAGTTCGGCTTCACCGGAAATCCCGACGACGATGACGACGGCGACGGATTCTCGGCTCTCATGGAATACGCCCTCGGAACCAGCGACTCCGCCGGCGGAGACGCCGCCAATGCCATCGGAATCTCAAGTGCCCCCTTCCTTGTCGAGGGCGACACCGACGACTACCTCGTGGTCTCCTACTCAAGAAACCTCTACGGCTTGAACGCCGTGACTCTGACTCCTGAGATTTCCGACAATCTCATCGACTGGTCATCGGTTCCCGACGTCGTTTTTGTCAACGAAGTCGACAATGGAGACGGCACCGCTTCCGTCACCTATCGATCTTCGGTTCCGATAAAGAACCAGGACCAGGCCTTCATCCGTTTGAGGGCCACTCAGTAAGGAGATTCACTCAAAAGAAAACCGGGCGCCCTCACTGAGGACGCCCGGTTGAATGTTTTCGTTTGGAGAAACTTATCGACGACGTCGGCCGACCAGTCCGATCAGTCCGGCAAGCGACAACAAAGCCGTGCTCGGCTCTGGAACGGCTCCGAGATCACGGACGACCAATCCACTTAAACCGGGATCGTTCTCTCCGGAGACAAAAAAGGACTGGACAGCTGAGTCGGCCACAAATGAACCAACAACCCAATCACCGGTCCCCCGGGTCAAAGCCCCACTCACATTCCCGTTCCCGTCATCGACGGTCTGGGTCCGCGTGTTACAGCACCCACGTGTGTCACCAACGGCAATGAACTGAACTTCATACAGATTACCAAGTGTCACCGGAATGTCGATCTGGCCACGCCCATTGGGGTTTCCTCCGGTAATGTAGGAATGACTGTCCATGACAATATCCAGGTTTGCATCTCCCGAAGCCGGAGCGTAAAACCCTCCATTCCCGGTGTCACTGACACCTCCGGTCACGGCTGAGGTAATCGAACCTCCCGTGAAGGCGTTCGTTCCGATGGTGAAACCACCGGCTCCACCACCGTCGATCGCGGCGTAAGGAGCGCCGGACTCAAGGAGGTCTCCCACCTGAATCCCGGTGCCCACCGATCCCCAAGAGACAATAGCGCCCGAAGACAATCCGGTCGCACAAGCCAGGAGGGATAGGCCCACTATTCTTGTTTTATGTGCTTTCATAATAGCTGAAGGGCCAGCCTAACAATTTTACAAAAATTCGACGATCATATTTTGAGGTAATTTTTCGTCGACTCGTACCACGCAAACCAAGGTCACAGACGACCTATTTCCCATCCCTTCCCGGACGTCGCGGAAGCGTCACGTCCACCCGCTCTGGTGGGTCAGTAAAAAAGGCCCGTCGCTCCTCGGTGGAAGGCACTCCCGCCGGAACTTCCGGGAACAGCTGCCCTTTCTTCATCTTCGACAAACTGCGATCAGTGAAGGCCTCCATCAGGTTTACCAGATCATCCACCTGCTGCTCGCTCAGTTTCAAATCACCCATGTCGTCCTTGTTCACCGTCGCGGGAAAATGAGGCTTACCCCAGCGGTCCTTCTCAACATCACGTTTGTTGTAGAACTCGATGACCTCCCGCAGCGTCTTCATCGACCCATTGTGAAGATAGGGGCCGGTTAAAGCCACGTTCCTCAAGGTCGGCACCTTGAACTGTCCCAACTCTTCCTTCTTTCCCGTCACGCCACCCAGACCGGGATCCTTGTCCCCGATTCCGGGAGCGCCGATGTTATCGTAACCCGAGTCGGTTAGCAATGGTTCCGGCCACTCGGCCACCGAAGTCCAATGGCAGCTGGCACAGGCACCCGTGGTTTCAAACACATCCAGCCCCCGTCGCTGAGACAGGGTCAAGGCACTCCGGTCTCCCGCCCAATAATCATCAATGGGAGCATCGAAAGGCCTGAACATCGGTTCTCGCAGAAATTCCACCAGCGCCCGGTAAGCTTCCTCGTTTAACTTGAGATCATCCTGCCACTTCTCTTCTCCCACCAGAGATTTCATTTCCCCGGCATAAGCCGACTTCCTCAACTTCGTCGCCAGAGCCGCCTCATCTTTCAAGTTCATTTCGTTCGGATCAAAGAACGGCTCTTTGACCTGTTCGAAGAGATTCTGGGCCCGACCATCGAGGAACAACCCACCTTCGACAATGTACTCGACCTCGCCTTCTTCATCGTAGGTGTCCTCCAACTTCATTGGAGGAACAAGCGCGGCATACATCAGGGTCGGAGCGTTCCGACGCCCTTCCAGCCCCTCCACCGCTCCGGGCGAAACCCGACGCGGATCCGCGAATCCCGCCTGAGGCTGATGGCAGGAGACACATCCTTGGCCCACCGGATTGGACAAACTGGTATCCAGAAAGATCTTCTTGCCGAGGGACGCCAGTCTACTTTCCTCAGCCTCCAGCGACCCGATTATCACAAGGATCGCCGCTCCTGTCGTGAACCGTCCCAGCCACATAAGAGTTTTTTACCCTCAGAAAAAAGAGGGTCAATCTAACTCATGACTTCCCGACACCGAGGCCAAGCTTCTTGCAGTAGGCAATACTCCGCTCGATCTCTCCCTTCTGGTAGGCCTGCTGTTCCTTCTTGTCACCACCTTTGTGAGGCTTCTTCTCCTTCCCGGTTTTGGCCCACCCCTGAAATGCCTTCAAACTCTCCGGCTTCCCCTTCGGCCACCCTTTCCAGTAGCTTTCCTTTTTGAAAGCCAGTTCCCGGTTGAACCCTGAAATCGTTTCAATCTGAACCGGCGCATGAGGACACAATTCGGCAAAGCGTTTGAAATACGCTTTCCAATCCACTGCTCCTTCGCCCATCGCGGTCCACTGGGCCGTTGCCCCATTCTCACTCTCCCAAATCATGGTGTCACGGAGGCTCGTCGTCAGAACGTATGGTCCCAGGTTCTCAAGATTGCCGAGGGGAGTTTCCAAGGTCCAAACCGCATTCCCCGAATCCAGATTGACCCCGACAAAATCCTTGCCGGCCTGTTCGACCAGAGACTTCAGCTCCAGCGAATGCATGTCGCCAGCGTGGTTCTCCATGGCAATCTTGACTCCCAGTTCCTCGGAAAGTCCCTTGGCCTTTTTGAGAACTTTCACGGTGTCCTCGATACGTGCCTCGATCCCTCCCTCGGTCATCCGGTCACGACCATTCCCGAGAATGACCCGGATGACCGGTGAACCAAGGGCCTTGGCTGACCTCATTCCCAGAGCCAGATGCTCGTCCGCCGTTCCTCGATTGTCCCGAAAACTGACCGAGGTCGGACAGACACTCCACGTTCCCAAAAAGATCTTCACGCCCTTGTCCTCGGCATATTTGCGAATCTCCACCAGGGCCTTCTCCTCAAGGGTTTCAAAAGCATCGAGATCCGTGATGAACACGGTATCCACTTTCAATTTCACCGCATAATCCACCA
The DNA here is from genome assembly GCA_049889715.1 of Akkermansiaceae bacterium. Taxonomy (GTDB): domain Bacteria; phylum Verrucomicrobiota; class Verrucomicrobiia; order Verrucomicrobiales; family Akkermansiaceae; genus SW10. The sequence continues at coordinate 18,717 of JBMHCW010000013.1, read as the reverse complement.
ACTCCCTCGCCTTCCACCCCATCGCCCGAACCGCAAAATTATCGTATCCCAACCACAAGGGCTTCTTCCCGTCCTGTGCCAGAACGGTCGATGCTGAAAGTGCGACGGAGCCGGAGAGAAAATGTCTGCGATTCATGACTCCCAGTTTCTCCGATCGATCTTCACTGGCAAGCTTCCGTTTCATCACCCCGGACCTCTTTCTTTCTTCCACAATTTCCGTCACACCCGCAGGCTGGGGGACATCCTCTCCATATAGCCCCATCATTTAGCCATCATGTCGTCTAAGCTTCCTCCGGAATTCGAAACCATTGTTTCCGAGAATCACGCCAGCCTCCGATTCTACATCCGCTCTCTCGGTGTGATGTCCGGATGGGTCGACGATATCGCCCAGGAATCCTTCATCCTGCTCCTGAAAAAATGGTCCGAACTCGGACAGCATGACGAGCTCGATTCCTGGCTCCGCACCACCGCCCGCAACCTTGTGCGGAATGAGCTCCGCAAAAACTCACGCCGGCCACACCTCATCAACAAATACCTCACCACGCTGGTCCTCGAACAATCACAAGTCGCGCCCTCCCCCGAGACCTTCGCCATCACCGGCGAAAACCAATCAGCTCTCAGACACTGCCTCTCGTCCCTCACCGAACGAGCCCGCCGCATCATCGAGGAACGATACTTCAAGGACCGGAATTCCAGCGAGATCGCCTCGGACCTCGAAATGAAACCTTCCGCGGTCCGCCGTGCCCTCCTCCGTGCCCGTGAATCCCTCGCCACCTGCATCAACCGCGAACTCAACTCACCATCCCGGTCATGAATGAATCCATTCAAGACGACTTGCTCGCTGATGTGCTGGAAGAAGCCGCCACTCCTGCCCAGCTGGAACAATTCGAGGAGCTTCTCCAATCGGATCCCGACTTCGCGGAACGATGCCGTCAGAACCTCGGCATGGCTACTCTCCTTTCCTCTCTGGCTCCTGAGGAGGCCGACCGAGGCTTCATCGACAATGTCATGACCCAGGCCGAATCGCTGGGCAACGAAGACCCGGATGCCTTTCTTGATTCGATCCGCCAACGTCAGCAGTCGGTGATTCTTCGGCGTCGCTGGATCGCCGGCTCGCTCGCTGCCGCCGCCTGCCTCGCCTTCCTTCTCTTCCTGTCCCAAAAGGGTGAGCCCCCGGCTCCCTCCCCCACTCCGCCCCTTGCCCGTATTACGATCTTCAATGACGGAGCCCCGACTTCTCCAGTGCGGAAAATCGCCGATCCGGAAACAATCCAATTGGCACACGGCCGGGCCAAGATCCAATTCAGCTCGGGCAGCATCATCGCCCTTCAAGCTCCGGCAACCCTCCATATCCGGGATGCCATGAACGTCAAGCTCGTCCAAGGCCGTCTCAACGGATGGTGCCCACCGTCGGCCCACGGATTCCGCGTTCACACTCCCGAAGCTTCTCTTGTGGATCTCGGCACCTCCTTTGGCATTCACCTCGAAAAAGACCGGAAGGCCGAGTTCGTCGTATTCGATGGCTTGGTCAGCATCGAAAACAAAGAACAAAAAACGCTGCTGAAAAACGGACACAGTCTCCGACTCCAACCCAACGCACAACCCGAGGAGGTCCCCTTCGAAGGATCCCCATACAAACCCACCTGGCTACTTGCCGAGGGAATCGTCTCCACCACCGGCGCGATTGTTCCCGTCGATCCCGATACCCCCGAAGGAATCGCCGGACAACGCGACGACTATCATGTCCTCGTCAGCCCCGAAAACCGGAACATCACTCTCGACCGCCCCTTGTCGGTCGACCTGCTGAAGCCGGGCACGTTCTCTGCGAAGCACTGGAATGCCCGCACCCAGAAACACGGAATCAGCGGCCGGACCCTTCGACCAAAACGAGTCCAGGCTCCTCTAAATTCCTACCTCCTGCATGCCCGCGTCGAACGTCCCATCGAAAACCGAACCGACCACGTCCACTACACCGGCAGCGTGACCTTCTCCGAGCCGGTGGTTGCCATCGTGGCCTCCCAGAATCTGATCAAGGACTGCGACGACCTCTTCGCCACCGGAGCATGGAAACAAGTCGTTCTCCCCATCAACAATCGCGGGCTCGAATCCAATACCGAAGTGCCAGCGGATAAAGTCACCCTGTCCCCCGATCGCCTCACTGTGACCATCGATCTCCACACCGGATACGGCATTGATGAATTCCGCGTCCTCACCGCTTCAACCCTCAACCCAGCCCTCTAACAGACGATTCCGATGAAACTCCTGACCACTCTGGCCCTCGCCTTCACTCTCTCCACTCAAGCAGCCGAGAAGCCCAATGTCCTCATCATCCTCGCCGATGATCTGGGCTTCTCGGACCTCTCCTGCTATGGCGGGGAAATCCCAACGCCAAACCTTGATCAGCTCGCCACCGGCGGAGCCAAGTTCTCGGCCTTCTATACCAGCGCTCGCTGCTGCCCTTCGCGGGCCTCCCTCATGACCGGCATCCATCCTCATCAAGCCGGAATCGGGTCATTCACTCACGCCAAACAACCTCCCGGAAAAGGATTGGCCTACAAGGGCCAGCTCCTCCCCACTTGTGCCACCCTCGGTGAAATGCTCCTCGATCAAGGATACTCGACCTGGGCGGTCGGCAAGTGGCACATGGCCCAACCCGGCCCCATCCACCGCGGTTTCCAACACTACTACGGATACAAAAACTTCCTCGCCCATTCCGAAAATCAATGGGACCCCTCGAAATATGTCCGTCTCCCTGAAGGTACCACGCCCGAACTTCTGGTCAGCGAGGATTTCTACGTGACCGACGTCTTCACCGATTACTCACTCGAATTCCTCAAGCAGGCCCGGAGACAGAAGGACAAACCCTGGTTTCTCTACCTCGCCCACTCCTCGCCCCATTTCCCCATCCAAGCTCCCAAGGAATCCATCGACCGACATGTCGAGATCTACCGCAAGGGTTGGGATGTCCTTCGCGCCGAACGCTTCGAACGACAAAAGAAACTGGGGCTCGTGAAACCCGATGCCAAGCTCCCTCCCCTCTCCGAGGTTCCGGTCGATCGCGACGACATCGCCAATGGCTTTTCCGGAAAGCCCAATCCGGCCTGGGATTCTCTGCCCGCAGATCGACGCGAAGATCTTGCCCGCCGAATGGCCACCTTTGCAGCCATGGTGGAACACATCGACCTGGGCGTCGGCCGGATCATCGAAGACCTGAAGAAGAACGGCGAATTCGACAATACCATCATCGCCTTCCTTTCCGACAACGGAGCCTGCTACGAGTGGGGCCCATTTGGCTTCGATGGACGTTCCCGTCGTGGCACCACCACCCTTCATCAAGGGGAAGTCCTCGCCAATATGGGTCAGGCCGACACCCATTCTTCCTATGGATCCGGCTGGGCCAATCTGGGCAACACTCCGCTCAACATGTACAAACACTTTTGTCATGAAGGCGGCCTGACCTCCCCTCTCATTCTTCATTGGCCCAAGGGAATCCAACCCGTGGGACACTTTGTGAAAACACCATCCCACCTGATGGATATTGTCCCCACCGTCCTTGAAGCCACCGGCGGAAAATACCCCGCCGAACGAAAAGGCTACAAGATCACCCCGGTCGAAGGAACATCTCTCCTTCCCGCTCTCACCGACGACAAGGCCATCCCCGATCGCGTCCTGGCTTTCGAACACCAGGAAGCCCGGGGGCTTCGCAAAGGCGATTGGAAACTAGTCTGGGGTAAACGCCAACCCGATGAAGTCACCTGGGAACTCTACAACCTTGCCGAAGATCGTTTTGAACAAAACAACGTCGCCCAGAATTACGCCACCATTCGCGACCAACTCATCAAGGACTGGAACAACTGGGCCAAGCGCGTCCATGCCGCTCCCCACCTTGTTCCCGAACCGGGATATCAAAAGGAAGCTCCCAAGCCCTCCGGCGACTCTCCAAAAATTGCCAAACGTCCGCTCGTCATCAAAGCCAAGGTGGAAGGCAAAAACCTGAGCGGAGTCGTCCTCGCTCAAGGTGGTCGCGAACAAGGATTTGCCCTTCACTTCGTCAACGGAATGGCCGTCTTCGATGTTCGCGTGAATGGTGAGGTCACCCGACTCTCTTCGACCTTAAAAGCGGAAGGAATCATCGACCTTGAAGCCAGGATCACCCCCCGCAAACTCGTTCTTCGCGTCAATGGCAAAGCCTTCGAAAAACCCTCCCCCGGCCTGATCCCGGTTCAACCCAAAGACCCCCTCTCGATCGCCAAGGATGATCTCACCGCAGCCGGCAACTACTACCCTCCCAATGCCTTCAGCGGCAAAGTTCGCTCTCACTCCGTCAAGCCAGCCAAGGAGAAGGACCCGACATCAAAAATCAACACGCCCGGGGAGGAACCAAACGGTCTCATGATCCGAGACCAAAGCGCTCCCAGCCCCGTAAAAAAGCCGCCTCTGAAGATTCCCGTCGCCCAAGTCGCGCCCGTTCGCCCCGTCGATTCCCGCGAGACGATTGAAGCCGGTCTCAAGTCACACGACCGCGCGCTCTTCATCAAGAACGACTGGATTCGCGATCCCTACATCACTCGTGGCCCCGACGACTTTTACTACCTCACCGGAACCACCATCAATGAAGAGGATCCGCGCGAAGAAACGGATCCCTACAACATCGGTCTCAGCGACCACTCCGCGGTCGGCACCACCGTGCGAGTCTGGAAATCAAAAGACCTCATCGACTGGACCTCCCTCGGCGCCATCTATTCGCTCAAGGACAGCTATCACCAGGAACCCGGCGACCGCATCTGGGCTCCCGAGGTTCATTGGATTCCCGAAATGAACCAGTGGGCGCTCGTTCATTGCCCAAAAAGAAAATCCAACTTCGCCCTCTCCGCCGGCCCGGAACTCAAGGGTCCCTGGACGCATCCGATGGGCAACAATCTTCGACTCAAACACGACCCGTCGCTCTACAAGGACGGCGACACCTGGTGGATGCTTTCCGAAAACACCAACGTCCACCCACTCGCCGACGACTTTTCAAAATTCACCGCCGCAGCCACGCGCATCGATCCTTCTTCCACCCGCCCCAATCCCGATGGAGGAAAACCCATCTCCCGCATTGGCCACGAAGGAGCGACCATGATGAAGGTCGGAGGCAAATACGTTCACCTCGGCACCGCTTGGTCCACCGACAGTGGACGACAAGGATCCTACAATCTCTACTACTGCGTCGCCGACAAAATCACCGGTCCCTACGGTCCCCGAAAGTTTGCCGGACGATTCCTCGGCCACGGCACTCCCTTTCAAACCCGCGATGGCAAATGGTGGTGCACCGCCTTCTTCAACGCCAACGTTCCTCCCCTCTCGGACGAAGGAATCCAAACACGCGACCTCTCCGAAACCGCTCAGACCATCAATCACCGCGGAACCACCATCGTGCCCCTCGACGTCCGCGTTCTCAAAGATGGTGAAATCTACATTCGCGCCAAAGATCCTCGCTATGCCAATCCGGGACCAGACGAGGCTCAAAAATTTGAATGACAATCCCCTCCCGCACGTATGCGATAGAGGCTCTTCGGACTCCCTTCACGGGACCGTCAGAGAATCATCGCATACCCCATGAGGCACCAACTGGTCATCGCATTCGCAACAGGCTTACTTCTCGCTCCGGCTCTTTGGGCCGAACAATCTCCCACGTTCAAGCTGTCCGGGGAAACGGTCGAGCTACTTGAGCAATATTGTTTCGACTGCCACGACGAAGGAACCCAGAAAGGAGACATCCGTCTCGACAACCTTGCCGGCCTGGAAAACGACAAACGCCTCGACCTCCTCAATCGCATTCAGGAGCAACTCTACTTTCGGAACATGCCTCCGAAGAAGAAGTCTCAACCGAGCGAGGAAGAACGAAATACCCTGCTGAAGTTCGCTTCTGAAAAACTAAAAGTCCACGATGCCTCAACGCTCGAGGGGAAACTCCAGAAACCCGAATACGGAAACTACGTCGATCACGAGAAACTCTTCTCGGGGGAATACAATGACGAGCCGGGATTCACCTATGATCGTCGCTGGCTCATCAGCGAGTACATCTACAACGCCAAGTTCCAACGCATTCTTTGGGGAAAGACCACGATGAATCACAAACGCAAGCGTTACACCGTGGTCGGCAGTAAACGCTTCGACAAATTGGGCATCTCCAATCCTTTCCTCTTACCCAAAACCATCGGCGTCCGCTACTACGCCAACGAAGATCTCACCGGGGGGCACCTCTCAAGCATGCTTACGAACTCACAGGAGGTGTCGGAGCACATAACCGAGTATTTGGTGCCACGCCACAAGAACAGCAAGAACGACAAATACCTCCCGGCCATCGTCGAAATCCTCGCCATGGAGGAAACTCACAAGGAAACACTGGCGGCACGCGAAGAATTCCTGAACCACCACATCGAGAAAATCTGCGAAGAGCTTTATTCGGACAAAAACGAATCGCTCCTCCCCACTTTCGTCCCGGTCGTGCTCAAGCCCCTCCCCAAGTTGAAGGACGGCGAGAAATACAAACGCGCGCCCATGAATGTCTCGACCAACATGCTCAAAAAGCTGGAGGCCGATCAACTCGTTTACCACACCTTGGCCGATCCGGATTACGCCCACCTCAGCGACGACGAATTCCGCGAGTTCTGTGAACGCATCTGGTTCTTCCGGGGCCACCACGAACGCACCATTCAAAGCCGCATGGCCCTGCTCCGCGAATACGTCCCCGACTTCCGTGAGATCGCCGAGAAGAATGGCAAGAAATACAAGAAGATCGTTTACGCCCCTCTCGCCGACGAGGAGATGGCGGCCATTCACCAAGCCATTCGCGAGAACCGCAAGAAGGGTGATTTCTATTCGGACATCGTCAAAAAATGCTTGGCCGGTTGGGAGCAGGAATTCAAACAGGAGCGTGTCGAGGCGGGCCTACCGTCCGACGATCTCTTCCGCCAGCTCATTGACGAGCTTTCAGTCCTCATTCTCGAGCGCCCACCCACCGATCAGGAAACGCAGGATTACCTTGGCTTGGTCAGGTCCTACACCGGGAAACTCGGTCGCCGCAAGGCGGTGCAAAAGCTCATTCAAACCTTTTTCCTCACCACCGAGTTTGCCTATCGCAGCGAGTTCGGTACTGGAGAATCGGACAAGCACGATCGCCGCATGATGTCGCCGCGCGATGCCAGTTACGCCATTGCCTACGCTCTCACCGATCAAAGCCCGGACGCCGAACTGGTCGCTGCGGCCGAAGAAGGAAGTCTTAACACCCGCGAGGACTACGAGCGCGAGGTCAAACGCCTGCTGGCGAAGCGCGAGGTGCGCACAATTATCGATCCCATTCTCGAAGACAAACGCTATGGCGAAAATAGCACGGACATGCCGATCCGCGAGTTGCGCTTCTTCCGCGAATTCTTCGGCTATCCCAAAGCCCTTGAAATCTTCAAGGACGAGAAACGCTTTGGCGGCGATCGCCTGGCTCAATCCACCAACCGCTTGGTCAACGAAGCGGACCGACTCGTTGAACACATCCTCGAAAACGATCAAAATGTCTTCGAGGAACTCATCGGCACCGAAAAGTTCTACGTCTTCCACGACGGCGACGAGGAACGCATGCGCGAACTCTCCGAACACATCAAGGAGATCTACGACTACTTCAAGGATACCGACTGGAAAAACTTCGATCAGAAGGAATTGGCTAAGCACTACGACTTCATGAAGAAGATCAAGATGCGACACGTTGATCCGGACAAACTCGACGCGCGCTTTGGTTCCGGCTCCGCCATGTCACACTTCAAGCGGTCAATGACTTCCATTACGGCCCGCCTCGACAAAGGTCAGAAACACGCCGCTCCCTATGATCTCTCCCGTGGCTACGGCACCCAGTTCATGTGGGGCGGCAATGTCGCCAAGTTCTGGGGCTTCCCGAAAGACAACTGGCATTGGTCACCCGAGCAACCGATGAAGGTGCCCAATCGCAAAGGCATGCTCACCCACCCGGCCTGGCTCGTGGCCCACGCCTTTAACACCGAGACCGACCCCGTTCATCGCGGCAAGTTCGTCCGCGAAAAGCTTCTCGCCGGCACCATCCCCGATGTCCCCATCACCGTGGATGCACAAATCCCCGAAGACCACGACAAGACGCTCCGCCAGCGCCTCACGGTGGCCACGGAGAACAACTCCTGCTGGCATTGCCACGCGAAGATGAATCCGCTGGGCAACACCTTCGAGATGTACGATGACTTTGGCCGCTTCCGGACCGAAGAGTCACTCGAATATCCAAAGCATCTGGTTGAGAAGAAGCGCGACAAGCCCGACCGGATGGATCACCTCTATGACATTCGCGACGTCTATCAAACCCTCCCCGTCGATGCCACCGGCCACCTCGAAGGCACCGGCAATCCCTCCTTGGATGGCGACCTGAAAAATGCCATTGATCTGGCTGAGCGATTGTCCAAGTCGCAACGAGTCCGCCAGTCGTTCATTCGACACGCCTTCCGTTACTTCATGGGCCGCAACGAATTTCTCTCCGACTCCAAAACCATGATCGATGCCGAAAAAGCCTACCTCGAAAGCGGCGGCAGTTTCGATGCGGTCATCGTCTCCCTTCTCACCTCAGACTCCTTCATCTATCGCAAACCGATCGAAGAATAACTCAGCCATGACCAACCGCAGACACTTTCTCAAATCCACCGCCCTCGGATCAGGCGCGATGGCGCTGGCTCCCTCCTTCAACCAACTCTTTGCCAATCCCAGCGCGGATAATATCCCGAAGCGCTTTATCTTCATCCGCAAGTCCAGCGGTCTGCGTCCCCTCGAATGCGCGCCCGTCGATTTCACCGACGCGCAAAAGAAGTTGGACGAAGACAAGCAGCCCTTCGAAGCGGACCTCGACAAACACGAGCTCCCTCTTTGGCTTCGTGGCCTCGACGATCATAAGGAGAACCTGACCATTCTTCAGGGCCTCTCCGCCAAGATGAGCGAGAACATTCACTTCTCGTTCTCCTCGGTGATGGGTTGCTTCAAGTCCAATCGTAACACCCTGAGTGCCATCAAGCGCACCACGGTGGATTTCGAACTCGCCAAGCTCTTTCCCTCGCCCTTCGGACACGTTGAACTCTCCTTCGCGCAAGGTCGCACCGGAATCGCCTCCGGCTACTCCGCCCCCGCCCCGCAAACCCGGAATTATTGCTACGCCGATCCGGAAACCGCCCGCAACGAGCTTTTCAAATCCGTCCTCAATCCCGAAGCGGTCAATTCCGACAACGACATGCTTTCTTTCCTTCAGGAAAAAGAAGGCCTCGAGATCTCAGGCATCAAGGGACACGAAAAGAAACGTCAGGAGGATCAAATTGAATCCATCGAGGTCATTCGCGAACGCAACAAGCAGCTCATCAAGATGGCCGGTTCCCTCGCCAAACACCTCCCGGAGATTTCCGAAGTCCATGCCAATGGCGGCCCCAATGCCAGCACCCCGGAGAAGCAGGCAGCCATGACTCACGTTCTCGTCTCGGCTCTTCGAGCCGGACTGACCAACGTGGTGACCTACACCATCGACGACCTCGGCACGCCCATCACCGGCCTCCCCGGCAACGAAACCGACCGGGTCGGCATTCACCCCTTGGGACACGATGAAGCCTTCGGCGGTGTTCCCGCCTGGAAGACGCGGGAGCAAATTCGCATCAGCCACGTCAATCAGATCAAGACTCTCGTCGAAGAACTCAAGGCCACGCCCGAGGGCAAGGGCACGATGTTCGACAACACGATGATCATGTATTTCCCGGAGAATGGCGAAACCCACCATGGCATCGGACTAGAATCGCCTTTCGTCGTGATGTCGGGACGCAACTGCCATCTCGACATCGCCGGCCGCTACATCCGCCTGCCCTTCCTTGGAAACGAAGGACACAAGACTCTCGGCAACTGGTACACCACCCTGCTCAATGCCCATGGCAATCCCATCGAGCATTACGGGGATCTCGATTTGGAAATGGCCCGCAAGAAGCTCGATCAAAAAGGCTCCATCAAGCAGTTCATCTCCTGATGTTCCTCCGCCCTTTTCTCTTCCTCGTTCTCTTCTCGATCCCGGGATCCGCCCAACCGGTTGAACTCCTGGGCGATCCCAAATTTGCGGAAGGCTTCGGGGCCGCTTTCATTTACGGCAGCGAATACACCGGCGGCCGACGGCCTCCTCTCGGCAAGGTCACCGCCTACCGCGACATCTCGCCCTGGCAGATTCATCTCATTCCCGATGGACCTGTTTCCAAGATCGGCGTCAAAACCCATCCTTGGGATTTTCAGGAAGGCCTGCATCACAACTTCACCGACTCGCTCGGAAGAAAAGTCAAAGAACTTCACGCCCATCGTCTCGTGGTCAATCATAAGATCGAGGTCAACACTCCGGAGAAACTGCAATTCGCCCAGTTCAACAACTACGGCCTCAAGAAAGACCATCCCGACCGCGACACCAAACTCGTCAAACGAATCACTTCGGATCGCAAAGGCACTCTGACGGTCTTCTACAATTCAAAAAACGAAATCCGCAACGCCGCCACGGGCCACTCCCCTCGCTGGGCCCGCGACACCTGGCCGCACTTACTGGTCAATCAACGTTTCCTCGAACCGATCGCCTTATCCGATTACGAAAAGATCGAGGTCTCCGTCGACTATCAGGTCGATCAGATGAAGAAACTCTCCAACTGGCCCAATGCCATCAAGGGCGCGGCCCGTTCCGGCATGAATCTCAAGTTCATGTTCTTCCTCCGCAACAAGAAGAACCTCGACCAACGATTGTTCGCCGGCATGATGCTTTTCACCAGTCGCCCCAAGGCCTGGCCCCCTCACCTCGGTGTCGAACAACATGGCCAGGTTTTCTATCGCGACAGCGTGGCGCCCGATGGAAAAAATGTTCCGCTACTCGGCGAACAACGAAGCGTCCAACGCGAACTCAAATCACTCATTGCGGAAGCCCTCCGCCAAGGCCGGGAGAAACAACCCGCGCTCTCCGCCAATCCCGATGACTACGCGCTCTACAATTTCAGCATCGGCTTCGAAGGCATGGGCCATTGGGAGTCCGAGGCCACGATCTCAAATCTTTCCTGCCTCGGTTTCAGAAAAGCCCTGCCTCCTCGCCCTCGTATCGAAACCGATGAAACTAACCTGAAGCGAGCCAAGGAACGCATTGCTCAAGGGAAGGAACCTTTCGCCAGTTACTGGAACTCCGCTCGAGCCGAAGCCGAACAAGCCTTATCGCTCGAAGCAAAACCTTCCGCTCCTGCCGACGCCCTCGCCTTTCACTCGTCGGTCAGGGACCAAGGGATCGCCACCCGCCTTCTGGCCTACCGCTGGCGTCTCGAAGATCACCTCCCCTCCGGGGAGAAAACTGTAAGCTTTCTCGACTCCTGGGCGTCCTTCACGCCACTCCCCGGAACGAACTTCGATCCCAAAATCCGCTTTCCCAACGCCGGCATGGATGTTGCCCGGGGCATGCTTCCCTTCATTGCCTCTTATGACCTGATTCACGGCCACCCGGCTCTTACCGAGGAACGAAAGAACAGGATCGAAAACTGGTTTCGCGCTCTGGTACCCGTCATCAAGGAAGGCATCCACCGCTGGGAGGAGAATGAAGACTTTGGCGGCCAGGAATTCCAAAACCATCATGTGGCTCATGTCCTCGGTCTCGCGCTCATTGGTTCTACACTTGGTGATCGGGACCTGGTTCAATTCGCCCTTGATTCGCCCGAAAACCCGAAGGACTTCCGGGAGCTTCTCGCGGGCCTCATTCTCATGCCCGACGATCCGCCTCACGGCGGACTTCGTGGCAAACCTCTCCATCCCGGTGAAATCCAGGATCGCGTTCGCTCCAGTCACGGAGCCGGACTGACTTACTGCCACCTTTCCATGACCATGATGCTCTACGCCGCCGAAGTCCTCGGCAGAGCGACTGGTGAAAACCTGATCAATGAAGTCGCCCCCGGCGGCGAAACTCTTCGCCTCCCCTTTACCTTTTACAGCGACTTCTTTCGCCTCCGAAATGCCCGAATCAACGGCGACTATTACTTTCGCGATCAAAAGACGATTCAGAACAACCAACCTTTCCTCGGCATCTTTGAAGTCGCCCTCCACCACTGGCCCGACGTCCCGAACCTCAAGGCCGTCGTTCGATCCATGAATCGCCCCCAAACGCCCCGCACCTGGCTCAACTACTATGGTCTCCCGCTACTGACCCACGGAGTTGACCATCCGTAACCTATTTTGGGGCCAACTTATTTACGGTTCATCCTATCTTCTTGGCGTCGGCATTCAAAGCTGCGCCTCGTTCGACCTACTCTTCCCAAATGTTGATTTCGTTGGGATTCAGATCAATATGTCGACGCTGCGCCTCATTGAAGTGTTGAGGAAAGGAAAACTGCTCACAGTGGATCTCATCGAAAGCCTTGCGCATCTGACTCACAGCGGTGACTGGATCAAGATGTCCACACCCTGTCCCAAAACCAGGTATCGCGACAGTCTCAATGGGAGGATTCATCACATGACTTTTCACCGCGATCAACAAAGCCTTCATCGCGAGGTAAGGATTCACCGTTTGCCGCAGTCTCATCGGGACTCTCATCGTTGGCACTGATATCAGCCAGGGAACCTTTTCGTCTCCCGTTCTGAGAACCAGAGACTCACCCACCAAAAGCTCCTTCATTGGCCGCTGAGCAATGAGTTCCTGAAGCTCATCTTGGACTCCCCATCCAAAACGTTCAGATAGCACGAGATCCAGACCCCATCCATGAACCCGAATGAGTTGGCGGGGCTTACAATCGCATCGCAATGCACCTCGCAAATATCAGCCTCGACCACTTCACAGTCAGATAATCCGCCAAAAGATTCCTTAAGCGCCTTTCCAAGAGCAGAATTACAAAAACAGAACTTTAATTTCCTAGCAACTTAGACAGTCAGCAATCGAACTCTCGAATTCGATGCCCACAGTTCCCCCCCCCAATTCCATTTCAGCACAACTTTCACGTTCTTCACTTTTTGCCATAGGGAAATCCATCGCTCTGCTGTCCCTTTAAGCTGAACAAGCCCAACTCACTTCACCTCAAGTTTGAACAGTTTCCCGCTGAATCTGGCTTTTGGCGCATTCGGATCAACCGGATGAGCGTCATCAAACCCGATACTCAAACTCTCCTGCGGCACTTTGGTGATCCAATGCTTGCCCGTTTGCGAACGGGCGGATTTTCCTCCTTCGACTTGCACGTAGAGATGCCCCTTGTCATCCACTCCCGCTTTGAACTTCACTTCACCCGGGTCGACCATGACTTGAATCCTCTCAAGATGATCCTTTCCGGTCGAAACTGCGAAGACCAAGCGGCCCTCCCTCAAAAAGAGACAGTAGCCAACCTGCGTTCCGCCGTGGGAAAGCAGCATTTCATTGGCGTTCACTTTGAACTCAATCGTTCCCGAAACCTGAAAGGCTTTGTTCACCGCAGTCGGCACACGATTTGAGGAATAGACGTCGCCCAGTTTCACTTTGGCCCAATTCACCGGTTTTCCTTTCTTAGCCGGACCGCGTTTGTTGCCGGTCGTCGGATAGAGTGTCACGGGATTCTGCACCTGCCCGGCCGGGCGTTTGTTCTCCTTGATCTCCGCCGCCATTTTCTCAGCCATCGCAGTGAGCTTCGCCACGATCTCGGGATGCTTGGCCGACAAGTCAGTCACCTCTCCGATCTCCTCATCAAGATTGTAGAGACGCCCTCCCTTCTGCAGATCTTCAGGGCGATCCTTCATCCCCATTCCAATACTCTGCCCAGTAATCGCCAGCTTCCACGATCCCGATCTTACCGCCTGAAGATTAGTTCCACCAAAATAATACCACGCCTCCCGCTTCGTCTGCTCGGCTTTGCCATCGAGCACTTCCGTCATGTCGTAGCCATCGATCTTGATCGCCGGATCAGGCTTTCCACCGGCCAGGGAAACCAAGGTCGGTAACAAGTCGGTCGTTCCGGTGATGGCATCACTTGAAGCCCCGGCTTTAATCCTTCCCGGCCACCAGGCGATCGTCGGCACTCTAACGCCTCCTTCCATCGTCCCACCTTTCGATCCACGCAAAGGACCGGACACTCCACCCGCTTTTCCCTTTGAAGCCCAGGGACCGTTGTCCGAGGTGAAAATCACGAAGGTCTCTTCGGCGACGCCCGATTTCTTCAATGACTCGAGAATTTTTCCTACGCTCCAGTCCACTTCCTTGACCCAATCGCCATAAACGCCATTGCGCGACTTCCCAACGAAGTCCTGATGCGGGTAAAGCGGCACATGCATCGCGGTGTGCGGAAGGTAGAGAAAGAATGGGCGCTCCGCCTTCGCTTCCCGCTCAATGAAGGCCACTGCCTCTTCGGTGTATTCACGAGTAACCCGACGCTGATCCTCGTCCTCCAACAACTCGGCCACCTTCTCATCACGCATCAAGGGGTGAACCCGCTTCCCGGTCTCGGCCGAGGTCCGCTGCATGTCATTCGAATAAGGAATGCCGAAGTAGGAATCAAAACCGTGTCGCGTCGGCAAAAACTCCACCTGATCTCCAATGTGCCACTTCCCCACACAGGCCGTGGCATACCCCAATTCCTTCAAGTAATCGGCAATCGTTTTCTCATCCGGATTCAGCCCATTCTTCCCCGCCGGGAAAAACACTCCGGGCACTGAAACCCGCGGAGCATAACTCCCCGTCAACAATTGGGCCCGCGACGCGGAACAGACCGGAGCCGCGTAAAAACTCGTGAGCTTCATTCCCTCCTTCGCCATCTGGCCCAAGTGAGGAGTATCATTCTCCTTCGATCCGAAGGGGCCAATATCGCCATAGCCCATATCATCGATGAAGATGATGACAAAGTTCGGCTTGGAGGCTTCGGCCCAGCCAATCATCAGCGTCAGAACAAGGGCCGGAAGAAAACGGAATTTGGCAAACATGATGTCGCGAGCTTGAACCTCCTCCCTGTTCGCGAAAAGGAAATAGAACGAGGCCCTGCTAGGACTTGGGCTCGATCACCTGAAGATGATCGATGTTCCCCCCACTGGAACCGTTTGCTTTCAGAATGATCTGATTTTTTCCTTTCTTCAGGGTCAGCGGATGCATCAGGTCTTCCCACTTGCTCCAACTCCCTGTTCCCGGGAAGGGAAGGACCGCTACTTTTTTCCCGTTGACCCAAAGGTCCAAGGGGCGGGCATTGGACCCAAGAGCATATCGAACCAGAATCTTTCCTTCGCCGGCCGACTTGCTGTCGATACTCCACTCGAGTGATTGTTCCCCTCCACCGAAATCGGCGAAGTTCTTGCCGGTATAGCCATTGTACTGCGTGGACAAGGAAGGCCCCTTGATTCTGGCATCTTCAACCTGGTAAACCATTCCCAACGGATCAATGACCTTGGCGGCCTTCCCTCCGGAACGGGCCGTTTTCTGAGCTGGCTTGCCCCCTCCGAATTGGAGTGGGTCAGGCGGCGTGTTTTCAAGAAGCCGGTTCAAGGTGTAGGCCAGATAAGAATTGGCCAAAGGCGTGCCGTCGACCGCCTTCATCCCCTGAATGGTCACTTCATGGATATGCCAGGCCTTCAACTCCTCGAGTCGGACCTCGACGACTTTCCCATCCGGGGAAACGTTCACCGATTCGACAGCCACCGGAGCCAAATCCATCTGGGGTGAACCATAGGACTTGTGATACTGGTAGTAGTATCTCTTGAAGGGCCATGCCTTGGGATCTCCGGCAATCTTGGGATCAACCGGCTTGGTGAAAGTGAAACGGAAACCAGTCTTCGTCAGATTCATCGAGGCCACTTCAAAGGGCACTTCACCGTTCCATTCGACACGGGAAATTCCCTCTCCCCCGGCCCAGGTGTGCCGGGTGTGCCCGACGTAGAGACTTCCGTCCGGAGCCCAAGCCATGCGATTGCTTCCTCTGGGTAGCGGGTTGCCATCGATGAATGGCACACAAGCTCCCTGGAGCTCACCATCCACTTCCTCGAGCATCACCCGGACAATCCGGCTTCGGTTCATCTCACCCACCAGCAATTGACCGGTGAACGGTCCGAACTTTGCCTCCGGAGTGATAGCCAGCACCTTGGTCGGGGAATTCGCCATCGTGCCATGCGGAAAAACAATGGCAGCCCGGCTCCTCATTTTTGCGAGCACCTCCGGGTCCGTATCAACCGGTGTGCCTTCGAAGCCCGGCTTCCAGGTCAGACTGGCGGCATGACCGTAAAACCGATCTTTCTGAACGTGAAACATCTTGCTCGACCCCACCCAGTCACCCTGGTTGTCGGTCACAAAGAGGTTGCCTTCCAGATCAAGGCCCAGCCCATTGGGAGTGCGGTGACCATACGACCAAGGAATGGTCTCTCCGTCTTTCGTCAACTTCATCACGCAACCGCGATAAGGCGTCGAAGCATGCATCCTACCGGGCCGGCCCCGGGGATCGAACTTTCCGCGGACAATGGCTCTCACCCCGTCCCCGGAAGAAGCCGTTCCGAGGGCAAAGAAGATATCACCTTCCTTGTTCCTGACCGGCGTGAAATGGAATTCGTGGTAGTTGCCCGACATTCCAAACTGATCGGTCATCACCTCAAAGTCATCGGCTTTTCCGTCTCCATCTGTATCACTGACTTTGGTCAACTCGGGACGTTGCGACACGATCAAGGAAGAATTCGAAAGAGCAATCACACCCAGCGGATTATGAAGACCTTCAGCGAACAAGTCCCACTTCTCCTCCTTGGGATCATAGAAAAAGATCTCTCCACTGGGGAGGCAGACCACGAGGCGCCCGTCGGGAAGAAAATCCAAACCATCGATCTGCTTGGTCTCGAACTTCGAGGGAGGATTGGTAATCTTGGTGACCTTGTATTCGGGAGGCGTCGCGGCCATCAGCGGGCTCCCGATGGCCAGTAAGGATGTGAAAAATGATTGAAGCTTCATTTGGTGATTCCTTCCGTGGTTGTGGTCGCCGGGACCGCCGGTTCCTTTTCGAGAACGGTAATCTGAAATTCCTTGGCCTCGCTGGCCGTCAACGCAAGCGTTCCATCGTCAGTAATGTTGCCCGCCGAACTGGAAATGATCGCCGCAGGGTCGGGTGTCACCTTGAAGACCAAATCCACCGGAGGATTGACCTTGAAGGACCTGACGATCCCGGTCTGGTCCTCCGATACCTTGATCAATTCACGAATCTCGTGCTTACCGATCTGATATCGAAACTCGGGGTAGCCGTCGATCAAGCGATAACCCTTGAATGAAGGTGAACTCCCGATTCCTTTAATCACAAATGGGAAATCCCTGGCCTCGGACGTGTCATAGAAAGGAGTCTTGTGGTTCGTCCGTGCCAACTCGCTGTAGTTCTCCGGTTCAAGCAAGCTGGTCTTGGCTCGGTAGTAAGGCAGTCCATCAAACGCCGCCACCGGTTTCCCGTTGCTCGACCAATGAACCTGATTGCCCCGAATAAACCCACCCTTGGCCCACGCATATCGCAAACGGCACTCGCCAGCGTCCCAACAGAAAAACTGATTGCCCGGTAAAGCGACCGCAAAGGCCGCTGGTGAAGCTCCGGGCATGAAGGTCCGATAAATCACTGGTTCGGTGATATTGGTCAGCGTGTCATCAAAGTCCGGCTTGAAGGTTCCATTGCTCTTGCGCTTGTTCTTCGGAAACGGAAAAGCCTTGAGAATCGTTTCGGGAGTGTAGACATCGGCGGGGAGTTCGGCCCGCGCCTTCCCGACCTGCTCCTTGGTCACCACCGCGCCCTTGTTGCCCCACGCGTTGTTCACATAGGTCACGATGTCGGCAATCTTCTCGTCATCGAATAAAAGCTGAGGCGGCATGGCAGAGTAGTAGCGCTTGCCATTCACCTTGATCGGCCCGGCAAGGCCTCGCAGGACGAGGGCCACCGTGCGATCAGGATCGTCCAGCCAATCGCTTCCGGTCAACGGAGGAACCGAACCGGGCTGCCCCTTTCCGTCCTCCATGTGACAGGCCACGCAGGAACCCGGCCCATTGTAGAGAGACTTGCCCTTTTCGAGGGTGGCGGCATCCGGTGCCGCCCAGGCAACTCCCGCTGCCGCTGCAATGATGGTTAAGACGCTTAAAAACTTCATGATGGAAAAATCTCCGGGGAGACTCTCACGAACCCGTTAAGCTCGATCTTCGTCAAACCAAGTAAAAATTGCAGATGATTGATCCCTGATGTGACTCAGTTGCCTCCACCTTCCCTCTCCCTCATCTCCTTGGGCCAATGGATGACCCTTTCAACGGTCTGGGTCTTCATGTCCGGAAATTCAGACCCTGGCACCTTGTTGATCGTCATGTAGAGCAATTCCGTCAACTCCTTCCCATCGCGCCCCATCACCTTGAGGTCCAGTTTGACCTGATTGACCGGCCGGAGGCCCGGAATCCTAAACAAGATCGATTTCCCATCATCACTCAACTCCACTCCATCCACCTTCACCTTGTCTTTTCCAACCTTCCATTCGTCTCCCGCCGAATACTGCTTCGAGCCATAATTAGGAGCCCAAAGGTAGTTCCACTGCTCGATCTGATAGCGCCCCAACTCTTCAGCAGCCTCTCCGGAAAGAGGAAAATTGAAGGACAACGAGATCCCCTCGGCGGTCACCTTGGCATCGGTTAACAACTTCTCCTTGGCCCCGGTATAGCGGAACCGATGAATCCCGCCCTGCGCCAATCCCTTGCGACCG
>JBMHCW010000012.1:0-43920 GCA_049889715.1 Akkermansiaceae bacterium | reverse complement strand
GATTCGACACCGCGCATCTTTGTTTCGCCAATCACGAATCCTCCGAGGTCGGCTCCGGGAAGGCAGCAGGGGACTTTGTCTCCGACCTTGTAGTTCTTCGCGCCACAGACGATCTGACGGAGAGAGCCTTCGCCCGCATCAACTTGCGTGACCTTGAGCTTGTCGGCATCGGGGTGCTGAACGGCTTCCTTGATTTCGGCCACGACAATGAGTTCGCTCTCAACTCCCACGCTGTGGAGGCCTTCCACTTCGATCCCGGCAAAGGTGAGGAGATCGCACACTTCGTTGAGGTTGCGGGATCCAAGGTCGAGCCGTTCTTTGAGCCAATTGAGCGAGACGTTCATGTCGCGGGGAGACTTTGTGGAGATCCGGTGATTTTCAATGGCGAAATGGGAGAAATCGGGCTTTTCAAGGCCTCTGACTTGCAGGGATTGCGGATCGGGGCAGGATCGCAGCCGTGATTGGTCGGTTTTTCGCGAAATTCAGCTCGGCGGTGTGGATTCTTGAAGTGACGGAGGGCGAGGTCAGGGTCGTGAAAGGAAAGCCGGCCCACCGGTTTGTGAGCGAGTTCCGGGGGCTCGTTTCATCGGTTTCGCTTCGGAAGGGCAGAGTGACGGGAGCGCAAAAGGGAGGCGGCTTTGTGACTCTGGAATTCAGCCCGGAAGTTCCGGGGAAGTTGCATCAGAGGATTCGTAACCTCTGGGGACAATACGACGATCGCTGACGTCGGGCCTGATCAGGGGATCCGTCGGAACCGATAGTAGCGGTTCGATCCGGAAAGGAGATCGTTGAAAGTCGTGATGGGTGCCTCAGCGATTACGGGCTCAGCGAGCGGCCTCCAGATTTCCAGGTCATCGCTGACTTCAGCGAGGTAGAAGAAACCGGGCTCCGTGACGATGGAGAAAGAGAGCGAGTTGCCGTCGATGGTGAAGGATGCGCTGGGTTCCACCGCAGCTCTTCCGTTGGTTTCTCCCGGGCTTGGGGTTGCGAGAGCAAGGGTGTCGGTCCCTAGTCGGCCCATTGTTTTATCGGGTGACTGTCGGGCGAAATCGACCCGGTCAATCAGGGAGCCATCGGGAGCGGTGAGGATGATGCTGTCGCCGCTGGCGCTGAGTTTGAAGGGAAGGTGGAGATCAGGAACGAAAGGGGGATTGTTTTGAATCGGATCGTCATCGGCCCAAGCCAACAGGAAGCCGCCAGCCGGGATGAAGAAGCCATTGGGAATTTGGAATTGAAAGGGATCGTCAGGATCGTCGCTGAGGAACCATCCTGAGAGATCGGCCGGAGTCAGGTCTGGGTTTGTCAGTTCGATCCAATCATCGAATTGCCCGTCCGAGGGGTCGGGAAGCACGGATTGATTGGAGGCCATCCATTCGTTGATGACGACGGACGGCCAACCACCGATGCCGGTATAGGTGACGGTGCGAATGTCGCTGGCGAGTTCGATTTCGTTTGAGTCAAGAGCCCGGATCAGGAGGAGGTTTTCGCCGGGTTGCAGGACGAAGGTCGCGGTCCATTCACTGGTGGTGTTCCAAGAGAGGTCGAGTGGGATACCGTTGACTTCAATGACGACGGCGTTGATGGGGGCGGAACCGGAAAGGGTGATGGATGAGCTGTCGAATGAACTTTCGTCGGGCGGAGAGGACACTGAAAACGAGCCATTGGCGGAATTCAGCTGAGGTTGGATGAAGGCGGCCCGTCGGTCGATCCAGGTGGTGACGGGAAGGTTGTAAGGACCGCTGGGCGAAAATGGAGAGGTGAAGCTGAGGCCCGCCGCAGCGTAGGCGGCGCGTTTCCTTTCAAGAATGGGGGTGACCGAGGCACCTGAGAAAAAGCTGCCGAGCGATTCTTCCATGGCCCTCCAATAGGACCGAACGAACGACGGTGTGTCGTACATGCGGCGGATGTTGGTATCCACGTTGCCGGGGAAAAGTGCTTGATTGGTCGGGTCATTGAAGACGCCAAGTCCGACATCGAAATCCCAAGTGAATTGCACCCACTTTCCTCCGTTGGGTTTGTAGAGATAGGTGTTTTTCCAATTCGGATTTCCGAAGGCATCCCAGAATGAAGCGAGGTCGATGAGAGCCCAGGTCCGCATCCAGTTGTCCATATCGATGATTTCAAGAAGATCCCTTTCGTAGTCGGGGCCGGTGGCGTCGGCCTTGGTCACCAGGTCGATGATGCTGTTGTCATCCAGGCGGGTCCGGCTTCCGCGGGCACGGCCTGCGGTGGTCCACCGGTAACGGGCGGCACGCGTCATGCCGTCGGCTTCGAAGATATCGATGACATTCCTGACGAAGGGACGGGTTCTGACTCCGGAGTCACTTGTCTCATTATCATTGCTGGTTTTGAAGAGTTCTCCTTCATCACCGGGAAAGTGGGAATGGACCAGTCTGCCATCTGGTTGTTCGGCATCGTGGTAGATCTGAAGACGGCGTATGCCGTTCATGGAGAGGTAGACATCGCGACGATGAAGAGTGGGCAGCCGGAGTTGATCGGCGAACCAGTGCATCAATTGTTCACGTTGGTTGGTCGGGTCGCGAACCGGGTAGTCGAGGGTCAGCTTGTCGGCCCCTAGGAATGCCTCGCCGTCGGGAAGGGCGACATCGTATGAAACCGAGCCGCTGGTAGGGAAGCTGTGGGAATCCCGGTTGCCGCCGTAATAGGCGCCGGCATTGTAGATGACTCTTGATTGGTTGTGGACGAAGGTGATGGGGAAGGGGTCATTGGAGCGGAACGGTTGGGAATCCCAATCATCGAGTGAGGCTTGGGTGATCCACATCCGGTACGTGCCGAAGTCAGGCTTGCTGTCTGGGTCCCCAACGCGGATGAGAGCTTCTCCATTCGGGGGGAATGCCATCGAAGGGACGTCGAACAGATCGTTGATTTGAAACGCAATAAGAGTGCCGGCGGCCTGCCCCGGAATAAGGCCCGAGTAAATGCCGTCATCGGCAGTGAGGTCTCCGTCGAGGCCTTCATCATTTATGAAGACCATGGATTCTTCCGAGTAGGGATCGATTCGATACTTCAAGACAATCGGAGTGATTCCGTCGTCATCGGAAATCTCGGCGGTAACGAGAATATCTTCGCCGGAAGAAGGAAGGACCGGGTAGTGTCGTGCGGAGTGGACACGGGGTGCCGACCTGTCCACGGCGGTGCTGTTGGCCGCACCCGGAGTGCCTAGACTGGATGGAAGCTCGAGCCGCCCGGTGGCTTCCAGCCAGTTGCCACGGAAGCGAAGAAGAATTTCGGGATGGCCTTTGAGCCAGCGAACTTTGGCGCGAAGTGTGGCTTTGGTTCCCGGAGTGAGAGTCTGGGTGAGGGGAGCGCGAAGTCTGTTCGGTCCGGGATCTCCGCGGCGGGTTGCAACAAGCCTCATGGAATTCGAACCCTCGAAGGAATCTCCGGACTCAAGTCGGGAGCGGCGATGATTGCCTTGGACGAACCACCCGGAGGTTCCACTTTCGAAATCGCCATTGGAGAGAATATTGGATCCTCCTTCAGGAATGACTTCGACATTGTCCACCAAGGCTTCGCCCGGACCGAGAAGGAACATCTGGATTTGATCGGCTGGAGCAGCGCTGTTTCCGTGAGCCAGGGTTCCGGTGAACTCTATGGTGGTCCATGTTGATTCTTCAGAATCAATGCTATCGGACCAGTGAGGAGAATGGGACGGGATGGATCCCCGAGCCCGGCGTTCGAGGCTGGCACCGCGACCATCCGAGAAGCGGTGCCATCGGCTCTTGTCCCGATAGAAGACTTCATCAGCGATGGCCAACGATCCATCGATCACGCTGGCAAGAGCGATCCGTTCGCCGCTGTTAGAAAGGGTTCCCCGGAAATCGCCCAAGACGATGGCAGGATCGAGATCGGGATAACTTGCCAGCATGCGGGCACGATTTCGGGCAATCACAAGATACCCGAAAGGGGCGATCTCGGTGCCCTCCGGGAAGTCGAAGTCAATCCCATCGGTAAAGGTCCACCCGCTCAGGTTGCGGGGCAGCTGATCATGGTTGTAAATCTCGATCCATTCGTCGTCGCTGTCATGGGTCGGCGGGTGGAACATCAGTTCATTGATAAAGACAGTCGGGTCAAGGGAGCGCAACGGGCCGTCGCTGCGCCTTTTGAAAAAGGGAGTATCGGGAGATCCCGGGGGAAGGATGGTGGCATCGAGCACGCGGCTGCCGGAAGGGGTGGTGAAGTAGATGGCGTCGCCGGCGGAATCGAAAGCGAACCCCAGGGTTTCTTCGTTGAATGTCAGCCACTCTCCGGGAGCAATGACGGTATTGGAGGGAATGATGAATTTCCCTAGCTCGTCCCGGGAATCACTGAGCTGGCATCCCGAGATATCCACCGGTTGTGGGGAAGAATTTCGCAACTCCACGTAGTCGATTTGCGGGAACACTGACCTGCTGAGAACGGAGAGGATGAAAATCTGGTCAAGATCGTCGGAGGGGACGGGATCGGCGAACCCCGGAGACCCTCCAATCGAGTGGCTGGCCTCCCAGGCCCTGAGGTCGTTCTCGCCATAGGAAGGGCGCGCGAGGATGAGGGAATGGCCTGGGCCATCGGCGGCGGCCGGCCAAGGCGGGTCGTCGTCGTAGTCAATTTCCAGAACAATGGCGTCGGAGGGTTTGCGGAGTCGGATGCGTCCCCCGTCGTTGTCGAGGTTGCCTTCCCATGGTCCGAGCGTTCCGGAGATTCCGGTTTCGCTTTCAAGATCGCCGGGAGAACGCGCGATGACCAGGAAGCCCTTGGCGGGAATGAGGGTGCCCTCGGGGAAGAGGTAGTCGACATCGCCGCTGATTCTCCAGCCTGAAAGATCTTCGGCCCATGGCTGTGAGTTGTAGAGTTCAATAAATTCCAGTTCGCGGTTGTCGGTCCGGCGGGCAGGGTGGTAGAGAAACTCGGAAATGGTGATGCCGGTTCGCCGCGACGAAGGCCCTAGAGGTTCATAGGTGAGTTGCTCCCGAGTCGGGAAAGGTGGGATGTCGATGGTGATGTCGGCGGGATCAGAATCAACGAAGCCGTTGGCATTGGAAACACGGACGGTGTACTCGCCATCGCGGTCCCACTCGTTGGCATCGAGGGTCAATGAAGCCTGGTTGGCACCGGGGATGGGCGTTCCATTGAGGAACCATTGGTAGAAGAATGGTTCGGCTCCGCTCACCTCGAACTCGATGACGAGATCCTCTCCGCCATCCCAGATGGCCGTGGGGGGGCTTGTGATGGCGGGAGGGGAATCGGAATCGATTGCTTCGGCTGACAAAGTGAAGCCGTTGATCGCGGACTGGGAGAGGCCGCCTGTATTGGTTAATTGGAAGGTTCCACTGGGGGAGGCTTCGATTTGATAGACCAGAGCGAAACTTTGGTTGTCGATCAAGGGGGACTGGAAATTGACCGAGGCTGCGGAGGGGGTCCCGGTGCCGCCGGTCACGGACCAAACTTTGTCGGACCCATCGCTGGCTCCGGGATCCCAGGCATAGAGTGTCAAAGTATAGTGTTGCCCGGGGCTCAGACCACTGAAGTCGAGAGTGAGAAATCCAGTCGGCGAGATGGCAATGAGGAGATCCTCGTAGAGTCGTTGGTAGCTGTATCCGGGGGGATTGCCGTTGCTGCTGCCTCGATTGCCCGGGACTCCGAAAGAGGTGCTGGTTGTCACAGTCACTTCGGTCGATCCTGAAGTCACACTTGGATCTGAAGGAAATCTTGCGGTGGATCTCGTGCCGGAAAATGGCGAGGGCCAGAGGTCGAAACCTTCCTGATCGTCCTGGATGAACTCGATCGACAGGAGGTCAATCTGATCAGCGTGAACCAGGTCTGGAAGAGACAGGGTCAGGAGAAGCAGAGGAAGCGACGGAATTTTCATGGACTACTCCAGTGCATCGTTAGCCCACTTCTTGATGAATTCCTGGTCCTCCCTGGAAAGAGTGTTGAGCGGAATTTTGTAGGAACGCCCTTTGATTTTGGCATGAAGAATGTCGCCCTGAAGGAGAATGAGCTGGGCGTCGACTTCCTTGCCCTCGGTGTTGGTGAGAGTGCGGGTGACCGGTCCGTCATCGATGTCTTCCTCGCGCTTGCTTTCCTTTGGATTTGAACTTTGAGCTTTACGAAGCCCGACGGATTCGTGGACGAGGAGAAGGCGGTCGATGTTGAAGTTCTTGGAGCGTCCGGAAATTGTCAGCTGGTAGACCTCTCCCGGTTGGAGGCTATAAATCGCGGGGGCCTTCTGATGGAAGTCGAGGGTGTTGGCCCAACCCCATTCCTCGGCCTTGCCCCCGAACATCTTGGTGTCTTCCTTGAGGGTTTTCAAAGGAGCACCGCCACCGGCTTCGAAGTCTCCCTTCAGCGCGATGTAACAGTCGTTGGAGATATCCTCGCGTTTCGTTTCGAGGCGCTTTCGGGCGCGCAAGGTAAGCTGGTAGTTGCCGGCTTTCTTGACTTTGAAGTAGTATTTGAGCGGAGACTTGGGTGGGCCGCTGATGGTGGAATTTCCGGTGAATTCCAGGTGGCAGGAACCCTGGAAATCCTTCACGTCGGTTTTCTCTTTCCAGCTGCCCCGGCGGGACGAGGTGGACTCGGCT
Organism: Akkermansiaceae bacterium; assembly: GCA_049889715.1. Lineage (GTDB taxonomy): Bacteria > Verrucomicrobiota > Verrucomicrobiia > Verrucomicrobiales > Akkermansiaceae > SW10. The sequence continues at coordinate 37,336 of JBMHCW010000012.1, read as the reverse complement.
TCGATGGCGACAATCCCTCCTTTCTCAAGAAAGACGGGGCCCTTGGCGAAGAGAAGAGGGCAAAGTAATCCGAGGATGGTGAAGTGGAAAAGTTTCATCGCTTCCGCAGAGGCTATCGGGATGAAAGCCATTGGTCCAGACGGTTCACCTCGAAGGCCAGGCGGACCGCGATGAGGTGATGGCCGAGGGGGTAGGCCCATCGCTCCGGCTTGCCGAGGGCGTTGTGGTACTCCTCGATTTGACCCGGAGGGAGAACGCGATCGAGGGTTCCGTTAATCATCAGGATACGTTGGTCGCGGATGAAGGGAGCAAGGGCACCGGCGTGCAGCGAGGTCATGGTGGATGCTCTCTTGTAAATTCTGCGGTATTCTTCATCGGATGGAATGCGGCTGACCTCGAGCGGCGGATCCTTCCGGGCGTCGGCCACCCAATCGAGAGTGTTGCTGAAGACGCGGGCGGAGCCCGAGGCAAAGGTGGAGAGAAGGTTGGTCCCTCCGCTGATGATGACGATGGAGTCCCAACCGGGATTCATTATTGCTTCGGCGGGCAGGGCGAACGTGCCGGCACTGGTTCCCATGAGGACCTGTTCACCTTCCAGCCATTCCGGTCGGGTCGTGCGAAGATAGGAAAGGGCGGCCCGGGTGGTGAAGGCCTGTTCGGCGTAGTGGCGGTCCATGTCTTCGGCAATGAGCTCAGCGGCTGAAGCGAAGGTGCCTTCCGATGACGTCATGGCGGGGACCTTGGTACGGAAAAGGCTGTCGGGAGGGAGCGCGACCATGATGTTCCATCCTTTGTCACGAAGCCTGCCAATCATGTCCTTCTCTGCGATCGAGAGGAGCATGATGGAGGTGTGGTAGACGATCAGCCCCTTTGGTTTTGAATGACTGGCGGGAAGGAGTTCGAAGAAGGTCGAACGGAAATCGTAGGCAGGATAAATCCAGGCTCGGTCGGTGTGTCGGAGCCGATTGAGGTGAGTTTCAAGCGGGCTGGGGCCGGCGAAAACTGATTTGGGGAGGAAGCAAAGCCGGAGCTGGAAGATTCCCGGCTTGGGATTGATTTCCCGTTTGCTGACGATGGCGAATTTTTCGGTGCCATCGGGAAGAGGTCCGTATGTCGAGATCTCTCCTTCGGGGAGAAAATGATGAGAGGGAATCAGGGGATCGTCCGGATCGACGAGCTTTGAAAATCCGACCGGCTGCCAGTCAGGCCATGCCGGGGAGGGGTTGGAAGCCCGGATCGCGGTGGGTCTTGCCGGTTCCACGGTGGGCGAACAGCCGACCAGGAAAAGCGCAAAAAAAAGACACCAAAGGCGGGGCATTTCGCTTCCTTAGCAAAAGAAGGGCATCAGCCCACGTATCAAATTCCAGACATGATGAAGATTTTCAGTTTGTTAGGGATGCTTGCCCTGTTTCCGGGAAGTGTTTTGGGTGAGGGATCGGTGTCCCGTGAAGACCTTGAGCCCATTTTGAAGACCAATCCCTTGCTGACCAAGGCGATGACCGGGGCTTTGGTGCTCGATGAAGTGGGAACGGGAGTTCGCCTTGGAAACATGGTGGGAAATCTGGATGGCATGAGAACGGGACCTTATGAATTCGGAGCGACGGTTTTGAATGGAGGCGAGAAGGTTATCGTGACCGTACACACGGCGGTGAAGTTTCTCGATTCCACTGGAAAGCAGGTCTTTCTGGATTCCATCAAGCCAGAGAGCACGGGGTTGAGCGTTGATGAGACTTTCCTGAGATACGAGGTGTCAGACGGGCAGGCCGGATTACCGGCGGAAGTTCCAGCGCCCGGAGGGACGAGTGCGTTGAAATGGGAGGCCTTCAACCTGGTTATGGGACAAGGTGAAAGTGGCAAGGCCCGTCGCGGAACCATCAATGGTGTATTGAGAGAGCTGGAGATCAACTATGATGAAGGTGAGCATGTCGGGTGGACCTTTCAGGTTGTCTACGACGAGAACAAGCTGCCCGCCAAAGTCATTTCGAGCTCGAGTTCCTACCGGACCAATTCCGCCAATCAGCCGGTCGATGAAATCAAGACGAGAGTTCTTGAATACAAGAACGGGACCTTGGTGAAGATCAGCGCGAGCGATCAGACCAATGCCGATGGGATTCCGGTGAACTTTGAAAGTCTGCGCGTCACCAGCATGGCGGCAAAGCGGGTTTATCTGACTGCTTCCCAGATGAGGACCGAAGATCGTCGGGTTTTGGCAGGCCTGGTGCAGAATGCCATCGATGCCCAGACCCGGTTGACCGAGCCGATGGTGACGGCGGAAGACCCGAGGTGGAAGCCGGTCGATCTCAAAGGGAAGGTCATGGAAGTGGACTCGGCTTATACCACTTCAGCGGCTGCGATGTATTTCGCCCGTCAGTTGAAACTTCTTCCGGCAGTCGGGGCGAAGGAACAACCGGCCTACCTCTGGACGGATCTGGTCTCACTCAAGGCCGGCGTGACCACGGTTTTGATTACGGCCAAAGGCTACAAGGATGACCAAATCGAGGGAGAACGCTTTCTCGTATCGATTGTCCAGGTCGATGGTGGCTGGCGCCTGCAGGGAGTGGGACGTCAGATCAAAAAATGGAGCGGTGTGGACTGGGAGTAAGTCCTGTTAGAAACGCCAGATGATCAGCCCCTGAAACGTAGAGTCCGGTGATCTGGAATTGAGACCGGTGGCGGCACCCAGGGTCACCGACAGGTGATGATTGAGGTAGGTGGTGGCGGTGAGATAGGCGAGATGTTCGCCGTTGGAATCGAAGTCGCCCGTGGCTTCGAGGCCGAGCGAGAACTTTTCGTTGAACCGGTGGCGATAGGCCATGGCGTAGCCGGTTTGAATGGATTTGTCTTCAGGGAAGACTGCGATGAGATTGAGGGCGAGACGGTCCTTCGGAGTCAGTTGGGTTTCCGCAATGAAGCGGAGAAAGCCATGACTTTCACCATGCCGGTGAATACCGGAATGTTCGTGGGAATCGTCGTGGGTGTGATTGAGAGCATTCCGGTTCGCGAGTTCGCAGGCAGCATGAAGAGAGGGGATGCCAAGGAGGGGGGAACAATCCTGGAGCGAGATCGTGCCGTGGTCATGCGAGCTCTCGTTGATTGGAATTTCCCAGCCTGCGGCAATCGCGATTTGAATGGAGGTATCGAGAGAATCAAGGTGGAGAGTGGGGGCAGTCCATTGGAGGGAAGGAGTGATGGAGAACTGATTCCACGAGCCGGATCCGTCGTCGGCAAATCGAAAGGAGGCTCCGGCAGAAAACTTGTTCGGAAGACCCAGCAGGAAGGTTTGAACGATGGAAAGTTCCTCGTAGTTGTCGTAGCGGGTGTGTTCGAAACCGGTCCCGGAAAGGGCGCTCCATGGAGCGAGTGATTTGCTGTCCAAGGTCACCAGAAAGTCCTGCCCGTGGTGGGCGGAGACCGGACGAATCAAGAGGGCGAGAATGATGAAGGCGAGTGACTTCATGAGAATGAGGGAGCCGTCAGTCCAGGAGGAGGCAACTGACGGCTCCCGGGGGTTGTCGCTAACGGGAGCGGCGTGTCACGAATCCAAGGCCGGCCAGAAGTGCCAGCATGGATGTCGTTGGTTCGGGGATGGAGATGGGTGAAGTGGCGATATTGGCAAGATAGTTGACGTTGACAGCGGTGTCTTCAGAGACAGCGTTCCCACCGAGTACCAGAGTGTAGTTTCCAGCGGGGAGATCATACGAAGTCACGACTTCTCCGAGGCTGTTGTTGGAGAGGTGACCCCGGTGAGTGAGGTTGGTGTCCCAACTGAGGTCAGCGGAATTTTCGAAGAAGTGGGAGGAGGTGGTGTTGGTCAAGTTGTTGTAGAGCGTGAAGGAGGGAAAGAGCTTCGCGTCCAGTGCTACGTCGTTCCGGGCCATGTGGATTTCAACGGTAGCGGCGATGGGAAGGTTGATGGCGATCCAGTCGGATTGGTGACGCCAGCCGATGCCGTTGCCAAGACCGAGCGAGGCGTCTTCCCACGACCAGCTTCCCACCGTTCCGGAGAATGAGGTGGTGTCATTGCCGGAGGAATCGAGGGACATATTCCAGGTGTAACCATCCGATCCGGCGGGGCTGCCGGAAGTGGGCGTAATAACGGCTGCACCCAGGCCACTGGCAAGGCAGGGAAGGGCGAGGAGTGTTTGCAGTGTTTTGTTCATTTTGTTTTTGAATTCAGGGATTACCAGGTTCGTTCGAGGCGGTAGAAGGCCTTTGGTTGATTGCTGGGGTCTGAAACTTGGTAGCCGGATTCGCCGACCGAAAGTGGTTGGGTCAGGGGTGACCAATTCAGGAAGTCGGGCGAAGTGAGGGGATACCACCCGGGGTGATCAGCAGGCCAACGCAGGAACCGGTCGGGGGTAAGGTTGATGAGGGGAGTGTCGGTCTCCTCATCGGGTGTCCCGTTTCCGTCGCGATCGACGGAATGGACGAGGGCTTCGTCCAGCGGAACACCAAGAAAGGTGAGGGAGTCGCCCGGAAGCATCCCGCTGATGAGATCACTGGCCGAAAGATCGCCGGTCAACGGTGATCCGGAATGATAGAGCCCGGAATTTGATTCAAAGTGGAAGGCGCGAGAGGCTCCCTGGTAGACCCCTCGGACAACGAGGGCGACCCCGCTGAGGTCGGCCAGTTGAGCTTGGGCTTCAAGCGTGTTGATTTGCTCGAGTTGTGATGGTGTGGGAGAGGTCGCTGGTGAGAGGGTGACGGTGTGACCGATGGCCGGAGCCGTGCCGGTATCGAAGGCCAGAAGGAAGGCGGTGAGATCCCGTTTTTCTTTTTCCCTCGTGACCAGCGGTCGGTCGATGTCATCGAGGATGTGGAGGGAATACGGATGAGAAAGGGGAAGTTCGTGGTGTGAGCCATCGGATCCCAGACCGAATCCGGTGAGGGAATCGGCTCCAGGCGTCGGGTTGAAATAAGTTCGTTGATAAGTGGTGCGGAGCGGAGCGTCCTTGAGTGGCTGGATCGACCCAACGGCCGAGGGGACGTCGAGGTTGTTACTGGTTCCGGATGGGAGGAGGTGACAGGCTGAGCAGTGGTTGTCAGAAAGAGTGAAGACGGCGATACCATCAGTCGGGTTGCCTCCGTTGATCTCCTCAGGAAGATTGCGGTCCAGCTTGAGGTGCGGGTTCGGATGATGTCGGAGTTGGAGTAGGTAGGACGCCATGTTGTCCATCTCGATATCGGGTTGAAGTTCTCCGGCAAGGAGGTTGGGAAAGGTCGAGTTGAACGACTGGATGCTCGGTTTGTCACCGCGCCAGTGGAGCTTGGTTTGGTCGGCGAGACCAATCAGAGTTTGAGTCATGAGCGGCCCTTTCATGGGGTGGAGCTCGCGATCGACGAAGGTCTCGTTGAGATGGAGTGAGAGAAGGGCCCCTTTGATCGTGAGCATGTCTCCGGTGGGGTTTCCAAGATCCCAGGCCATCCCGTCGCGTTCGAGATCGATGTGGCAGGTGGCGCAAGAGACTGTGCCATTGGCCGAGAGGCGGGCGTCGAAGAGAAGTGCCCGACCTTTCTTCAAATGGGGAGCAAGATCAGGATGGGACGCGAGGGGAATCTCGGAGAGAACGGAGGCTGAGTTTGTATCAACCATGCTCAGGGTGTGGGAGAGACGGTTGAGGACAAAGAGACGGGGTAGCGCAGGGTGAAGGGCCAGACCGCGTGGGCCTCTCACCGTCGAGCCGGAGCGAGGAGCGTCGGCGGGGTCGAGGGAGCGGAGGTCGATGAAATCAGTGAGTGATTGCTCGTCGAGATTCAGCTTGGCGAGTCGGTCTGATCCCATGGCGGCAAGCCAGACGTGGGAGCCATCGGTGGCGGGCAGCATGGCCATGACCTGAGCCATGGCTTGAGGCGCAGATGAGGAATCGATCGCAGGGAAAGTCAGGTCGGGGTCCGCATTGAGATCGAGCTGGCTGGTGGTGGCCTCATCAATGATGGCAACTCTAGTGCGGGTGAAGCGTCCGCGGAGTTCGGTTTCAAGAGCAATGAGATTGCGGGCTTCGGAGTTGGCAATCAGGACACGACCGTCGGGAGCCACGGCAGTGTGAAGCATGTTGGTGCCAAGATTGCCTCGATAGGAAACAACCGAGTGATTGGCGGTATCAATGGTGGCGAGATCGTGGTCGAGAACGTGGTAATCGATCTCGGGGTGGGTCACTGGAACAACCTTTCCAACCTTGGGAGGAGCGGGGAGATCTGGGTTGATGTTTTCGGGGATGTCCTGCGGCGGGGCTTTGTCTCGCGGAAGGATGGTGGTGCCGTTGCTGGTATGGAGAAAACTGGTGTAGAGTTGGGACCCGTCAGGGGAGACCGCGAGGGATCGCGGCATGATTCCCTGGAGCGGGATGGTGTCGAGGAGCTCGTGAGTTTCCGGATCGAAGACTTGAATGGCGTTGTCGCGTGAGCAGGTCACGAAGGCCTTGCCAGCTGCGAAGGCGATGTCAGCCGGTTCGTCGCCGGTCGTGAGTGTGGCGGTGACCTTTTTTCCTGCGAGGTCGACGATGGAGATGGAATCGGAGAGTTCGTTGACGACCCAAGCTTCGTGTTCATTTCTCAGGCGCACCGAAATTGGCAGAAGTCCGACCGGGATTTCGGCGATGAGAACCGGGTGGTCGGACGGGAGCTGGCCCATGGCGAATACCGAGATGCGGCCTTCGGCTGAATTGACGGCACAAAGTCGGGATCCATCGGGGGTGATGGTGAGAGGATTGTTGTGACGGGCAAAGAATTGCCGGTCACTTCCCAGAGAAGAAGCGATCAGGAGGAAAGAGACGGAGAGGAGCCGTCGAATGTTGGCGGGAGTCATCGTGGTCCGGTTTTCGGAGTTGTGATTCCGTTCAAGGAATCGAGGAGGCGGGCAGAAGAATTCGGCCCGGAGAGTTCGTGCGAGGGTGCCAACCGTCCCAACAAAAAGGACGGGGCCGGCAGCAGAGTTCGACGACTGGAAAGTCCGGAAGGGCGATGACTTCGGCGGGTCTTCGGTTCCCGATCAATGAGGGGAATCGTCCGAGGGTCGGATTGCGAAGCCATTCAAGGCGGCGCTTCCGGCGTCAGTGAATCAAGTCTGCTTGCGATTACGCGTGGGCGCGTGGGGGAGGAGTGGGCACGGACTCGAGGTAACTCGAAAAGTGGATCTCGCGGGACCCGGCACGGGGACCGGCGATCTCGGAACGCTGGTCAGCAATGCTGACAAGTTTGGTTTCGGAAAGCGGTTGGAAGTCGAGACGGAGGAGCGAACGATCTTCGTCTGGGGTTTGAAGGGGTGACTGGTTCTTCTTGGCCTCTTCGATTTTGGCGTCCGCGATGGCGTGACACATCTGGCAGGGATGTTCGCCACTGAAGGTCATCTCAGTGGCTTCCTCAATGGTGCGATCCTGTGAGTAGTCGTGGATCATCGTCATCCACGCCACCAGCTGCAGAATATTCAGTGAACCCACTGAAATTTGCAGGCATCCCAAGAGCAGGATGATGGACCGGATGATCTTCACAAGAAACCCAAATGGGTGCTGATGCGGATACGTTCCGCTGGCAGGACTCTATCGAATTCTCTCCAGAAGCCAAGGAAGGAGGTCGCTGATGGCGACACGTTCCTGCTCCATGGAATCGCGGTGGCGGATGGTGACGGTGTCGTTGAGGGACTCGTCTTCTTCGCCCAGCGTTTCGAAGTCAATCGCGACGCAGAAGGGAGTTCCGATTTCGTCCTGTCGACGGTAGCGACGTCCGATGGCAGCCGCTTCGTCGTAGAAGACGTTCATGAAGGGTTGGAGAAGATTCTTCACCTCCTTGGCCTTCTCGACGAGCTCGGGCTTGTTCTTCAGGAGAGGAAGAACGGCGACTTTGATGGGCGCTATGGCCGGCTTGAATCTCATCACGGTGCGGATGTCGGTCTTGCCACCTTCCTTGGTGAGGTCTTCCTCGTCGAAGGCTTCGCAGATAAGGGCCAGGATGGTACGGTCGCAACCGGCGGATGGTTCCACGACGTGCGGGATGAACTTTTCCTTAGTGGCTTCATCGAAATATTCAAGTGGCTTGCCGGAGTGCTTCTGGTGTTTGCCGAGGTCGTAATCGCCGCGGTATGCCACTCCTTCGAGTTCCTGTTGTCCGAAGGGGAAATCGTATTCGATGTCGTAGGTTTTTTGTGAGTAATGCGCGCGTTCTCCGTCGGGAACGTCAAGGACGTGGAGCTTCTCGGAATCGAGTCCGATTTCCGCATAGAAGGCGAGGCGGTTCTCGAGCCACTGGTCGGTGAGGGCGAGTCCGTCTTCCGGCTTGCAGAAGTATTCGATTTCCATCTGCTCGAATTCCCGCGAGCGGAAGGTGAAGTTGCGTGGGTTGATCTCGTTGCGGAATGCCTTACCGATCTGCGCGATTCCAAAAGGAAGCTTCACGCGGTTGGAGTCAACTACGTTCTTATACTGCACGAAAATCGACTGGGCGGTTTCGGGGCGCAGATAGGCGGTGGCGTTGGGATCGTTCTCATCGGCCGAGGCTCCCATCTGGGTTTTGAACATCAGTTCAAAGTCGCGGGGCTCGGTGAGGAGTGATCCGTTTTCGGGATTGTAGTTGGTGACGTCTGTTTCCTCGGTGGTGGACTCGCCGTGAAGGGTCAGCTTCTTGAAAGAGATTTGCTTGTCGCTGAGGAACTGGGCGTAGAATTCCTTGGCGGTCTTGCGGGCCTTGTTCTCGTCCTGATTCGGCTGGTTGAGAAGGACCGAGTATTCGCGATCAACGGACCATCCGGATTCCTCGTGGGAAGCTCCGGTGAAGTGGTAGGCCGTTCCGGATTGTGGTTCGATCTGGTCGGCGCGCAGGCGGGCCTTGGTGAGAAGGCAGTCGCACATGGGGTCGGAAAATCCGCCGACATGGCCGGAGGCCGTGAGGACCGCCTGATGAGTCAGGATGGATCCGTCGAGTCCCAGGATGTCATCGCGTTCCTGGACATTCTTCCGCCACCAGACCTCCTTGAGATTGCGTTTGAGTTCAGCTCCGAGGGGGCCGTAATCCCAGCATCCATTCAGTCCGCCGTAGAGTTCGGCAGACTGGAAGATGAATCCTTTGCGTTTACACAGGGAGACGATTTTCTCCATGCGGGCGGTATCGGTCTGGTCTTTATTAGCCATGGGTCTGGCGCGAATTTTTTCGCGGGGCGAGAGGAAACAGGAAGAAAGTCTCTCGGGAAAGGGTTTTTTGGGAAATCCGCTTGCGCGGGAGGGGAGGAGGAAGGACCTTTTGGCAAGTGAAGATCGCTGATTTCTGGAATTCGCCTGAAGTGGTTCTTCCGGAAAAACACGGCCCCTTGGAGGAGTGGTTGCGGAGAAGAGCGGAGTTCGAGGGGCATGTCATTTTCCGAACATCGGGATCCAGCGGAGTGGAAAAGTGGGTGGCCCTGTCGCAAGAGGCAATGGAGTGGTCGGCCCGACGAGTGATTGACTATTTGGGGATCGATTCTTCGGACGTTTGCGGCCTGGCTTTGCCGATGATTCACGTGGGGGGATTTGGCTTGGCCCTTCGCGCTCATTTGACCAAAGCCCGGCTGGCGGTTTTTCCGGGGAAGTGGCATGCGGGTGATTTTGGGGAATGGTGCGAAAGGGAAGGTGTGTCTTTGACTTCCTTGGTTCCCACTCAGGTGAGAGACTTGGTTGATGCCAAGGTGAAGTCTCCGTCGTGCCTGCGATCGGTGGTGGTGGGGGGAGGTCGTCTGGAGGACCGTTTGGCGGCGCTAGCCAGGGAGTTGGGATGGCCTGTAGAGCCGAGTTATGGCATGACCGAGACTTCCGCCCAAGTGGCCACCGGCGATGGCCTGCCTTTGTTCCCCGGTTGGGAGGCTCGATTGGAGGGTGATTGTTTGGCGTTGAAAGGGGGAGGATTGCTCACCAGCGTGATTACGGGCGGGGATGGGGAGTTTGTGGCGAGAGATCCGAAGGTGGATGGATGGTTGGTGACCCAGGACAGGGTGCGGTTGGAGGGGCGTCGGCTCACTGTGTTGGGGAGAGCGGATCGTCGGGTTAAGGTGCTGGGAGAGTTGGTTGATCTGGAGGAGCTCGAAGCCTTCTGGCGGGAGCGATTGAAATGCGAGGTGGCTTTGCTCGGCGGTGAGCATGATCGGCGGGGAACTGGGCTGGTTCTGTTTCTGGAGGGATGTGACCAGAGGGTCGAAGAGCTTAATCAAGAGCTGCCCGGCCCCGAGAGGTTGGTGGCATGGAAGGTGCTCCCGGAGTTGCCAAGATCGGCTCTGGGTAAAATCGACCGCAGAAAATTAACCGGGTCTTTGGCAGAATTACGTTGCTTTGAGGCTGCTGATCAGGAAAGTTAGGATTACTTAATGAAAACGAGCACCGCTCAAGGAACATCGAAGGTCCGACGGACTTCGAGGAGTTTCTCCGTCAAAAGCCGTCGGAAAACCCAATCCGGGCACTGCTCGACATGATCGAAGCATCTTCTTCAGATATTCCCCGTTCCACGGAATCCGTGCTCTCGACAGGAGAGCGTTCCGAATCCAGCCTCAGCGAAATGCAATTGGAAAGCTTCGGCTTCAAGGCTCCCCCAACTCCCGGTAAGCACTACGTGCTTGATACCAATGTTCTCTTGCACGAGCCCGATTGCTTGGGCCGTTTCCAGGACAATCATCTGTGTATCCCGGCCGACGTTCTCTCGGAGCTCGATCGTTTCAAAAACGAACAGAGTGAGCGGGGTGCCAACGCCCGGAAAGTCCACCGTCGTTTGACCGCTATTTTTGAAAGCGCGGATTGTGTGACGGCCGGCGTTCCGACCGATGGGGGAGGAACCATTCGTCTCGTGATCTACGATCCCACGATGTGTGAACGAAGCAGCAAGGAGTTGAGAAGATTCCACCGGATCTTTCCGGATCGCGAACGGGTTGATCACCGCATCCTGGCTTGCACGCTTTTGTTGCAACAACACGTTGATCCTCCGGTGGTTCTGGTGACCAAGGATTTGAACATGCAGTTGAAAGCCCGCGCAGTGGGCATCAGCTGTGAGGATTATCTCAACGACAAGGTGACTCCGCAGGATTCTGCGAAGAAGGAAATGCAGCGGTTGATGGTGGATCAGAATGAACTGCAGCGTTTTGCTAGCTCGGGTGAACTTGAGATGGAAGAGGATCGAATCACTTCTCTCCATATCAATCAGTATGTTCTGTTAGAGGCTGGAGAAAAGCAGACCATTCCGGCGCGCTTGAATGCCCAGGGCAAGCTGGTGCGTCTCGTCGTTCCCGAGGTGCTCAAGATTCCGGACGGCAATCATTTGAAGCCGTTGAATCTCGGGCAGAAGTGTTTCATTGATGCCTTGTTGAATCCCGAAATTTCTCTGGTCACATGCTTCGGTCAGGCCGGAACTGGCAAGACTCTGGTGGCCATGGCAGCGGGCTTGCACGGGGTCTTCGCGCGCGACTTCAATGGTCTGACTGTCAGTCGTCCGGTCGTTGCGATGGGGGACCAGATGGGCTATCTGCCCGGTTCACTTGAAGAGAAAATGCGGCCCTGGCTTCAGCCGATCTATGATGCTCTTGAATTGCTCATGACCCCGCAGACCAATCAGGGGCCGAAGCGAAAGCGACAAAAAGTGGACGGCGAAAATCCTCACCAGAAGCCTTACGATGATTTGGTCAACCAGGGCATCATCGAGGTGGAGGCTCTGGCTTACATCCGCGGACGTTCCATTCCGAATCGTTTCTTCATCCTCGATGAAGCCCAGCAGTTGACCCCCAAGGAGGCCAAAACGGTGGTGACGCGCATGTCGCAAGGCTCCAAGCTGGTCATGGTGGGAGATCCGGCCCAGATCGACCATCCCTATGTCGACAGTCGAAGCAACGGACTGGTTTATACCAGACAGAAAATGAGGGGGCAGAGTTTTGCCGCCCATGTCACCTTGAGTCGTGGCGAACGGAGTGATTTGGCGGAGGCCGGAGCACGATTGATGTAATATCACGCCATTCGAAACGTTTTGTTAGACATGAAGAGACTGCTTTCCATCGTCATCACAGGCATTGGATTGATCCTCTCCGCCTGTTCTTCGAGTCCTCCCGAAGAACCTCCGCCCTGGGGGGCTTCGGTGTCACGGGAGGTCCAGGCCCTTGGTGCCTCGAACTGGATCATTGTGGCGGAGTCCTCTTTCCCGGTGATTTCGCGACGCGGCGTCCGAACGATGGTCGTGGATGCCGAGATTCCCGAGCTGGTCGACTTTATCGTCAATGACCTGGAAAGCACCTCCAACGTGACCGCTCGATTCAGCATGGCGCGGGAGCTTCCCTACGTCAGCAATGACACTGCTCCGGGGGCGGATGAATTCAGGAAGCTTCTCAATGAGGCCTTGCATGGTCACCCGGTTCAGCAAATGGACCATCGCTCCCTCACCTTGCTTGCACATAGCGATGTCTCGAAGTATGCCGTCCTTGTTCTCAAGACGCGAACGACCCTTCCTTACTCCAATGTCTTCATCGAACTGGATAGCGGGTATTGGGACCGGGCGTCGGAGGATCAGCTGCGCAAGGACATGAATGCCGCGCAGAACCCTGTGCCGCAGTCATGAAAAAGAGTCCCGAAGAAATCGATCAAGAGCGCGAAGAAGCTTGGGTGGGTGATGCTGTTCTCGCCTTGTATATGCGGGAGTGGTTGCTTCGCGAGCGAGGGAAAATCGATGGCGACGCCTTCATCCGGGCGACTTCGAATGACTTTCTGAGATTGAAGGGGAATCCCACCGCGGTGGAGGCTGAGATTGGAAGGGCCTATCAGGATGGGGGACTTCAGGCGGGATTTGATTACGTGGAAAAGAACCTGATCCCACTCTTTGTGCAGCGGGAAAAAGTTCGCGAGCGGCAAAAATCGCGTCGATAGACCAAAGGCCGATGTGGTATCGCTGGAGGACCGATGAAAATCCTCTTGTTTTCCAGTCTGCTCGCTTTGCCCCTTTTTGCCGAAGGTTTGTCCAAGAACGAGGCCAAGGCACATGTGGCGGAGCATTTCGGAGTATTGGCCAAGAAGCGAAAACTTGAGACCCGCGACCTCAGGGACGGGTTTCAGTATTTCGAAGTCAAGGCGGCCGACAAGACCATGCGTTGTGTTGTGAAGAAATATGGTGAGGCTGCCGAAGGGGAGCGCAGTCTTTATATTTCCATGCATGGAGGAGGTGGTGCTCCTGCCCAAGTGAACGACCGGCAGTGGAATAACCAGGTCGGACTCTACCAGCCGGTGGAAGGATATTATGTCGCTCCGCGGGCTCCCACCAATACTTGGAACCTGTGGCATGAAGCGCACATCGATATTCTTTTCGGGAAGCTCATTGAAGACTTCGTGGCTTTGAAGGGGGTGAATCCCGACAAGGTTTATCTGATGGGTTACTCGGCCGGCGGTGACGGGGTTTACCAACTGGCTCCGCGCTTGGCCGATCGCTTGGGGGCGGCTGCCATGATGGCGGGGCATCCCAACGACGCTTCTCCCGATGGTCTTCGAAACCTTCCGTTCCGGATTTACATGGGTGGAAAGGATGCGGCCTACAAGCGCAACGAGGTTGCGACCCAGTGGGGAGAAAAACTGGCCAAGCTTCAGAAGGAGCGTGGTGGTTATGAACACAAGGTTACCATTTATCCGGAGCTTGGGCACTGGATGGACCGGAAGGACGCGGAAGCGGTTCCGTGGATGGGGAAGCAGGTTCGCAAGGCCTGGCCCAAGAAGGTCGTTTGGGGACAATCCAATATCCGGTCCGATCGATTCTATTGGCTGGGCGGTATCAAGAAGGGTGTGGTGCGGGCGGAAGTCGAAGGCCAGACCATCAAGGTGGATGGCGTGGGAGACCAGCAGCTGACCTTGTGGTTGAAAGACGACCTGCTCGACCTCGACAAGCCGGTGGTGATCTTGGTCGATGGCAAGGAAGTTTCCAACGAGTTGATCGCTCGCAGTAAGAAGGTGATCGAGGAATCATTGGCGCAGCGTCTGGACCCGGTCATGGCAGCGAGCGCGAAGTTCGTGGTTGGCGGGAAGAAGGGCGAGTGATGCAGGGCTTGCGAGATTGACCCCTGATGATTCGGAGTCAGGGTGAGAGGTGATGGCCAGTGCTGCGATCTTGATTCTCACCTTATGTTTTGCGTCCTATCTGGCGTTTTCGAAACGGCTGCGGAATTCCTCCGATTGGGCGGCGACGGTGAGTCCGCTGGCGTCGATCATGGGAAGCGGCTTTTTGATCAGCGCTCCGTTGCTCGCCAATATTGTCGGGATCTACTCGGTGTTCTTCATGGGAGGGCTTCTCGTTTTGGCATACGGAGTGGGCGGAGCGATCCGCTTCAATATCCGGAATTTCGAGCCCATCGAAAACGCCGGGATGGGGCCGGCGCAAGTCCTGGCTCTGACCTCGAGGATCATTTTGTCGGTCGCCTACTTCATCTCGATCTCCTACTACCTTCAGCTCCTTGCAGCCTTTTCCCTCCACTTTTTCGATGTTTCTGAACCAGCCATCGCGAATCTGGTCACGAGCGCTCTCTTGATCCTGATTGCGGGGATCGGAATCTGGAAAGGGCTGGGTCGATTGGAAAAGATCGAACGCTATGTTGTCGCCCTGAATATCGGGATGGTCGGCGCGTTGATTTGCGGGTTGGTGGCCTACAACACTGGTGCCCTTTTTCAGGGGAAATGGTCTTTGCCTGATGTGGATAATTCGATCGATTTCACCGATCTCAGGATTCTTCTCGGCTTGTTGATCGTGGTGCAAGGATTCGAAACCTCCCGGTATCTCGGCGAGGCTCATTCGCAGGACCAGCGGATCAAGACCATGAAATACGCCCAGTTGATTTCGGCGGTGATCTATCTCCTGTTCATCGGGTTCTCGACGCTGCTGTTTCATTCGGGCTTGGGTGCGGACGTGACCGCCATCATTGTAATGACGGCTCCGGTTGCGGCCTTGCTGCCGATCTTGTTGTCAGTGGCAGCGATTGGCAGTCAGTTCAGTGCGGCGGTGGCGGATACCTCGGGAGCAGGCGGCCTGTTGGGAGACCTTTCAAAGGGAAAGCTGACCGAGAAAAGTTGTTACGTGTTGATTTTGGCCATCACCCTCGGATTGACGTGGGTGAGTGATGTGAATGAGATCATCTCGTATGCTTCGAGAGCCTTCGCGGCCTATTACTTTTTACAGTGTCTGGTGGCCTTTCGGGTGGCTCGAGAGCAAAAGAAATCCGGTGCGGGATTGTATGCCTTTCTCGGGGTGGTTTGTCTCGCGGTGACAGTTCTCGGACTCCCTTCGGAGTGATTGATTTCGAAGATGTTACTTTGGCTTCTTTAATGGTTGCCTCGGCGAAACTGCTCCGGTAATTTGCGAGGCGCATATTAGAAGCTATGGAAGTGCTACTTGAACGGCCGGTGCTGGTTCTCAACCGTCTCTGGCAACCGGTGCATACCTGCTCGGTCAAACGCGCGCTCAGACTCCTCTGCCTCGGGCATGCCCAGGTGGTGCAGACGGAAGGTGAGGCCCGTTATCAGACCCATGATATCAGTTCGTGGGCGCAATACACCCAATCCGGTCAATCCCTGGCGGTAGAGGTGGTGCATTCGGTCAAGCTGGCCCTGCGAGTGCCCAAGATCATTGTGCTGGCCCTTTACGACCGGATTCCCAGAAAGGAAGTAAAGTTCACGAGGCAGAATGTCTTCCTCCGCGACAAGCATACCTGCCAGTATTGTGCTCAGGTTTTTCCCGAGTCGAAGCTGAATCTTGATCATGTCATTCCTCGTGGCAAGGGAGGTCAGACGACCTGGCAGAATATCGTGACTTCTTGTGTGCCGTGCAACACCCGCAAGGCGGATCGTCTTCCGGCACAAGTCAACATGAAGCTCTTGAAGGAACCGAAGGTGCCAAGGTGGCGCCCGCTTTTCGGTCTCAAGGAACAGTCGAGTGATCTGGCTTGGGAGGAATTTGTATCACCGGATCGGCAGAAAGTCAGTGTGGGTGCCTAATTGCTGGCCAGACTTGGGAAAGTCTGTTAACTTCCCAATGTGAATTTCCCAAACGAGTCGGGTAGTATTGTCCTGTGGTTGCAGGTTGCTCTCGGCTTCGTCGCTTTGCTCGTCATTGTCGAGCGGACGATCTTCTTCCAGCATGCCCGGTCCCGGGTTGCGGATCTCTTGCTTGGGATCACCAATCACGTGCGCAAGAAGGCTTACGCCGAGGCCCTGCATGAATCGTCGCGGGCCAGGGGACCGGAAGCCCGCGTGGTCCACGCCGTGATGATGAGACATCATTTGGACCGGACAAATC
The DNA here is from genome assembly GCA_049889715.1 of Akkermansiaceae bacterium. Taxonomy (GTDB): domain Bacteria; phylum Verrucomicrobiota; class Verrucomicrobiia; order Verrucomicrobiales; family Akkermansiaceae; genus SW10. The sequence continues at coordinate 21,082 of JBMHCW010000012.1, read as the reverse complement.
TCCGCGAAGTGGCGCAGGAAGCCGGACAGCTCGAGGTTCCCCGGATTGAGCGCAACATGAGGATTCTTCTCGGCGTGACGATGATTGCTCCCATGCTCGGGATGTTTGGAACAGTGTTGGGGTTGATTGAGGTTTTCATGGAAGTCAGTGCCGCCGAGGGATCGGTGGCTCAGGCGGCCTTGGCGAGCGGGATGTTTCAAAGCCTGACCTCCACAGCGATGGGACTGGCAATCGCCATCCCTTCCTACCTGATGTATCTTTATTTGTATGGAAAAGGTCAGCGCATGATCCACCGGCTTGAGCGAGCCGGGATCGAGGCCGTCAACATTGTCTGTGACGGGCGTGAGCACGATCGCATCGTGTCATTCCGCGATGAGGTCGAAGGAGCCCAATCGCTGGGGAAGAGCAAGGGCAAACGCGATAGCAAGGAGTCCTGACCGATGAAGCTCAAGATGTCTCTTCCGGAGCGACCGGGCTGGATATTTGTGGTGCCGGGATTTGATTTTGTGGCTCTTCTCCTGGCCCTCGTCATGTTGACCGGCGTGGTGGCGCGGGAAGGATGGGTCGAGGTAAAGCTGGCTCCTTCGGAATTTCGGGGAGTTCGGATGGGAGAGGAAAATCCGGTTTTCGTGATCTTGAAAAAGACCCAGGACGGACCGTCTTATTATCTTTCCAACAACAAGGTGACGCGCGAGGAGTTGGCCGACAGGATAGCCGAAGAGGCCCAGAAGAGGGAGACCAACGTCGTGGGGATCAAGGTGGATGAGAAGGCAACCGCTACTGAGCGACAGGAATTGATCAACATCATTGCCGGGCTGGAGTACCGCATCTTCGAGGGCGTTCGTTCGGTGCAAGTGGGCGGGGAAGGAGAGGAGTGATGTGGAGGCTGAGCCGGATCAAGCGTGACCGCGAAGCGGGGTTGGCTTTTGATTGGCGGAGTGGTCATGGATCGACGACCCGCATGATCATTGCCCTGGCCGTCACGATTTCTTTTTTCGGGGGACTCTGGGCGTTTGTCCAGTTGCGCGAGGTCAAGCCGAGCCCTTTGAAAGATCAGCAGATTGATCTGACCATGATCGATCTCAATCTGGAGTCCAACCGCTGGTTTGCCGATTTGCTGGAGCGGGAAACGCTTTTTCATGATCGCTGGGATGTCTCGAGCACGGCGGCCTTGGATCGTGAAGTCACCCGGGCTTTGGCCGCCGATCCAATCAGGATCTATGAACCGACCCTGGAAGAGATCGTTCCTCCCGAACGAGATCTGACTCTGGAAAATCTTCCCGGAATGGGACCCATGATTCTACCTCCTCCCGAGGAGGTCCCCTTGGTGGAATTTGCCGTTCCACCGGTGAACTGGTGGATCGAGGTGGAGTCTGTCGAGGGAGACGAAGATTGGGAAGGGTTCTCATTTGAATGGCCTGGCGCCAAGGATCAGATGAGTGAGGGTGAAGTCTGGAGCTTGTTGGTGGGGGTGGACTGGGAAGGGCGTGTCCTTACCTGCACAGCTTGGGAAGAAGCGGCCGACCCGAGGACGCCGATGGTCAAGGACTACTGTTTTAATGCCACCTTTCCCTCCCTTGAGGAGCGTGGGCCTCTCCGTTGGTGGAAATTGCAGGCCAAAGTGGTGAACCGTCTCGTGGAGTAAAAGAGATGATTGTGACTCTTCCCCAGCTCCTGATCTCCATTGTTCTGCTGGTATTCCTTTGGCTGATTCTGGATTGGTTTCTCGGGATGTTGAGAAATCGGGGCGAAGCGGCGAGATTGGCCCGGGAGGTGAGGGAGTGCCATCTATGCGGCAAGAGATATCGAGAGGAGCGGAGCGTGAAATTATCTCGATGTCCCGCATGCGGGGCCCAGAATATTCGGGGCGGCCACCGCAAATTGGGTTAAACTGAGTCGCACACCGGTCTTGCTTTTACGTGGCCCAGAGTCTAACCAACAAAAAACTTTCAAGCAGCCATGGAAAATCGACGCGTTGTAGTGACTGGAATCGGGGCCGTGAGTCCCTTGGGCAATGATGCTGCCTCCACCTGGGAGAGCATGAAGGAAGGCCGGAGCGGAATCGGCCTGATCGAGTCCATGGATACCACGGATTACACCGTGAAGATTGGTGGAGAAGTGAAGGATTTCGATCACAAGCCATTCTTTGCCAATCCCAAGGATGCCCGTCGCATGGACCGTTACGCGCACCTTTGCATTGCGGCGGCCCAAATGGCGCTCACCGATTCAGGACTGGGAGAGGGAGAAGTGGATCGCGACCGGGTGGGCGTGATGCTCGGTAGTGGCATCGGAGGTCTGGGCACGCTTGAGCAGAATCACAGGGCTCTTCTTCAGAGGAGTCCCAGCCGGGTTTCGCCCTTCACGATCCCGATGATGATTTCCAACATCGCCAGCGGGGTTTTCTCGATGGAGCACGGCTTTGGTGGTCCCAACATGGCCATTGTCACGGCTTGTGCGACGGCCAACCACAGTATTGGAGAAGCCTGGCGCATGATCAAATTCGGGGATGCCGATGCTTTCGTGGCCGGTGGATCCGAGGCGGCCATTCTTCCAATGGGCTTGGCTGGATTCGGCAACATGAAGGCGCTCAGCACCCGCAACGATGATCCGACCAGAGCTTCGAGGCCATTCGATACCGGCCGGGATGGATTTGTGATGGGTGAGGGAGCGGGTGTTGTGGTTCTCGAGGAACTGGAACACGCCAAAAAGCGTGGAGCCAATATTCTCGCCGAGTTGACCGGCTACGGTCTGAGTGCCGATGCCTATCACCTGACTTCGCCACACCCCGAGGGAAGTGGTGCGGCCCGTTGCATGGACATGGCTCTGAAGCATGCCGGGTTGAATCCCGAGGACGTCCAGTACGTCAATGCTCACGGAACTTCCACTCCACAGGGAGACATTTGCGAAACCAAGGCGATCAAGAAGTCGTTCGGGGCCTGGGCCAAGGAGGGACTGGTCGTCAGCTCGACCAAGTCGATGACCGGGCACTTGTTGGGAGCGGCCGGCGGGGTTGAAATCCTTGCCTGCATCAGAGCTCTTCAGGACGGGTTGATCCCACCAACGATCAACCTCGAAGATCAGGATCCGGAGTGTGATCTCGACTACTGCGCCAACACTGCGCGCGAAGTCGAAGTCAAGGCGGCCCTGAGCAACTCCTTCGGGTTCGGCGGGCACAATGCCTCCTTGCTTGTTGAGAAAATCTAGGCTCTGCCGTGCAGCAGGAACGGGCATCGATCGAGCAGCTTCTTCAGGCTGGATGCGATGAATTCGTTGTCTGCGGAGGGGCGAGGAATGCCGGGTTGGTAGCCTTGTTGAAGGCAGCGGACGGGATTCGGGTCTGGCAGCATTTCGAAGAACGGGGCGCGGCCTTCTTTGCTCTGGGCCGGACCAAGGCAACCGGGCGATCCTGTGCGGTCGTCGTGACCAGTGGGACGGCGGTGGCCGAATGTTTGCCCGCGGTGATCGAAGCATTTTATTCCAACAAGCCGATCATCATCCTTTCGGCGGATCGCCCCGAGAGCTATCGGGGATCCGGAGCACCTCAAACCATCGATCAGGAAAATCTCTTCGGATCTTATGCCTCGGCGGAACTCAATGACTGGGATGGGTTAGGTCCTCTTCACCTCAATGTCCCTCTTGAGGAAGGAGTGATCGAGGCAGAACATTGGACTGCGGAAGTGGGAGTGTTCGACCCCAAGCGGGAATCGTTCGAAGTGCGTGGCCTGCGGGATTTTCTCGACCATGGAGTCTTTCGCGGCTTGGTGGCGATGGTTGGAGGGCTTGAGCCCGAAGACCGGGAGGAGGTATTCTATTTTCTGAAGGAATTAAAAGTGCCGGTCATTGCGGACGCCAATAGTGGTATTCGCGAGGTCCTTGGTGATCTTTCGATTTCGGAGAAAGTCTTGAAGGAGAACTTGCCGGGAAGAATCCTGCGCTTGGGAGAAGTGCCGGTCGGCAGATTCTGGCGTGATCTCGACCAGCATCCGGAGGTCGAGGTGCTTTCGATCTGCCGGAATGGACTCCGGGGTCTGGCCCGTGAAACCGGGGTGATCAAAGCGGGTGTCGGCCGGGTCCTGCGCGGATTTGGCGAGGCTGCCGAGGTTGGAGACGTCAACGATGACTTTTTGCGGGCGCGTCCCTTGCAAGCCCGGATTGATGAACATCTTGAAAGCTATCCGGACAGCGAACCAGGCTTGGTGAACCTGTTGTCGGTGTATGCCACCACCGGCGAGAGTTTGTTCCTTGGGAACAGTCTTCCGATTCGTGAGTGGAATGAGTTTGCCCAGCGACAAACCCCATACGCCTCGGTCATGGCAAACCGGGGAGCGAACGGAATCGATGGTCAGCTGTCGACCTGGCTGGGAGCGACTGCGGAAACTCCGGATGCCTGGGGTATTTTTGGAGATCTGACGACCCTGTACGATTTGGCGGCTCCCGCGATGCTGGCCCAGGTTGAGCAGCAGGGGAGGGTCATGGTGGTGATCAACAATGGAGGCGGTCAGATTTTTGAGCGGATTCCCCGTTTGTCGCGCCTCGGCCACACCCAGCGCGAGGGAATCGTGCAAGGCCAGCAGGTGAAATTGGCGGCCTTGGCCGAAATGTGGGGGATGGATTATCTCAAGATCCGATCGAGAGAGGATTTTGATGATCTCGAAGGGCGAGAGCGAACCCTTTTGGTTGAGATGATTCCCTCTCCGGAGGAGACTGAAAAATTCTGGTCCCGGCTTCCGGCCTAACAGAGGGAAGTTCATTTCCCGGTTGCGCTTTGGCCGTCCTCGGTGGAATGTAGTCGGCGTCGGGGCTTAGTAAGACGGCCACGGGACACCAAATAAACCAATGAAATTGTTCAACGCGGGGAATCGGTCGATTTCCCAGAAACTGAAGGGCTGCTTTGGCAGCGCCGTGATTGCATCCACCGCATTCGCTCTCACCAGCTGTGGTGATAAGGAAAAGGAAGCTGAATCAGAAAGCGAAGGTGATACCGCCACGTCTCTCGTGATCACCGCCATTCCTGATGAGAAGGTCTCTGACCAGAAGGCCAAATTCCAAGCCCTCCAGGCTTATCTCGCCAAGGAGTTGGAAATCGATGTGACCTTTTCGCTTTCCAACGACTACTCCGCGGCCGTGGAGCGATTCAAGAACGGGGAAGTCCACCTCGTCTGGTTCGGAGGATTTACTGGTGTGCAGGCCCGCGAAGCGGTGCCGGGTGCCCGGGCCATTGCCCAGGGTGATGTCGATCCCAATTACAAGAGTTACTTCATCGCCCACAAGTCCACCGGACTCACCAAGTCCGATGACTTTCCTGAAGCGATCAAGGACATGACCTTCACCTTCGGGTCGAAGAGCTCGACCTCCGGTCGCCTCATGCCCACCTATTTCATCATTAAGGAAACCGGCAAGAATCCTGATGACTTCTTCAGCAAGCCGGTTCAGTTCCAGACTGCCGGTGGTCACGATGCCACTGCCCGTGCCGTCGCCAACGGATCGGTGCAGGTCGGAGCATTGAGCTACAAGAAGTATGATTCGATGGTCGCTGACGGAGAGATCAGCGCCGAAGATGCTCCCATCATCTGGGAGACTCCCGATTACGCAGACTACAACCTCACCGTGCATCCGGATCTCGAAAAGATGTATGGCGAAGGATTCATCGACAAGTTGCAGAAGGTTCTCGTTGATTGCACCGACGCGGCTGTTCTAAAGGCTTTCAACCGTGACGATCTCATTCCTGCCAAGAACGAAGAGTTCGAAGGCATCAAGGAAGTCGCCAAGGAAGTTGGTCTGATGCGCTAGGACGCATCGTTCGAAATTTAACAAAGGCGGGATTCTTTTCGGGGAATCCCGCCCTTTTGTGATGCTGGAGTTCCAATCGGCTGGATTAAGTTACGGAGCAACCGTGGCCTTGGACTCGCTTAATCTGCAGATCAAGCAGGGAGAACAGGTTTGTTTGATTGGTCCCAGCGGAGCGGGCAAATCGAGCCTGCTTGGATTGAGCAACGGTCGGCTTTCGGCCACCAGCGGCCGGGTTCTTTTGAATGATAAAGATCTCGGCGCAATGAGGGGGAGCGAGTTGAAGGGCGTGCGGTCCGGAATCGCCTGGGTTCCGCAGGATCTGGGATTGATTCCAAATTTGAGGGTGCATCAGAATGTGGCTTGCGGACGGGCGGCGCAGAAAGGTTTCTGGGGGTTAATGAAGAGCCTGCTCTGGATGAGTCGGTCGGAAAAGGAGACGGTCAGCGGGTTGCTCAAGAGGGTCGGGATTGAGGAGAAGATCTTCAATCGGGTCGACCATCTGTCCGGCGGACAGCAACAACGGGTGGCGATTGCGAGGGCCCTTTATCAGGAACCGGGGATCATTCTGGCCGACGAACCGGTGAGTGCTGTTGACCCGGAAAGGGCGAGGAGCCTGGTCGAATTATTGACCACGGTTTCCAGGCAAGAGGGAATGACTCTGGTGATGAGTCTTCACGATGTGGGATTGGCTCGACGCTTTTTTGATCGGGTTATCGGATTACGGGATGGCAAGATTGTTTTTGATGGTGCGCCCGATGATGACCGGGTGCTGAAACTTTATCGTCTGGAAGAGTGAGACGGAGATGGTTTTGTCTCGGAGCTCTGGCCCTGTTCTTGTGGGGGCTGTGGGTTCTGGAGGCGCGGCCCGGCGAACTGGTCCCCAACGAGGGTGGACGGAAGGCCTCTGCGAACTTTGTCCTTTCGGCCTTCCAGCCGGCTCTGAATTATGAGGATCCGGAGATGCGCGGGGGGTCGGTTTCCTTCCCCGAGAAGTTGGTAAAATCCCTCTGGACGACGGTGAGGTACGCCATGATCGCGATGAGTCTGGCGTTGGTCGTCGGAATCATCGGTGGAATTCTCGGTTCGCGGGCATGGTGGTCGCGCCCCAATTTGTTTTTGCAGGTTCTGAGAATTGGAACCCGCTTGCTCGCGACGGCAGCGCGATCCGTTCACGAACTTTTGTGGGCCATTCTTTTCCTGGCTGCGGTAGGGACATCGCCTCTTGTGGCCATTCTGGCGATGTCCCTGCCGTATGGCGGGACCTTGGCCAAGGTGTTCTCCGAGTTGCTCGACGAGGCACAAAGTTCGTCGGCCGAGGTCATTCGTTCGACCGGTGGAGGAGGCTTTGCGGCTTTCTTTGCCGGAGTGGTGACGAGGGCTCTTCCGGACCTGACGAGCTATGCCCTTTATCGACTGGAATGCGCGGTTCGTTCGTCGGCTGTCCTTGGTTTTGTGGGGATTCCCACGGTGGGATATGAGATTAAAACCGCCTTCGAGGATGGTCACTACCGGGAGATCTGGACCTATGTCTATACCTTGTTGATCGTGGTGGTTTTGTTCGAGTGGTGGGGAGCGAGGATCCGCCGGATTCTTTCCAAGGGACTACCTTCGAGAGCAAAGGAAGAGAAAGGGCAATCATTGAAGGAGCTCTGGGGAGCAAGGGGGAAGTCGTGGTTTCTCCGGATTTCGGTCTCGCTTCTGGCCTTTGGCATGGTGGCTGGTTGGTTGACCGAAGATCGTTGGGGAGCGGGCATCAGTTGGGAGCAGCGAATGAGGAATCTGGATCGCTTTACCGACGAGATGGTTCCGCATCCCATCCGGGAGAAGGACGGGGATTGGAGTATTTTCGGGGCGTGGTTCAACGGGAAGATGTCGGATGAGGGCGCCGAGGCTCTGTGGCGGACTTTTCATCTGGGAACGTCGGCAATCATGTTGGCCGGAGGGCTGGCCCTGGTGGCCATTCTCTTTGCAGCGCGCAGCCTTGCTTCACGAAATCCGAGAGGGGTGCGCGAAGATGGTGGCATTTGGAGGGAAGGTCTGGGCTCACTTCTGCGAGGTGGAGCGATGTTGGCGCGAGCGATGCCGGAATACATTCTCGCGTTCTTGTTACTGCAGGTATTCGGCCCGACAGTCTGGGTTTTGATTTTCGCTCTGGCCATTCACAACGGGGGGATTCTGGTCAGGCTGGGTGCCGAAGTGGTGGATAATACCCGCAGTCAGGCCTCCGAGGTAATGCTGGCCCAGGGAGGGAGCCGGGCGTCCTCCTACCTGGGAGCTTTGTTGCCGACGAGTTTCAATCGCCTCGTTCTCTTTTTGTTTTATCGGTGGGAGTCCTGTGTTCGCGAAGCCACCGTCTTGGGAATGCTCGGAGTCGCTTCGTTAGGATTCCTGATCTCCAACGCCAAAGTCTCCTTTTATTATGACGATATGATCCTCTGGGTGGGGCTTGGAGCGGCGTTGGTCTTCGCGGGAGATGTGACCTCGGATATCGTGCGAGGAAAGCTGCGAAAGTAGAGACCCTACGCCATTAGACTGGGTGTAGAGTTCCTAAATGCCGGATTGCTGCTGGGTCTACAAATGTGGTAGCTAAGAGGATCTTGCTGCAGATTCTTCAGGCATTTTTCGTGTTCGCTTTCCTCCTGCCCATACAGGCAGAGGATTGGTGGTCCTTCCGTGCGCTTGAACGTCCTGGTCTTCCTGAAGGAAATGAAGCCCATCCGGTGGATCGATTCGTGCGAGCCCAGTTGAGGGAGATGAAAATGGAACCTGCCGATGAAGCGGATCGCCGGGTGCTTGCGAGGCGGCTGGCGTTTAACTTGTGGGGAGTGCCTTTGGATTCAGAGAGGCTGGAGAGGTTTGTGAGGGATGAAGGCCCGGAGGCCTACGAAGAGTTGGTTGATGAGTTGTTGGCGTCGCCGAAATATGGAGAGCGTTGGGGCAGGCACTGGCTGGATGCGGTCCATTTTGGCGAGACTCATGGCTATGATAAGGACAAGCCGCGTGAAAATGCCTGGAGGTATCGGGATTATGTCGTTCGTTCTTTAAATGAGGACAAACCTTATGAGCGCTTTGTCAGGGAACAATTGGCAGGCGATGTCCTTTGGCCTGAGACCGAAGATGGCATCGTTGGGCTTGGTTTTCTGGCGGCTGGTCCGTGGGATTTGATCGGGCACATGGAGGTGCCGGAATCAAAGATTGATGGCAAGGTGGCCCGCCATCTGGATCGCGATGACATGGTGACCGCCACCATGAATGTCTTTTGTTCGCTGACCGTCCAGTGCGCCCAGTGCCATGACCACATGACCGACCCGGTCACGATGAAGGATTATTATTCACTGCAATCGGTTTTTGCGGCTCTTGATCGCGCCGATCGTGAATATGATCTCGATCCCGAAGTCGGCCGAAAGCGAAAGGAGTTACGCGCGAAGTTGGGGGATGCCGAAGCGCGGTTGAAGAAGGCTGGAGGTGGAGGTGAGAGCCTCGGGTATCACAGTCTGGTGGCGAAAAATGATCGTGAGGAAAAGTGGGTGCAAGTGGACCTGGGTGGAGTGAAGACGATTGGGCGGGTGATTTTGAAAGGAGCGAAGGAGTATGGATTTGATGACTTCGGGTTTCCGCACCAGTTCCGGATCGAGGTGTCGGAGTCAGAGGGATTCGAAAACCCTGTCATCTTGCGGGACGAAACTGCGGAAGATTTTCCCAGACCGGGAGCGAAGCCAGTGGTGACCGGGGGGCAGGGGAGCAAAGGTCGCTATGTCCGCCTGGTGGCCACGAAGTTGTGGAGTCGCCGGAGAGCTGGGGACGCTTTGACCAGTGACTGGATCTTTGCTTTGGGAGGATTCGACGTGATTGTCGCAGGCGAGGTTGTTCCTCTTGCGGGCGTGTCTTCCAAGGATTCGATCCAAGCCATGCCAAGGTGGGGGCGAGCGAATCTGCTCAAGCGAGTGGACGAGGCGAAAGGGAAGATTGAGGAAGAGGTTGTGGAGCTCAAAGAGGAGCTGAAGAAGTTTCCTCCGGCAGGGGTGGCTTATGTGGCCATGGTGCATCACGGCAGCGGGAACTTCATCGGGCGTGGAAACGTGGGAGGAAAGCCAAGAGAAGTGAGAGTTCTGGATCGCGGGGACGTGACCAAGCCTCTCGATCCGGTGAAGCCCGGCACGGTTCCCGGAATCGTGGGTGAAAGTGGAGCCTTCGATTTAGAAGACGATCATACCGAAGGTGATCGCCGGGTGGCCTTGGCAAACTGGATTATCGATTCCAGGAATGTGCTCACTTGGCGCAGTATCGTGAACCGGGTCTGGCAGGGGCATTTCGGCACGGGCCTGGTAGAAACCAGCAACGATTTTGGGCGCCTGGGCGGAACGCCTTCGCATCCTGAATTACTCGATTGGTTGGCGGTCGAGTTTCGTGATGGAGGAGGTTCGTTGAAGGACTTGCATCGACTCATTGTGACGAGTGCTACCTACAAGCAATCGAGCCGGGGAGTGGATGGGAATCAGTCGGTTGATGGTTCGAATCGATTCCTCTGGCGTCAAAACCGGCGACGTCTGGAGGCTGAAGCGATTCGTGACACCATGTTGATGGCGGCCGGAAAAATGGATTGGAAAATGGGCGGTCCTTCATTCAAGGATTTCGTGATCGAGAAGCCCCAGCATTCACCGCACTACCTTTACGAAAAAGCGGATCCTTATGATGAGCGGGTCTATCGCCGGTCGGTGTATCGGTTCCTGGTGCGGTCCCAGCCGCAGCCCTTGATGGAATCCTTGGATTGTGCCGATCCCTCCTTGTTGATTGAAAAGCGCGGAGAAACAACGACGGCCTTACAAGCGTTGGCGATGATGAACAGCTCCTTCGTCATGGCGATGGCGGAGCACTTTGGCACAAGGGTTGAGGAAGAGGATGATGTTGCGGGGGCGGCCATTCGTCTGGCGCTGGGCAGGGAGGCAACCGAGGAAGAGAGGCAAGCATTGAACGAGTATGCTGGTCGGCACGGAGCAGCGGCGATGTGCCGGATCATTTTCAACCTGAGTGAGTTTTCCTATGTCGATTGAGGGAAAGTCACGAAGGGAATTCCTTTGGGAATCAGGCGGAGGTTTGGGCGGAATTGCGCTGGCTTCCATGCTGGGTGGGCGGGCGCAAGCTGGCAGCGGAATTCTTGACGAAGGTCATCATCCGGCCAAGGCCAAGAGGGTGGTGCAATTGTTCATGGGTGGAGCCGCCAGTCATCTGGACCTCTTCGACTTCAAACCGGAGTTGGTAAAGCGGCATGGCAAGGAGTCTGATTTCGGGGAAAAGGTGGAGGCTTTTCAGAATGGTCTCGGTCCTTGGATGAAACCGGTCTGGGAGTTTTCGAGACATGGAGCTTGTGGAAAGTTGCTGGGTGAAACCGTGGCACCCTTGGGTGACGTGGTTGATGAGTTGGCCTTTGTTCACAACATGACTGGCAAGACCGGAGTGCACAGTCAGGCGACTTATCTTCAGGCGACCGGGTTTGATCGTCCCGGCTTTCCGGGCATGGGAGCCTGGGTGAGTTATGGATTGGGAAGCCTCAATGACAATCTCCCGACCTTTGTGGTCCTGCCCGATCATCGCGGGTATGCCTCGAATGGTCCCAAGAATTGGAGTTCGGCATTTTTACCGGCGGTGGATCAAGGAACGGTGATCAGGCCGGGCACGAAGAATCCCATCACACATCTTCAGTCGCCTTCTGGACTGGGGCTGGAGGCCGAGCGCGATGCGGCCCGGTTGTTGGAAGAATTGAACGGGAGGTTTGCCGACGAACGACCGGAGGATTCAAGATTGGAAGCTCGCATCAAGAGCTACGAATTGGCGGCGAAGATGCAGCTGGCGGCGCCCGAGGCCCTCGATCTGAAAAGCGAGCCGGAGTATATTCGCGAGATGTATGGTTTGTCTCCGGATGGAACGAAGTGGCCTAAGGAGATCAACTGGAAAGAGGAGGCCGATTATTTTGGGCGGAAATGTTTGGCGGCGAGGAGGTTGCTCGAGCGGGGAGTGCGTTTCGTTCAGGTTTGGTCGGGCAATGACAACGGGTTCCCCAGACGAAATTGGGATAGTCACGAAGATGTGGAGCGCGATCACGGCCCCTTGAGTCGCGGAATGGCGATTGGAGCGGCGGCTTTGATCAAGGATCTCAAACAGCGGGGCATGTTGGATGATACCTTAATTCTCTGGACCACGGAGTTTGGGCGGATGCCTTCGACGCAGGGGAAGAAAGGGAGGGATCATAATCCGCATGTCTTCACCAACTGGCTCGCCGGTGGGGGTATCAAGGGTGGGGTGACGTTCGGTGAGAGCGATGAGTTTGGCTTCAAACCTTTGGACCGAAAGAATCCAACTCAGGTCTACGATATCCATGCCACGGTGTTGCATCAGCTGGGCATTGATCATGAGAAGCTGACTTTTAGAAAGGACAGCATCGATCGCCGGCTCACTGATGTTCACGGACATGTGCTCAAGGAGATCCTCGCATGAATGGATTGGTTCTTCATTTCCATCCGGGCATTGGGTAGCTCTTGTCCGCGATGGTGAAAGTTTCGTTTGTAAAGAGTGATAAGGCGGTGTCCGGAGTAGCCGTGATTCCGGTCTTCGAGGGGCGCAAGATCCAAGGGTCGGCGCGCGGGTATCGTGATGATTCCAAGGGGCAGGTCCTCGCAGCAATGAAGGCGGCTGGCTTTTCGGGCGAGCAAGGGCAGGTGTTGCCTGTCTATGCTCCGGTTGGTTCGAAGGTGAATGGTCTTTCGATGTCTGGAGTTGGAAAGCGCAGTGACTTCGACGCTGAAATGTTCGGAGCTCAGGCCATGCAGAGGCATCGAACGACCGGAGAGAAGACCCTCGTCTTCCATCTTGATGGATGCAAGTTGTCTCCTGAAGACATCGCCCGAGTGGCTGTTGGAGCCAGAATGGCGGGATACCATTTCTTCAACTATCGGACCAAGCTCGCGCCCTTCAAGGAAACAACCGTGAGGTCGCTCAAGTTGGTTTGTGATGATCCGGCAAAGGTCCGCGCGGCCTACACCAAATTCTACGGCCCCATCTGTGATGGTCAGTTCCTGGCTCGAGATTTGGTCAATGAACCCTCCAATGTTCTTCATCCTGTTGCCTATCGAGACCGGATCAAGAAGTTGGCGGCGTTGGGCTTGAAGATCGATGTCTTGGGCGAGAAGAAGATGTTGGATCTTGGGATGAACGCTCTTGTGGGAGTGGGGCGGGGGTCGGCCCGCGAATCCCAGTTGGTGATCATGCGATGGAATGGAGGATCGAAAAGCGAGGCGCCCGTCTGTTTGGTCGGCAAGGGAATCACCTTCGACACTGGAGGGATTTCGCTCAAGCCGGTGCAGGGAATGTGGGACATGAAGGCCGATATGGGAGGCTCGGCGGCGGTAGTTGGAACGATGCAGGCGCTGGCGAGGCGAAAGGCGAAAGTCAACGTGGTGGGCCTTGTGGCACTGGCCGAGAATATGCCGGACGGAAATGCGCAGAATCCGGGCGATGTGGTGACGTCGATGTCAGGTCAGACCATTGAACTTCAAAGCACCGATGCCGAAGGGCGGTTGGTGTTGGCCGATGCCCTTTGGTTTGCCAAAGAAAAATACAAGCCCAAGGCCATGGTGGATTTGGCGACGTTAACCGGAGCAATTCTCGTGGCCCTTGGGCATGAGCATGCCGGCTTGTTCAGTAACTCGGATCAACTCGCGAAGGCTTTTGAAAAAGCCTCGAAGAATTCCACTGAGAAAACCTGGAGGATGCCCTTGGCTCCCGAATATGACCGGTTGTTGGATTCTCCAACGGCTGACATGAAGAATTCGATGGGCCGGGAAGCGGGTTCGGTAACGGCTGCCCAGTTTCTCCAGCGCTTTGTAGGCGACATTCCCTGGGTACACTTGGACATCGCGGGAATGGCGGCCAAGAATACCCGGCCCGATCCGCGCGAGCCCAGTTTTGCAACTGGATACGGGGTGCGCCTTCTGAGTCAGTGGATCTCGGAAAACTACGAATCCTGATTCAGCCGATCAGTGGCTTGATGACTTGGCCTCCGAATTGTGAGAGCTGCTTGTGGCGGCCGGCGTGGTAGTAGGTTAGCTTATTGTCATCGAGTCCAAGGAGGTGGAGGATGGTGCAATGGACGTCGCGAATGTGGTGAACACAATCGACGGCTTCGGCTCCCAGTTCGTCAGTGGCTCCGATGGTGTGTCCCGCTTTGGTTCCGCCCCCGGCAAACCACATTGTCATGGCTTTGGGATTGTGGTCGCGTCCGTAAGCGGTGCCTCCGCCACGAAGTCCATTATCGGGTGTGCGTCCGAATTCCCCACACCAGACTACGAGTGTTTCGTCCAGCATGCCCCGCTGTTTGAGATCCTTGAGAAGAGCGGCGATGGGTTTATCGACCGAGCGGATCAGTGATCCGTGAGCGCGTTCGATGTAGTCGTGGCTGTCCCAGTTGCCAGCGTAAGCTTGCACGAATCGGACACCTTTCTCGACCAATCGACGGGCCAGAAGGCACTTGCGTCCGAAGTCATCGGTCTCGGTTTCTCCAACGCCATAGGCATCGAGCGTGGCCTGCTTTTCAGATTTAAGATCGATGAGGTCAGGTACTTCGCTTTGCATGCGATAGGCGAGCTCGTAGGAGGCCATGCGGGCGCTGAGGTCGCTTCGATTTGGGCGGGCAGCGAGGTGCTCCTTGTTGAGTTTGGCCAGTAAGTCGAGGTTGGCGCGCTGTCGTTCCGCGCTCATATCCGCAGGACGCTTCAGGTCGAGAATCGGGCTGCCCTTGGGTCGAAGGGGGGTGCCTTGATAGTCGGCAGGCAGGAAGCCGTTGGACCAATTTCCGGCTCCACCTTGCGGATAAGAAGCGCGGGGGAGAACAACGAAGCCGGGAAGGTTCTTGTTTTCAGTGCCGAGGCCGTAAGTGACCCAGGCCCCGATGCCGGGATCGCCGCCGAAGCGATTGCCGGTGTTGAGTTGGTAACAGGCAGTGGGGTGGTTCACCGAGTCAACCTGGGCACCGCGATAGAAGCACATCTCATCGACCATGTGCTGGAGGTGGACCCATTGTTTGGAAATGTCGGCTCCGCTCTGGCCAGCCTTGATGAATTCGAAGGGGCTCTTGACGTAGTAACGTTCGCCCGAAGACATCGCGGACTCCATCTCGCCGCTGCGTTTGAACTTCTTCAAGTGCCGCTTGGCGAGCTCGGGCTTGGGGTCGAAGGTGTCGATATGGGAAGGGCCGCCTTCCATCATGAGGAAGATGCAGTTCTTGGCCTTGGCCGGGTGATGAACGACTTGAGAGTTTGCTCCTTGGAGAAGGGAGGTGAAAGCCACCGAGCCAAGTCCGGCTCCCAGTCCGTAGAGGGCTTCGCGTCGGGTGGGTTGGGCGTGAAAGTGGTGGGCCATAATTTCGGACTTACGGAGTTTCTTTTTTTGAGGGATCGACGAAATAATGGTCTTCCCCGTAGTGCGGTTTGAGAGACCAGGTATCGGTGCGGAAGGGGTAGGCAGGAAGTTCCTTGCCATTCATCAAGGTGCCGAGCGGGAGGTTGGACCAAGCGTATCGCACCGCGACCGGTTCGGTGACAGCATCGCTCCAGACTTCCACGAGAGTGGGCCGGCCCCGACCTCCGACCACTCTTGCGTCGGCGTTGTGGAACACCTTGTCCGCTCCGGCGATGTAAAATCCGCGGGCGTCGGTTTGATCGAAGCGGAGTCCGGACGAGCCGTCCTCTTCGAATTCGATGAGGATCTTTTGATCCTTCTTCTGCATCGATTTGTAGATCGGCCCGTGCCACTGGAGAGGTTGGTCTTTGCGGGTGGCATCGGTGATTTCGTAGACCGTCGAAAGGGCCCAGCGAGCCGAGCGATCTCCAACCGGATACTTCCTTCCGGGATGAATCGAGTCGTTGCTATTGGCATCGAATGAAACGATGAGACCGGTTTTTGGAGTCTTGCGCCAAGTGAGGAATTGCTGTTCGCGAACGACATTGGTGTGATGATTCATGTCGTAAGTCATCGACCGGCGAGTGCTCCATCCGGCAATCTGGATGATCCCGAAGGGAAGTTCATCGTCCTGAAAAAGCTTCCGCCAATCGGAGATGACAGCGGGGAAGGTTTCCCGGAAAGGAATCCAGGCATCTCCGAAGGAATTGTTTTCGCCTTGGTAAAAGAGGGCGCCGCGAATGGTGAGTCCTGAAAGAGGAGCGATCATCGCGTTGAAGGCTCCGGCGGGAATCCGGCCTTGGGCGGGGTTGGCATAGTTGCGGAGATTGGGCTTTCCTCCCGGGGGCTTCTCTCCGTCAGCTTTGGCCTTTTCGGCGAGGGTTTCCCATTTCTTGAGATCGGCTTCGAAACGTTTTTGAGCGCCTTCTTCGGCCCCGCCTTCCTGCCAGACCCGACACTTCTCCTCGTAGGCATTCAGGTCGCGTTTGGCGAGGGGGAGGGTCTCCAGTGTTCCGCGACTAACCCAATGTTGGGCCATCGTACCACCCCAGGCGGCATTGATCAATCCGACCGGAACATCCAGTCGTCGATGGAGACGCTGACCGAAGAAGTAGGCCACGCCTGAGCAGTCGCCGATGGTTTCCGGAGAACAAACGCGCCAGATTCCGCTGTTCTCGTTGGCGGGGAAATCAGTTCTTGGCTCGGGGATTCCCTCCGGTTCGATTCGGATGAAACGAATGCCGGGATATCGGGCTGAAGGGATTTCAAGATCGGCGTCTCTTGAGCCTCGAAGCCGCCATTCCATATTGCTCTGGCCACCGCAGATCCAGACCTCACCGATGAGGACGTCTTGATAGCTTTTCGTCTCCTGTCCGGAGCTGATTTTCAATTCCTGCCCTGTCGCATTGGGGGGCATGGCATTGAGAGTGACGAGCCACTTTCCGTCGGTCCCCGTCGAAGCGGTTTTGGTTTGTCCGCCGAATTGAACGGTGACCTTTTCATCCGTGTCTACCCATCCCCAGACACGAACCGGCTTGTCGCATTGAAGAACCATGTGGTCGCTGAAGATGTTGGGAACCTTCAAGGCCGCCGAGGTGACCTGGCTTGTCAGAGTGACCAATAAGAGAGGAATGATCCGGCGCATGGCGGGATTAGTCGAGGTAAGAGAATTCATTGAGGTTGAAAAGGATAAGGCAGAGGTGTGATAGCCCACGGGTGCGGGCGTCGGTTTCGCTACGTTGGAGATCGTGTTTGTAGGTTTTGTAGATGGGAAGCTGGTCGGTGATGGTTTTAAGCTCGCCGGTTTTTTCCTCACGAACAATCCGTTTGATCGAGGTAGGGAATTCCTTCTTTTTCGGTTTGATCTTTGCTTCTTCCTTGGTGACCTCCGTCCATTCGTCGAGGAAAGTCTGGCGTTCTGTTTTCGAAGGCAATCGACCGAGGGCCAACCGGAAGGCCTGGTCGATGACCTGGGGATCGGATCCTCCCTTCGAAACCAGTCGATGGGCGAAGGCGAGAGCACGGTCTTGCATCTCCCCGGTGTTCATCAAGGTCAGAGCTTGAGGGGCAACGGTTGACGTCTCCCGGGCTTCGCAAGAGTTGCTTGAACCGGGCTGGTTGAAGGCCTCGAAGAAAGGGTCGCGAAGGTTTCGCAATTTTTCGGCATACAGGCTGCGTCGATTTCGTTGTTCCGGAAGGGGATCGGGTTGGTAGACCGAAGCGATGCCTCCCATGATGAGCAGGGGCTGGGTTGCGACTTCCCAATTGATGTCGGGGCGGGCGGGAAGTCCTCCGACTTCGGGATTGAGTTCGCCGCTGACGGCGAGCATGGCGTCGCGAAGTTCTTCGGCGGTGAGGCGGCGAGGCTGGAAGGTGGCGTAGAGTTTGTGGCCGTGGTCGAGCTTCTCGAGCGTTTTAAGATCGGGATGACGCGAGCTTCGTTGATAAGCCTGCGAAGTGACGATCAATTGGTTGAGTTTCTTGATGGACCAACCGTTCTCAATGAACCAGCCGGCAAGGTAGTCGAGGAGCTCGGGGTGGGTGGGTGCCAATCCGGTGCCGCCGAAGTTGTTGGGATTTCCGGCCAGGCCCTTTCCGAAGTGCCATGACCAGATGCGGTTGACGATGACGCGTGCGGTGAGTGGATTCTTTGCGTCGGTGATCCAATTCGCCAAAGCGAGGCGGCGTTTGTCCTGACCCTTTGGGAATGGTTTGGGGTTCATTCCACCAAGTGACTCGGCGGCACTGAGGGCGCCGGGTTGGACGGGTTCGCCACGGGCGTAAATGCTGCCGCCGGTGAGGATGGTATCTTGTTCAAGAATCCCACCTGCCCAGGGTCTGTTTGTGGGTTTGATCCGGCCGGCGACGTTCTTCCGCTGAATGGTCTTCCCGGTATAGACGCCATGAGTCCAGGGCTTGGTGCAATCAGCGACTACGGCTTCGTGACGACCGTTCCTGGTCTTGGCGCGTTTGTCCTTTATGGCCTGATCGCGTTGGGCGAATTGATTTTTGTTTTCGTTCTTTTGAAAAGGGACGTCCGCTTCCACCGGTTGAGTGGTCGAGAAGACGGCCATCATGCGGTAGTAGTCGCGGGTGGGCACGGGATCAAATTTGTGGTCGTGGCATTTGGCACACTGCATGGGGTGGGCGAGAAAGGCCTGGCCGACGGTATCGGTGACGTCATCGAGCCAGAACTGCCGGGTCTCGGCAAAGACCGACATGGCAGTTTGTTCCCAAGGGCCCATACGAAGGAAGCCGGTCGCGATGAGGGATTCGGGGCTTTTGCTTTCAAGTTCGTCACCCGCGATCTGTTCACGCACGAACTGATCGAAGGGCTTGTCCTGATTGAAGCTGCGGACGACATAGTCGCGATAGCGCCAGGCGTGGGGGCGATAGTAGTCGTTGGCGAAGCCGGCGGAATCGGCGTAGCGGGAAACATCGAGCCACCGCAGGCCGAAGTGTTCGCCATACTGGGGCGTGGCCATCAATTGACCGGCGATCGTCTCGATCGCTTTGCCCGGATCCCTGGGGTAGGCAGACTCGAATCGAGAAGCTTGGTCGGGAGTCGGCGGGAGGCCGGTGAGTCCGAAGGTGAGGCGACGGATCAACTCCTTTGGAGCAGCCTTGGGAGCAGGAGAGAGTTTCTTGGAGTTCAGAGAACGATCGATGAAATAGTCCACCGGATGTGAGCCCTGCGGAACGTTGGAAACTTTGAGCGGGCGATAAGACCAGAGTTTCTCTGATTCGTAACGGCGGTTTTGCCAATTGTCGTCGAGGGCCTTCGAAGTGACTACCTGTTCGCCTTCGGCATAGGTGGTTTGGATTTCGACGATCTTCTGCTCATTGGGCCAAGGAGCCCCGGCATTGATCCAATCCCTGATCCACCAGGTTTCTTCTTCGCTCAGCTTGTCTGCCTCCTTGGGAGGCATCTCGTAGTCTTCTTCGGTGCGGGTGGTGAGTCGATAGAGGTAGCTCTCTTCGCCCTTGCCGGGAATGACGACCTTGTCCTCGAATTCGTCACCGCCGGCGAGCAATGACTCGCGGGTCCGCATGTCGAATCCACCTTTGATTTTCTTTCCCTTCGCTCCATGACAGGCGAGGCACTTTTCGGCAAAGAGAGGTTGGACCTTGAGGGCGAAGAGCTTCTCACCTTTGGAGGGTTCTGCCGAAAGAGACGGGGAGAGTGCTGCTCCTGAGAACAGGATCGCGAGACATTTTGTCAGAGGCGGTTTCAAAGTCGGTAAGCAGTAGATACGGGTTTGTCCAAGTGAAGCTATCTTTCGAACCCCGAAGGTTGTCAGGCTAGTTGATTTTGGGATAGTTGGCCATGCCGCTTTGTGTAGCAATTGTGGGGACAGGAACGGCAGGGCCTGCGGCGGGGATTTTTCTGGCACGGGCGGGTCACAAAGTGACTTTGTTTGAGCGAGCCCCAGCGGAGGAGGCGGTGGGCGCGGGGTTCTTGTTGCAGCCGACCGGCCTTTCCGTTCTCAGGGAGCTGGGTGTGGAGAAGGACGTGCTGGCGATAACTGAGAAAATCGATGCCCTCTATTGCCGGACCCGTTCGGGACGGGTTCTCCTCGACCTGAGCTATGCGGACTTGGACGATGGTTTGTTCGGCTTGGGCACTCACCGGTCATCGTTGCTTCGCGTTCTTCTGTCGAAGCTTGCGAATGAAGGTGTTGAGGTTCAATGGGGGAGAGAGATCAAGTCGATGAGCCTGAAGGGACAGGCCCGCTTTCTTGAGGATGGAGCAGGGAAAAAAGAGGGCCCGTTTGATTTGGTTCTGATTTGCGACGGGGCCCGTTCCTCGCTTCGCGATCAAGCGGGGATCAAGTGCCGGGTCGATCGCTACCCGTGGGGAGCGCTTTGGTTCGTGGGGAGGAGAACTGACGAGTTTGAGAGAGATCAGCTCTGGCAATGTGTGGGATCAACGAGGGAGCTTTGCGGATTTCTGCCAACGGGAACCGATGATGATCTCTTGAGCCTCTTCTGGAGTGTCAGAATGGCTGATGAGATTCCTGATCTTTCCAATTGGAAGAAGCAGGTGCTTGGCTTGGTCCCGCAAGCCGAGAGTTTGTGAATCAGATCGAATCAGTGCAGCAACTTCAGCATGCCGGTTACCACGACGTGCGGATAAAGCAATGGCATGGGGAACGGGTGGCTTTGCTCGGTGATGCCGCTCATGCCTTGAGCCCCCAGCTGGGGCAAGGGGTGAATCTGGCGCTGGTCGATGCGGCGGTCCTTTGCCAGTGCCTGGAACGCCAACCGTTGGAGATGGCGTTGGCGGAGTGCTCGAAACTCCGCAAGGCGCACCTGCGGGTTTATCAATGGGCGACCCGCTGGACCACGCCGTTCTTTCAATCGGATCTCGTTCCGCTCGGTGTAGCCCGGGACCTGGCCTTTCCAGTGGCTATGAAGATTCCCTGGGTGAGACGGCAGATGACGGCTTCGATGGCGGGGCTCAAGACGGGCTTGTTTGGGAGTCGATTCCGGTGGTGATGCGGAGATCGTCGACGGGATTGCCGTTGATTAGGTGCTCCTGAATGATGCGCTCGAGGTTCTCGGGAGTGCAGGAGTGATACCAGATGGCATCGGGGTAGACCACGACGACGGGCCCTTGCAGGCAGATGCGGAGACAATCGGCTTTGCTACGGTGGACAAGGCTCTGCGGGCCGCAGAGTTTGAGTTCCTTGAGCCGGTTTTTGAGAAATTGCCACGATTTCATCCCCTCGACCGGGTCACAGCACTTGGCCTCGGTTGGAGTGGCGCAGAGGAAGATATGCCGCTTGTAAGTATCGAGACTGAGCGCCTTGGCGGTCGCAGAAAGAGGATCAGGCATGGT
>JBMHCW010000011.1:0-57304 GCA_049889715.1 Akkermansiaceae bacterium | reverse complement strand
AGTTGCTGACTTCCGCCGGGAGTTAAGTTAATTTTTTTAGGCACTCAAACAGTGCGTCTGGCATTGCTGCCGCATAACTTTCTTTCACCGCGGCAGCATGCCAGACTTCTTTGATTATTCAAGGATTCCAAACAATCCCGGACACTTTTCCATTTTGTCCACACGGCGTTGAGAACAATTACACCTTTTCGATCAATTTCAGCAACGACCTTTCTCCTTCATCATCCCAACTCATCTGACAAGTTCCACCATCCATGCAATGGAAGCCCGCAAGCTCCAGGAGCCGTTCTTGTGACAGAATCCCTTTGGACAACAACCTCTTCACACCGGTCCGAAACTCTTCATCTGATCCGTATCTCGCCACGATTGCCGATCTACTTCTCCAGTATCCGGCGCCATCATAGTAAGGAGCGTCAACGATTGGACTTTCCCAGAGAACTGACCGCCGACACACCCAGTCGATCCATTCGTGATCACAATCATACTCTGGAAAATCTAACAAAAAGCGATTCTCTTCTATGACTCCGGATTTTTGGCTCCGCCAGCCATAGCCCAGGGAGAAGCCTTCGAATCCCTGATAGGGACGTCTCGATTCACAAAGCAAACATTCACTCTTTCCGTTGAGCCGGTTCAACTCGCTGAACAAGCAAACGACAATCAGGCCGAGAAGGACACAAATCAAAACATCTCTTTGTTTGAGTTTCACCCTGACCTTCATCACTCTAACAACTCATCAGCCGGACCTTTTCTTGGAACAAAAAAACGGCACCTCCATTTGGAAGTGCCGTTTGAAACCTTGTTGTTAGAATCAATCTAGCCGATGAGGTCAGGCCAGTCCTCGGTGTGAAAGAACTCACCTTCAGGCTTGTCGAGACGCTCGTAAGTGTGGGCCCCGAAGAAGTCACGCTGGGCCTGCAGGAGGTTGGCCGGAAGGCGTTCGGCACGGTAGGCGTCGTAGTAAGCGAGCGATCCCCCGAAGCTGGGAACAGGGATTCCGTTGACCGCAGCCAGTGCCACCACTTCGCGCCAGTCTTTTTGACCGTCGTTGAGAATTTTGGTGAAGAATGGCGAGAGCATGAGGTTGGTCGGAGGAGTATCGCTCTGATAAGCCTCGGTGATGCGGTTGAGGAATTGGGCGCGAATGATGCAACCGCCACGCCAGATCTTGGCGATCTCGCCGAGTTGAAGATTCCAGCCTTTGTCCACTCCCACCTTGGTAATCAGGTCAAGACCCTGAGCGTAGGAAACAATCTTGGAAGCGTAGAGGGCATTGCGCACCTTCTTCACCAAATCCTCCTTGCTCATCTCGAGTTCAAAATCCCAGTTGCTGGGTCCTTCGAGAATTCCGCTGGCCACTTTGCGCTGATCACGCATTGAGGAAAGAATCCGGGCTTCGACCGATCCAGCGATGGTTGAAAATGGCACGGCCTGCTCGACCGAACCCATCACGGTCCAACGTCCGGTTCCCTTTTGGCCGGCCTTGTCGACAATCAGGTCAACGATGTCCTGACCGGTTTCGGGATCCTTTTGCTTGAAGATGTTGGCGGTGATTTCGATCAGGAAAGACTCAAGATCACCGGCATTCCAGTCGGCGAAAATGTCGGCCAGCTCAGCATTCGAGAAACCAGCGGCTTTGAAAATATTGTAGGCTTCGCAGATCAACTGCATGTCGCCGTATTCGATGCCATTGTGCACCATCTTGACGAAGTGACCCGCGCCACCTTCCCCGATGTGAACGACACATGGTTCGCCATCGACCTTGGCCGAAATGCTTTCGAAAATCGGCTTCATTACCTCCCAGGTCGACTCGGGACCACCAGGCATGATGGAAGGGCCTTTGAGAGCGCCTTCTTCCCCACCGGACACTCCGGCGCCAATGAAACGGAAACCGGCTTCGCCCACATACTGGTCTCGGCGCTCAGTGTCAGTGTAGAGGGAGTTTCCTCCGTCGATGATGATGTCACCGGGATCGAGAAGAGGCATGAGCGAGTGAATGACTGCGTCCACCGGTCCACCGGCCTGCACCATGATCTGGATCTTGCGGGGCACCGCCAGCGATTCGACAAACTCTTCGAGGGACTCACAACCAACGAGTTGCTTGTCGGGATTCTCTTCGATGAACTTGGTCATCGTCGCCGTCGTCCGGTTGTAAACAGAAACCTGGAAGCCACGGCTTTCCACGTTGAGCACCAGGTTCTGCCCCATCACGGCCAAACCAATCAGTCCGAAATCACTTTTCTTTTCCATGTCAGTTGTCCCGCCTGTCGCGAGGCGGTTGCCTTATGCGCGGTTCTGGAAAATTGCAAACCCAATTTGTGCGACAACATTGCCCTCAAGATGCTCCGGATTCATTCCGGGCATGAGCCACATCTCTGGCAATCTGCGCTTTCAACGATTCCACGGAGTCGAATTTTTTCTCTTCGCGAATCTTCGACAAAAAAGCCACTTCCAAGCCCCAACCATAGGAATTGGGGACCTCGTCGGAAAAGAGATGAACCTCAAGTGAGCGACGATTCGAGTCGTCGACAGTTGGACGGGTTCCCACGTTGGCCACCCCGGGAATGCCATTACCTTCGACCCGATAAACTCCATTCGGGGGAAGCTGCTCACCCGCGACCGGGACGTTGGCGGTGGGAAATCCAATCGTCCTCCCCAACTGTCTGCCCTTCACCACCCCACCAAAGACCGAATAGGGCCTCCCCAAGAGCCTGGAAGCCCCTTCGAGATTGTTATTTTTGAGGCACTCACGAATTCGGGTGCTGCTGATCCGCTCGCTTTCGGCTTCTACAGGAGAAATCGCGATTACTTCCACGCCGGCCTCCTCACCCCACTCTTTCAACGTCACCATGGTTCCTTCTCGACCCCTCCCAAAACTCCAGTCTTCGCCCGCCGATAACTTGCTCACCCCGCTGCACAGAAGCTCGCGTCCGAAGTCCTCCGCCTTTCGACCGGCAAATTCCTTCGTGAACTCGATCACCACCAGAAAGTCCACCCCGAGGGACTCAAGAATCCTCTTCTTGTGTTCGAGATTGGAAAGGATTCTCTGGGGAGCCCGATCAGGTGCCAGAACGCGCACCGGATGAGGATCAAAGGTCAGCACTCCGGTCCTGCCTGCCCCCCGGGCGGCATCAATCACAACCTGATGCCCCAGATGAACCCCATCGAACACTCCCAGCGCCAATCCAAAACCGGATTCATGACCGGCAAGATCGGACAAACTGGAATACACCTGCACGGCCGGAATGAAGTCGGAATCCCACCCGACTGCAAGATCGATAGTCGTTCACTGCTAGCGGCGGCGCCCCTTTCGGCGCAAGTAGGGAGGAACGTCGAGATCCTCTCCCTTGACCAAATTGGGTTTCTCACCATCAAAGCGGCCACGTGGCCCCCCTTCCAAGGAAAGCTCACCTTGATCACTCTTTGATCGTTTCTCCGGCAGCTTGGTGGCAAGGGGCAACTCGATATCCTCTTCGTTCAGTTCTTCCTCCTCCTGCTCGACCTCCATCGCAAAATCCTCTTCGGAATCTGATTCGGATTCGGGCTCGGACTCTTCTTCCTCTTCAAGATCCTCGTCCTCGACGACTTTGAGCTCGGGAGTTGCAAAGTCCTCATCATCGGGAGCTTCCTCCTTTTCAGAGACCTCCTCTTCGACGTCCACCTCTTCCTCCGCCACAGGCTCTTCGACCTGTTCATCGGCGAGTTCCTCCTCGAGACCTTCGATTTCGATCACTTCGGCCTCCTCCGGCTCGGCAAAAATGGGAACGGACTGCAATCGTTCTTCTGGCAGCGCACTAATGATGGTCACGCTGAGAGACTTGGCCATGGCCTCATCCGTCGCGGCCCCGAACAAGAGATGAGCATCATCGGGAATGTGCTTGGTCAGCCCCTCCATCAACAGCTCCACCTCGAAAAGCGTCATATCCTCTCCCCCGCAAACATGAACCAACACCGTAGTGGCATCGGCCAGCAAGGAGCCACGATCGAGAAGAGGGCTTTCCAGCGCAGCCTTGAGAGCGGTCTGGGCCCGGTTTTCGCCCTTGCCAATCCCCGAACCAAAGAGGCAGCGGGAACGATTGGTCTTGAGAGCGGACATTAACTCGTCGAGTCCCACGTTGATTAATCCGGGACGCAGAACCAAGCGGGCCACGGCGGTGATACTGTCGGAAATCATCCGGTCGGCGGCCGAAAAGGCCTCGTGCACCCCCTGCTTGGGCAGAACCAACTCGCCCATGCGGCCATTGTCGAACGTGACCAGGGCATTGGCCAGGACCGCCAACTGATTCAACGATTCCTCCGCCTGAACCCTCCGGCGCTGTCCTTCAAAGGCAAATGGCATGGTCGCGAAGACCACCACGAACGCTCCGGCCTCCCTGGCCAATCGCACCACAATGGGAGCCGCTCCGGACCCTGTTCCTCCTCCCAGTCCCACGCAAAGAAAGACAATCTTACGATCGCGAAGGGCGTCCCGAACTTCATCCTCCGACTCCAGCACCGCCCTCTCACCAAGTTCCGGATCACCTCCCGCTCCGAGCCCTTTGGTCAGATTGCGACCCAGCTGGACCTTCTCCCCGGCCACTGAACTCGATAGAGTTCTGACATCCGTATTCAACGACAACAATTCGGCTCCTTCGATGCCATCGAGGGCCACTCGATCCAACATATTGGCCCCCGCGCCGCCCAAACCGACAATTTTGACCGAACTTTCTGGGATAGTTTGTTGACGATTTCTTTCGTATTTAATCATGGCAGGTTAAAGGTTAAGAAATCTTTACCAATTAGAAGGGTTCCTCACCAGCGAAAAAAGCTCACAAAATGAAGCCCTTTGTGACGTTTACTAATAAACAAAAGCGAAAATTCCCGCTGGCACCATACTGTTTTGTCTGACACTCTCAGATAGCGATCTCCCTTGCTGAAAGCTACCGATGCCTGATCAACCATCTTCCACCACAAAAACACCCATTCCAGAGGAATTGCGTAAGCAGTTGGCTGAATTCCAAAGCCACCTCTGGAGGATCAAGGTCACTGAAGCCGTCCTCGCCGGAATCTTCGGTCTAGTCGTGTCTTATCTCCTTGTTTTCCTCCTCGAACGGGCCTTTCCCATCCCGGCAACCTCACGATTCGTGATTCTACTGGCCGGAACGTCACTTTCCGCCATTTTCGCCCCTCTCTGGATCCGCCGGTGGGTCTTTGGTCACAAGCGCGAGGATCAGATTGCCAGACTCATTGCCAAGAAATTCCCCAAGCTCGGAGACCGCCTGCTCGGCATCATCGAACTTCAGGACCAGAAGGAAACGCGCGAAGCCCTTTCCCCAGAGCTCCGGGCCGCTGCCATGGCCCATGTCGCCGCCCAAGCTGCCAAAAGGGATATGGGCGACGCCCTCCCGAATTCCCGCCACAAGAAACTGGCGATCGCCGTTGCCATGGGATTCGCCGTCATCGCCTTGGGTGTCTCGATTGCCCCCAAGGCCGGAGGAAATGCCTTCAAGCGCTGGCTCCTCCCTTTCTCGAAAACCGAACACTACACCTTCACTCAGTTCGACACCTCAAAGATTCCAAATCCGATGGTCGTCCCCTACGACGAACCATTCACCTTCAGCCTCCCGCTTTCCGAAGACACCGATGATCGTCCCGCCGTCGCGCAAGCCAAATACGGCGATCAGGATTGGATCACCGCCGAAATCGGTGAAGACGGCGTCTATCGCTTCACCTTCACCGGCCAACAGGAACAAAACCAACTCTCCTTCAAGGCCGGCGATGCCACCTCCAGCATCCGGGTCGAACCCGAAACCAGACCGGTGGTCCTCGGATTCGAAGCTGACGTCCGCCTTCCAGACTATCTTCAACTCGATCCACGAACCGTCGACGTCCGCACCGGCTCGCTGACGGCCCTTGAAGGCAGCTCCGTAGTATTCAAAGGAACCTTTGATCGGGAACTCACCAGCGGAAAAGCCCGCATGACCTCACTTCCCCGCGAAGAGGAGGAGCAGCTTCTGCCTGAAGACGACTCCCCTGAACTCATCGATCCCGACACTCCCATCGAAGAAGGCGATACCCTCACGACCGAAGCCCCCGCTCCCCTTCCCGAGCCGAGGGATCTCAAAATGTCGGTGGCCGGTAACACCTTGACCACCGAGCCGATCACGCTCGATCGGTTCCGGGCGGAAATTCCCTTCACCTGGAAAGACGTCAAGAATCTCGATGGCGACACCTCCTTTGATCTCAAGATCGCCACCACGTCCGACATGGCTCCATTCTCCTACCTTCAGGGTGTTGAGCGGAATGTCATCATCCTTGCCGAAGAGACCATCACTTTCGAGGTTCTGAATGAAGATGACTTCGGTCTCAAGTCGATCGGGATCGAGTGGAGAGGCGAATTCACCCAACCCACCGATCAGGAGCCGGCCAAAGGAGAAATGCTCCTCAAGAAAGGCATACCGTCGGATACCATCCTCTCCGAAGAGGTCATTTTTTCGCCACAGACCCACGGGATCCCCCCGCAGAAACTTCTCCTTTCTGCCTACGCCGAAGACTACAAGCCGGGACGGGGACGGGTTTACTCCGAACCCATCGTAATCTACATCCTGACTCGCGAAGAACACGCCCAGATCGTGAAGGCCGAATTCGACCGATTGATCAACGAACTCGAGGGTGTGGCAGCCAAGGAGCAGGCCAACCTGGATAACAACGAGCGTCTCGACAAGTCGAACGATGCCGAGGAACTTCAGGGCGAAGAGACCCAGAAGAAGCTTGCCGAAAGCGAAAAGGCCGAGGCTGAAAATGCCGAGAAGATGAAGGACATCGCCAAGAAGATGGAAGAGATCTTCAAGGATGCCGCTCGCAACGGAAATCTCGACGACAAGACGATGAAGGAGATGGCCGACGCCATGCAGAACATGAAGGAACTGGGCGAGCAGGACATGCCGGAAATCGAGCAGAAGCTCAACGACGCCCAAAATCAGAAGTCCACTCCTGAAAAGACCGAGCAAGACCTCAAGGAGGCCATCGAAAAGCAAAAGGAAGCGGTCAAGAAGATGAAGGAGACCGTCGAGAAGGCCAATCAGGCCAACGAGAACTTCGAAGCCTCCACCTTCGTGGTGCGACTGAAGCGCGCAGCCTCGGAAGAGGATGGCATTGCCGCCGCCATGATCGGCGCCTTCGAAGGTTCCTCCAGCGACGAACAGTTTTCACTCCTCGGAGCCACTCCTGAAAGCGACAACATGGACCCGGTCCACCAGCGCCTGCTCGACAGCCTGATCAACCAGCAGAAGCGCACCGCCGGTGACATCCGCTGGATCCAGGAAGATCTCGGCCGGTTCTACGCCAGAACCAAAAAGCCCAAGCACAAGGAGGTGCATCAAGCCATGGAAGGCTTCCTCATTGATGTCAAACTGGAGAAACTCCGTCGCCTGATTGCCGACAACCAAAGCTTCAACTCGACCCGCATGGCCAAGCACATGAGCAACAAGCTCAAGGAGTGGGCCAAGATTCTCGAAGACGCTCAGAATGATGAAGGCGGCGGCGGAGAAGGAGGCGGCGGCGGGAGTCAGGAAGAGAAAGATTTCGAATTCATGCTCAAGGTCATGCGGATGGTGCAGGCCGAGCAGGATATCCGCGGACGCACCCGCTCCCTCGAACAACTCCTTCGCTCCATGGAATTGAGCAAGGACGTTCCCCTCCCCAAGCCCGAATAACTCACAAAAAGAATAAAACGATGAAACAGACCCTACTGACAGCCCTCGCCTTTGCGGGCTTCCTCGTGACCGGCTTTGCCGAGCCCACGAAGGAAAAGTCCGCTGCGGAGGCCAAACCAACCGAAGCTGAAAAAGCCGAGGCTCTCGACACCCATCGGGAAGGCTCGGAAAAAGCCGCCATCGATCAGGACAAGCAGGCCGCCAACGCCTCGGAATTGATCGATGAACAAACCAACCCGAAAGTCATTGAGCTGCTCAACAAGGTGGAATCCCTGATGGGAGAAACCACCGACCGCCTCGAAGACGGTAACACTGGTGGCGACACCATCGCCATCCAGACCGAGATCATCGAGACGATCTACGAGGCTGCCAAGGAAAAGTCCAAATGACAGTCCAGCGGCAGTTGACAGAGTAGTCAACAAAGCATGGGTGCCATGCTTGAAATGATGCAGCAAATGATGGGCAAGGGCGAACAAGCCCAGGACAAGCCTTCGGAACAGGGCGGACCCGGCGAAAAGAAAGCCGACTCCGACTCTGCGAATGATGCCGAGATTGGTCCCAGTAATAAGACCAAAGGCGAGCGTCGCGTTCCGCGCGCCGCAGGGAAATCCGGAACCAGCCTTCCGCCCGAATTCCAGAAAGCCCTCGAGGGCTACAACAAAGTTCAAAAGAACAAATAACCCCAACCTCTGGATCGCTCCTTGAATGATCCACCCCATTCAACCTCCCCCGCCTCTCTTCCGGAGGGGCGGGGATCTTTCCGCAAACCCATGAGATTCATCTCCGCCATCCTCGCCCTGTCGCTGACCGCCTCCTCTCTCAGTCAGACCATCCCCCGCCGTCAGGAAGACCCGATTCCCGCAGCGGTGGAAAGCATCTACACCAAGGGTCTCCGCTTCCTGGCCACCAGCCAGAACGAAGATGGATACTGGGAAGGTGGATCAGGATCTGAAGCCGGCGTGGTCGGTCTCGCCGTGATGGCTTTCCTGGCTCATGGCGAGGATCCCAACCACGGCCCCTACGCCAAGAATATCGAGCGCTCGATTGACTATATCCTGAAATCCCAAAAGGAAGCCAACGGTTACATGGGCTCCTCGATGTATAGTCATGGGTTCGCCACACTGGCTCTCGCCGAGTGTTACGGAATGTATCGCAATGAAAAGATCGCCCCTGCCCTGAAAAAAGCAGTGGAGCTCATCCTGACAGCCCAAAAAAGAAATCCCCGTGGCGGATGGCGCTACAGCCCGGACGACATCACCGCCGACACTTCGGTGGCCGGATGCCAACTCGTTGCTCTCTATGCCGCGCGAAACGCCGGGATTTCCGTCCCCGATGCCGCCTTCGCCAAGGCCCACAAATACATGAGGTCCTGTCGCGGTGCCGATGGAGGATACGGATACCAGTCAGCCATGGGAGACCGCCCGACCCTGACCGCGATCGGTCTTCTCTGCGAAGCGCTCGGCAAAAAACATGACGACAAACTCTTCAAAGCCAGCGCCAAGTATCTTTCGAAGAAGCTGACTCATCGGGAACGTCATTACACCTACTATTTCGAATACTACATGGCCCAGGCGCTCTTCCACTCCAACGAAAAAGCCTGGCGGGAATGGGATGCTCTCAACGTTCGGTTCCTCTCCGCCGCCCAAGGACCCGACGGTTCCTTTCCCGGCCGTCACGGGACCGCCTTCTCAACTTCGGGAGCCCTTCTCTCCCTCGCACTCAACTACCGCTTTCTACCCATTTACGAAAAATGATTTCTCCACGCTTCACGCTTGGTCTTGCCTTCCTCGCTCTTGCTCCTGCCGCTCCGGCGGAAATCCTGCAATTCCGGGGCGGTGGCTTTGGCCAGCCTCAGAATCAAGGCAAAGAAATCGATCACAACGCGATGGTTCCGACCTCGGACCCCGCCGGCTCTGATCTCATTCGCTTTGAAAACGGGGACATCATGCATGGAGAATTCGCCGGAATGAAAGACGGCTTGCTCTGGAAGCGACCCGACATCGAGAAACCCATTCGCTTCCTGCGAACCGATACCATTCGCCAAATCATCTTCAATGGGCACGAAGCCGCCCAACTGGGAGATGATATTTCCTACATCACCTTGATCAGTGGAGACCGGATTCCCGGTAAGATCACCGCAATGGTCGATGACGAGCTTTCCCTCGAAAGCCCGGTCGTCGGTTCGCTCACCATTCCCCGGGATCGCATCCGCTCGATTTCCCCAAATCCTTACGGAGGAGAGCTCCTCTACGCCGGCCCCTTCAACAGCAACGGGTGGATGAGGCTGTCTTATCGAAGCGCGGAAGTTGAGGCTCCGGATCAGCCAGAACCGAAGGCCGAAAAAGCGGAGGCTGAAGCAGAAGAGCCCAAGGAAGAGAAGAAGGTCATTCCCTCCTGGATCTACTCGGGGGCCGCCTTCTACAGCATCAAGCGGGCCCCGCTCGTCTTCGACGCCAACCTTCCCGACGTCGGACGAATCCGCTTCAAGGCAAGCTACAAATCCCAGATGAATCTGGCCATCGCCCTGCACGCCGATCTCAGCCGCCCCATTCTCGAAGCGGCTGCTGACGACGAGGCTGCCGACGCTGCCGGCGATGAAGAAGCCGAAGAAGCCGAAGAAGCCGAAGAAGCCGAAGAAGCCGAAGAAGAGAACGAGAAAAAAGCCCCTCTTGAATTCGAATCCCTGACCGACCTGCACAAAAACAAGCCCTTGCAGACCATCTCCTGGATGAAATCCGGTCAGAGCAACTACGCCGATTTCTTTGGCACCAGCTACGTTCTCAACATTTATTCCAGTTACCCGGCGCTCAACCGGAGCACTTTCAACGACGAAGGGCGCGCCATCCACAGTCGGCTCACCGGGGTCCGGAACAGCGTGGCTCTTCCCACCAGTGGAGAAACCGAAATCGAAATCCGCTTCGACCGGAACAAAAACCTCATCATGCTCTTCATCGACGGCAAATATTCCTCCCAGTGGAATGACCCCGCCGGCTATCTCGCCAAAGGTGGAGGCATCGGCTTCCTCAATTCCAGCAGCGGCAATCAGATCAAAATCTCCGACATCGTCGTGACCACGTGGAACGGGGTGCGGGACAGCGCCCTGAGCATGGAACATCCTGAACGGGACATCGTCCTTCTCACCAACGGAACCGACCGGTTCTCAGGAAAGCTTGACCGGATCGAAAATGACAACGCTTATCTCAAGAGCAGCTTTGCCGAGGTGGTCGTTCCTCTCAAGGAACTCTCAAAAATCGAATTAAGCTCCGAAGGACGGGCCGACCCCGATGAAAAGGACTTTGAATGGGAAACGGAACCGGCGTCCGTGCTCTTCCAACCCTTTGGTCTCATTTATCTGAATCCGACCTCCTCGACCGCCGATACCCTCAGCGGAACCTCGCCTTATCTTGGAGAGCTCAAAATCAATCTCAAGAGCGCCTCCATGCTCCGACTCCTTGATGAATCACCTGATATCAGTGACTGGTTCGACGAACTCTAATCCCAGCTCCAGCCAATCCATGCGAAACTTCGTTCACACTCTCGGACTTGTTCTGGCAGCCTCTGGCCTGAGCGCCGGCGATGTCGTCACTCTCAAAACTGGAGATGTTTTCACCGGAGAAGTCGTCGCCCTTTCAGATGGAATCATCACTGTCAAAAGCCCTCACAGCGACTCCCCACTCAAAGTCCGCAACGAAAAGCTGCAGAAGCTCAACTTCGGAGAAACCAAAACCGGTGAGATTCCCAAGAACTCTCAGGTCATCAATCTTCGCAACAACGACAGCATTCCAGGAGAGATCGTGGCTCTGACCGATACGCATGCCAGTATTCAAACCTGGTTTGCAGGCCGCCTCGATGTCCCCCGCGAACAGATCGACTCGATTTTCTTCGGGGTCACTCCTCAGACGACGATTTACCGGGGCCCGAACGACTTATCAAGTTGGGAAGGAAACGATAACGAATGGGAACTCACCTCGGGACGGCTCAGCTCACGGGATCGGGGAACCATTGGCAAGGACTTCGACCTGCCCGAGAATTTCATCTTCAGCACCAAATTCACTTGGGAGAATTCTCCAAACCTTCGCATCCACCTCTGTTCAAATTCCGTCACTAAGGTTGGTGAAGCCGGGACCGACAGCTATCTCCTTTACATCAACAGCCAAGGGATTCAGATCAAGAGAGTCACCCCCAACCCCAACGATGCAAGCCGACTGCTCTACAAGACCCTCGCATCCTATGAATCACGGTTGCGGGACATCAGCTCTCAGGTCATCGACCTGGAATTGAGAGTAGATCGCTCGAACCGCATGATTCAGCTCTCCATCAACGGCGATGAGGTCGCGCCCGGCTTTGATCCCGGCACTCCGCCGGAGGGAACCCATATCGTCTTCGAAAGTCTCAGTTCCAGCCGGAGAGACGCCCAGATTGAGAATATCCACATCCAAAAATGGGACACCAAAACCCAGAGGTTCCGCTCCGAGCCTCGAGCCAGTGAAGAAGCCGACACCCTCACCGTGGATGATGGCGACCGCTTCAGTGGCAAAATCATCAGCTTTGATCCGGAAGCCGAACAACAACCTTTTGTCGTGAACTCCCCCCAGAGCGAGCAGCCGATTTCCGTTCCGCTCCAAAATTGCTCGGTCATGTATTTCGCCGAAAGTGACGCTCTTCCGGAATCAGTCGGAGAGTATCGACTCGACCTTCGCACCGGCGGCGGTCTGACCATCTCCAACATCAAACTCGGAAGCGAAAACCTCGAAGCCACGCATCCGTGGCTCGGCAAAATCACCCTCGATCGGCGCATCATGAGCTCCATCAGCAAAGGCACAGCCAAGTAACTCCATCTCCTCAGGTCCCGTGAAACGCCTCATCTTTCCATTCCTCCTTCCTGGCCTCCTTTGGGCCGACGAACTGAAGTCCACTCTGACCTTCGCCGACAGAACGGTCCTCACCGGATCCCCGAAATCGGCCGATGGAAAACAGAAGGCACTCAATTTCATCTCCCCCTCTCTGGATGGCGAAGCCACCTTGAAAACGGGGCAACTCCTCGAAATGACCCTGAATGGAAAGCCGATCGTCAAAGAGTCGGACCACTACGCCTTGGCCACCATCAACGACCGCTTCGATGAATCCCCTCCCAAGGACACCATCCGGGGCCGCCTTCTGAGTCTCGATGACAAATCAGTCGTTCTCGATACGGACTACGCCGGCAAGTTGACGCTCGATCGTCTCATGGTGACCTCTCTCGACATTTATTCCAAACCACCCAGCTTCTTCAATGGTCCCGACGGTCCCGACGGCTGGGTTTGTTCCTCGGGCGATGTCGAAGACCACTGGACCTTCGGGAACCGGTCCATGACCTCCAAGGAGCAATACGGTATCGCCCGCAAAGTGGACCTCCCAAAACGTTCGGTGATCAAGTTTACCGCGAAATGGAAGACAACTCCTTATTTCAAGATTCTCTTTCTCTCGAATGACGGTGACACCAACCATCCTTCGGCCGGATACTACCTCAACATCCAGAGTTCCTACATGAGCCTGTATCGTTCCACCGAAACCGGCGCCCGGGACGACGTCCTCAACAAGGGACTGGATCGCAGCCTGCGAGAAACCCAGGAGGCCGAGTTCTCGATTTATCTCGATCGTGATCGCGATGGCACCTCGGCGTTTTACATCAACGAAAAGCTGATCGGCACCTGGACCGGAACCGACGACACCAAGGGAATGGGAGAATGGCTCCACTTCGTCCCCCGGCGGACCGCTCCTCTCCAGTTCTCAAAAATCTCAGTCTCGCAGTGGGATGGTGTTCTGCCTTTTTCCTCTGACGACGAGAAGAAAGACGATGCCAATGATGAATTTGGTGAAGAACTCGAGGGCCAAAAGATCGCCCTTTCAAATGGGGATGTCGTGATCGGAAAGATCAAGGCCGTCAAAGAAGCCTTCGTTCACGTCGAGACCGTCTTCGGAGATGTTCGGATCCCTCTGAACAGAATGCGCTCGATCGATCTTGCCGATATCAAGACCGACGAGGAGGGCAAGACAGTCGACCTCAAGGAACAGCCCAAGATGTGGGCCGAGGATATCCGCGCCCACTTCCATGAAGGAGGCTCGATCACAATCCGTCTCGACAAAATCGAGGATGGAAAGATCAAGGGCTCGTCCCAAGTCTTTGGCGAAGCCGAATTCGACCTCAATGCCTTTACGAGGCTCGAATTCAATGTCTGGTCCAAGAAGCTCGATCCGGCGCGTTACGGCAACAACGAGAAATGGTGAAGGCCTCGCGCCCCTGACCACTACTCCGAATGGCCCCGCCCGCCACGGCGGACCGGCCGCGCGATAACTTCGAGATATACGGAGTCCTTCCCCTCGCTTGCAGCCAGTTCAATGGCCGATCCGAGTTCCTTCACGTGGATTGCCGTCGATTCACTGGCTGATTCGCCGGCCCGGCAATCAAAGTCCCAATAGTCGTTGCCCTCGGGAAGTTTCTTTCTTCGTTCCCTCTTGAGATACTTTTTGACCTCGCCCTTGATCTGTTCAACCAAGCGCGCTGGCTGGTGTCTCTCCGACACCAAAGGAAACGTCTTCTTCATCAGCGCCTCTTTGAGTCGACAAGCTGACATTGTCCAGCGTGCATTCTCGTTATGAACCAAAAGGCCAGAAAGTCTTCAGCAATCCCCGCATCTTCCCGACACGCGCACCGGGACGTTCTTCATCCAGAATCTGGGCATACCGAATCAATCCCAAGGCTGTGGCATACTGGGGATCCTTGAAATAAGCATGAACGCCGCTGACATCCGGCTGCTCCGGTTTGTAAACGGGAAGTCCGAAAACATCGCAGGCCAACTCACCAATGCCCCTCATTTGACTGGTTCCCCCCGTCAGGAACACCCCGGTCCCGATTTTCTTGAGGGCTCCTTCCGGAAGGCCGTCACAAACGAGGTCGAACGCTTCCTCCAACCGGCCACAGATCACGTCATTAAGCACCTGCCTGCTGATTTCGATGGGCGGAAAACCCTTCTCGTCCTCAACCTTGATGACCCCGACCGAACTGGCCGGATCATCGGAAGCATTCCCTTCGGCAATCTTGACCTTCTCTGCCTTGGAAAACGGAATATGGGTCACCAGGTGAATATCATTCGTGATGTGGTTTCCTCCCACCGGGACACAACCTGATGCTGCGATCGCACCGTCGAGATACAGAACGTAATCGGTGGTCTCTCCACCGATATCAATGACCAAGGCTCCATCTTCCTTCCTCTCGCGGTTCAGACAGATCTGAGCCGAGGCAATCGGAGCAAACACCACGTCATCGACATCCAGCGGAATTTCCCGCACACACTTGATGCTGTTCTGAATCCTGGTGCGGATCCCGTGAACGACATGGTAGTCAGCCTCCAGAGTTCTCCCCAACAGCCCAAAGGGCACGGTCGAATGGGTCTGTCCATCCAAGGTAAAATGGCGGGCCAAATGATGAAGATAAACGTGATCGCTGGGAATGGCGATATCCCGGGCAATCTCCTTCACCTCCTCGAGGTGATTGCGGTCGACCTCCTGCTCATCTTCGGGAAGCCGGAAGGTTCCCGTATTATTGACTCCCTTGATGTGGGCGCCGGTCACCGACAAAAAGACACTCTTGATCACCACATCACTGACATCCTCCGCCTCCAGCAAAGCCGCTTTGACACAAGCCCTGACCTGCTTGTAATCGGCAATCTCACCCTTGCGCACACCGGCCGAGCGGGTCTCTCCCAGACCCAGGATTTTGGCGGTCTCATCAGGTTTAATCTCGGCGACCACCATCACCGTCTTGGTGGACCCAATTTCCAGACCAACGTGAATTTTGGAGCGTGCCATTGATGAATTCTTAAAGATTTCCCCGATACTGCACAGGAACAAATCTCCGGGGAATGAGATTTACTTCTCCCAGCTCCTTCCCTCGAGCTTGGGCATGCGACACCAACTTTGAAAAATCCGACAACTGCCGTTCGAGATCATAATAAGACAAGGTCGCCCGGACCCCTCCCATCGTCTGCATCTCAAGGGTAATTTCATCCTTCACCACCACCCAGGCGGGACGCTCGATTCCCACCAGCTTGTCAGTCGAAAGTTTGATCAAATCGAGCGCATACTTGATGCCGGGATGACTCACGGGCTCTCCTTCGACAATCTGACCGGCTTCAGCCTCGGCTGTCAAAAGAACCGGCAACCCACTGGCAAATTCCCACAGCAGGTCCGAGGCACACCGGAAAGGCACCCCGTTCTCGTCCAACAAGAGCCCGAGATCTCGATCTCGCTCACGAATCCCCAGGGAACGGCAGGCCACCCAGGCCACCGGCTGACGCTCTTCAATCTCGATCTTCAAAGTCCCGGGCAGCCGTCGGCTCACCTTGGCGGCCGTCAATTCGGGCAACTCAGCCAACGAACCCGCCAACTCGTCGGTATCCACCGCAAAAATTGTCGCTCTGGGATCAAGCCCGGTCTTCTCGAGCATCCTCCCATGAGTCAGAAATCTCGGGTCATTGCCATCGAAGGTCTTCAAGGGCAGGTCATTGATCGTAAACTCCTCATTCTCAACGAATAACTTCTCCCAACCCAAATTGAGGGCAGCCCCCACCCCAATCATCGCCCCAATCAGCAGGCCGAATTTCACAGCCTTGCCTCCCATCTTGATGAAATCAAAGAAGACAATCCTCGGGGAACTGACCTTCAGGGAAAGCATCCGCTGACGCGACTTTTTGGTACGACTTGATGTGCGACGTTGAAACATGGTGAAATCTAGGTTCGGGCCACGAGCGAAAGCTCGCAGATCCTTACGCATAGATCACCAAAGGAATACCCCGCTTCGATCCCAGCCATCGGCAAAAGGCTGGTTTCAGTCATTCCGGGAATAGTATTGGCTTCTAAAACATAAGGACTTCCTGACGAATTTAACAACACATCGACCCGGGAGTAAACCTCTATTCCCAGCGCATCATAAGCTTTCTTCGCGGCAGCCTTGACCACCGACTCCTCTTCCTTGGTGAGAACGGCCGGGCAGACGTACTGACTCCCGCCTGATTTCCCGCTCAACCAAGGGTATTTGGTCTCCATGTCATACCACTCGCCTTCGGGAGGAATGATCTCGACCACCGGAAAAATCTCCCCGTCCACAATCGCCACGGTCAGTTCCCTGCCTTCGACAAATTCCTCAACCAAGAGGTCGCTGCTAATTGCAGCAGCATGCTCCATCGCCGGAAGCGCCTCGGATTCCTCCTTCACCACCCGGATTCCCACGCTGGATCCCTCGCGAGGAGGCTTGACCACGAATGGGACCGCCATTTCCGGCAATCTGACCCCGTCCGAGCAATCGACGATCTCCGATCCCGGCGTTGGCACACCGTGTTCCAAAAAGCATTCCTTGCTGAGATGCTTGTCAAAGGCCACCCGGCTGCAGTCTCTTCCCGCTCCGGTATACGGCACTCCCAGACCATCGAGATAGCCCTGGAGCCCCCCGTCTTCCCCGAAAGTTCCGTGAATGGCATTAAACACCAGACCGACTCCCTCCGGCAGCGCCGGGGTATCATCAGTGACTTCCACCCCCACCGCGTTCAGTCCCTTTTCAGAGAGGGCCTTCAAGACAGCCTTGCCCGACGCCAGCGACACATCCCTCTCGGCCCCCGGACCGCCCATCAAGACCGCAATCAGTAAATTTTTGTCGATTTCCATCGTGCCTATAGTCTCCCCCCCCAACTCTCAACTTTCAATTTTCAATTCCCGGTTTTGAATAGCCCCCGATGAGCAGATCTTCCCGATTCGATACCAGATCACGTCTTCTGGCCATCTCCTTGATCATCTACTCACTCTGCTTCTTCCTGATCGATCCAAGAAAAGGAGATCTCGACTTGATTCGTATTCCGGCCTTCTCTCTCCTTCTCCTTGTTCTGATCCAGGTCATCTTTCCCCAGTTCAAGCTTTCAACAACCGCCAACCTCATTGCCATCCTCATCATTCTTGGCTTTCCTCTCTTCAACACCTTTTTGTCATGATCCGAAATCTCGCCCTCTCCCTTCTTTTGTCCTGCACTGCCTTCTCTCAGGAGCGACCCAATATTGTCTTCGTCATCACCGATGACCAAGGCTACGGAGATCTCGCCTGCCATGGAAATCCCGTCATCAAAACCCCCCACCTCGACAAGCTCCACGGCGAATCCACCGTCCTTACCGATTATCACGTCGCCCCCACCTGCTCACCGACCCGGGCTGCTCTTCTGACCGGACATTGGACCAACCGAACCGGCGTCTGGCACACCATCCAGGGTCGCTCGATGATCCGCGAAAACGAAGTAACCATCGGCCAGCACTTTTCCTCCGATTACGCCACCGGCATGTTCGGGAAATGGCATCTTGGCGACAACTATCCCTACCGTCCCGAAGACCGGGGATTCACCGAAGTCTATCGCCATGGCGGCGGGGGCGTCGGCCAGACTCCCGACCTTTGGGACAACTCCTATTTCGACGGCCATTATTTCCACAACGGCAAGAACGTCGAAGCCAAGGGATTCTGCACCGACGTCTTCTTCGAGGAGGCCAACAAGTTCATCAAAAAGAGTGTGGCCGACAACAAGCCCTTCTTTGCCTACATTTCGTTGAACGCTCCTCATGGCCCGCTTCATGCCCCGCAGAAGTATCTCGACATGTACAAGGATCAGAAGCCAAACGTCGCAGCCTTCTTCGGCATGATCACCAATATCGATGACAACGTGGGCAAGACCCGCAAGCTCCTTGCCGACCTCGGGGTGGCCGAAAACACCATCTTCATGTTCACCACCGACAATGGCACGGCCACCGGTGCGAAAATCTTCAACGCGGGCATGCGCGGACAAAAAGGATCGGAATACGATGGCGGACACCGGGTCCCCATGTTCATCCACTGGCCGGCCGCCGGACTCAACCAGCATCGCGAGATCGACGTTCTTTGCCACGCCGTTGATGTCGTCCCGACTCTTCTCGATGTCTGCGAAGTCTCCAACAAGGGGAACGTGAAATTCGACGGCCTCTCCCTCAAGGATGTCATCGATCCACAAAAAGACGTCCAATGGGCGGAGCGTTACCTCGTTACTGATTCCCAACGGGTCGTTGACCCCATCAAGTGGCGGAAGTCCTCGGTGATGTCGCGGCAATACCGTCTGGTCAACGGCAAGGAGCTCTACGACATCAAGGCCGATCCCGGACAGAAAAACGACATTGC
This sequence comes from Akkermansiaceae bacterium, assembly GCA_049889715.1. Classification (GTDB taxonomy): domain Bacteria; phylum Verrucomicrobiota; class Verrucomicrobiia; order Verrucomicrobiales; family Akkermansiaceae; genus SW10. The sequence goes on along the minus strand of JBMHCW010000011.1, from coordinate 38,393 downwards.
CAAAGACAAACCCAAGGTCGTAGCCGACATGCGGACTTTCTACGATACCTGGTGGGCCGAACTTGAACCCACCTTTTCGCAGACCACCGAAATCCACCTCGGTCATCCCGACCATCCCAAGGTCACCATGACCGCCCACGATTGGCTCAACACGGGACCACCTTGGAACCAAGGCCACATCCGGAAGGCTGCCGGAGCCGAAAAGAAGAGCTTTGGAGGGCACTGGGCCATCAAGGTCCTCAAGGAAGGTGATTACAAAATCTCCCTTCTTCGTTGGCCCGAAGAATCCAACACCCCCATCACCTCGTCTTTGCCTGCTGGCGAGAATGTTCCAGGTTCCTCGAAAGCCTTTCGGACCAATCCGGGAGTCGCCTTGAAAATCACCTCGGCTTCGCTTCGCATCAACGACAAGGAAGTCGCGGCCAAGAACGTCGGAGAAAAAGACACTGCCGTAACCTTCACCACGAAGCTTCCCAAAGGGTCCCACAAACTCTCTCCCGTCTTCCTCTCCGAAAACGGTGAAACCGGGGCCTTCTATTGCATTGTCGAATCCGTCTCCTCCAAGTAAAGACTGCCAAGACGCTTCATGCTCGCTTTCTCAACCTGCTGGAACAATTCCCGCCATACTGATGGCGAGGAGATGATCGATGAAATCCTCGAGCTTGGATTCAGCACCTTGGAGCTTTCTCACGGCATGACCGTGACCAAACTCCCGGGAATCCAGAGGGCCTTCGATGCCGGAAAGTTCACCTGTGTCGGCGTCCACAACTATTTCCCCTCGCCGACCGAGGTGATGATCGACGCCCCGGACGCCTACGAGTTTTCTTCCGACAACCCCACCGAGCGTAATCGAGCTTTCAAGGAGACACTCAAAACGCTCGAGATGGCGGAGCGGTTCAAGGCCAAGTATGTCGTCCTCCATATGGGCTCTGTTACCAGCATGCCTCACAAAAAGTGGACGGGCGCCCTTACCGACCGCCTCGCCAACGGCGAGCAACTCACCGATCAGTACGCCGACGACAAACTGGAATGCGTCAAAAAACGGGAGAAGGCCGGAACGAAATTCTATCAGCGGGCCATCGAAACCCTCGAAGCCCTCATCGAGCCAGCCTACCGGGCGGGAGTCGTCCTCGCCGTTGAATCGCGATCGAAATACGAAGACATCCCCGACGAACGGGAAATGATCGCCCTCCAACAACACTTCAAGGACTGCCCGCAAGTCGGATACTGGCACGACTTCGGACACGTCGGGCTCAAACACAATCTCGGTCTTCTGGATCACGCTCAATGGCTTAAGAAAATGGAGCCCTACCTGATCGGAGCCCATCTCCACGACGTCCAATGGCCCAAACGGGACCATCGCGTCCCCTTCACCGGAAGTCTGCCCTATGACGACCTCCTGAAGTCGTTCAAACCGGGCATGCCCTTCACCTGGGAACTTTCTCCCACCCGTCAAACCGAGCAAATCCTGCAGGCCTCGGACCTCTGGAGACGCAAGTACGGATGGACCACCCACTGAGGTCCGGCGATTAAAGAACTGAACGCTTTCCAGTTCCCAGTTTCGTGTTAGTTCTCAAGAGATGAAACACGAAACTCTTTGCCTGCACGGGGGTCACCAGCCCGATTCAGACACCCACGCCCGCGCCGTGCCCGTCTACAAAAGCACCGCGTTCACCTTCAAGGACACCGAACACGCTGCCAATCTCTTCGCGCTCAAGGAGCTTGGAAACATCTACTCCCGTTTGATGAATCCCACCACCGATGTCCTTGAAAAGCGCATCGCTCTTTTGGAAGGCGCCCATGAAATGGCAGGCCTCGGCCATGCCTCGGGAACGGCCGCGATCTTCAATTCCATCATCAACCTCGCCGAGGCCGGTGACAACATCATCTCGGCCCGCAATCTCTACGGAGGGTCCTATACTCAGTTCAATGACATCCTTCCTGCTTTGGGCATCGAGGTCCGCTTTGTCGATTCCCAGGATCCGGAAAACTTCGCCAAGGTCATCGATGACAAAACGCGGGCCCTCTTCTGTGAAACGGTCTCCAATCCAGCCCTCGAAGTGACCGACCTTGATGCCGTGGGTGACATAGCCCAAGCGCACGGGCTCCCCCTCATTGTCGATGCCACCTGCTCCACTCCTTATCTTACCCGCCCTCTCGATCACGGAGCTGACATCGTGGTTCACTCACTGACCAAATGGCTTGGCGGTCATGGAACCGGCCTCGGAGGGATCGTCATTGACTCCGGTCGCTTTAACTGGGCGGGAGGCAAACATCCGCTTTTTGATAATCCCGATAGCTCGTATCACGGTCTTCGCTGGGGTCACGATCTCCCCGACATGCTGGCTCCTCTTGCCTACATCCTCAGAATGCGAACCGTCCCGCTTCGCAATCTCGGAGCCTGCTTGTCACCGGACAATGCCTGGCAATTCCTTCAGGGAATCGAAACCCTGCCACTTCGAATGGAGCGCCACTGCGAAAACTCCCTCGCCGTGGCCCGACACCTCCAGTCGCATCCCGACGTCGAATGGGTCCGCTTTCCCGGACTACCCGATGATCCCGAATTCGCCAAAAATGAAAAATACCTTCGCGGCAAGGGCGGCAGCGTGGTCGTGTTCGGCATCAAGGGCGGCGCCGAAGCAGGAGCCAAATTCATCAATGCCCTCGAGCTCCTCTCACATGTTGCCAACCTCGGCGACGCCAAGTCACTGGCCATCCATCCGGCGACCACCACTCACTCCCAGCTGACATCAGAACAGCAATTGGCCGGCGGCATCCGTCCGGAACTCGTCCGCCTGTCGATTGGCATCGAACACATCGACGACATCCTCGCCGACCTCGATCAGGCTCTCGCCAAGGCCAACTAGTTCATGGATTCTCTGAAAATTCCGGAAAAGTGCGGGGTCATTCTCCTCCCCGACACCGTCCTTTTCCCACACGGGGCGTTGCCGCTTCACATCTTCGAGCCGCGCTATCGACAAATGCTCGCGGAGGCGATCGAAGGAAACTGCCTCTTCTGTGTCGGCAATCTCGGGGAGTCCCATGATGACGACCCGGAACGTCATGCCGCACCGGTGGGAACCCTCGGGCTGATCCGCGCGTCCCGCGAAGCCGAAGACGGAACGTCAAACCTCATCCTTCACGGAATCATCCGGGTCTACTTTGAGAAATGGCACGAGGGAGAGAAAGCCTATCCTCTCGCTTCAGTCAGACCAGTTATCGATACCACCTTGCCCAAGTCGGAAGAGGAAAAATACCTCGAACGACTTCGCCGGGCCATGAACCGGGCCCTCAGTGGGTTCCCCAAGGAAGTCACCGATCAACTCAATGATACTCTGGAGCGCGCCGGCGACTCAGCCACTTCGTCCGATGCCATTGCCCAACAACTCATTCACGATACCAACGACCGCCAATATCTCTTGGAAACGGCTGAGGTTCGCAAACGACTCGATTTCCTGATTCAATTTCTGGAACGAGCCGACTCTTCCGGTCTCGATTGAGACCTACACCGTCGCCAAGGCATTCGAGATGGCGTCGATGACATAAGCCGAGGGCCGGAAGTTCTCGATGATGACTTCCGTCCTGTCGTCCCAGATCATTCTGACTTCCTTCACATTGAAGTTGGGGGTCTTGTGAGGCGCAAAGAGAATGTCATCATGCGTGCTGTTCTCATGCTTCTTGAACATGCCCGGAACAATGTCCCCGCCGAGATGATCGTCCCGCCCGGTGGCAAGATGGCAAGTTCCCAAGACCTTCTCATCCTGAATATCCTGGTAGGACACTGGCAGCACCTGCGTGCCGAAGCCCAACTCCCCGAGAGTCCCGGTCATCGGATCATCTTTGAGACGCGCATTATGGGCGTCAATGGTCTCCTGATTTCCCTCGATGAGCGTGGAGCGAACGACGTCCCGGTTGGCCACATCCAACACCCCGAGAGTTCCGTCTTCATACTTCATCGGAAACTTCCCGCGAGCGTCCTGCGGGACGAAATAAACTTCACCTGCCGGGAGGTTGGCGATGTCCGGCTTCGTCCCCCGACAAAGCCCATGAGACTTCTGGGCTTCCTGTCCACCCAGACCAAGCCAGGCCGTGAGAATCGTTCCATCTTCGAGTGCGAAATCAATTTCGACTTCATTCGCTTGGGTAAGAGCCAGTCGCATTTTCTCGGCATCATCCGAAACTTCCTGATAATCGACCGCCAACCCGGAATTCAAAATGATGTCGTTCATGCCATGCATGGTGGCCCCACGGAAATTATGGATCTTGCACTTTTCAGTCAGGGGAGCCGTAGCCGACCAGGTCGAAATACAAAGCACGATGTCATACTTGGGATAAACGTCACGTTCGAGCGACAGGCACTCACCATCGGTGTTCCAAACCTCGTCAGCCAGATCGAGATTGGAACCATAGGTATAGCGGTAAGCCAGCATTTCACCTCCGAACATTCCCAATTCCGACATTACTCCTTCATGCAGTCCCTCGTAAAAATAACGATACGCATTGTTCTGAACCTCGAACTGCTCTTCCCCGACAAAAGCAAAATCCTTGATCCACTTGGCCGGCTCTTCGAAATCGACCAGGATGCACACCCGGCACCCTTCGGTCGGAGCAAACACCGTGTCTAACAGGCGGGAGAGGTCGAACTTTGGAAAAACCCTGCGTTCAGGATTCAGGAGGATGTCTTCGCTGAGATAATCTGGCTGGTCCATATTGGCTCAACCCTAACTTGCACCTGCAAACCCGCAAGTGATCTTTTAAACACCAAATCCCTGCGGACCATTTTCCTGGTTCCTCAACTCCTCAAGCACGCCGGTCATGTCCTCCAACTCCTCCCAAACTTCGTCCAAGACGAAAATGGGGGCCTCACTGCGAACGGCCAGCGCGATACAATCACTGGGGCGGGCATCCAGCTCCACGATCTTCTTTTCCATGATCTCGTTCTCGGCTGTTAGAAACAAGCGGGCATAGAAAACCTCATCCTCGCGGCGGACGATCACCGCCCTGTTCACCTTGGCGCCAAACGCTTCCAGACTCTGGGAGAACAGATCGTGAGAAAGAGGCCGAGGAGGAGTGGCTCCCGATAGCACGGCGTTGATGGAGGCTCCGATTGAAGGATCAATGTAAAACACGATCACCTTCCGGCCATCACCCAAGAAAACCGCGCAGCCCGCCTGCGTGGGCAGAAGCGCAATAGGTTCGACTCGGATCAGGTCACTCACAACCTGAGACTCGACCGAACCGGTGGAAAAATCCAGCGCGGACTCTAGTAAACGTCGCGAGCGTACCGCTTCTCCTTCTTCATTTCCTTGAAGTAGGCGACCGCTTCTTCCGCACTCAATCCTCCATGGGTCTCTGCGATGGTGTGCAGCGCCTTGTCGACATCCTTCGCCATCCGCGAAGCATCTCCGCAGACGTAGAAATAGCCACCGCCGTTCAGCCAATCCCAGATTTCCGCCCCGGAATCGAGCATGAGGTCCTGCACATAGATCTTCTCCTCCTGATCCCGCGAAAAGGCCAGACTGAGCTGATTGATCACTCCTTTCTTCTGGAATGCGGTAATCTCATCCTCGTAAATGAAATCGGTGGCCCGATAGGGATTGCCAAAGAACAACCAGTTGCGACCCGAAGCTTCGGTAGCGTCCCGTTCTTCGAGAAATGCCCTGAATGGCGCAATTCCCGTTCCCGGACCGACCATGATGATATCCTTCGAAAGATCAGTCGGCAAACGGAACGCCTTGTTGGTGTGCACAAACACCCCGGAGGCCGAATCTCCAACGCGATCAGCCAGATAAGTGGAACAAACCCCGCCACGATCACGCCCATGGGAATTGTAACGGACAATCCCCACGGTTAAATGGACCTCACCGGGATGAGCCTTGGGGCTCGAGGCAATGGAATAGAGCCTGGGCTGGAGTTTCTTGAGAACACTGACGAACTCCTCGCCATCCGAAAAGTCCGCCGGATGGTCGATGATCAGATCGATCAATTCGCGTCCCCAGCAGAAATCGTCGATTTCTTCGCGGGAACCGGCCTCCACCAACGCCTTAAGGAAGGGCGACCCGGACCGCTCGGACCACAAGGTCAGCAACTTCTTGTTGAGGCTGCGGATATCGTAGGACGTAATCAACGCCTCACGCAGCGGAGCCTCTCCACCCCCTGGAAGTGGCACCTCATCCTTGGTATTGAAAGGAAGGAGGGGCAACATTTCATCGACCGCTTTTTCCGGATTGTAAGAGAGCACTCCAAGAGCATCACCGGCCTCGTATTCCAGGCCCGAGCCATCCAACGACAATTCCACATGGTAGGTTTCCCGCTCGGATCCTTCGCCATTCAAGTCGTAACGTGCCAGAACAGGAGACGGAAAGGGACGTTTCTTCCCGTAGGGTTCGTCTTCCACAACCGGAGCCTCGACGGCTGCCGCCGCGGCTCCCCCCATGGCCTCCATCACTCCCGCCTGCCATTCCTTGAACTCCGCATCGTAGTCAACATCGCAGTCGATGCGCTGAAACATGCGATTCCCTCCAAGGGCCTCAAGCCTCTGGTCAAAATCGATGCCGCACTTGCAGAAATCGGGGTACTCCGAATCACCAAGAGCGAAGACCGAGAAATTCACACCGGCAACCGAGGGAGCTGAGTCGCCCATCAAATACTCGTAGAGGTCCGCGGCATTATCGGGTGGTTCACCGTCGCCATAAGTACTCGTAATAATCAACAGGTTCTTCTCCTTCGGAAGGCGTTCCCGATCATAGGCCGCCATATCGAACATCTCTGGCTCGTAGTTTCCTCCCTTGAGCGCCTTGACCAGCTTTTTGGCCACTCCCTCGGAGTTTCCGGTTTGGCTGCCCCAGAGGACAGTGGCTGGAACAGCAGATCCGGTCTCGGCAGGAGCCGCTCCCTGGCCGGCGAGGGCCTGAGTCAGGAAGTCACCGAGCCATGCACGTTGCTCGGGTGTAAACGGGGCATTTTCAGGAATCGTAATCTGAGAACTCATTGCTTGGAATCCGCTGATAAAAGCGGCGGGTGAAGATGGCTTGTGTCTGAGCCCCTTACAAGCGCGTTTCGTGCCGGAAATGGCACAAATCTTCAACATCTTCTCCGGCAGGGAACCCGCATTCTCCCTGATCGCTGGACAATCAGGGCATCTTTGACATTGTTCATCTGTTCCATGAACCCCTTTTGTTCCTGCCGACACCTACTCCAATGGGCCCTGATCCCCGCTCTCTTTGCAACAGTCGCCATCTCCGGAGCCCAGGAAGTTTCCTCAAATCCGGCTCTCAAAGGCGCTTCATACCAAGCCGATCTGGAGGATGCCTACCAGCGGATTGATCCCGGAAAAGACGGTTGGGATTCGGAGGTGCGGGGCGATGAATACAGCGCTCAACTGAAGGATTTCGTCGACGCCATCCTCTATCAGGAGGAGTCAGAAGTGCCAGCGCCGGACTTCAGCGGACAAAAACTGCGTCCGGAACAACTCAAGACCTACTTTGACAACGCGGGCCTCACCGTGAAACGAGGTTCGCCTACCGCCGAGCTCAAATCTCTCCAAGAACTCAATCATTCCTGGCCGGCCAAGGTAAAATCGAAGATCAAGGTCACCCGAATCGAGCCAAGCAGCTGCGAGGCTCTGATCACCTTCAAAGGGTCCGGATTTCAAGTCAATACCGTCTGGGATTGTCTGTGGACCAACACCAGCCCGCCTCTCCTCAAGACCCTGAAGGTCCTCGACTACGAAGAGGTGGTCCAGAAAGGAACGCCCCTGTTATCGGACATCTCCGCCTCGCTACTCGGGTCCATTCCGTCCTATCAAACCCAGCTTTTACGTTCCAGCGACCACTGGCGACTCCGGACTCCGCGTGACCTTGGACTCGACCCTGCCGCCAACCACGGCCTTGCGGTGGGCGACGTCAACGGAGACGGACTCGAAGACCTCTACCTCTGCCAGCAAGGCGGGCTCCCCAACCGACTCTTTCTCCAGAATCCCGACGGAACCATGCGGGACTATTCCAAGGAGAGCAGCACCGATTGGATGGACTATTGTGCTGCTGCCCTTTTGCTCGATCTCGACAACGACGGCGACAAAGACCTCGTGGTCTCCCAGGATTTCCGAATTCTCTTTATGGAAAATACCGATGGCAAAGGTCACTTCGATCTCGCCTTCGGCAGTTCGACCAAAGCGCAGAGCTTCTCCCTCAGTGCAGCCGACTTCGACCTCGACGGCTTCGTGGATGTCTATGTCTGCGGATACAACCCGTCCTTTTCGGAAGCTCGGGCCGGAGCGCTCGGCGAACCGGTTCCCTTCCACGATGCCAACAACGGAGGGAACAACATCCTCTGGAAGAATCTCGGAAACTGGAATTTCGAAGACGTCACCGAACAAACCGGTCTCAACGCCGACAACACCCGTTTCTCATTTGCCGCGTCGTGGGAAGATTACGACAAGGACGGTGATATCGATCTCTATGTCGCCAACGATTTCGGACGCAACTGCCTTTATCAGAATCAAGGAAGCCAACCCGGAAGACTTCCGACCTTTGTCAATATTGCCCCCCAGTTGAACATCGAGGATTCCTCGGCCGGAATGTCTGCGAGCTGGGGCGACTACAACCGCGATGGCTGGGTCGACCTTTATGTCAGCAATATGTTCTCCAGCGCGGGCAATCGCATCACTTACCAGAAGCAATTCAAAACCGGAACCGACGAGAAAACCATCGCGACCTACCAACGCATGGCCCGGGGCAACACCCTCTTTGCGGCCAACGGAAAAGGAGGGTTCTCCGATGTCAGCCTGGAGACCGGAACAACGATGGCCCGCTGGTGCTGGGCATCGACTTTTGCCGACCTCAACAACGACGGGTGGCTCGATATTCTCGCGGCCAATGGGTTCATCACGGCCGAAGACACCGGTGACTTGTGAAGTGTCTATTGGCGACAGGTCGTGTCGCAATCCCCGGTTGATTCAGCAAATCTGGGATCCTTGGATCGCTACCAGCAAGGGTGGCGCGCGCTCAACCGCCTCTTGCACGAGAACAAATCCTTCAGCGGTCGCGAAACAAACAACGCCTTTCTCAACTGTGGCGACGGTGGCCGCTTTGCCGATATCTCCACTGCAACCGGATGGGACTTTGCCGACGACGCCCGCGCCATCGGCCTGATCGATTGGGATTGGGACGGCGACCTCGATCTCTGGGTTTCAAACCGGACCGCTCCAAGGGTTCGCTTTCTCAAGAACAATCTTGAAAGCGACTCTTCCTTCGTCGCCCTCCACCTTTCCGGTGATGGCAAAAAGACCAACCGGGACGGAATCGGAGCTCGAGTCGAGGTCTACCTGAAGGATCAAAAAATCCCCTTGATGAGAACCCGCCAAGCCGGCCAATCCTTCCTTTCCCAATCCAGCCGCTGGCTCCACTTCGGACTTGGCAAGAGCAAGGACATCCAGCAGGTCGTGGTCCACTGGCCCGGTGGCGGCCCGGAAGTCTTCGACGGAGTGTCTTCCAACGGATTTTTTCATCTGGTTCAGGGAACCGGCAAGGCAACCCTCCACGATCTTCCTGACATCTCCGAAGTCGACCAAGAGCCGATCGAACTTCCCGCCCGCACCGCCATCGCCCGCATCATCCCTCCGACCGGTCATGCCGTTCCTCCCTTGAAGACTCAGACAGGCGACTATCTGGAGCCCGACCAGATCTCCCTGATTACGCTTTGGAGCCGAACCTGCCCCCACTGTCAGGCCGAGCTGAAGTCGTGGACCAGCGAAAAGCACTTGTGGAAGGACTCCGAAGTCGAGGTCATCCTTTTCGCAACCGATCAGGATTCCCCCGAAAAGAATGCCGCCTTTCTCAAGGAAATCGGAGCTGACTTCGCTTCGGAGAGAGCCAGCCCGGAAGCGGTCGAGATTCTTGACGCCCTCCAGGCCTCCCTCGTCGACCTCTGGCTCCCGGTGCCCGTTCCTAGTAGTTTTTTGGTGACCGGCGAAGGCGAATTGCTCGCAGTCTACCGGGGTCCGGTCTCCCGTGATCAGGTTCTCGAAGATGCCGGTCTGGCCAAAGCCAACCCCACCCAGAGGCGGGACGCTGCTTCCCCCTTTCCGGGACGCTGGGTCGACGGACCACTCGATTCCACCCCGCAGCGCGCGACCCGGCAATTGATTCAGCGCAATCAACTCGAGGCCGCCATCCACTACCTGTCTTCGGCCCTTTCGAAACCCTTCGTCAAGGGAACCGAACTGAATCAAGGGGACAACTTCCTGATGCTGGGACAACTCTACGGACAGACCGGCCAACCCGACAAAGCCCTCCCACCCCTCGAAAAGGCAAACGCTCTCATTCCTCACGACATCCGGGTCCTCCGCCTTCTGTTTACCGGCTACCGGGAAACCGGAGACTATCAAAAAGCCAAAGACATTCTCACGGACGCCCTTTCCCGCTATCCCGACAACGCCGATCTTTATCAGGATGGTTTCGGTCTCGAGAACCAGTTCAACAAACCCGCGGGGGCCCTCGAATACATCCGGAAGGCGGTGGAGCTTCAACCTGACAATCCCGGCCTCCGGTTTTTGATGATCCAGTCTTTGCTCCGGAATGGAGAGGCCGCCGCCGCTGTTGAGAACTGCAAGACCATTCTCCGGACCCAACCGAGATATCTCGCAGCCGCCAACCAATTGTCCCGGATTCTGTCCACCCACCCTGATGAAAAAGTTCGAAGCCCGGAGGAGGCCCTGGCCCTCGCCAGTCGGCTGTGCCAGATTACCGGAAATCGAGAAGGAGCCCATCTGGTCGCTCTTGCGCTTGCTCAAGCCAATCTTGGCAAATTCGAAGAAGCCACCAAGGTTCTGACCAGAGTCAATAATGCCATTCCGGCCGACTCGGTCCTCGGGAAGGAAGTGATCGCGGCCCTCAAATTCACCACGCAAAACCAACCCATCCGGAATCCCAATTGGCCAATCAGCCCGGAGAAGAAACAATAGCACCGGATCACTGGAGCCTTCGCCCCTCCGTCAAAAGTTTGATCCGGACTTTTTCCTTCTCAAGCATCTTCAATTTGCCACAGTCCGCCCATCAATGGAACCGCAGGAACTTCAGCAACAAATCTCCGATCACAGTAGCTGGACCGGAGCCATCCGCGAAGAGATGGGCCGGGTGCTGGTCGGACAAGAAAATCTGATCAAGAAGCTGATCATCGGCCTTCTCAGCAACGGACACATCCTGCTCGAAGGAGTTCCCGGACTTGCCAAAACTCTCGCCGTAAGGGCTCTCGCCGGATCGCTCCAAGCCGACTTCGCCCGCATCCAGTTTACTCCCGATCTCCTGCCCGCCGACCTTCTCGGGACGATGATCTATCATCCTGACCAAAAATCATTCGCCCCGAAACTCGGGCCCATTTTCGCAAACATCATCCTTGCCGACGAAGTCAACCGGGCCCCCGCCAAGGTCCAGTCGGCCCTGCTCGAAGCAATGCAGGAACGACAAGTGACCATCGGGGATCAAAGTTACCCGCTTCCGAAGCCCTTTTTAGTTCTCGCCACCCAGAACCCCATCGATCAGGAAGGAACCTACTCCCTTCCCGAAGCCCAACTCGACCGATTCCTCCTGAAGGTCCAGGTCAATTACCCCAGTCGGGGTGAAGAACTCGACATTCTCGACCGGATGTCCTCATCGCAAGCCAATGAGGACACCAATCCGGTCACCACACCGGAAACCATCGCTCAAAGCCGGCAGCTGGTCGACGAGATCTACATTGATCCCGCCGTGCGTGGATACATCGTGGACCTCGTTCAAGCCACCCGTGACCCCGGCAAGTACGACGGGTCTTTCAAGACCTTGATCCAGGCCGGAGCCTCCCCCAGAGCCACCATTAACTTCGCTCGTGCCGCTCGCGCCAATGCCTTTCTCGAAGGCCGCGCCTTTGCTACTCCTGCCGATGTCAAGGAACTCGCTCCCGAAATTCTCCGTCACCGTATTCTTCTTTCCTATGAAGCCGAGGCGGAAAACGTCACCACCGATGATGTCATCCAGCGTCTCATGGGGCGGGTACCCGTTCCCTGATCACCCCGAAAAGAGACCCATCAGCTCCTCTTCTTCAAGACCGGGAACTAAGGTTCCGGCGCCATCCAAGGCCGATTCGAGAATCTTCTTTTTCTCTTCCTGAAGCGCGAGAATCTTCTCCTCCACGGTTCCCCGTGCGATCAACTTGTAGCTGGTCACCACCCTCTTCTGCCCAATCCGGTGCGCCCGGTCGGTGGCCTGGGCCTCGACAGCAGGGTTCCACCAAGGGTCGAGGTGAATCACGGTGTCGGCGGCCGTGAGATTCAACCCCACACCTCCGGCCTTCAATGAGATCAGAAACACCGGAGCCTCCCCCTCCTGAAATCGCTCCACCACCTCGGCCCGCTTTCTGGTTGACCCGTCGAGATAACAGTAGTCCCACCCATTCTCTAACAGAATTGGAACCACTCCCTGCAACAACTGCACGAACTGGCTGAAGACCAGAACACGATGACCACCCGCCACCGCCTCTTCGATCAGGCTCTTCAATTCATCCAACTTCACTCCGGCCTCTTGATCCTCAACCTGAAGATTTGGCAACAAGCGGAGATCACAACATGCCTGCCGGAGACGCAGCAGGGCCGTCAAAGCAACCATTCGCTTTCTTCCATCTTCGGCGGCATCGATCTGACTCCGACTCTCCTGAAGCAGTTGTCGATAGATCGTTCCTTGCTTCGAAGTCAGGTCACAATAACGGACCAGCTCAATGCGGTCCGGCAGATCACCGGCTACTTGCGACTTCAAACGACGCAGGACCACTGGCTTGAGTTTGCGGGAAATCCGTCGGGCCAAGGCTGGATCCTCGCCGGTTCGCAAAGGCTTTTCGAATCGATCCAAAAAGGCCTTCCGGGGACCAAGATACCCCGGAAGAACAAAGGCCATGATCGACCATAAATCCTGCAGGCAATTCTCCACCGGAGTTCCCGAAAGAGCGAAGCGATGGGTCGCCTTGAGACGATGTGCAACCTTGGTGACCTGAGCCTCGGGGTTCTTGATCGACTGGGCTTCATCAAGCACCGCAATATCAAATTCCTTGGCCTGAAATTTTGCCGCATCAACCCGCATGATGGCATAACTGGTGATCAGGAGATCAACCTCCTCAAGGTCACCTCGCCCACTGCCCACATGACAGTTCACCGACAAATCCGGCACCCACTTCCGGGCCTCGGCCTCCCAGTTCGAAACCAGTGAAGAAGGACAAACCACCAAAGCCCGTCCTCCCCGTTCCTTGATGAAAGTCAACGTCTGCAGGGTTTTTCCAAGCCCCATGTCATCGGCGAGAATTCCGCCCATGCCATACTCGCTCAATTGATACATCCACCGAACGCCCTCCGCCTGATAGGAACGAAGGTGGTCCGGCAATTCCAGATCCACTCCTTCTTCCTCAACGACCACCATCCCAAAGTCCCGGGCACTGGCCTTGAGGAAGGCTTCCTGACGTTTTGAGATTTCAAAAACTCCAGCCCAGTTCTGCATGGCATCGGAATCGGTCAGGGTCTCGTTCACTTCTTCCACGAAGTCGGCATCCACCACCGCGATCTTCCCTCGCCCGAATGGCTGCTCCACCGAACCCATTCGCAGCATCCTCTGAACCTGGGATTGATCCAACTCTTCCTCACCCACCTTGAATTTCGTTTCCACCGTAAACCAATCCTGACCACTTCCCTGCCATTCCCAGTCCGGTTTCACTGCGACCACCTGTTCAGCGGCCGACTGGAATCGCTCTCCCTTCTCAACCTTCCAATCCAAGGGCAGTTCGGCAAAGGCATGAAACTTAAGGATCTCTTCGCGATCCCGCAACGCCATCCGCCCCCCCCGAACTGGTCCTTCGAATCCCCACGAACGAAAGAATCGAATAACCGCTTCTTCCTTGCTCTGGCTGGTCAAAAGATTCCCGATCAACCGGGGCTCTCCCTCTTCACAGGAAGCCTTCTGTCCGTCATACAAGAATTCAAGGCGAGCCTCGAGATGCCGCAATGACCCTTCCAAATGAATCACGACTTCAGGCACACCTTCTTCGGGCAAGCCCTCCCACAAGTCCTCCGTAACCTCAAACCAGGTTTCGAGCTCAGAAAGAACATCGCGCGCTTCCGACGCACTCACCCTCAACCCCGAACCAAGAAGACTCTCGTACTTGGAAGGAAGCCCCGGGGCCACCGGGCGGAATTCATTATCATCCAATTGCCAGCGACCAAGATTGCCTGGTCTCGCAACCACCCGCTCGGCCGACATCCGCACCTCTCTGCGTTGCCCCCGGGAATGAACAACCGCTCCCTCCTTCTTTCCAAACATCACCCGGGGATGCCCCACCAACGATCCCAGCAACTCTGTGAATTCCGGTCCATCGAGATTGACCACTCCGGGAGGGTTCTCCGGAAACAATTCCTTCAAAGTCAGCCATAATTCCTCATCCCCGTCATCGAGCCGATAGTTACCATCCGGAAGTGCCGAGAGAAGAGTTTCCTCTCCTTTCACAAGCACACCAAATCCCACCATGAGCTGCCCTCGATCCCACGACTGCTCCACTTTGAGAGGAAGCATCACTGACAACTCAACATCTTCCCCTTCTGGCGAAAGCCCCGGCCAGTTATCTTCCTCCGGCTTCTTGGTTTCATTCGCAATAACCGGAGCAGTCGGTTCGATCACCTCCAGACCAATCGCCATGATGTGGGCACACACCCGCCCGTCCTTCCGAACCATGAGGCAGGTGCAATGGTTCTCCATGTGGGTGCGGGAGATGATCTCCATACTGATCCGCTTGATCTTGCCTCCCACCCGGGTCTCGCCAGACAGGACTCCGTCACGATATTCCGCCGACTTCACTCCTCCCTCCCGATGAATCGCGCGGGCCTTTTTCATTTCCACATGCCCGCCGGCATCCATCAACAGGTCCCTTGTCAGCTCCAGATGGCTCATCGCGGCGAAGACTAGTCAGCCGCGTTTCGCTTGTCTATGCTTGCCGCGTGACCAAAGAAGATGTCCACCGGCAGTTGATCGCCAAACTCACGCAACAGATCGCGGTGCTCAAGACAGCCCTCTCCGAAAGCGAGGAGAGCACCAGCGGCGACGAGACCAAGTCGGAAGGTAAATACGACACCCGGGCCATCGAAGCCTCCTATCTCGCCCAGGCTCAGGCCGATCAACTCGCTCTTGAGGAGGAATCCCTCGCCAAGCTCAAGCGCTTTGAGCCCGGAACTTATGATCCCGGCGACGAAATCGGCCCCGGCGCCCTCGTCGAAGTCGAACAGGAGGGCGAACTCTGCTTCTACTTCCTCGCCCCCACTGGAGGAGGTCTGACCACCGATTTTCTGGGCTGCGAGGTCACCGTCGTCACCCCGGATTCCCGGATGTATCAGCAACTGACCGGTCTCCGACTCGGGGCAAGTCTGGACGCCAGCAAGGTCACGATCATGGGAATCGAATGAATTCCCTCGCCCGGATGAGCCATTTTTCCCCTTGGCAGCAGGGATTAGTCCCCCTAGGTTCGCTCGACACCTGCCAAGAAAACGAACCTTCTTGACCAGATCTCAATCATGAGAATCCCATCGACGTTTTGCAGCTTCATCTTCTTGTTCCTGCTCGCAGCTTGGCCGGTTTCCGCAGTCCCGGTCGATTTTGATGTCAGGGAGCACCGTGGGCAGAAATACGTTCCCATCTCGCAGGTCAAACAGTTCTACAATTTCACCTCCCTTTCCCAGTCGGGAAAATCGATTTATCTCAAGAACTCGGTGGTCACCATCAAGTTCTATTCTGGTGGTCAGGAGGTTCTCATGAACCAGGTGAAGTTCATTTTCAGCCATCCCATTATTTCCATCAGCGGACGTCCCTACGTATCCCTTCGCGACCTCGTCAAGGTCATCGACCCCATCCTTCGTCCGGACAAGATCAAGGAGGTCAAGGCCTTCGACACCGTCATCATCGACCCCGGACACGGCGGTCGCGACTCGGGTGGCGCCAGTCGATATGGCCGGGAATCGACTTATAACCTCGCTGTCGCCCGCCTCCTGAAGGACCGGTTGCTAAGACGTGGTTTCAAGAAAGTCGTCCTGACCCGGAATTCCGATATCTTCCTGAGCCTCAGCCAACGGGTGGCCATTGCCAACAAATACAGCAACGCCATCTTTATCAGCATTCATTTCAACTCCGCCGGAACAGGTCGTGCCTCCGCCAGGGGGATCGAAACCTTCACCCTCTCCCCTGTCGGTGTCCCTCATTACGGGCGTTCCTTCAAATCGTCGGACCTCATCGGCCGTCGGGGCAACGCGCAGGATGCCGCCAACATTGCCCTCGCAACCGCCGTCCATTGGCGCTCAATCCGACAATTGGGGAAGGCAAGAATGCCCGTTCCCGACCGCGGAATTCGCCGGGCCCGTTTCAGTGTCCTCACCGACATCAAGCACCCGGCCATTCTCTTCGAGGGAGGTTTTCTCAGTAACCCCACCGAGAGCAGACTCATCCACAAAAAGGAATACCAGCTCACCCTCGCCAACTCGATCGGCGACGCGATCTACTTTTATCGTGAGGCAACCATTCGCAAACGAAATGCCGCGAAAAAGTAAAGTTCCACTTGGGATCCAGTCCGTCCACTTGCAAAGGAGCTCAAATTGAGTTCCTTTTTTATTTGAAAGGATTCTTCAGACCTTAGTCTGTCCGACAACACACATCATGAAGCTTCAAGCGATTCTTCTGACCCTTCTCCCTCTCCTCGCAAGGGGGGAAGTGATCATCAACGAGTTCATGTCTTCGAATTCCTCGACGCTGGTTCCCAATGCAGTTGCCGGAGAATTCGATGACTGGATCGAACTCAAAAACACCGGAGCCGACGCGATCGATCTCGGTGGCTGGTCGCTCACCGACGATTCTTCCGAACTCACCCTCTGGACCTTTCCCGCCGGCACCACCATCGCTTCGGGCGACTTTCTCGTGGTCTTCGCCTCCGGAAACAATCGCCCCGACGCACGGGGAAATCTTCATACCAATTTCAAACTCTCAAAGGACGCCGAGTTCGTGGGCTTGTCCCGCCCCGATGGCACCCTCGCGTCCGGCTACCATCCGGACGGCTCCGACTACCCGCCACAAAGCGAAGATGTTTCCTACGGACGCCACCCCGTCACATCGGCCGCCGTCTTTTTCTCCATCCCCACCCCGACTGCCGAAAACTCCATCAACGGAGTCCCTCGGGTCGAAGCTCTCGAAGTGTCCCCCAAGCGCGGGTATTATCAAACAGCTCAAAACATCACTCTCTCCACCGAGACTGCGGGGGCCACCATTTACTACACCACCGATGGCACCCGCCCCATCGATTCTTCGGGAAACCCCACTGCCAACGCACAGACTTACTCTTCTCCCGTTCCCCTTTCCGCCACGACGGTCGTCCGCGCCGCAGCCACCGCTCCAGGACATGAAGCCACACTCGTTGAAAGCCACAGCTACCTCCTCTTTGATATCGACGGCGCAGCGACCAACGGAAGCGATCCGGCCGGACTCAATACTCCGTTTCTCGAGCAGGTCCAGCCACCGGGATGGGCCAACCTTTCCTCCGGAGATTACAACATGGATACCTCGGTCAGCCGTTCCACTGCGTCCTCCACCGGTCACGGAGGACTCTCTGTCTCTCAGGCCATGCTTCAGGGACTGCGCGACATTCCCACCATCTCGATTTCGCTCCCCAAGGAAGACTTCGCCGGCCCCAGCGGAATCTATACCAATTCCCAACAGTCGGGCATCGCCTGGGAACGGGCCTGTTCCGCTGAGTTCATCCCTTCGAAGACCGACACTCGCAGCGACTTTCAACAGGACTGCGGGCTCCGCGTGCAGGGTGGCGCCAGCCGGATTCCAAGCCGCTCTCCCAAACACTCCCTGTCCTTTCGATTTCGTGAGGAATATGGCGCCGGACGCTTGAAAGAAGAGCTCTTCCCCGGATCCGAAGTCGAGAATTTTAACTCCATCGCTCTGCGTGCCGGCTATAACAATTCCTGGATTCACTCCAGCGCCTCACAGCGCGTTGTCGGCTCGATGATTCGCGACCAATGGATGCGCGAGTCCATTCGCGACATGGGGCACAAAGATGCCGGTGATGGCTTCCTCGTTCACGTCTTCATCAACGGCCTCTATTTCGGAGTCCACAATTTGGCCGAACGCCAGGACAACGTGCACTATGCCGAATACAACGGAGGTGATTCCGACCTCATCGATGCTCTGAACGGAACGACAGTCGTCGAAGGAAACTCGGTGGCCTTGAATGCCATGAAGAACGTTGTAGGAACCCGAAACTGGGATGACATCCAGGAAGTCCTCGACGTCGACACTTACATCGACTTCCAAATCATCCAACGCTTTGGTGCCAACCAGGACCTGAAAACCAATGGCAACTGGCGGGCCGCCGGAGGTGGTCCCTTCGACACTCCCACTGACATGCGCCCCTGGAAGCTCTTTTCGTGGGACGGAGAGCGGGTTCTCGAAAACCCCGGAGCGACCAACGTTCCTCTCGACCCCTTCGGGATTCGCAACACCCTCGAATCCATGCCCGAATACCGGCAGCGATTCTCGGACCGGGCGCACATGCATTTGACCGGCGACGGAGCCCTCACTCCGGCCAACAGCCATGCCCGCTGGGTCAAATATGCCGAGACCATCGACCGCGCCATTATCGCCGAATCAGCCCGTTGGGGTGACCATCGCCGTAATCCGGAATATACCCGCAATGTCGAATGGCTTTCAGAACAAAGCCGCCTCGCCAATTCCTATTTTCCAGTCCGAACCAACAACGTCACCAACACTCTGATCGCAGCCAATCTGTTCCCCGACGTCGAACTTCCCGAATTCAAGATCGACGGCATGGTCTCCGAAGGCGGATACCTTCCTCCCGGGTCCACCCTCACTCTCACCGGACCAACCGGCTTGATCTACTACACCCTTGACGGGTCCGACCCGGCCAATCCCGACGGATCGATCAATCCCGGTGCCATTGAAATTGCCTCAGGGGTCAGTGAGTTCAATGCCTTCCCCTTCGAATCACCCGGGTGGACCTTCCTCGACGGAACAACCGCTCAATCTGACAGCAACATTGTCGTCGGGCATCCCTCCTATGATGCCAGCGACTGGAAACACGAATCATTTGACGACAGCTCGTGGAACAACGGAACCGCCCTCTTTGCCGGCGATACCGTGACCGACATCTCCGGAAAAGTCGCCAACACCCTCATCGATATCGGCCCCGCCAATGCCCGCTATCCCACCGTCTACTTCCGCAAGTCTTTCGAACTCTCCGACGTTTCGGAAATCGTCTCCGGCCGCGTCACCGTGATTCGCGATGACGGCTTTGTCCTCTATCTCAACGGAAAGGAGATCTTCCGGGAAAACATGCCCGATGGGACCATCACCTATGACACGGTCGCGTCAGGTAATGCTGACGAACGAGTGTTTCCCACGAAAACCTTCACCCTCGCCTCGGGTGATCTGAGAGAAGGCACCAATGTCCTCTCGGTCGAAGTTCACAATGCCAGCCTTGCCAGTGGCGACCTTGGACTGGACGTCTCACTTGACCTCGATCGACTGGTCGGAGCGGCTGATATCGAACTTCCCGAATCATCCACGCTCACCGCCCGCAGTTATGTCGCCGATGGCGGTGATTTCGTCTGGTCTGCTCCCGTCACAGGCTCCTTTTTCATTGAACCCGAAGCCGATTCCTCAAACCTCGCCATCGCCGAAATCAACTACCACCCCCGTGAATCTACCCTGAAGGAAAAGATCGCGGCCGCTCCCGTGATTACCACCAACCGGGATGACTTCGAATTCATCGAACTGGTCAACACCAGCGATTCACCCCTGAATCTTGGCGGCACCACCTTCACCGATGGCGTCGATCTCACTCTCGATTTCCGTGTCCTCGATCCCGGAGAACGTGTCCTTGTCGTTCGCAATGAAGAAGTGTTCCTGACCCGACATGGAGATGAACTCGCGCCACTCATTGCCGGAGTTTATGACGGAGGACTCAACAACGACGGAGAAACCCTGACGATTTCAACCTCCTCAGGAGCCATGATCGAGTCACTCACTTTCAACGATGGTGGTTCCTGGCCTTCAAGGGCCGATGGAGAAGGTTCCTCGCTCGAACGCCTCGATCTTCTGGCGACCCCTGATGACTCCGGCAACTGGACGTCTAGTGTGGCCTACTACGGGTCCCCCGGCTATCAGGGACCTCTGGAAGACCAACGAATCGTCATCAACGAAGTCTCTTCAAACTCTGCCAACGACTACATCGAGATTCATAATACCACCGGAGCCCCTATCGATATCAGCGGTTGGCTTCTCACCGACTCCAAGGAAGTCTACCGCTCCTACCTTTTCCCCGTTTCCACCATCCCAGCCAATGGCTATCTGGTGATCGAAGAAAGTGATTACGATCCGACTCCTTCCAACGTGATCCTCACCTTCGAAGGCACTTCCGGCGCCTCTCCGACCCGGGTCACCAGTGGCGCTCATGGTCTAAGCACCGGCGATCTTGTCACCATCGATGGATATGGCGGAATTTCTGATTACAATCAGACTTTCGAAATCGCCAAGATCGACGACAACCGCTTTTCCATCCCCACCAATTTCCTCGATAACGATCCCACCAAGGGAAACTGGATCCGAAATCGCCCCTTCGGTCTCAGTGCCGGAAACGGAGATGACCTCTGGCTTCTGGAAACTGATCTCGATGGAAATCCCGTCGCCTTTGTCGACCATGTTGAGTTCGCAGCAGCTGCCGCCGACACCACCCTGGGCCGTTGGTTCGATGGAGATGGAAACGGCACTCTCTACACCATGATTTCCGAGACCAAGGGTGCCGCCAACTCAGGTCCGCTTCTTGGCCCGGTTTATCTGACCGAGGTTCACTACAATCCAACCACCTCGGATGATCACGAATTCGTCGAAGTCACCAACACCGGATCGACAACCTTGTCCCTGGACAACTGGCGGCTCAGGGGAGGCGTCGATTTTGACTTCGGTCCCACCCACGTTGTGGAAGCCGGGAGTTCGTTGGTGATCGTCAGCTTTGACCCAATCGTTGAGACCGGCAAAGCAACCGACTTCCGGAACACTTTTGGCATCGATGCCGGAGTGGCCTTAATCGGGCCATCCAGCGATGGCCCTCTCGGCAACGACGGAGGAACCGTCCGCCTTCAGAAGGCCGGCCCACCCGAGGACTACGATCAAATCACGGCCGATGAAGTCCGCTACCTTTCCAATCCGCCATGGCCCGCCACTGGAGGAGGTCATTCCATCAATCGTCTTCCCTCCCTGGCCTTCGGACTGTTTGCCAATTCTTGGACTGCCGCAGAACCAACTCCGGGATCGTTCGACTCCGGCGAGTCCTACGAATCATGGGCCGCCGAAAACGGAGTGGGCGACCCGCTCGACGATCCCGATCGGGATCAACTTTCCAACTTCCTGGAATTCGCCATGGGCACCGATCCCAATACTCCCGATGACTATCCGCTGCTGACCGTTACTGATGACATGGGATCGCTCAGATATCCTCAAAGCCTTGTCGCCCAAGGAGTCGTCTTGAGTCTCGAGACCTCTCTGGACCTCGAAAACTGGAACCCCGAGCCCACCTCTGTCGTCGAAACAACAGACGAAACCCAGACCCGGGAATACCAGTTTGAGCAATCCCTTCTTCCCAAACTCCACTGGAGACTCCGCGCCGTCAGCAATCCCTGATCGATTCCTCAACCACCGACCATTGGGGCGAAATTCTCAAGATCCCCATTTGCATCGCACCCTGAATTCATCCAACTTCACGCCGTGTTACACTTCCGTCACATTCTTACTTCCCTGACCCTGGCTAATGTTGCCAGTGGCCAACTTCTGGTCGATTTCAACTCCACCACCCAGGACGGCGGCCCCAACAACGAGAGTGGCTATCAGGCCTTTAGCGCCCCGCACGAAGGAAACCCGCCGCCCGCCGGTCAGGATTACACGGCTTTTGGAACCACGGTCACCGTCACGCCAACCTGGCCCAACACCTCCGACAATCGCGTCAGACAGTTCATTGACCGCGGAACCGGAAACGATGCGAATTGGGGCACCACCAGTCTTGATCTCCTCTCCGACTGGATCGGCGCCGACTGCCGCACCGGCAACGGAGGAAACGGCACCTACAACGGCACCACCGGGACTCCGACTTATCTCGTCATCACCCTGTCCGGCATTCCCGCTGGAAGTTATTCATGGCGTTCCTTCCACCACGATACCGAGCACATGAATGCCGAGTTCGAAGTGGAATACTCAGTCAATGGCGGGTCAACGTATACCGCCCTTCCTTCCAACTATACCATCACCGACAGCACCCCCGGAGGGAATCCGGCAAGCTCCCAGACATACTCCGACTCCACAAGCACCAAGGACACGCTTCCTTCCACAGTCGACTTCAATTTCACAGCAACAGGCGGCCAGGACGTCCTCATTCGCTTCGCCGCATACGCCACTGGGCAGGTTCACCGGGACTTCATTGTGATCAACGGTTTCGAAGTCGAATCAACCGCTCCTCCCACCGGACCCACCAATCTCAACCTCTCCTCCTCGACTGTCGCCCGCACCATTCCCATCGGCGATACCGTGGGCACTTTTTCAACCACCGATCCCACTCCCGGCGATACCTTCACCTATACCTTCGTGAATGGCAATGGAGATGCCAACAACGACGACTTCGAAATTTCCGGCACCAACCTCATCACCCAGAACAGTCTCGAAGTCTACCCCCCGGGAACCATCCTTTCGGTGAGAATCCGCACCACCGATGCCTTGGGATCGTTCTTCGAACGCGCCTTCCCCCTGATTCTTCTCAATGACTCCGACGAGGATGGCCTCGATGACACCTGGGAGCTCACCTACTTCAATGATCTGACGGTTGCCACCGGAAATGGCAACAACGATGACGACTCTCTCAACAATCTCGGCGAACAGGACGCCGGAACCAATCCCAAGCTCGCCGATACCGATTCCGACGGCCTTCTTGATCACGTCGAAACCAACACCGGAGTCTATGTCTCACCTTCCGATACCGGATCTGATCCTCTCGACACCGATACCGACGGCGACGGCCTCTCGGACAGCGTGGAAGTCAGCGCTGACAACGGCTCCATCACCGACCCCAACAATGACGACAGCGATGGCGATGGTTTCAACGACCGGATCGAAATTGAAAACGGAAAAGACCCCAACAACAACGCGGACTTCCCCGACGGACTCCTCCCTCTCCAGATCAACGAGGTGATGGCCTCCAATGAAACCGGATTTGAAGACGGCAACGGCTCCAAGCAGGATTGGATCGAACTCTTCAATCCCAACGACTCCAACGTGAACTTGGATGCCTTCTACCTGACGGACAATGCCGGTATCCCCACCAAGTGGAACTTCCCATCCGTCGTTATCCCCGCCAACGGTTACCTCGTGGTCTTTGCCTCTGGTGATGACATGACTGATCCGGCCGGCAACCCTCACACCAACTTCCGTTTGGCAGACCAAGGAGAATATCTCGCCATCATCATGCCCGACGGCACCACGGTCGCCGACGAATTCTCACCGACGTATCCCGAGCAATTCTCCGATATCTCATACGGCCCTCCCGGCGGCGGAGGCTCGCCTGTCTTCTTTGATACTCCAACTCCCGGCTCAGCCAATGGAAGCGGGGCTCCGGGCGTCGTCAAGGATACCAACTTCAGCGTCGATCGCGGCTTCTACGACGTTCCCTTCAGTCTGACGATTACCTCGGACATCGTGGGTGCCACCATCCGTTACACCACCGACGGATCCCTCCCCTCGCTTTCCAACGGAACGACTTACACCACCCCTATCAACATCACCGGGACCACCAACGTTCGGGCCATCGCCTATCTCGAAGCCCAGAATTTCATCCCGACCAATGTCGATACCCAGACCTATATCTTCGTTGATCAAGTCGCCCAGCAATCTGCGTCTCCTCCGGGTTGGCCGTCCGACTGGGGCTACGATTCCGAAGTCAGACAGAATGTTCCGTCCGACTATGAAATGGACCCGCGCGTGGTGAACGACACCCTTGGTCTCCGCGCTCCCGGATACTCGATCCGCGATTCCCTCCTCGATATCCCCTCGGTTTCCATCACGATGAAGCGAAGCGAATTTGTGAAGTCCGAAGCTGAGAAGGGCGGCGATTCCCTCAGCCTTTACGGAACTCCCAGACAGCGATTCGAACGCTTCTGCTCGATCGAGTATCTTCTTCCCGATGGTTCCAAAGGCTTCCAGGAAGACTGTAAGATCGAAACTCACGGCAATTCCTCCCGCCGCCCCTTCCGCATGCAAAAACACTCACTCCGTCTGACCTTCAGTTCGGAAATCGGCATCGGCAAACTCAACTACAATCTCTTCCCGGAGTCTCCCGTCGACGAATTTAACAAACTTGTCCTGCGGGCCTGCTTCACCGACTCGTGGGCGCTCGCCTCTTGGTCGTCCTCTCGCTATCGCCCCAACGATTCACTCTACATGCGCGATGTCTGGATGAAAGAAACCTTCGGTGCCATGGGCCAGCAGTCTTCTTACGGCAACTTCGTCCACCTCTACGTCAACGGTATTTACTTCGGACTGCACAACCTCACTGAGCGAATCGAAGACGATTTTTACGCCGAGCACGTCGGTGGTGAAGTCGAGGATTGGGAAGTCAATTCCGACCTCGATACACCCGGCCCTCTCTGGAACTCCATGATCTCAACTCTCAACGGCCCCATCCAAACTCCGGCCGGGTATGAAGCTGCTAAAGAGAAAATCGACGTCGAAAACTATGCCGACTGGCTCATTCTCCATTTCTTCGGCGATGCCGAGGACTGGCCTGAAAAAAACTCCTACGCCGCCGCCAACGCGGCCAGCGGAGATGGCAAATATCGCTTCAACATCTGGGACCAGGAGATCGTTTTGGATAAGTTTACCTGGAATCGCTACAACAGCACGAATACCGGGACTCAACCCTTCCTCCGTCTCCGACAGAACGAAGACTTCCGCATGCTCTTCGCCGACCGCGTTTACAAGCACATGTTTGACGGTGGCGCGCTGACCGTCGAAAAGGCCAATGCCCGCTTCCTTGAAATCTGTAACGAGATCGACAAGGCCATCGTGGCCGAATCAGCCCGCTGGGGCGACGTCCAGGCCAATACTCCCTATGGCAACACGGCCGGATCTTCGAACAACATCGATGCCGACTTCTATCCTCCCACCATCAACAACCCCATCTACTTCACCCGCGAGCAGCATTGGGTCGTGGAACGAGACAATGTCCTCAACCACTATATTCCGACACTCCACAATCAGGCCGACAGCCGCTCCTTCATTCGTGAACTTCGCGCTCAAAGTCTCTACCCAGATATTGATCCTCCGGAGTATTCCCAACTCGGCGGCGTCGTTCCCGTTGACTTCCCTCTTCTTCTGACCTCCACCGATGGACCGGTTTACTACACCACCGATGGTTCCGACCCCCGGCTTCCGGGTGGTGGCATCAATCCCGACGCGATCGAAACCGCAGCACCCGAAGAAGTGGTGATTTTCGATGAGAATGCTTCTGGTTGGACATACCTTGCCGGGACCACCGCCCAATCAGACAGCAACGTCGTCGTCGGGCATCCTTCCTACGGCACCGGAGACTGGAAGCATCCAGCCTTCGATGATTCCGCGTGGGCTCCGGGCGCCGGGAATGCCCAAGGACCGCTTGTTGGCGACAATGCCAGCGACCTTGCCGGAGTCACCCCCAATACAGTCATCGACATCGGTCCAAGCGGCTCCCGCTACCCCACCATCTACTTCAGAAAAGACTTCGACATCACGGAAGCCAGCACCTTCTCGAACCTCGAATTCACCGCCTTCCGCGACGATGCCATCATTGTCTATCTGAACGGGAAGGAGATTTATCGCGATCCCTTCACCAACTCCATTGTCTCCTATTCGGACTTTGCCTCCGGCAGTGCCGATGAAGATCTCGCCATCGTTCACACCCAGCCTCTCAATCCCGGAGACCTCATCGAAGGAACCAACACCCTTGCCATCGAAGTCCACAATGTGACTTCCGGAAGCACGGACCTCGGCCTTTCCTTCGCCCTCAACGGCCTCAAAACGGCCACGAGTGATGCCGTCATTCTTACCGAGACCGGCACCATCAATTCCCGCGTCTGGGACGGCTCGGAATGGTCGGCGCTCAGAACCGCCGATTTCATCGTGGGAACTCCGGCCGCAGCCGGCAATCTCGTCATCTCCGAGATCATGTATAATCCCCAGGGCCCGGACGAAGACCTTGAATTCATCGAGGTAATGAACATCAGCACGGAACTGACCATTGATCTCACCGACGTCTCCTTTACCGATGGCATCCTCTACGATTTCCCGACCGGACTGGTCATTCCGCCACTCGGTCGAGTCGTGGTTGCCAAGGATCGCGCCACCTTTATCGCGGCCTATGGAACCGATGGGATCATCCTCGCCGATGGCGATTTCGACAGCAACCTCTCGAATGGTGGCGAAGCCATCGTCCTGACCGGAAATGATGGAAACCCCATTCAATCCTTCAGCTACGACGACGACGCTGGACTGGGATGGCCTCCTTCAGCCGATGGTCTGGGCGATTCCCTGACCCTCGTCAATGCCCTCAACAATCCCGACCACAGCCTGCCCACCAGCTGGAAGGCCTCTTCAGTGACCGGCGGGACTCCGGGCAAGCCGGACGAAGCTCCTCCCCTTGCTCCCCTTTCCGACCTCGATGGCGACGGGCTCAATGCCTTGGCCGAATACTTCTTCGGAACCGAAGAAGGAACCGTCGATCTCAACCCGGTGACCTTTGTGGACGGCCCCTCCGGATTCACCTTCTCGTTCCCCCGCACCCCCTTCCTCGAAGAGGTGACCTGGCTCATCGAAGAGTCGGCGGACCTTCAGATCTGGAATCCAGCTTCTGTCACCATGCAGACTCCAACCGTTCTGACCGATGGGCGGGTGCAGGAAACGGCGGAGATCACTCCCGCGAATCCGAGATCCTTCTACCGCGTCAAAATCATCCAGAGTGCACCGTGATTGCGCGGGATTAGGATTGGCTCAGCCGGGATTTCAAGGCATCACTGGCGGCATGCCAGAGGACACCCGATTTGCCCGCTCCGCCCGTGACGAGCTCGACGACTTGATCTACTTTCCCCGCATGCTGGACAAGATCCGCCTGATGGAAGACGGAGCACTCCACCCCGACCTCCATCAAAACCTTGGGCGAGGCATGGACCTCTGGATCTGTCAGTTTCTGGGCGTCGACTATGATGCCCTCAAGGAACAAGTGCTTGCCGGTGCATCCGATGAAGAAGCCTTGGCTTGGGCCCGCGAACATGGAGTCACACGCCCTGACTTCGAACTCGCCTGGTTCACTGCCTACATGAAAACCCGGGGCTTCCGCGATGACCTCAGCGAACGACTCGCCGAGCGGAAAAAGGAAACACCCCACACAGATCGCGAAGACATTCTCACCTTCATGGACTACATTGAAGTCGACGAAGGACGCACCCTCTAACAGCTCACACCACCATGTCCGAATTCCACTACCAGCCACCTTTCCCAATGGGAGACGACCCCACCGAGTATGAAAAACTCACCGCCGACTTCGTCTCCACTGCCGAATTCGAAGGCCGGGAAATCCTCAAGATCGCTCCCGAGGCCCTCGCCTATCTTTCCAACGAAGCGATCAAGGCCATCTCCTTCAAACTCCGCACCTCCCACCTCCAGCAGGTTGCCTCCATTCTCGACGATCCGGAAGCTACCGAGAACGACCGCATGGTCGCCCTCATGTTGCTCAAGAATGCCGAGATCGCGGCCCATGGAATCCTTCCCGGCTGTCAGGACACCGGGACCGCCATTGTCATGGGAAAGAAAGGTCAGTCCGTTTGGACCGGAGCCAATGACGAAGAGGAAATCTCCCGCGGCATCCACAAGACTTATCAGGAAGAGCACCTTCGCTACTCCCAGGTCTCGCCCACCACGATGTTCGATGAAGTCAACACAAAGACCAACCTGCCTGCCCAAATCGATCTCTTCGCCACCGAAGGCGATGCCTACAAATTTCTTTTCATGACCAAGGGTGGCGGCTCCGCCAACAAATCCTTCCTCTACCAGGAGACCAAGGCTCTCCTCAACCCCGAGCGCATGATGGAGTTCTGCATCGAGAAGATGCGCAGCATCGGCACCTCGGCCTGCCCTCCTTACCATCTGGCCTTTGTCATTGGAGGCACCTCCGCCGAACACACCCTCAAAACCACCAAGCTTGCGTCGGCCCGCTACCTCGACGAGCTCCCGACCACCGGGAACGAACATGGCCGGGCCTTCCGGGATCTCGAATGGGAAGAAAAACTCCTCGAAGCTGCCCGCAAGATTGGCATCGGCGCCCAGTTTGGAGGCAAGTATTTCGCCCACGATGTCCGCGTCATCCGCCTTCCCCGTCACGGGGCTTCCTGCCCGGTCGGACTCGGAGTGTCATGCTCCGCCGACCGACAGGCCAAGGCCAAGATCACCAAGGACGGCATCTTCCTCGAAAAACTGGAAACCAATCCCGGACGTTTCATTCCGGAAAAATACCAGGGCTGGAAATTCAAAGGCGTCGAAATCAACCTCGACGAAGGAATGGAGAATACCCTCGCCACCTTGAGCAAGTATCCCGTGACCACCGCGGTTTCCCTGACTGGAACCATCATCGTGGCCCGCGATATCGCTCATGCCAAACTGAAGGAGATCCTCGAAGAAAACGGAGATTTCCCTGACTACTTCAAAAAGTATCCCGTCTACTACGCTGGTCCGGCCAAGACTCCCGAAGGAATGCCCTCGGGATCTTTCGGTCCCACGACCGCCGGCCGAATGGATCCATACGTCGACCTCTTCCAAAGCCACGGCGCCTCCATGGTGATGCTGGCCAAGGGCAACCGCTCCCAGATGGTCACCGATGCCTGCAAAAAACACGGGGGCTTCTACCTTGGATCCACCGGAGGCCCCGCCGCTCTCCTCGCCAAGGAGCACATCAAGAGCCAGGAAGTCGTCGACTTCCCCGAGCTTGGCATGGAAGCAGTCTGGAAAATCAAGGTCGAGAATTTCCCCGCCTTCATCCTCGTCGACGACAAGGGCAACGATTTCTTCACCCAGATCAACCAGTGCCCGGTCTGTTAGACCTGCTTATTTCCTCATCACGCGGGGTTTGCTCGTATTGCCAAAACGGTCCACCGAGCTGACCGCGATGGCATCGGGTGCTCCTTTCACCGTGGCTTTCAACCCGCTGGTGACATCGACCATGGCCCACTGGGTCCCGTATCTCGCTTGCACCGCGTATCGGGAACAACCAACAACCTTCCCCCAGTGAACTTCGGTGGAGCGACCCATCGCTCTCGCCACCACATTGGGCGTGGCCGGAGACTTATCTTCGACCCAGGGCATTGGTGGCACCAGCGCCGGAACCTGATAATAACTCTTCTTCAAGCCATTGGTCACACCACCGCGATTCTCCATTAACGACTTCATGCTCCACATCACGTGTCCCACGTAATTCCGCCCCACTGTTCGACTCAAAGACACTTGATTGAGAATCTCGCTTGCCGGTCTCCCTGGATCAGCGGTCGAATTCACCCGCGCCACCGCAATTCCCGGCCAAACCGGACGACGTCCCTGATCCCGCCACCACGAAAGCAAGCGAGAGTAACTTTGCGGACCCTCGATCCGCCAATAAAGCTGGGGCGCCAGATAATCACACCACCCCTCTTTGAGCCACTTTCGCGAATCGGCCGCCAAATGGTGATACGCGTCGATCCCGGCTGTCGTCCCCGCCGGAACCCCCGGCCGCCAGATGCCAAACGGGCTGATTCCCACTCTGACCCACGGCTTCTTGGACTTCACCGAGGAATACATCTTCTTCACAAAACGATCGACCGCAGACCTCCGTTGAGAGGGTGACTTGCCATCAGGAAAGTCAATCTTGGCCCGCCCCTGGCTGTCGACATCGGGGTATGGATAAAAGTAGTCATCAATGTGAACACCATCGATGTCATATCGATTCACCACATCCATGATCACCCCAAGCGCCCGGCTCTGGGTAAAGCTGTTGGATGGATCCATCCACTTGTAGGTCTTGTATCGTTTGATGACCGAAGGATGGGTCTTGGTCACGTGACTCCGGCTCGTCGGCAGCTCGGCATTGGGCAAGGCGCGGAACGGATTAAACCACGCGTGAACTTCGATCCCCCGGGCATGGGCCTGTTGGATGCAATAACTCAGCGGGTCGTATCCCGGAGAAACTCCCTGCCGTCCCGTCAGCCAATGACTCCACGGTTCGACCGACGAGGCATAGAGAGCATCGGCATTGGGGCGGATCTGGAAGATCACCGCATTCATGTTCATCGAATCCATCCGATCCAACAAACGCTTCAGCTCGGCCTGCTGTCCCGACGCACTCAGCCCCTTCTTGCTGGGCCAATCAATATTAAACACCGAAGCCACCCAAGCAGCCCGGAATTCCCTGGGCACCATCGGAACCTTTTCCGACGTCGGACGGTAATCCTGTGCCGGTAACCCGATCGAAACCAGCAGCGAAAGAACAAGAATCCTAAGCATGACGCCGTCGGGATAACAGATTTAACTCAATCCGCCACGTCTTCGGATCACCCATTCAGCCGTCAGGAAAATCGCCAGCAGCAACAGGACCGGCCAGGTATCCCAAAGACTGGTCTCCCGAAGTTCCTCGCGGGTCTCCTCTCCTCTCAGGAAAAGATCGGAAAGCCTGCCTTCTCCATCAAACATCCGGCCGCCGGACAGCTCGGCCACGCTCTCCAGAAGAGGCTTGTTCAAGGTGGTCTCGGAAAGCTCCACCGCGCTGCGCGCTCCCACCACCCGGAAGGTCGTGATGACATCATCCTTCACGACAACCTCATAGGTCCCTGACTTGGTGAATGGACCGGCCTTGTTCTCATGGAGACCATTGGAGTTTTCCCGATACTTCAGTGGCACGGAGGTGGACTCACCACTCTCATGACGAATCTCGGCCATGAGCCCGTCTTCAATGATCGGATTCAGTTCGTCGTCCCGCAAACGAGTCATGATGTGCACGCGATCATCACCTGTATAGGTCAGCTGGTCGGTTCCGAGACGAACGGTTTTATCTCCGGAACGAAGGTTCGGCCCGGCTCCCCATCGCACCAGCTGTCCCCAGAACCGGTGGTGATAGACATCACCGGCTCCTTCACGAAGCCGCCACGTCCGGTCGGCCAGCAACATCGCCACCTTGCCCGCACCGGTCTGGCGGGTCACCAGCAAAGCGGTCTCCTCTTCCATCTCGCGACGACGAGCCACATCCGCCAAGGCCTCTTCGAGCTTGGCCGCGGAATTCACCGCCTCTTTCTTCTTCTGCGTGGGGTCAACAGCATGCAGCAGGACTTCCGCCCCGGGTTGCAATCCCTCGATCGGGTGACGCCACCGGATCTCCGGGAAGCCTGCCCACAATTGTTCGTTGCGAATCTGCCCCTCGACCTGCGCCGTGATGGGATGATTTCGCCCCGTATTGGTCAGCCCGAACCGGAAGGTTTCGTCCGATCCATAATAAGTCCGCTGAGAAGCCTCATACTTCACTGGAATCAGATTCTGGGCCACTTCGGATGTGAAGGCATGAGGCATCGACTCCGGGCCCGCCACCAGCACCAGCAACGCCGCACGCTCCGTGACACACTTGGAAAGAATCTCCCACTGGTCATCGGTCAGGGAATCGGGACCGATATCTCCAACGATAATGACATCGAACTTCCGCCACTCCTCCTCCGACTCGGGAAGATCGGTGGCATTCGCTTCGCCAAAGGGACGGCTCGCCGAAGCGACGACCTTGGGTGGTTCGTGACCGGCAATCCGGTCCGGTTTCAAAAGCACTGACTGCAAGTGGATCGATTGATCCCGGCCATAAAAGAGATTGCGAAGATAACGGAACTCCCAGCGCGGATGTTGATCAATCAACAACACATTGGTCCGCGCATCACTGATCACCGTCTGGAAATCCCACTCGTTGTTGTTGTCGAAGTTCTCATCATCGAGCGGATCCAACACCACGCGATACTCACCCACACCCCCTTCTTCAGGCGCATGACGGAACTTCACCTCCTCGCGATAGTTGTCCTGGGGAATGGCGATTTCCCGCTGATCCAATTCCTTGTCTCCCGCGAAGAGACGCACCGTCGCCTTCTTCCCTCGATACCCGTCAAACTTCAACAGGGCTCCCACCCGGATCCGGTCGCCAAGATACACCGAGTCGGGCGACTTCACCGAAATGATGGCCGCATCCTTGGGCGGAATTTCACTTCCCGATGGAATGACCGCAATCGGGGCATCGAGAATTCCGTAGCGCCGGGCCACATCAGCCACACTACCGGGGCGGTTGTGTCGACCATCACTCAGCAGAACCATGCCAGCAAGCTGGTCGGGCGGAATTTGATCGAGCACCGACGACAATCCTCCCGCCAGATCAGTCGCTTGATTCCAGCCTTCGACCTCGTCTGTTTCGTCAACGAGCGCCCGACGGGCTGCCCGAACTTCCCGCACGCCGATCTTTCCTTCGAGATCTTCCAGCACACCACTGGATTCCAACATCTCTCTGGCAATCTCGAGACGCGTCTGGGTCTGACCTTCATCCACGAGATCCATCGATGCCGATTCATCGATCATGATGACCACCTCGCGCCGGATTTCACGTTCCACCATCCGGCTCCAGACCGGTTGCAGCAGAATCCAAAGCAACAGAGCCAGCTCGCCAAGACGCAAGGCGAGTATCAACCGTCCACGCGATGGGCTCACCGCCTGACGCTCATAGCGATACGTCCAGAAGACCAACTCAGCACCAATTGCTCCGATCAATGGGATGACCCAAGCCGGCCAGAACGGGTTGACTTCGAAGACCTTGGACAGGCCAATCACTACGCCCCAAAGGGCAAAGAAGATCACCACACCTCTCAGGAGACTCTTCACGCCGCCCCTCCTTTCGTCTTGGACACCGATTTCAAAAACTCCTCAGGCACGTCGTTTCGCTGTTCAAACTCCACTTTGACTTCCTCTCCGGCCTTCCTCGATTTCGATACCCAACGCGCCAGCAATCCTTCGAGGAACAGCAACACAAGGGCCGCAATGGCAAGGATCTTCCAGATCTCACGACCGAACCCTTCGCCTCGCAATGCCGCCAACACATCCTGCATCGATCCCAGCTCAATCAAATCAATCTCACGACGGATCAACGAACGATCATCCTCGCTCCATCCTTCAAAGCGACTCTCGCCACCTTCCCGCAAAACGACCAAAGGAATCTTCTCCTGGTTCGAAAGGTCCCCGCGCACCGAGCTGGGCACATCCACCAGATATTCACCGGGCAAGGCCGAACCATCGACTTCGAGCAACTTGCCGCGGCGCCCTTGCAAGGCCATGACATCGCGCTCCCGCCCCTTGGGATCTTTCGCTTCTGATTCACCCAACACCACATCTTCGCCTTCCGGACTGATCGAAAGGAAGGCCGAGGAAGGAATCACTTCCTTCACGCCATCAGGTCGGATCCAACGAAGACTGACGCTGGCTTCGCCCCATTCCTCTTCATACTTCGCCACGAACTTCACCGGCTTGCCCACTTCGAGCTGAACCGGATCGGAGTTTCCGGACGCCCTGTCAACCGTCAAGACGCCCCGTCCATCTAAAATCAGTTCCAGACTATCGTCGGCGGTGGCATCAAAAACATACTCACCCGTCTCGGGAACCATCAACGATCCTTCCCAGGTCACGCTGTATCCATCCCGCTGAATGCCATTCATGGGCGGCTTGTTCTCCCAATCAAAATCAATCACGGGATCAATCCGACGGAAGCTATCCCTCCTCCCCTTCATGGATTGATAGGTGGCACTCAATCCACCGCCTCCCGGGAGAGACAAGGTCGGACTCCAGCTTGCCTTGACGTTCAATTCCACTCCCTGACCACCGGCCAGCCAGTTGGTCGCTTCGTGAACAAAGGGAACAAACGCCGGACGTGCCGGCAGACTTCCCATGCGGGCATCGAGCGCCGCCGTCGTCATGACGACGCGGCCATTCCCGTAGTCCTGGCTGGCGAGAAAGACTTCCCCATCATTAAAGCGTGCACCTGGACGACCTCCTTCGACCAGATCCGATGTCGCACGGTATCCTTCTATCACACTACTTCCCAAATCCTCTCCGGCCGCATCCTTGAACAAGCGCAGCACCGGATGATCAAAACTTCCCGGGGCCAGTCGAACTCCCTCTTCGGGAAGAACCATGTCACCCAATTTCATCGGCGCAACAGGTCCGTCCCCTCCGTTCCAAGCCTGATAAAATCCCGGATCAACTTTCGGTCCAGCCACAATCCACAAGCCGCCACCTCCAATGACAAATTCAGCCAAGCGCGCCGCCGTCTTGGCTGGCAACCTCGCCACATCGGCGAGCACTACCACCGATTCCTTGTCGAGCTCTTCGCGGCTGAGAGCCGACGCTTCGATCACCCGAGGATCAACAAAGGTCGTTTGATCACCCGTCACC
Organism: Akkermansiaceae bacterium; assembly: GCA_049889715.1. Taxonomy (GTDB): domain Bacteria; phylum Verrucomicrobiota; class Verrucomicrobiia; order Verrucomicrobiales; family Akkermansiaceae; genus SW10. The sequence goes on along the minus strand of JBMHCW010000011.1, from coordinate 3,774 downwards.
GGCGACAAGGCCAGGGCCAGATAACCACCGGCCCGCTCAAAAAATGACGCTCCCAAATTCCCCTCGACGATCAACACCGGCAGGGTCTCCTTCACCCAGAGCACCCGCTCGGAGGTATCGTCACCGGGAAGATCATCATTCGATTCCAAATCCACCCGCACCACTTTCGGACCCGCTTCCGCGAACTGATGACGATACTCCATCATCGATCGTTCGCCCGGAGCCATCTGGCTCATGCTCTTGGGTTCAAGATCCTCATCGCCCACTTTGATCCGCATCAATCCCGGCGTGACAACATCGGTTCCGGTATTTTCAACGCGGACCCGGATGGCGACATCACGATCAGTGCCCACGACTTCACGCGAAAACTCAATCCCGGTAATGGCGACGTTCCGCATCCGCTCGGGCGGCGGGAAAGAACGTAACAACAAGCGGGGCTGCGCTCCGTCCGGCAGCCCCTCCCAGGCATCACCCAAATTACCCCACGAGGTCGGGCTATCAAATTGCCAACCGACCCGCTGAAGGTCGGTGAAAACCACAAGGTCTTTCGTACTTCCCCGGCCTTCCGCCAAGGTCAGCGTCGCCATCCCGAGAGCTTCATGAGCCCGAAACGGACCTCCGATGGGTTCAAGACTATCGAGGACTTCCAGAACATCAGCCCGATGAGTCAAGGGCGTGGCCGTCTTCAATTCGGGAGCTGGCCCACCGAGCACCACCGAAAAGGCCGTGCCCTTCGGAGCTTCCTTCACAAAGTCCCGAGCTTCCGCGATGGCCTTGGCAAAGGACGACTGACCGCCCTGCTCCAGCATCATGGAGGTTGATCCGTCGATCACCAGCGCCACGTCCCGACGCTCGCTGGTCTGGAACCTCTTCAAATTCAAATTCTTCTCCTGCCACACCAGGAACCCCGCTCCTGCAATCAGTAGAATCGACAGCAGGCGCATCCCCCATTTCCAAGCCTTCGATGAAAGCACGAAGGATCCACCGAAAGCCGCAATCCCCACCAATCCCATGGGTAGAACAAAGAGCCAGGGAATTTGGGAATCAGGCGGAACGAAGGGTCTCGCCACGGCCAAGGCAATCAAGGCGATCAACAAACAGCGCGCGATCATCAAGAGTAGGTCCTCCCACTCCATCCGCTTGCGGCGGGCCGCCACGGTGTCGAACAAAAAGCGCATCGCCCCCCAGTCGTAGGGCTTGGCGGCCTGACGACGAATCAAGTGAAGAATCACCGGAATGGTGACCCCGGCCAGCCCCGCCAGGAGCCATGTATTCATGAAGAGCATCTTACTTCTTCCTCCTTCCCAGATAGCGCACCAAGGCTTCCGACACCGGCGTCTTGGTGCTCACCGGCACGTAGTCCGCCCGAAGGTTTCCGCACACATCTTCAATCGATGAAATAAACTCCTTCAGCTTCTGCAAATAAGCCGCACGCACCGCCTGCGGATCGATCCGCAACATTTCCTCCACCCCTTCGAGATCCCGGAATCTCTGGAAGTTCCGGAAAGGGAAACTCAATTCCTCCTCGGCCAGCACATGGAAAATCACAAGCTCATGCTGTCGGTAATCAAAGTGGTGCAGGGCTTCGACAATCTCGTTCGGTTCATCGAACAAATCACTGATGAGCACCACGAGGCCACGACGCGGAATTCGCTCGGCCACTTCATGCAAGACCTTGCCCACGCCTGTTTCCTTGCCCGGCTCGGTGCCGTGCAATTCCTCACAGATCCGACGCACCTGACTGGGGCGGTTCTCGGCCCGCATCGACGTCCGCAAGGTATCGTCAAAGGTCACCAGACCGGAGGCATCGCCTTGCTTGATGTAGAGATAAGAAAGAGCCGCGGCGAGATACTGGCCGTATTCAAACTTCGACAGCTCGGACTGATCCCCGCGGAAATTCATCGAACCCGAGACGTCCAACACCATGGTGGCGCGCAGATTGGTTTCCTCGATGAACTGCTTGATGACATTGCGGTCACTCTTGGCCATGACACGCCAATCGAGATTCCGCAGATCATCGCCCCGGGTATACTCCCGGTGTTCCGCAAATTCCACCGACACCCCCTTGTCGGGGCTGGTGTGACGACCGGTCAGGGTCCCTTGCTTGCGCAGTCGGGCCAGCCACTCGAGCCGCTTCAGCGACCCGATGACTTCCGGCGCGAGCAGACGCATGCTCTCCGGCACCTGCAGTCGTTCCCCGTCTTCGGCCATCCTCTTTGTTTCTTGGGAAACTAGATTTTGATGTCGGTCTCACCCGCTCCCAACTCGGTGACGAGGCGACGAATGATGTCATCGCTCTTCACGCCCGCTGCTTCGGCATTGAAGGTGGTCAACACCCGGTGTCTCAACACCGGAAGAGCCACCGCGGCTACATCGCCGGTGGTGGCGTGGAAACGTCCGCGCAAGACCGCATGGGCCTTGGAAGCGGCAATCAGGGCGATTCCGGCACGAGGACCGGCACCCCAACCCACCATTTCCTTCACAAAGCTTGGCGCATCCTCCGCAGCCGGACGGGTCGCCCGGGCAATCTTGGCCGCAAAGTCAATCACGTGGTCACCAACAGGCACCCGCTTCACCACATTCTGAAGCTCGACAATCTCAGGACCCGACATCAGGGGCGAAATGGTCGCCGAACTCGGGCTGGTGACCCGACGAATGATCTCCCGCTCTTCCGCTTCATCGGGATAGTCCACCACGATGTTGAAAAGGAATCGGTCCAACTGCGCTTCCGGCAGCGGATAGGTTCCTTCCTGTTCAATCGGGTTCTGGGTTGCCAAGACAAAGAAGGGATCGGGCAACTGCAAGGTCCGCTCACCCACCGTGACGTGACCTTCCTGCATCGCCTCAAGCAAAGCCGCCTGAGTCTTGGGGGGTGTCCGGTTGATCTCATCCGCCAGCACCATGTTGGCGAACAAGGGACCATTCACAAAACGAAAGCCGCGACGTCCGGTCTCGGGATCCACTTCCAGAACATCGGTTCCGGTAATATCCGCCGGCATCAGGTCGGGCGTAAACTGAACCCGCTTATATTCCAGGTGAAGAGCTTCGGAGACGGTCGACACCAAAAGGGTCTTCGCCAATCCCGGCACCCCCACCAACAGAGCGTGCCCGCGACAGAACATGGCCATCAGGACCTGCTCCACCACCTCGTGCTGCCCCACGATCACCTGGGACAGCTCTTCCTTCATTCTTCCATAACTCGCGTGCAGCTTCTCGACTGCGGCCTTGTCGTCACTCATGCTTGGCAATTTCCTACGGAGCGCTTTCGTTCTGTCTTGCTCATCTTGAACAGAAAGTTCGGCAAGGAGCCAAAAATCTAACGAATGCCCGCCAAATCAAGGCTGCGACCGCAAAATCGCAGCCGCCTGCTTGGCAAAATAGGTCAAAATAACGTCCGCTCCGGCCCGCTTGATCCCCATCAAACTTTCCATCATGACGGCCTCTTCGTTGACCCAGCCATCGGCCGCCGCGCTCTTGATCATCAAATACTCCCCGCTCACCTGATACGCCGCCACCGGCACACTGGCCTGCTCGGCCAAATCCGCAATGACATCCAGATACGGACCGCCGGGCTTGACCATGACCATGTCGGCGCCCTCCTGTTCGTCCAGCAGAAGCTCCCGCACCGCTTCGCGACGATTCGCCGGGTCCATTTGATAGGTCTTCTTGTCCCCGGCCTTTGGAGCCGATCCCAACGCTCCCCGAAAGGGCCCGTAATACGCCGAGGCATACTTCGCGGTGTAACTGCAAATCGACACCTTTTCATACCCCGCC
>JBMHCW010000010.1:0-23397 GCA_049889715.1 Akkermansiaceae bacterium | reverse complement strand
CGGAACAGAAGCGGATCACGGACCTCAAAGCCCAACTCGACAAACAAGCCAAAGACGCTCGCGCCGCCGTGCAACCGTCTCAGCAGGCACTCAAGAAAGCCGAGCAGGACCTCAAAACCGCGAGCGCGGAAGCCAAGCCGCCACTCCAGGCTGCCGTCGACAAGGCCCGTTCCGATTACCAGACCAAGGAACAAGCCGCCAAGGATGCCGAAGCCAAAGCCAAGCGAGTCGAAAACGAACGCAAGGCTGCCGAAAACCGCGCCAAGGTCGCCCGTGAAAAAGCCAAAGAACGCGACGTAAAAATCTCCACCTATTCCCTACCTATCACCGTCCGCGTCACTGCTCCGCCACCACCAAAAGAAGAAACACCGAAATGAAGCTTCCTCTTTTTGCCGCTCTCATTTTGACCAGTTTTGTTTCCGCACAGAACTCACCCTTGCCAGTCGCCGACTTGCAACGAAACACCCAGGTCGATTTTGCCAAGGAGATCGTCCCTTTTCTTAAAAAAAATTGTTTCGCCTGCCACAACGAAAAGAAGGCCAAAGCCGATCTTAACCTTGAGTCACCACAAGCGATGATTGCCGGAGGAGACAGTGGACCGTCACTTGTTCCCGGCAAACCCACGGAGAGCCTCGTCTTCACCTATTCCGCTCACATGGAGGACGACCCCATGCCGCCGGAGAAGAATAAATCGAAAGCCGAAAATCTCACTCCCCATGAACTGGCCTTGCTGAAACTCTGGATCGAACAAGGTGGCATCGGCGAGTCGGCCCAAGTTCTTGCCGGACCAAGCAAATGGGAGAACCTGGAAGACGATTACGCCATCTACACCGCCGCGATTTCAGATGACGGACGCTTCGTCGCGGCAGGGAGAGGCAATCGCATCGATCTCTACGACCTACACCAGGGAAAACTTGAAGCCAGTCTCATCGATCCGGAACTAGGCACGGCCCATAGAGACAACGTTCACTCGCTCGCCTTCAACCGAGACGGCGTCCTCGCTTCCGGCGGATTCCGCAATGTCAAACTGTGGAGTCGTAAACGCGACTTTCCTGTTCCCATTGGAAAACCTCTTCCCGAACCACCAACCGTCCTCACGGTCAGCCCCAATGGGGAATGGTTGGCAACAGGTAACAGCAAGGGAAATCTCACTCTTCGATCGCTTGGAAATGCTCCGGAAATCAAACTTCCAAAAAGACATCAAGCCACGATCCGCGCGGTCACTTTCACAAATGATGGCTCAACCATCTATTCAGTTTCAGACGACAAGGTCCTTTTAAGAAGTAATACTTCTGATCCAAAAGTTTGGAAGGAGCTGAAAACCCTTCCTCCTTCAACGTCTCTCACTCTGCTGGAGGGAGAGCAAAAATTGGCGGTTGGAGGAGTCGACGGCGTCATTCGAATCATTCCCGTTTCCATCTTCGATCAGACTCCCGACTCAGCAACGATTCCACCACTCGAACTCAAAGGGCACGGAGCAAGAGTAAACGCCCTCGCTTCATTGAATCCCGAAGGCACACAACTCCTCTCCGCCAGCGAAGACGGCACGATGCGAGCCTGGGATCTCACTGGCAAACAACTCCGTCAGATCAACAATGGATCTCCCGTCACCGCGTTCGCCATTCACCATGCCTCCAATCGCATCGCGACCAACGGTGCCAATGATATCGTTCGCATTTGGGATACCGCCAAAGGAACAAAAATCACCGACCTCAAGAGCGACCACGAATTCGAAACCAATCGTGCCTCCGCAACGAGGCGTCGGGACGTCGCCAAGCGCGTCGCTGACCTTCGCACAAAACGCGTCCAGGAAAACGAGAAGAAATGGAAGGACCTACTTGAACTCTCAAAAAAACAAGCGGAAGCCCTGAATGTCGCCTCAAGGGATTTCGATGCTAAAGAAGCCGAGCTCCGCAAAGCCCGAAAAAACAATGAGATCGCGAGATTTGAAGTAGCTCGCCTTGAAAGCGCCGAAGACAAATCTCCTCTCGGTGCCGCCAAGAATCGCGCCAAACTAGCGAACGACACCTTCAAGAAAATCGAAGGCGAATTTCTGGCCGCAAAACGCAAAAAGGTTGGCGCCGAACGCAATCGCGATCTCGCTGTTCGCGATGGAACCAAAGCCGCCGAGGCCTTCCTCTCTTCGCAAACTTCTTCCCTCGAAGCCCATGGCCAACTTGCAGCGGCCGAAGAAACGGTGAAGAATTTCGAAGAACAGTCCAAGACTCACAGTCACGGTGTGATCAGAAGTCTCTCCTTTTCCCCCGACGGCACCTCTATCGCTGCGGCCACCGAGAAAATGGGTGTTCGTCTCTGGTCGATCACAACGACAAAGCCTCTCGATGTCCTGAAACGAGGACACGACACGACAACGACTTCGTTCGCCCCCAATGGAGAACTCATCACGGCCTTTGCTGACAAGTCACTCGTTCGCTTTCAAAAGCCCTCTTGGCATAAGATCCGTCAAATCGGCGATGGCACGAGCCCAGATCCTTTTCCTGGTCGTGTTCTGGCTCTTGAATTTCATCCTCGCGGCACGCTCCTCGCCACGGGAAGCGGGATTCCGTCACGAAGCGGCGAACTCAAACTCTGGGACATTCACAAAGGGACCATGGAGAACGAACTCCCAAAACCACACAGTGACACCATCACTGGAATCGCTTTTTCGCCCGACGAAACATCCATTGCCACTTCGTCGACCGACCGCCTGATCAAAGTTCACCGCCTCGATACCGGAGATTTGATTCACAAACTTGAAGGTCACACTGACCACGTTCTCGATGTCGCATGGTCCGCCGACGGCCAAACCATCGCCACGGCTGGCGCCGACAATCTCACCAAACTCTGGAATGCCCAAACCGGAAAACAAAGCAAGTCCGAGGGCGGCTCTCGCAAGGAATTCACTTCCATCCAGTTCCTTGGCACAGGAAACACCACGCTCATCTCAGCCGGAGATCGTATCGTCAAAGCGGGAGGCCAGAACCTGGGTGGAATTCAAAGCTTCGTATACACCGCTGCCGCCTCGACGGACGGCCAAACCATTGTCGCAGGGGGAGAAGACGGAATTCTACACATTTGGAGCGCCAAGGACCGAAAACTCCTGCATACCTTTCAGCCGCCGAACTTCAATCACTCCAAAAACTAAACGTCGACCAAGTTGCTGATGGTGAACTGAAGCCAAAAAGTAGACCCATCGTGAAGAACGACCTTTTCGATACCCCAATCAAAAAACTACCGGATATTCGTTACCTCCGACGTTTCCCTTGCTGTTACTCTATGACGTAATGGCAGAAAAGCGCTCAAGCAATGGCGAACAGAGAGATGAATCTCTTTTCATCGCCGACCTCACTTCTCACCAGGGAGCGATTTTGGGCTATTTAAACACTCTTCTTCCCGGTGACCCTGACGTGGCTGATATCGCCCAACGAACCAGCGTCGTCCTCTGGGAGAAGAGACGGGATTTCAAGAAAGGCACAAATTTTAAAGCTTGGGCACTCTCGGTTGCCTACTGGGAAGCCAGAGCGTGGATGACTCAAACGAAGAGGAAAAGCTGGCTCATCTTTAATGAGGAACTGGTTGAAAAAGTTACCGACCGGGCGCTCGCCGCTCCAGACCGACCGGCAAGTAGCGACCACCTTGACGCTCTAAGGCACTGCCTGTCCAAATTGAGTGAATCTGACCGACTTCTGGTCATGACCCACTATCAGCACGACCGCTCTCTTGCTGAATGCAGCCGGATTTTGGGGCGCAGTCGCGACGCCCTCAAGATGGCTCTCTTCCGGCTTCGGGCCGGACTCCGCCGGTGCATTGAATCTGAACTCGCTCTGCGACGAACATTGTCATGACCCCGCGCGAAATCGAATTTCTTCTCCAACGCCTCGTCGACGGCAAACTCGACGAAGAGGCCTGTGAAGAACTCATCTCACTCATTAAAGAGGATGAAGCTGTACTGGAGAAGTATTGCCAATATGCCGAGCTCGATTCGGGGCTTTCGTATCTGAGCTCCGGAATGACCCCAGCAGACGTGCCTGGAAAAGAAGCTGAGAACATTTCCGCCCTCGTCCGGAAACGCCAAACGCGCCTTACTTGGCGGGTTACCATTCTTACCTCCGCTGCAGCTGTGGCGATGTTGATTTTCGCACTCTCAGCGATTCTCCTGAAACCACCACCTCCAAGCCCAGCAACATTCTTGGAGGGACCTGGAACAGCCCTCACCATCACCCATCCCGAAGAAAGCGGCACTCTCTCCTCTTCCGCCTTGGAGATTGGATCCGTCGTGAATCTCACAAGCGGCACCTTGGAACTCAACCTTGAGTCAGGAGTACGGTCGCTGATCGAGGCTCCAGCATTGTTCCACTTGTCCGACAAGAACAGACTGACGCTCGATCACGGAATTGTTTGGAGCGAAGTGCCGAAAGGGGCAGAGGGTTTTCAGGTTGTCACTCCTACACTCGAAGTGACCGATCTGGGAACCGAATTTGCCGTCATTTCTTTCCCCGGTGAATCTGAAGAAGTCCATGTTTTCAAAGGCAGCGTCGAGATCGCCAACGGCAGTAATGACAAAAGAACATTGAGTGGAAACGAGGCCATACGATTTCTCCCCGATCAGGGCTATGCGGAGATACCAGCATCTCCTGATAACTTTTTGACGAAACTGCCGAAGCCCGAGGGGCATTTCCATTGGTCCTTCGACGAAAATGATGCCGGTAGCCAAGCCGTGGCTGGGAGCATGCCTGATCAAAGAAACGTGATCAGCCGGTGCTCCACTCGAGAAGGCAATGAGCCCTTTGCTTCGTTCTCTGTTGTCGATGGCCGCTTTGGAAACGCCCTCTCCTCATTTGGGCGTAACGGCATGGTCCAGACAGACTGGCCTGGAATTCCGGAGGGCTCAGATTTCACAGTCTCTTATTGGATCAAGATGACCCCGGGGCAACACTCACCCTACTCTTTGGTCTCATGGGGCTCTCAGTCACCCCAAACTCCACAACTCTTCTCATCGGAGATTCGTAAAACCAAAGGAGGGAGTGTTACAGCGGTGACTCTGGGCTCCAACGAGTTTATCGGCACGAGCCCAATCGACGACGGGGAGTGGCACCATATCGTGATCTGTTCGAAGGAGCAATTGGGGAAAGCACCGCTGCTCGAGTGCTACATCGACGGAGAACATGAAGCCCTAGCACCGGGAACTCAAATCAGCCACCTCACGGCTCCCGATGGCTCCTTGACCGACAAAGAAAGCCCGACACTCACCCTCCTCGACCATCCAAGTGTCCAGGCCAAAACGGGTGAAAAAATCAATCTCTCGCTCATCAGGGAAAATGGAACCACCAGCGTCTATCTGAATGGCAAGAATATCGGAGTCAGCAATAGCAGCCCTCCCCCTTTTGAAGCCATCACCCATCTCATGGTCGGAGCCAACCTGGATGGAGCCGGGGCACTGGAAGGATTTTTTCATGGCGCCATCGACCACTTGAAGCTCTCGACATTTACGGGGTCGCTCGCATCAAGGGAACTTCTGGGTGATAACCACGCCGATATTCGGGTGGTCGCTGAATTCGACTTCGAGGATTCGACCACTCCCAAAGGGTTTCAGGAAATTGGATCTCCTCGCTATGAGGATGGCAAACTCATTCTGGGCGGGAAAGATGCGCTCGTCATGACTCCTTCCCCTCTCACAGCTACCGACAATTTCATCATAGAGATCAGCTGTACGATGACCGGATATCCAACCAATCCGAGCCGCTTCTCATTTCCAGTTTCAAACGGAGATGGGTTCAATCGCGGTTGGGGCATCCTCTATCATCACACCTGGGGAGGCATCCTGATGGGCCACGGCCCCGTCGGATCAGCGACCACGGACGAGAATAAGATCCCCATCGAAATCGACGAGCTCCACATCTTCTCGAGAGCCATTCGGCCAAGAGAAATCAAGAATCTGGCCACCTATAATCAAACAAACCGCATCACTAACAAACAACCCTGAGACCATGAGACACATAATTCGATTTCTACTTCTCCCCCTGCTTGTTCACGCAAGCTACGGGGACAACATCGCCCCTTCCGGGGAAGGGATTATTGGAACTCATACCGTGATCGATGGCACGCTGGGCATTCCCTATGTCAGAACCGACCAACCCGATGGCACCACTGTCAGGATGACCGACGGGGTTCTCGGCACTGACGGGAGTTTCGACGCCGTTCTGGATACCTGGAACGGTGACCCGGCAGCAACCGGAACCTTCGCCTATTACGGAGTCACCGGGCTGACCATTCCCGAAGGACAGGAAATCACCAACCTGACGGTGAACCTGATCACCGCCAATGATGGCGGATGGTTCGGCCCTAATGGCACAGGCCCTGGATCTGGCGGGGCTCTGGAAGAGCTCCACCTCACCCTGCCCACGATTCAAGTCACGACTGATACCGGAACGACCTGGACAAACATTGTATCAAGCCGGAACACCTACCTTTCATCGCTCACCGGTCACATCGTGGGACAACCCGGAGGATCTGGCGGGCCGACTTACGCCACGGTTTCATTTGATCTCGATGAGCCCCAAACCGGCATCGATGGAATCCGCTTGATCGGACCCGAAGGCGGTGGTCCTGCCGGTGGCGATGCCGGCGGATTCATCGGGCTCGCAGAAATTGAAGTGAACACCTCGGTGGACCCGGGAGCAGATCTCGACAACGATGGCATTCCGGATTCATGGGAAGCTGACAATGGTGTCGATGATCCAAACGCCGATGAGGAACCCGATGGACTGACCAACATTCAGGAATATCAAAACGACACTAATCCGAATGATGCCGATTCCGACAACGACGGGCTCAACGATGGTCCGGAAGTCAATACCCACGGGACCGACCCCAACAACGACGACAGCGACTCTGACGGACTGACCGACGGCGATGAGATCAACACCCACATGACTGATCCGAACTCCGACGACAGCGATGGGGACGGATTGAGCGACGGCGACGAGATCAACGTTCACATGACTGACCCGAACGAAACCGATACTGACATGGACGGTTTCGGGGACAGTATCGAAGTGGCTGCCGGCTCAGATCCAACCGAGGCATCCAGCGTTCCAGCCAACGTCGCTCTCAGTGCGACAGGCATCGCCGGAAACCACAACATTGCCGGCGATCTCACAACACTGGGAATTCCGTATGTTCATCATGGCAACGGAGTGATCCTTGACGATGGCACCTCGCCACGTCTCACCGATGGTATCACGGAGGCCATTACCCTCGAAACAACGGTTGACACCTGGCACGGCGGTGCGGCTGACACTCACAGCTATGCCGGAGTCGTCTGGGATACCAATGAACCTCCAGGCCAGAGCGTCAATTCGATCACTCTGACCATGACCACCTTTGTCGACGGAGGCTGGTTTGGGGTCAATGCCGACACGCCCCCGGGCAACAGTCCTCTTGAACTCAATATCCACATCTCCGAGGAAACGCTTCCAGAAGTCCAGGTCACCCGGGACCAGGGAGTCACCTGGGCAACCGTTCCCGCAGCGACGGATTACCTCGATGTCATGACCGGTCACATTATCGGCAACCCTCCCACTACCGCGGACGTGACCTGGAGATTGTCGAGCCCCCAGTCGGGCATTGATGGAATCCGAGTCATTGGAACCCACGGTGGAGTGGCTGGTGATGCTGCCAACGGCTTCCTTGGACTGACTGAAGTCGCTGTGGGCACCGGAGGATCTGGAAGCGGACCGGAGATTACCGAGATCAGCTACTCGCCACCACCGGCAGGCAATGGCAACGGCGAAGTCACCATCACGTGGAATTCATTCACCGGAGGCTCTTACACCATCTTCCGGAGCACCGACCTTACTCCATCATCCTGGGTCGGAGTCGGCGACCCGGTCGAATCACAAGGAGAATCCACCACGCACACTTTCGAGAACCCTGTTCCAGGAGCGGAGAGACTGTTCTTCAGGGTCTCGGAGAACTAAACCCCAACCTAAAAGGAGAAAACAACAGACAAATATGAAACAAAAACTAATGACAGTTGCCTCCCTGGCCGCCCTCGCCGGCTCAGCCATGGCAGCAAACATCGCGGGAACAGGAACCGGGATCATCGGTTACAATTCCGCCATCGATTCCACGCTGGGAACGTCTTACATCCGAAGTGATCAACCTGACGGCACAACCGTGCGGATTACTGACGGCGTTTACGGAACCAATGGTTCCTTTGGTGCCGTAATTGACACCTGGAATGCTCAGCAAACCGGAACCGAGTTTGGTTACTACGGAGTCACCGGAATCACCATTCCCGGCGGAGAACAAGTGACAAACCTCACCGTCAGTCTCCTGCTTGCAGGAGACGGAGGGTGGTTTGGACCAAATGTATCCGGCCCGGGGAACTTTGGCAATCTCGCGGCCGGCGACCTTACTGTCCCTACTGTTCAAATTACTTCCGACGGTGGGACAACCTGGACCTCTATCGGTGCATCCAGCAATGACTACTTGACTCAATTGACGGGGGCCGGAGTTGGCGGCCCTGGTGATCCAAGATACTCAACTGTGAGTTTTGATCTGGACACACCTCAAGTTGGCATTGATGGCATCCGTCTAATTGGCTCCGCCGGAGGCGGTCCTGCCGGAGCAGACCAACAAGGATTTGTTGGAGTCGCTGAATTTGAGGTCAATACGGGTGCCATTCCCGAGCCCAGCTCGCTTGCCCTTCTGGGCTTGAGCCTCTTCGGGTTGACACGACGCTGCCGTAAGTAAAATTATTTAGCGAACGTATCTTCACGACCGCCTTTGCCCCAACGGGCGGGGCGGTCGTTTTCTCGCCATGAACCTCCGCTTCCTCTTGTTATTCCCCCTTCTTCTCTTTGTCTCGTGCAATGAGAACCCAAAAACGTCTGGCGAGACCAAACCACCATCTCCGGCCAAAGGCGACTTGATGCCACTTGAATTCAATCGGGAATCCCCTTCATCCCTTTTTACTGAGATCGATCCTGACTCAAGCCAGGTCAACCATCTCTACACCCTCGACCTCGATCATCCTTTAAAGCGACTCTACAGTTCGGCATGGGCTTGCGCCGGAGTCCTGACCGGAGATTTCAACAACGACTCACGCCCCGATCTTTTCTTTCCGACGACGTCCGGAAACAACAAGCTTTACCTTAATCGAGGGAACTGGAAGTTTGAAGAGGTCGGAGAATCCGCCGGAGTTGGCGGTGGCGACGGCTTTGCAGTCGGAGGCAGTGTGGCCGACATTGATGCAGACGGCGATCTGGACATTTACGTCTGCAACTACAACACGCCCAATCAGCTCTTCCTGAATCAAGGTCCCGATAGTGGGGGCCAACTTAGATTCACCGAGGCAGCCGCCCCCGCTCAGCTCGCCCTGACCGATGCTTCGCTCACCTCCTCTTTCTGCGACTACGACCGCGACGGAGACCTTGATCTCCTTGTCCTTTGCAACCGTCTCTATCGCGACGGCGGCCTTCCGGTTGGAGGAACCCACACCATCGAGAACGGAGAACCGGTTATCAAACCGGGATTCGAAGAATACTTTGGCGTCGACATCATCGAGGGAAAAAAGGTCGCCATCACCATCGGGCGCTACGATCGCCTTTTCCGCAACGATTCCTCCGACGGAAAACTTCAATTCACCGATGTCACCAAGGAGGCCGGACTGAATAAACTAGGATACGCCCTTTCTTCAACTTGGCTCGATTACAATGGTGACAGCTGGCCCGATCTTTACGTCGCCAACGACTACCGCTACCCCGACTACTTCTGGAAGAACAACGGCGATGGAACCTTCACGGAGGTCGCCACCGAAGCGGTCCCCTACACGCCCTTCTTCTCGATGGGCTCAGCCACCGGGGACTTCAACAACGATGGTCGCGATGATCTCATTGCCCTCGATATGGCGGCCACCACCCACTACAAAGCCAAGGTCGCCATGGGAGCACTGACAACCGTCAATCGTCACGTTCTTGACCATTCCCTTCCGCGTCAAATCATGCGCAACACCCTTTTCCTGAACTCGGGTCTGGGAAAGATGACCGAATCTTCGTTTCAGAGCCATCTCTCCGCATCCGACTGGTCATGGACCCCTCTCCTTGCCGACTACGATTGTGACGGACTCCTCGATATCTACGTCACCAATGGCATGGTCCGCGATTTCACCAATGCCGACCACTTCAAGTCGCAAGGTTACGACGGCTTGTCGAACCTCTTTGTCGGACGAACGGAGTGGGACCTTCACGAAGACGGCAAACCCAATCCCGAGCGAAACCTCGCCATGAAAAACATCGGGAGCGAAGGATTCAAAGACATCTCGAAAGACTGGGGGCTGGAAAAGGAAAGCGTTTCCTTTGGATCCTCGTGGGCAGATTTTGATGGCGACGGCGACCTTGATATCATCACCACCAATCTTAATGAACCACCTTCGCTTTACCGGAACGAATCAACCGGCAATCGCTTTGCTCTCACCCTCAAAGATCCTCGCTCCCAAAACATCAATGCCATTGGAGCACGCATCACCATTGAAACCGAAATTGGAACCCAGATTCGCTTTCTTCAACCCTCCAACGGCTTCCTGAACGGCAACCAGAACATCGTTCAATTCGGACTTGGAAAAGCAACGACAATCAATGCCCTTGCCGTTGAATGGCCGGGTGGAAAAGACAATTACCAGATTCTTACGAACCTTCCTGCCAATCACCACCTCACCATCACTCGTGATCCTGAATCTCCTCCCAAGCCTCCTGCTCCGCCCCTGCCCACTCTCTTCAACGAAGTGCCCTCACCTTTCGGAGTTTTCGGCCACCGCGAGCTCTTTCACGATGACTTCCTGGCACAGAATCTTCTCCCGGAAAAACAATCCATGACCGGTCCCGGTCTCGCCTTGGGTGATCTTGACGGTGATGGAAATGACGATGTCTTCATTCCCTGTGGTGCCAATCAGCGGGACTACTTGTTTTTCAACAACTATGGACGGGGCAAACCCTTCTTTGAGCTCGAAGGAAACATTCCCGGTGAATCGACTTGCCCGCTTTTCTTTGATGCGGATGGCGACGGCGACTTGGATCTCTATTTGGCTCGCGGGTCTTACGAATTCCCCACCCGCTCACCACTTCACCAGGATCAACTATATCTCAACCAAGGCAACGCCACCTTCAAGATCGCTCCTGAAGGGGCGATCCCTGAAAAGAGGACCCCTTCCGGACAGGTTTGCGCTGCCGACTTTGATCGAGACGGCGACCTCGATCTTTTCGTTGCCGGGCGCGTTCAACCCGGCCGTTATCCCATGGCTCCATCGAGTCAACTTTTACGGAATGATTCAAAGGATGGAGTGATCCGATTTACGGACATCGCCCTGTCCAACGCACCAGATCTCCTCAAACAACCCATCACGGCGGTCAAATCGGCACTCTTCAGTGATGCCGATGGCGATGGTTGGACAGACCTCTTCCTCGCCATGGATTGGGGGCCTGTCCGACTATTCAAGAACTCCGAAGGAACTTTTTCCGAAATCACCTCGTCAGCAGGACTCGCCAAAGTAACAGGAAGATGGAATTCCCTGACTCCGGTCGACATTGATCAGGACGGGGACATGGACTATCTGGCCGGTAACATCGGACTGAACACCAAATACCATCCGTCACCCGAGAAGCCCGACCTTCTCTTTTACGGCGACATGGATGATACCGGAAAATACAACATCGTCGAAGCCAAGTCGCAGAAAGGAAAAGACCGCCCGCTCCCGGTCAGGGGCCGTGCCTGAACCTGTCAGGCCATGCCCTCGGTTCGAGAGCGTTTTGAAACTTACCATGACTTTGCCAGCGCCGACCTTGTGGAAATCTACGGCGACAAACTGGAGAAGGCGGTCCGCCTTGAGGCCAACACCCCGCATACCGGATTCTTCATGAACGACGGAAAGGGCAATTTCAACTTTGCTCCGCTTCCGGCCGCGGCACAAATCGCTCCCGTCATGGGAACGACCGCCACCCATCTCGACGGTGATGGACGCCCCGATCTCGTTCTCTCCCAGAACTTCTTCGAAAACCAGCGCGAGACCGGGCGCATGTCCGGAGGCCTCTCCCTGGTCATTCTGAGAAAGAACGACGGCAGTCTTCATCCCGTGCCCGCCAATATGTCGGGAATCGCCCTTCAGGGGGACGCGAGAGCTCTTGCCAGTTCCGATTTCAACAACGACCGGCGCCCCGACCTTCTTTTTGCCCACAACTCCGCAAAGCCACGCTTTTTCCTCAACTCTGCCTCCGGAAATTTTCTTCAATTTTCCCTCGCTGGTTCTTCCAGAAACCGCCACGCCATTGGAACACGGCTCATCTTTGAACACGCCAATGGTTCAAGAGAGGTCAAGGAGCTTCACGCTGGCGGAGGCTATCTTTCCCAGCAATCACAGAGGCTCTTCCACAGCTCGCCTCCGGACAATCCTCTGATCAAAGTCCATCTCACTTGGCCCGATGGAACAACATCGGTCGCTGCGATCCCCGCGGATGCGACCTCGATCAAACTTCGCAAACCATGATGCGAATGGTCACCAAAAGTGTGACATTCCCGTTACCAAGCCTGTTCTATTTGCTGTGACTTATAGCAGAGCTTTTTGCTGTACCACACCGACAATCCGTGATGCGCTTTTTCCTTCTGGTCCTCTTCAATCTCTCGGCTCTAAAAGCCGCCAACATTGCCCCTGAAGGCACGGCGATTTTTGGGCGCCATACCGATGCAACCTCCTCGCTCGGCACGCCTTACTCTCACGTGAGTCCCCCTTCTGTTCTGAATGATGGGAACAATAATGCTGTCTCAGATACCTGGACCAATGGAACCAGTACCGACCATAGCTACATTGGAGTGATCTGGGGTTCTTCCCGGACAGATCAAATCACGACTGTTACGGTCGATTTCGCTTCCTTCCTCGACGGAGGATGGTTTGGAAAAAATGGCGTCAGCCCTGCTGCCGGCGATCCACTTGATGTCAGTATCCACCACGTCGAACCCACCATGCAGGTTACGACCAATGGAGGCTCAACATGGACCAATGTCCCAACAACCTCAAACTATCCCTCCCGCCTGGATGGTCACGAGATAGGAGGAGGAGGAAACCCCAATCCCACTTCGTTTACCGCCACGTGGACCCTCACGGAACCTCAAACAAACATCAACGGCATCCGCCTCATCGGAGAGGAAGGCGGGAACGCCGGAAGCGACTCCAACGGATTCATTGCAGCCAGCGAAATCTATGTCGAAGCCTCGGCCGCCCCGGTCGCACCAGTGATCTGGGTCGATCCCGTCAACGTCGACGCAGGCCAGAGTACCACCATTCATTGGGACCTTCCCGACGGAATCACCTCGGCAGTTCTACAGACCTCATCAGGAACATTTCTTGCCAATGTCAGCACTGATACCGGTTTCCTGATCGTGAACCCTTCCGGCATTGCCACCTATCATTTGACCTATGACGACAACACTGCCCTTGCGACGGCTTTTTCAGGTCAATCCCTCGTCATCACCGAATTCATGGCTGCCAATTCAAACTCCCTTCAGGACGAAGATGGAGACAACTCGGATTGGATCGAAATCTACAACGCATCACCCCTCACCATCGACACTGCCGGATGGAAGCTTAGCGACGATCTCCTGTCATCAGGCTGGACACTTCCCTCCCGCTCTCTTGCTCCCGGGAATTTCCTTCTCGTCTTTGCCTCTTCAAAAGATCGGGCTCCGGCTTTGGGTGAACTGCATACCAACTTCAGCCTTTCTCGCGATGGAGAAGACCTCACCCTTCGGAATCCTGCCGATCAGATCGTTTCGTCCTACCCAGCATACGGGCAGCAATTCAGTGATTCCTCCTTCGGAATTCCAATGATCGGTGTGACAAAAAATCCGGCTAACCCTTCTTATTTCAACACCGCGACGCCAAACCTGGCAAACAATGCAGGTGGATCTCCCGGACCCATCATCGAAGATGTCACCCAGAACATTCCTCCCCAACCCGCGACCACTTCTCTTCTGATCACTGCGAGAGTCACCTCACTCCAAGGCACCATCTCCAATGTCACCCTCTACCACCGCCGGATGTTCGGGACTGAACAACCACTGACCATGAGGGACAATGGAACAAGTGGGGACCTTGTCCCGGGCGATGGAATCTATTCGGCGACCATCCCGGGCTCTCAATTCGTCACTGGAGAAATGGTCCGGTGGTACGTGAGCGCCACTGAAGACACCGGAGATATGGCCCGGGCACCGGGCTTTGAATCGCCAACCTCATCTCCCGAGTATTACGGAACCATCGCAAATGATCCCTCCATCGTTTCCCAGATTCCCGTAATTCATTGGTTTGTCGCAAATCCCTCCGCCGCTACGGTCGTCAGCGGAACACGCTCCTCCATCTTCTACAACAACGAGTTCTACGACAACGTTTTCACACGCAGGCGAGGAAATTTCGGGAGCACACTGATTCCCAAGAAAAGCATCAAGGTCGACTTCAACGACGGCCATCATTTTAAATTCGACCCCAACGAAAAACGCGTTGAGGAAATCAATCTTAATACGACTGACCCTGACAAGTCCTACATCCGGCGCATTCTCGCTTGGGATCTCTACGAATGGGCAGGTGTTCCAGGGAGCATGTCCCACAATGTCCATCTCCAACAAAATGGATCCTTTTGGGGCGTCGCAACCTTCGTCGAACAACCTGACAGAGACTTCCTCAAGCGCGAAGATCTTCTCGATGAAGACGGGGCTCTCTACAAGATGTTCAACCAGACGGATAGCGCCACCTCCGGAGTCGAAAAGAAAACCCGTCGTGAAGAGAGTAACTCCGATCTCCAGACTCTTGTGTCCGCCGTCAACTCCGGCTCGAGCACAACACGGAATAATTATCTTTGGGACAACGTGAACATCCCAGGCGTGATCAACTACCTCGCCGCTTCCCGGGTCATGCACGAAAACGATGACCAGGGAAAAAACTATTACCTTCATCGCAACACGACCACAACTGGTGAATGGACCATCGTGCCTTGGGACAAAGACCTCACGTGGGGACGCAACTACGTTCTGGAGTTCGGAGGAACCTTCGAAAGGATCTACAATGATCTCATGTGGGCAGACAACGACACGGCCGCCGGAAGCTCCAATGCCGCACCCAGTCATCCTCTTTTTGGTAGCCGCAACTACACCAAAAACGATGGTCCCTATTGCCGGCTCAGCAATGCCGTTCTCAACAACACCACGATGCGCCAGATGTTTCTCCGCCGACTGCGCACCCAAATGGAGGAGCTCCTTCAAGACAGCAGTGTTCCCGTTGCCGATCGTATGATCGAAAACCGTATCGAGGAACTCTACAGCCTCATGAATACTGATGTCGCGCTGGATCGCACCATCTGGGCCAGTCCCAATCCCCCATACGGTGCACCACAAACCTTTCGTCAGGCGATCGACGTCATCAAGAACGACTACCTTCCCCGGCGCCGCAACCACTTTTTTGTGACTCACACCGGCACAGGATCAACCAAAATCCCCAATACCTCACAGCCACTCCTTCCGAATATCACCATCGGCTCGCTTGACTTCAATCCGGCATCCGGAAACCAGGACCATGAATATGTCGAACTGGTGAACAACGAGAGCGCCTATATCGACGTCTCCGGATGGAGCATCGATGGAGGAATTACACATACCCTAGAGCCGGGCACGGTCATTCCTCCCGGCGATTCACTCTTTCTCTCACCAAATGCCATTGCCTTCCGCGACCGGACTACAAGTCCCACTGGTGGGGAACAAAACTACGTTCAAGGAAATTACTTAGGCAAACTCTCTAACTTTGGCGAAACTATCACTCTCTCCGATTCCAATGGAGTCATCATCGACTCAGAGACCTACATCGGGGCCCCTACCGACAATCAACTGAATCTCGTGATCAGCGAGATCATGTACGATCCAAGCACCTCGGATGCTGAATATCTTGAGCTCACCAACATCAGCACAACTCTTACTCTCAACCTCTCCGGTGTCAGATTTACAGATGGCATCGAGTTTCAGTTTCCCGCTGGCTCCTCCCTTGCACCGGGCGCTCAAATCCTTGTTGTCTACAATCAGAGTGTCTTTGAATCAGTCCATGGAGCAGGACACCCTGTGGCCGGAGTGTTCTCCTCGGGGCGGCTCTCCAATGGTGGGGAAACCATCAAGCTTGATGATTCAGACGGAAGCACAATCCGGGACTTCAAATATGACAACAACCTTCCCTGGCCTACTCCGGCCGCCGGACAGGGATACTCCCTTGTCCTCATCAACCCCAACTCCAATCCCGATCACTCCCTCCCTTGGAATTGGAAACCTTCTCAAACAAGCGGAGGAACACCTGGAACCTCGTCTCCTACCACCGTTTTTTCCGGCCAACCTGACGAAGATCTCGATGGGGACGGTCTCTCAGCTCTCCTCGAGCATGCTCTCGGAACTTCTGACCTCTCATCGAATGCTTCTCCGCTAACGCTGACGGAAGGGACTCTTACATTTCCTAAAAACCTGGCGGCAGACGACATCCGCGTGATCGTTGAAAGCTCGTCAGATCTTTTGACGTGGCAGGACAACGCCACCCTCGTGGATCAGTTTCACAACAGTGACGGCACGATGACTGAAAGCTGGTCTCTTCCGGCGGCCTCAAGGCTCTTTACACGTCTCAAGATCGAGCTTCTCCCCTAGCTCCTCCCGAACGATCTGAAGCCTCCGGTCAAAACGTTCGTGGTGACCCGGAGCATCAGGACAAATGGTCCATTGAGGATTGGCTTGCTTCTCAGGATCGAACCTTGATCTTCGAATTCCACAACCGTCAACTCCGTCATTCCTTCGCCCCACCTCCAACCAGCTCCCCATAAACAGGTGTCAGGAAATGTTCCAACAAGTGGGTTAGGATTCTTTAAACGGTAATACTGTAAAACCAGCACTAAGCGATGTGGATTTGGGGAAGGCTCTCTTTGATTTCCCTCACTCCCAAACCCTGAAATCTCTCCAAATATCCACCGACTGTGGCGAAAATGATCCTTGGACGCTCCGCCTTGCTCGATAAATTTGGCACTGATTCCCGTTCCCGCGCCAGCGGCGATGATGGCTTCACTTTTTCATAAGGTATCGTGCAAGCGATCTAACACTTACTCTCTCGTCTAGGGATTCCCCTCTCCAGTCCATGGATTTGGCCTAACTCTTCGCAGACATTATGATTCCAGAATCCAACTGACGAGCAGAACTTCTCCTATGCCAGCTATTCCAACGCCTCCGCCTGGCCACCTTGGAGACACGATCACTCCAGACACTCCCAAAATCCCAACTTCGAAAGGACCACATTCAAAAAAACCGAAAAAAATGTGCTAGCACTTTTTGGTCATCACACTAAAACGGCAAGAGTTACCCTAAGCCTCTATTGTGAAACTTCGCACCTCCCTTCTAACCTTCTCCACACTCGCATCCGCTCCCCTCGGAGCTGCTGTAGTTTATGCCGACTTCAACGACAACTCCATCGGATCCCTTGGTAGCTTTACCACCGGAGCCGGACAAGGCGGAGGCAGCGGATTTCTGGCAGGCGATGTATGGGCCAACACCGGAACAATCAGCGTTATCCCCGGAGACCTGACCGCTCCGGGCAGCACCGGATATGCCCTCACCCAATCCGGGCCCGCACAAAGCGTCCAGAGCAGTTTCAACGCCGCAAGACAAACGACCCGGGCCACTGCCACCACGATGGGAACCGCGAGCGACGTCTGGTTTTCCTTTATTCTCAACCAACCCGATGCCGCCTCCCGGGGAGGAATCACTTTCAACCAAAATGGCTCATCCCCCGGAAATCCACGTATCGTCGCAGTCGGAGGAGATGTTCGCATTGCCTTGTCGACGCTTCAGCCTTCAGGAGGTGGGGCCACGATGTCCCTCGGAATCGATACACTTTTCTTGGGACAGCTTCAAATCGACCCGGCGGGAGATGAGACCCTCAGCATTTGGATTAACCCCGACGTTTCCGGCGGAATCGCCGGACTGGGCCCGGCAGACACTTCGCTCACTGAGCAAGCAGCCTCCGTTGATGGCGGAATCGCCAGAGTCGGTATTCAGTCCTACGGCACAGCCGCGACTCCTGTAGGCGGGGTTGTCGACGCCTTCATCGTTAGTGACGCGGCCGACCCCAACCAAGCCTTTTTTGACGTCACTGGAGTCTCCGCAATTCCCGAGCCTTCTTCAGCTCTTCTGTCTCTTCTGGCTTCGCTCGGCCTCTTGCGCCGCCGTCGATAGAGATTTCCCGCTGGAGGTTTCTTCCACTTTCTTCGGCGGACCGTCCGTCTCCTTTATTCGCGCCCTTATCACTCACTGATCTGATGAAAAAACGTTCATTCCCACTGATTGCCCTCGCCGTCACCCAACTCAATGCCGGAACGGTTATCGCTGATTTTAATGACAACACCGAAGGTCCGCTTGGTGGTTTCGAAGTTGGGACTGGTCAAGGAGGTGGGACTGGATGGCTAAGCGGTGACGTCTGGGCCAACACCGGAACGATCTCCGTCATTTCGGGAGATCTCACCGCTCCGGCCTCCACCGGGTATTCCGTCACTCAGGATCCCATTCCTCAAAGTGTTCAAGGAACCTTCGCCTCAGGACGCCAATCGACCCGCGCCGTGGAAACACCACTCACCGGAACGGTTTGGTTTTCCTATCTTCTCAATCAACCAACGGCCAATTCGCGCGGAGGAATCACCTTTAACCAAAACGGATCCTCTCCCGGCAACCCGCGCATCGTCGCAGTGGGGACGGAAATTCGCATTGCTCTCTCCACTCTCCAGGCTCCCGGTGATGGTGCCGTTGGTCTTCTCACTCTTGAAGAGACAGCGCTTATTCTAGGCCGCTTGACGATCGACAATGCGGGTGGGGCTGAAACTCTGGAGATCTGGATTAATCCCGATGTCACTGGCGATCCGACGACCCTCCCCGCCCCGGATACGAGTCTCACCGAAGAAACGGTCTCTCTTGATCCGGGCCTAACCAGAATCGGTGTTCAATCCTACTCATCGGATGGCCTTGGCGGCATCGTCGATTCCCTCCGTGTCAGTGACGCTGCAAATGCCTTCGAAGTTGTCACCGGGAATGCGGTGATTGTCCTCGACGATCCAAATCTTGCCGCCTCACCCGTCAATCCGTTTAGCGGAACAGTCCTGACCACCGACGCCGCTGCTGTAACGGCTGACATAACCATCGAGAACACCGGGGCAAGCAACACTCTCACTATCAGTGACACCACCGCAATCACCGGCGACGACGCAGCAAGCTATTCCATCCTCACTCCTCTTCCCCTGAACATCGCAGCCGGGGCCTCTGACACCATCCAGATTCAACTCGATCCCGCAGGGTCCTCCCGCATTTCATCGGCCACCCTGACTCTCGTCTCAAACGACTCCTCCACTTCTGAATTCACCATTCCTCTGGAGGCACGAATCCTTGAAGCCGGAGGAAACCAACTTATCAACGGAGACTTCGAAGCCGACCCCTCTTCTCCTGTTAACTGGCTTAACACCGGAAACACGAGCATCACCGAAGGCATCGCTCCAGGATCAACCTTCTCGGCCTCCCTCGCTCCGCTGGAGAATCTCCGCCAAGCCGTCTTTGCCGAGCCCGATTGGTACGTCGAGTGCTTTTTCCAGGCCCCAGATACCTTTGATCGAGCCTTCAACGTTCTCGTGAATGCTCCCTTGGGGAATATCAACCTCCGCTTCCAGGGCACATCCGAGGGCGCCGAGCAAACCTGGAACCTTTTTGACCAAGCCACCTTGAATGATGCATGGGGAGAAGCCATCGCTCTCCCGGCAGTTCAACCCGGTGCCACCTACCAACTGCGCATCATCGGACATGCCTGGGATGGAATCGCTCCCACCTACGATGTCGAACTCTCCGCTCCGAACAGTCTCGCCTTGGCCGGAAAAGTCACCGGGCTTAACAGATTCCAGGGAAGCATTCCAAGCGGGCCGCCAACCCAGATTCGCTTTAGCACCGAGTTTGGAGCTGCACCTGGTTTTGTGGTCGATGACGTCACTTTTGCAAACGGCGCCCCTGCCCCGAGTGGCGCTCCCGAGATCACCAGCATTGTCCATGATCCAGTGGCACAAACGACCACTTTGAACATGTCCACCCAAGAGGGCGTGGAATATTCACTGGAGGGCGCCGATGATCTACAAGGCTGGTTGGAAATCGAGGGCTTCACCGGCACTGGTCCTACCAGAGAGTTTGTTGAAAATGGAGTGACCTCGCCTCGACGCTTCTACCGTCTTCTGATTCTCGACTAAATCGAGCATCGTTACCCAACTCTCATGCTGAGAAACACCGCCATATGCGCGGCAACCCTTCGTTGCGTCCTCGCTCAGACACCCCTGGTCAATGCCGATTTCGAATCGACGCCGTTCGATCAAGGCTGGATCAATGCCGGTGCGGTCGTGACGCCGGGGTTCGCTCCCGGCTCCTCACAAGGAGCCCGCTTCACTGGCGGCGGACAATCGCTCAAGCAATCCGCTAACTGGTCTGCCGACTGGCATCTCGAGTTTTCCTTCATGGTTCAGGATACTCCGAACCGGCAGTTCTCGCTCATCATCGAAACCGGCTCCGGCATATCCGCCCTCAATCTTCGTTATCAAGGCGGGTGGCAGGCTTTCTCCGGTGGCTGGGGAAGTGCATTTTCCCTTGGCCCCGTCCTTCCCTCGATCGACGACAACAACGACGGCGATTGCGACGACGCCGGCGATACCAAAAACGTCTATCGCATGCGGATCACCGGACACGACTGGGGAACCGCTGGAGCCAGCTACGACCTTTCCCTATCCGATGCCAACGGCACCTCGTTCACTTCGATCGTTACCGGGCTTAGCCGTTACCAGTCCTCCCCATCATCTTCGACACCCAGTGCTTTCAAGTTCGGAACCGAGTTCGGAAGTAACCCCGGATTTTGGATCGATGACGTCTCGACTCACGATTCCCCCTCCGGCCCGACTCCAAGCATCGATTATTTTGTCGCGACGGGCAACACGCTGAATTGGCAAACATCTAGTGCTTCCTCGCTCACTCTCAATCCAGGTAACATCGACGTCACCGGACTAACCAGCCACCTCGTTTCTCCGACTGTCACGACAACTTACACCCTGATAGCAGGAGCGGAATCACGGTCCTTCACCATCGGGGTTGGCGAGCCAACTTCGCCTGTCGTCATTTCAGAATTCCTGGCGTCCAACTCTACTGGCGATGACTGGATCGAACTCCACAACCCCAACTCCTTCTCCGTCAATCTCACCGACTACTCCCTCACGGATAACCCAGCGAACCTTCAAAAATTCACCTTTTCGCAGACGGCCATTCACCCTGGAGAATACCTCCTGTTATCTCAATCCGACACCGACATCGCGCTCAACTCGGATGGCGATTATCTCGCTCTCCTCGATAACGACGGAGGCATCCTCACTGAGTTTGCACCCCAATTCCCTCCGCAGTATCGCGACGTCAGCTATGGCCGCCTCCCCGACCAAACCTACGGTTTCCTCGGCACCCCTTCTCCTGGCTCGGTAAACGCCGTG
The DNA here is from genome assembly GCA_049889715.1 of Akkermansiaceae bacterium. Lineage (GTDB taxonomy): Bacteria > Verrucomicrobiota > Verrucomicrobiia > Verrucomicrobiales > Akkermansiaceae > SW10. Next base: position 1,792 of record JBMHCW010000010.1, on the reverse strand, counting down.
ACACCATTCTTCAGAGACTACCAAAGCTCCGAGCCCGGTGATGGTTCCATTCAGATTTTCATCACCGCCAACTCTCCCGTCGACCCGCTCACCAACGTGACCTTGCATTACCGGAGGATGTTTGAAAGCGAGATCTCTTTGGCCATGGCCGACCAGGGCGACGGCGCTTTCTCGGCGACCATTCCCTCCGACGCCGCTTCAGCCGGAGAGATGCTGCGTTGGCGCATCAGCGCCTCTACCGCATCCGAAACAATCACTCACCCACCCTTTCCCGACCCACTCAATTCTCCCGAATACTTTGGCACCGTTATCCCGGATCCATCTTTGTCCACTCCGCTCCCGGTTCTGCAATGGTTCCTTCCGCCTTCGAGTTTTGCCGCCGCCGACACTCGTGCCGGCACGCGTTGTTCTGTTTTCTGGAATGGCAAACTCTACGACAACGTCCTCGTTCATCTCCGCGGAGCCACTACCGCTTCCTTGGAAAAAAAGCCGCACCAATTCGAATTCAATTCCGGCGATAACTTTCGACTCCATCCCGACTCACCCCTCGTCGATCAAATCAACATCAACGCTGCTTATCCCGACTCCAGCTACCTCCGCGATGTCCTCCCCATGGAGAACCTCCACAAGATGGGCCTCCCCGCACCCGAAGCTTTTCCCATCCGAGTTCAACGCAATGGCAGTTTCCACTCGCTCGGCATCATGATCGAGCAACCCGACCGGGAATTCCTTTCCCGTCATGACGATCTCCTCGATCCCGATGGACACTTGTTCAAAGCTACCGGCAACGGCTCCTGGCTGGCCAGCCCCACGGGATTTGAAGCCCGAAACAATTCCAACCTTTCCGACCTTTCTTCATTCACCGCCGCGCTCAACGGACCCAACCAACTCGAATTCCTTCTCGAAAACACCGACCTCCCATCTTTGGTCAACTATCTCGCGGTCAATGTCGTCGACTCGATCTTCAACCCGCAGAAAAACTACTACGTCCACCAAAACCGCTTCGGCGAATGGATGATCCTCCCCTGGGATCGGGACTTCAGCTACGGCCACCGCTGGCTGGGCGGCGGAGACCCAAGAGGTCCCGGAGGGCCGACGACATTTTTAGTCACCGACGAACGCTATGAATGGGGTGGCTCGAACCATGACTTCAAAGGAGGATACAATCGCCTTTTTGACGCCATCTTCGACAATCCCTTCACCAGTGAAATGTTCTACCGCCGTCTGCGAAGTACGATGGACACCGTTCTTGCGCCGGGTGTTTTGGAAACGCGCATCGAGGAACTCCGTCTATTGATGAAACAAGAAGCCGATCTCGACCGGGCCGCGTGGGGATTCACCAACAACAGCAGCTACCGCCGCTTCCCGCAGGAGTCATTTGACGACGCTCTTGACCGCATCAAGACCAACTATCTTCCTGCCCGCCGCTCCTTTCTCGAAACTGATGGCGGCACTCCGTCCCGTGGCACATTGCCCGCCACCCAGCCAGCCTCCCCAAGTATCACCTTTGGACAAATCATCACCAATCCGGCGACCGGCAACCAGGACGACGAAAGCATCGAACTCCAAAACCCCAACAGCTTTGCCGTTGATATTTCCAACTGGACTCTCGAAGGCGCGGTCTCTCATACCCTTCGTCCCGGCACCGTCATTCCCGCCGGGGAATCGCTTTTTATCTCACCCGACATCGTTTCATTCCGAACCCAAAACGCCCCCGCATTCGCCCAAGGAAACTACAAAGGCCACCTTTCCAACTTCAGCGAGGATCTCAATCTTTACGACGATTCCAATA
>JBMHCW010000009.1:0-5130 GCA_049889715.1 Akkermansiaceae bacterium | reverse complement strand
TGGAAGAAGAAATACAACGAGCTTCGACCCCATCGAAGTCTGGGAATGAAAACGCCGGAGGAGTTTGCGAATGGTTGGAATCCAGGCGAGAGGTGGCGCGCACAACAGGCTTCCTCCGTTTCGGCCTCCGCCCTTCACTCCGGAAGCCTGCTGATATCGAGTCTGAAAGGACTATCCAGAGGCGCTGATCTTCTCACTCTGAGTGGGCCATAAACTGGAAGAGTGGCACTACCATGCACATCATGGTCGGCCCACGGTCCATTTGGTCGAAAGACACTTTGCAGAAATCAGAAGTGACCGCAGGGCCCTCGAGACCTCATTGACGATCGGTATCAAGGTGGCCAAGGCCCTGGCGACGGTCTCGGGAAAAATCGCCCTTGCCTGGGAAATCACGAAGCTCATCTGGGACTTGTTCCGTTCATTCCAGATCAGGGCGACATCGTTGAAAGCAGAACCAACAACATGGAGAAATCAAATGTTACTCAGCTTCTGACGCGGTGGAAAGAGTGCCTTGAAAAGGGCGATCCCGGAATTGAAGTGGTGCTCAGCGACGAGGTGAACGTCGAGTTGAACCGGCAGGGAATCCTACGGGATTTCTCTCCGACGCATCTTCGTAAGAAACTAAACGATCTCTTTGTCACGCTTGCCGAGCGTCTTCCGGAAGACTCTCCCAAGAGGCTGGTGGCCAAGATCGTGGCAGGGGTAATTTCCTTGGTCCGGCGCTCTTAAAGGTTGTCTAAGCCAGTCCGTGGTGCTCTTGAAGAGGAGTCACGGTGAGCTCGTTTTCCTGGAGGGAGCGGATGGCTTTGACGCTGGCTTCGGCGGCGGCGAGGTTGGTGCAGTGGCTGACCTTGTATTGCACGGCGCCGGAGCGGATCTTGACTTCGTCGATGCGGGCCTCGTGACCACTCGGGGTGTTGATGATGAAGTGGAGGTCGCCATTCTTCATCATGTCCATGACGGTCGGACGCTTGCCTTCGCTGAGCTTGTATAGGCGCTCAACCGGAATGTCGTTTTTCTTGAGAAATTTGTAGGTGCCACCGGTGGAGTGGATCTTGAATCCGAGATCGGCGAGGTCTTTGGCGACGCCAAGGGCGCGGGGCTTGTCGCGGTCGTTGACCGAAAGGAAGACATTCCCTTCGGTGGGGAGCGGGTTGAAGGCGGAAGTCTGCGACTTGGCGTAAGCCATGCCGAGGTCGGCGTCGGCTCCCATCACTTCTCCGGTGGATTTCATTTCCGGCCCGAGGACGATGTCGATTCCAGGGAAGCGGCCCCACGGGAAAACGGCTTCCTTCACGCAGAAGCAGGGAGGAAGTTTTTCTTCGGTAAAGCCGAGGTCGACGAGCTTTTCACCCACCATGATTTTGGCGGCCAGTTTGGCGAGAGGGATTCCGATGGATTTGGAGACAAAGGGAACGGTTCGCGAGGCGCGCGGGTTGACCTCGATGACGTAGAGCTCGTCATCTTTGACCGCGAACTGGATGTTCATCAGGCCGCGGACTTCGAGCTCACGCGCGAGGGCTTTGGCTCCTTCGGTGATCTCCTTCTTGATCTTGTCGCTGAGGGAGAAGGCGGGAATGACACAAGCGGAGTCACCGGAGTGAATTCCAGCCTGCTCGATGTGTTCCATAATGGCGCCGATGACCGAGGTGTCGCCATCGGAGATACAGTCGACATCGACTTCGGTGGCGTTTTCGAGGAATCGGTCGACGAGGATGGGGCGATCAGGGGCAACGTCGGCAGCGTTGCGGATGTAGTGGCGAAGTTCGTCGTCGTTGTAGACGATCATCATGCCGCGACCACCGAGGACGAAACTTGGGCGCACGAGGACAGGGTAGCCGATCCGGTCGGCGATCGCGACGGCTTCGTCTTCGGAAACAGCGGTGCCGGCTTCGGCTTGTTTGAGACCGATCTTGTCGAGAAGGGCCGAGAAAAACTTACGGTCTTCGGCCAGTTCGATCGATTTGGGCGAGGTCCCGATGATGGGGACGCCGTGGCGTTCGAGATCGGCGGCGAGGTTGAGCGGAGTCTGTCCTCCGAACTGCACGATGACGCCGTCGGGCTTTTCCTGATCGCAGATGTTGAGGGCGTCTTCGAGGGTGAGGGGCTCGAAGTAAAGTTTGTCCGAGGTGTCGTAGTCGGTGGAGACAGTCTCCGGGTTGGAGTTGACCATCACCGATTCGTATCCGAGTTCGCGCAGGGCGAAAGAGGCGTGGACGCAGCAGTAATCGAATTCAATTCCCTGGCCGATTCTGTTTGGTCCGCCGCCAAGAATGACGATCTTCTTGGCATCGGTTTCGCGGGCTTCGTTTTCGTCGCCGTACGTCGAATAGTAGTAAGGCGTGGCGGCTTCGAATTCGGCGGCGCAGGTATCAACGAGGCGGTAGGTGGGAATGATGCCTTGCTCCTTCCGCTCGGCGCGGACTTCGTCGGCGGAGATTCCGCGAGCGTTGGCGATTTGAACATCGGAGAAGCCAAGCTTCTTGGCGCGACGAAGGTCGAGGTTGGCGAGGTCCTTTCCTTCTTCGACAATGACGCGCATGTTCTCGAGGAACCAGGGATCGATCTGAGTGGCGTCGAACACTTCTTCGATGGTCCAACCGGTTTCGAAGGCCACCTTGAGCCAGAAGATCCGGTCGGCATTGGGAACGTGGAGCTTGCGCTCGATTTCTTCGCGGGTCGCTTCGGGGTCCTTGCCATCGAAGCCAAATCCGAAACGTCCGGTTTCAAGAGAGCGGAGGGCTTTTTGGAGAGACTCCTTGAAGGTACGACCGATGGACATGGCCTCACCGACCGCCTTCATCGAGGTGGTGAGGACGGGGTCGGCGGTGGTGAATTTTTCGAAAGTGAAGCGCGGCAGCTTGGTGACCACGTAGTCGATGGTGGGCTCGAAGGAGGCTGGCGTTTCGCGGGTGATGTCGTTGGGAAGTTCGTCGAGGGTGTATCCCACCGCGAGTTTGGCGGCGATCTTGGCGATGGGGAACCCGGTGGCTTTCGAGGCGAGGGCGGACGAACGGCTCACCCGCGGATTCATTTCAATAACGATGCAACGTCCGGTCTTGGGGTCGACGGAGAACTGGATGTTCGATCCACCGGTTTCCACGCCGATCTCGCGGATGACCGCGAAGGAGGCATCGCGCATGATCTGGTATTCGCGATCGGAAAGAGTCTGGGCGGGCGCAACGGTGATGGAGTCCCCGGTGTGCACGCCCATCGGGTCGAGGTTCTCGATGGAACAGATGACCACACAATTGTCGGCGTGGTCCCGCATGACCTCCATCTCGTATTCCTTCCAACCGAGAAGGCACTCTTCGACCAGCACTTCGGTGGTGGGTGAGAGGTCGAGACCGCGAGTGACGATCGTTTCAAATTCCTCTTTGTTGTAGGCGATGCCTCCGCCGGTTCCACCGAGGGTGAAGGCGGGCCGAATCACGAGTGGGAAGGAGCCAATGTCGTCGGCGATCTTCTTGGCTTCCTCCATGGAGTGGGCCACGCCCGAGACCGGGAGGTCGAGGCCGATCTTGATCATGGCGTCCTTGAAGCGCTGACGGTTTTCGCCTTTGTCAATGGCATCGGCATTGGCGCCGATCATGCGGACGCCGAGTCGATCGAGAGTGCCCGAGTGGAAGAGATCCATCGAGACGTTGAGCGCGGTCTGTCCGCCGAGGGTCGGGAGGAGGGCATCGGGCTTCTCCTTGATGATGATTTTTTCGATGACCTCGGGCGTGATGGGCTCGATGTAGGTCCGCTCCGCGAATTGCGGATCGGTCATGATAGTGGCCGGGTTGGAGTTGACCAGAACGACCTCGTATCCTTCCTCGTGGAGGGCCTTGCAGGCTTGGGTGCCGGAATAGTCGAATTCGCAACCTTGTCCAATGATGATGGGGCCTGCTCCGACGACGAGAATTTTCTTGATACTGGTATCCTTGGGCATGTTTTTGAAGCGATGTGGCTAAAACTTCGTGTATCTGCCAAGGGGCCGGAGTTTTGTAAAGGGTGATCGTCTGGATTCGGAGAGTGGATTGAGCCCCAGGATTCCCGGGGGACTTCCAACGCCTCCGGAAGGGGAAAGATAGTTCGGAAATCTTTAATGAATGAGATGAGCGGTATCCGATCGATCGGCTTCATCGAACTCCGGACGACGAGGTCTTTGTGTTGCGTCAGAGGCGAAGTGAGAGGATAGTTTCCTGATGTTCGAACATGGTGGGCCATTCAAGCGGACGGCAACCTGGATTGCCGAGAAGGTGGCGGATGTCTTGATCGGTGGCGATGTGCTCGATCCACGTCGGGATGGCACCGAAATTGATTGGGACGGCGTGGAAGTGACGAGACCTCGTCGGACCGTGGTCGCGGTGATGGCCCGCATGAATCTGGAGTTGGCCCTGGGAGCAGCGAATCGCCGATTGGACGGTGCGCTGGAAGAAGAGGCCTGCCGGGACTTGTTGGCCCGGGCCAAGGAGTTGGAGGCGGGTGACTCGCAGGCCGCGAAACTGTGCGAGGGATGTTCCGTGATCGTGGAGCTGGTTGAAGGGAATCTGGAGATACAAATTTCGGGAGCGGGCCAGGAATTCGAGGTCTTTTGTGACGAAGTCTGGAATCGCTCGAAGGAAGTGAGGGAGGAAGGCACGAAAAAGCCCGGGCTCGCTGACGAACCCGGGCTCTTGAAATAGTTGGTTAATTTCAGCTTACTGCTTTTTGTCAGCGTCGCAGCCGGAGCATTCGCTGCTACCGCAAGCGGACTTCTTGTCACCTCCACAGGTGCCACAGCACTCTTTCTTTTCGCCACCACCGCAGGTTCCACAGCAGGACTTTTGAGGGGCGGCACAGGAGGCGAGAGCAAATGCGACGCCGGCGGACATGAGGACGAGGAATTTCTTCATAAGTAATATTTACGATAACGTGAGCGTTGCGCTCGAGGAGATATTCCCATTATTTTAGGATAATTCAACTTTTTGTGACGAAATTGACATTGGGGGCGATCGGTCGCGATGAGTGGAATGAACCGATCGAATGCCCGAAATGAAGCCTCTCTTGTTCCTTACCGCTCTCCTCTTCCTGATTTCGGAGTCCTTGTTCGCGCAAAGTCGCGGGGTCTGGTTTTGGGGCTCGACGACCTTGCCGGGAGGCGGA
>JBMHCW010000008.1:0-6634 GCA_049889715.1 Akkermansiaceae bacterium | reverse complement strand
AATACGATTTCAACAACTCAAGAGCGTCTCGTGATCGGGATGCTCTTTTTATTTTGAGCCCTCCGAGATGGCTTTCTTTTGTTCGTTGATCAAAGACTCGTTGAGCGGTCCGGTGTAGACGAGAATGCGGTGGCGAATGGTCTCGGTCTTTCCTTTCTCAATTTTCCAATCCCCGAAGCGAGCCCGGACGGGCCCCACACCGAGCTGATGATCGACACGCCATGGCTGGGGGTAGTCGGTATTTTTTGGATGATCGAGAATGGCGATGTGGGCAAAGTCTTCCCGGCCATCAACCTTGAGGCCAACGTCGACCCACGAACTGCGTTTGCCCTCGGCTTGTTGATTACGATGCCCCTCGGCGTTGACTGCGGCCCCTTCGATGCCCTTCCGCCAGGGCATGCGGAGGAAGAGTCCGCCGTAGTTGTATTTGCCGATCGTGATTTCCTTGATGGCGAGGCCGTTCCAGGTGAGGTCGAGAATGTATTGCTTGTCCGAGGCCTTCATTTCCCACTGTTGGGTTTCGGCAAGGACGGATTGGCCCTTTTCATCGAGCAGGTGGTAGACCGTTTCCCACGAAACTGTGGGTCCTTTGTCTTTGATTGTTCGGAACGAGTTCCTCTTCCAGTAGCCACCTTCGGGGTGATGAAAGTAATCCCGTCCATTGAGCCTGGTGATCCCCCAATAGAGACCGGTTTGGTGCTTGTGGTGGCCGGGCTGGTATTCGGTGAGAATGCCTTTTCCGTCGAGTGCGAGGATGGGGTGGAGGTAGGGCCGAAAGTCAGGACGTGCGTGTTGGGTGACAAGGGCCTCTTTCCTTGATCCATCGAAAACCTTGATGGTCCCAGACACTTCGTTGCGTTCCAGTCGCAGTTCGCGAGCCGAAGTCGGAATCAACAGCATGGTGCTGAGGAAGAGTGGGAAGAAATGAAACTTCATGGGGAAATCGCTTGAGGTGAAAATCCTTCGAAAGGAAAAATCCTCCGTCAAGATCCTTCCGAAAACTTAACAGAGACAGCGCCCGTGATTCAGTTTATAGCCAACCAATCGAATCAATGAATACCCGGTTTTTTCTTTTCCTTTCTCTCGTTGTTTCGGCGACGGCCCACGGACTCGAATTGGCGGTGCCGTTCACCGACAAGATGATTTTGCAGCGGGGATCGCACGTTCCGGTTTGGGGGTTCGATGAACCGGGCCGGAGAATCACGGTGGAGTTCGCGGGGCAGTCCAAGTCGACGACAGTCGATGATCAGGGTGACTGGATGGTGAAACTGGACCCATTGAAGGCTTCGTTGGAAGAGAGAAATTTTTTGGTGAAAAACGACCAAGGCAAGGTCGTGGAGCTCAAGGAAGTTTTGGTCGGCGAAGTTTGGTTTTCATCGGGCCAATCCAACATGGTGTGGACGGCGGGCAAGAGCATGTGCAACGAGCTGGCCAAGGAAATCTCGTCGAAGGGAGGCGAGATTCCCATTCGGGAAATCAATATCGAGACGGTGTCGGCATTGTATCCGCAGAAGCGGGCGACATCTGTTGAGGGTTGGAAAGCGTCCACAGCGGCCAGTGGGTTTTCCGCTCTATCGCTGTCTTTCGCCAATGAACTTTACCGGGAACTCAAGATTCCCGTCGGCATTCTGCTGAGCGCCCACAGCAACACCCGGATTGAAGCCTTCACTCAGCGGAAAGCCATCGAAGACCATCCGGAGCTCAGGGAGGATGCTTCTTCGATTCATCAGGCCGATCCTCTGACCAAGGAAGGGAAGGAGGCCTACAAGACGTATTACGCTGATCTGGAAGTTTGGCAGGAGGAGGCCGGCAAGATGGCCCTGGCCGGTGGTCGGGTTCCGGCGCGCCCCAAGTTGCCGGGAATCGCGGGGATGTGGCGCGGTCCTTCGCAGTTCTTCAATGGCAAGATCGTCCCGGTGATTCCTTACGCGATTCGCGGAGCGATTTGGTGTCAGGGAACAAGCAACAGTGGTGATGGAAGGATCTATGCGGCGCGGATGGAAGCTCTTGTGCGCGGTTGGCGCGATGCCTGGGACATGCCGGAGATGCCCTTCTATTTCACCCAGATGCAGTGCTATGGCGCGCCTGACCCGAACACGGTGGGCTTTGCTGACATTCGTCAGGCCCAGCACAAATTCTTCATCGAGAACCGTGATCACGTCGGGATGGTGGTGCAATCGGACATGAATTCCGCAAGGCCGGCCGGCATTCACTACTTCAACAAGTTACATCCCGGGATGCGAATGGCTCGATGGGCTCTCGCCAGGGATTACGGCAAGGAGATTGCGCACACCGGCCCGATCGTCAGTGGCTATGAGGTTTCTGGAAACAAGGTGGTGGTCTCGTTTGAAAAGGAGAGCCTTTTTGGAGGACTCATGGCGGGAAGCAAGGGAATGGCCAAGGACTATCGGGAGGAAGGGAAGTATGTGGAACCAGCGCTGCCGACTCCCGGCGAAAGGTTGAATCATTTCCGCCTGTGTGGTGCTGATCGCAAGTGGCACGCCGCGGAGGCGAAGATCGTTGGGGACACTGTCGAAGTGACTTCGGAGAAGGTGCCTACTCCTGTCGGAGTGCAGTATGCTTACAGTGCGGTTCCCGAGAACTCGAATCTCTACAACGAGGCCGGGTTGCCGGCGACGCCCTTCGCCATGGTGGAAGGAAAGTTGATTTTTGAAGAAGACGATGCGGAGAAGATGGCTGCTCTTAAGGCGAAATATGCCCGGTATACCGATCCTGATTATCCCATTCTCCAGGTGGCCGAGTATTATCGCGATGGCGTCATCTTGCAGCGGGATCAACCCATCAAGATTTGGGGTCACGTCAACGTGGGTGAAACCGTGACGGTCACTTTGGATGGCGACTCAAAGAATGTCAGTCCGAACAATCTTCAGCAATGGTCGGTGACGTTTCCGGCGAGAAAGGCTTCCAGTGATCCAATCATTCTTGAGATCAAATCGACCCACGGATTCACCCGAACGGTGAAGGATATTCTCATTGGAGATGTTTGGTATCTCACTGGCAGCACTCAACTGACCTCCGAATGGGCCCATGACGTCAGAAACAAGGAAGCTGCTCCGCCCAAAGCCATGCCTCTGGTGCGCGAATTCAAAAAGAAAACGAAGGCGAGCACCTCGACCACTCCTCGGAAGCGTCGTTTCGAAACGGGTGGCGGCAGGTATCGGTCTTCCTGGCAGACGGCTGATTTCTCGAAAAAGGAAAGCGGAGTTACGATGTTTGCTTATGAATTTGCAAGGGCCCTGAATCGAACGGGAATTCCCCAGGGCTTCATCACGATGTCGGCAGGGCAGGGTGGAAGACATCGGCAGCTGGCGTCGCCACTTTCATGGACGTCCTTTCAGGGAGTAAAGGATCTCGATGATCCTGCTTACAAGGCCCGGCTCAATGAGCTCTTTTTGCAATATCCTCATACCTCCGTGGCCCGCAAGGCGGTGGAAGGCCATGTGGCTGAGGTTCAAGAATTCGTGGCTGGAATCATCGCAGGCGGTGAGGGAGATTTTTCCAACCTTCCCTTGCAGGCGCCCGGGTTTCCCGAGGCTGGCAAGGGAGGAGAAATCGCGGCCGATACCATTCCGACCTATGCCTACAATTGGTGTGTCAGTCCGCTCACCCCAATGGGAGTGGCTGGCGTGATCTGGGTCCCTTCCGAGAACAACATTGGCGAACATTCTTCCCAGTATGCTTCGGAGCTGGAGATCTATGCTCTGAGTTTGGACGATACTTATGGTCAGAAAGAGGTTCCTTTTCTTTTTGCACAGCCGTCGGTTTCTCTCGTTGAGGGTATTTCCGTGCCTGAGATTCCCGGGTCCAGCAGCGTGACCTTTGAAGAGTGGCCGAAGACCTTGAAGGAAGTGGCCAGAAGTCTGGCCGAGAAGGCGGAATGAGTGGCCGGCGGATCACTCTGCCTCTTCCGGAGTTTGCTCTTCTGTGAGTGAGATGGGGTAGTTTTGCTGAAGGATCATCGGATCCATTTTTTGGAACATCATGTTGTAAATGGCTCGCGCTGCGGTTGATCGAGGGAGGCCCTTTGATTTGTCACTGGAGGCAACGGAAAGAAAGGCGGCCGCGAGGGACTGATTGGCGAGCTTGAAGGCCTGGACGCTGGCCTTGCCAGCTTCGGTGCCCATGAGTTCCTTGTCCCCGCCGATGTCTTTGAGGGTAGCGGAGGCAGGAAGGAGTTCCTTGATCTTGAGGCGGGCCGCGTTGAGGAATTGTTGGCCTGATTCGTTGGATGAGGCTTCTAAGAGAAGCAAGCCGCCGGTGGCGAGGTATTCTTTCAGGATGGATTCTTCAAACTCATCGGGCGTGAAGGATCTTTCGCCCCGGATCAGGAGAGCAGGAAGCTCCGACAGTTGGTGGGTGGCCTTCTGGGGTGGGAGTGTCTTCGGGCCTGTACCTGCCCGCATGGAGACAAGTTTGTCAGGGCTTTTGTGAGGAGGGAAGCGGGGGATTCATGTATGCCGGATCCAGGTTGCAGAGTGGGATGGAACTTCACCGGAAAACCAGTAGATTTTGAACTAGCGATGAGAACTCCGATTGTGTTTATGGTCTTTTTGTGGGGAGGGCTGGCGATGGCCCAGGTTGAGAGGCCCGGGTTGACGGTCGACCCCGATACCGGGATTTCCCTGCCGGAAGGTTTTGATGCCGAGATTCTCTACGAGGTTCCCAAGTCGCAGGGGTCCTGGGTGGCGATGGCCTTCGATCCCAAGGGAAGATTGATTGTTTCCGATCAGGACAGTCAGGGAGTGTTTCGGGTGACCTTGCCGACTGAGGAGAAGAAAATCGCCGTAGAGAGTCTCAAGGGCTTTCCCTATGAGCCCATCAATTGGGGGAAGCGCAAAGTGGGAGGAGCTCTTGGGTTTGTGTATGCCTTCGACAGTCTCTACATGACCACGATGACCGGCTTTTATCGTTGTCGCGATACCGACGGAGATGATCAATACGATGAGTTCAAGTTGATCCGGAAGTTGCAGATGGGCTACGAACATTCCGCCCACTCCGTGATCAAGACTGAGGATGGCAAAGGGCTCTATTTGGTGAGCGGGAACTATGGGCGGATTCCAAAAGATATCCCGTCGAGGCAACCGCCGGTGTGGCAGGTCGATTCCTTGTTGGAGCCCATGCCGGATGCGATGGGTCATGCCGTGAGCATCAAGCCGCCGGGTGGCTGGGTCTGTCGGATTTCTCCCGATGGCGAGGACTGGGAAATGATCGCTTCGGGGTTTCGGAATCCGGTTGATCTGACCATCAACCGTGAGGGAGAACTTTTCACCTTTGATTCTGATTTGGAGTTTGATGTGGGGAGTCCGTGGTATCGGCCTACACGCATCAATCATGTGACTTCGGGAAGTGAGTTTGGTTGGCGCTCAGGAACAGCGAAGTGGCCCGAGTATTTTGCCGATAGCAACGGGTCGGTTCTTGATGTCGGACCGGGCTCCCCGACCGGAATTAGTTTTGGTCATCACTCGCTCTTTCCGCCACAGTATCGGGACAAGCTCTTCGTCTGCGATTGGACCTTCGGGACCATTTTCACCGTGGATCTTGAAGAGAAGGGATCCAGTTATGTGGGAACGAAGAAGGAGTTTCTCAGCGGAACGCCTTTGAATATCTCAGCAATGCGTTTTGGTCCGGACGGGCACATGTATTTCCTGACGGGCGGCAGGAATACTGACTCGAAGCTCTATCGGGTTCGTTACACCGGGCCGAAAATCAAGGGCGTGGTAAAAAGCCTGAAAGCTAATCAGGGTTCAAGGGATCTCCGACATGAGTTGGAGAAGTATCATGGGAAAAGCGAAGGGGCCGCTGCTGTTGTTGCCGCCGTTTGGCCAAAGTTGTCGCATGATGACCGAAACATCCGCTACGCCGCAAGGATCGCGATCGAGAGCCAGGATCTCAAAACCTGGAAGGATCGCTATGTCAAAGAAGACGATGCCCGGAGGATCATCTACGGATCGATCGCGATGGCCCGGCATGCCGAGGCGTCGTTGAAAGAACTTGTTCTGAACAAGCTTCATAAGGTGAACTACGCGGCTCTGGAAAAGGAAGATCAGCTGGCCTATTTACGGGCGATCTCGTTGTGCTTCATTCGCCTTGGGGGGCCAGAGGGTGAGGAAGGTGGTCGGGTCATCGCTGTTCTCGATCCACATTATCCGGCGGAGGATGACGATTTGAATACCGAACTCTGTCGGGTGTTGAGTTATCTTGAGGCGCCTTCGGTGGTGGATAAGACGATTGCCCTGATGAAGGTCACCAAGACCAAAGCCATGGCTTATGACAAGGAGATGCTGAAGCGTTCCGAGTATGGTCAGGAGATTCTGAAGTCGATGGCGAACACACCGAACGTGCAGAATATCCACTATGCCTATTGCTTGCGGCGCGTGCAGAAAGGATGGACGCTGGAGTCTAGGAAGTTCTATTTTTCTTGGCTCAACGACACCATGAGCAAGAGCGGGGGGAAGAGTTTTGTGGGGAGCATTCGAGCCATTCGTGAGGACGCCATTCAGCATTTGCCGAAGGAAGATGCCGCGGCGGTTTCGTGGTTGTTGGGAGACGTCGCGACAATCGATCTGAGCAAGTTGCCGGTTGCCAAGGGTCCGCCTGTGGCGTGGACGGTGGA
>JBMHCW010000007.1:0-145619 GCA_049889715.1 Akkermansiaceae bacterium | reverse complement strand
GGAGGCTCCCGCGAATGCGATCACCGTTGAAAAAGTCTTCATTGTCTAAAAGTTTGAATGAGGGAAGGAAAGGGAGAGAGAAACCTAAAATCGATGGACCTGCCCAACTAAGGAAGGCTGATCACAATGGGATCATCCAGTTCCGGAACAATCGGGACAAAGACCGTGGAAGGCGGGAGATCCAGATCAATGGTCGGAACCGAGGGATCAAGCTCAACCAGCTCGTCTTCAGTAGGAGGACCTTCGTTCCCCACGGCATCAATGATAGTGGTGATGGTCTTGGTCGTCGTCTCAACACTGTAGATCCCCGGAGTCACTGGGTCATCAGGCGTGGCGATCGTTGTCTCTTCAGTGATCACCTTTTCGAACCCGCCTGAGCCATCAGGAGTCAGCCTTTCAACCTGACGGCGAACAGTAATTACTCCGGTACTGGCATCCTGCTCAAGAATGGTGGCCGTGGCAACAGTCACAATGACTCCGCCAACGTTTTCCTGTGTGAAGACGACCTTCACGTTTTCATCGGAAAAATCGATAAAATCAGCACTCGCCACAGGCATGGCGATGAAGTGAGTTGCAACGGCACAGAGGGTTGCCAGGTAAGAATTTTTCATAACGCAGGGAGTTTTAATTGGATATCCCGATTTCGTCAAGACCTATCTTAGATTTTTTTCAAGCCCAGCTTAATAAATCATTTCATCATCTTCATGAAATCAGAAGCACCCAATTCGGATCTTCCTGAACCGTTGCTGACTAACGCCTTAAAGCAAGGAACCCGTAGGCATCCCCCTACCGATCCCCCAAAAGAACACCGGTAAAAAACTGAAATCGCAACACTTTATCTCCGCCCTCCAAAAAAATAAACCGATTAATTATGATTTTTCCGTCACATCCGAGGTCACGGACCCAAAATCAAGAGTTTCAAACTCCTCAAGTGGTCGGGGAGACAGGATTCGAACCTGCGACATCTGGTTCCCAAAACCAGCGCTCTACCAAGCTGAGCTACTCCCCGTCACTTGTGAGGGCGGGAAGCTGTGTCAGGTGACCGCGAAAGGCAAGACGAAATCGCAGGAATTTCCCGGATTTTTTGCCCCCCTTATTAACAGCAGCACCAGAAATCCTCCCCTTCCCGGTATCCCTCCCCGCTGGCCAGGGTGCGGACCTTGCTCCGACCACCCGCCACTCCGACCGCCGAAAGAAGAATGGCCTCCCGCCATCGGGTTCCAAATTCGTCCAATCCGGCAATCGGTCGCCCCTGACAGCTCCCCCCGACTTTTTTGGGACTGACCTCAAAGAATCCCCGAACATTCACCCCGCGGGCCAGAAGCTCGCGCCCCAAAACCCGGCCGATCGGCCCCGCTCCCGATATGGCCACCCCGCGATCCCGCACCCCGGGCATCCGCGCCAAAGCCGCCGCCTTGAGCTCCAACATCTTCTTCTGCTCAAAACGAGGATCAGTCCTGGTCAGCCGATCCCCCCGATCCTGCCAAAAATACAGATCCTCACCGACCTTGCCAAAGCGGGCGCCCTTTTCCAGGAGACGAAGCCAGAGATCATAATCCTCGGCAAAGCCGTTGTCCAGGTAGCCTCCCGCCTCCAGAAACACCTTTTTCGACAGGATGACCGTGGGCTGCACCACCGGACTTTCGACGAAGCGCTCGCGAAACACGGCCTCCGGAGTCTTCAGACCATTGACCCAGTCAACATACCGTTGCATCCCTTCGCCCAAGGCCTTCCGCAAAGAGATCCCACAGCTCACAACCTCGTGGGCACCCTTTTCCAAAAGGGCCACTTGCTTCTCGATTCTTGTCTTATCGCATCGGTCATCAGCATCCATCCGGGCCAACCAAGGTCCCTGCGCCTTCTCCACCGCCACGTCGAGGGCGTCGAGCAGACAGGGTTTCTCCCCCAGATCAATCACCGTCACCCTCTCATCCCGACAGTGAATCAATTCCTCGCGGACAGCCCCGTCACAACCGTTGAGAACGGCGATGACATCCAGATTTCGGTAGGTCTGCTCCAAGACATCCTGCAGAGCCAGTCCCGCATCTCTCACTCCGGGTCCGACCGGAAACACCACCGAGACGAGATCGCTCATCACATTCCGGCCATCGCTGTCACTCCGCCCTGCTCATCGACCATGAGCGTCATGGGACGTCAACAGACTTCGCAATCGTAATCCAATTCACTCCCGAAATCTTCGGGTCCGATGGCGGCCACCACAAACCACTCACCGCACGACGGGCACTGCACTGAATCTCCATCCATAAGCTCATCCTAACCGGCGACCCTGTTTTCTCAAGCCCCTCCGAAGGTCCCGCTCTGATACCTGCGCCGATAGTCTCCCGGGGTGAGCCCCGTTTCTCGTTTGAAGATTCTTCCAAACTGCCCCTGATCATAAAATCCGCAGTCCAGAGCGATCGCCCCAAGCTCCGAACTCCCGCGCGCCAACATCGTCCGGGCCGCATTGATGCGGACCCGCAGGACAAGCTGCATGGGCGCAATGCCAAAAAGACGACGAAAGCGCCGATTCAGCTGGCTCACTGACAATCCAACTAGCTCCGCCAGCGTCCCGGCCTGAATCTTCTCGTCAAAATGCTCCAGCACATGCTCCACCACCGGAGCCAGTCCCTGGTAACTCTCCCGCAAGTGCCCGGCCGTTTCCAGCGGACGCATGATGCCGGCAATTCCGACCACCTCGCCCTTCTTTCCGAAGAGCGGAATCTTGGTCGAGACAAACCAACGTTGGAGGCCCAAATAATCATAAACGAGCCAGATCTGCTCGGGAATTTCACGTTTTCCTTCCATCACCTTGCGATCCTCCTCCACGTATGCTGCCGCCATCTGAGGCGGGTGAAGGTCAAAATCGGTTTTTCCAATGAGATCAGCGGGATCTTCGAAGCCATTGCGTCGGGCCGAGGCCAGGTTCACCGCCATGAATCTCCCCTCCCGGTCCTTCATGTACAGGTGGGCTTCCGGCAACCAATTGAAGAGAGAAAGAATCTGCCCCGCAGACTCCAATCCGCCCAGAAACTCTTCCTGCATGGCATTTGCCGTCATGCGCGAATCATACAAAAGACAAGGAACTTGATCCAAGACAAAGGAGAAATCTTCGACTACGGTCCGCAAGATTCAGATGATGTTCCGAACCCTCACCATCACCCTCCTTTCTCTCCAGGCTCTGTCCGCGGACAAGATCAGCTACAATCGCGACGTCCGCCCCATCCTGTCGGAGAACTGCTTTTTCTGTCACGGATTCGACAAGGAAAAACGAGAAGGCGACCTGCGTCTCGACACCTTTGAAGGAGCGACCGAGTTCGATGCCGTGGTTCCCGGCAAGCCGGCGAAGTCCGAACTGATCGCCCGTATCTTCACCAAGGACAAGGAGGACCAGATGCCTCCTCTTGATTCCGCCTACGCGCTGACCGAAGCTCAAAAGCAAACGCTTCTGCAGTGGGTCAAGGAAGGGGCGGAATACGAAGAGCACTGGGCCTTCAAAAAACTCACCCGCCCCGAAGTCCCGGGAAACGACAAGAATCCCATCGACTCCTTTCTCAAACGCACCTGGATCGACCACGGAGCCAAGCCTGCTCCGCCCGCCGATCCACGCACCTTGCTTCGGCGTCTTTCCTATGACCTCCGCGGATTGCCACCAACACCCGAGGAGGTGGCCGCCTTTATCGCCGACCCAAGCGAAGACCACTACCTCCGCTTTGTCGATCAGTGGACCAAGTCTCTCGAGCATGCCGAACATCAAGGACTGATCTGGCTCGACCTTGTGCGCCATGCCGATTCCAACGGGATGGTTTCCGACGAACCCATCGCGACCGGACCGTTCCGACGTTATGTCATCGAGGCCTTCCAGCAGAACATGCCTTTCGATCAGTTTACGCGGGAACAGCTCGCGGGCGATCTTCTCCCCGATCGTAACGACCGCACCTTGATCGCATCGGCTTACAACCGCCTCGTCAAAACCAATTGCGAAGCCGGCGTCATCGAAAAGGAAGCGCTCTACGCCCTCAAGGGTGAACACGTCCGCGCGCTCGGAACCGTCTGGTTGGGAATGACCACCGGTTGCGCGGAATGCCACGATCACAAATACGATCCTCTCACCGCCAAGGACTACTTCTCGCTGGCTGCTTTCTTCGATCCGCTTATCGAAGCCGGGGTCTACGAACCCGGCGACCGTCGCGTTCCCCTGCATTACATCCACGAGAACCCGGAAGACTCAAAAAAGGAGCACGAGCTAATGGCGAAGATCGATGAAGTACGAGACTCCTTATACTCCGCGGACATTGCCCCCGAGGCCCAAAAGAAATGGGCTGATGACGTCCTCGCTGCCGACAAAAAGCACAAAGCCGAAAAGGGACACGTCGACTGGATCTGGCTCCCCGAGCAACTGCCTGTCGCCCACATCACCGAAGGTGACTATGTCGCCTCGGATCACGGCCGGACCGTCACTGCCAAGCCGAAGGAGCTCAAACTGCACCGATGCGCCGAAACTCAAATTGCCGCGCCCGTTGGAACCAACGAAGGATACTTCACTCATGCCACCATCGATCCAGCCAATCGCCCCGAACTTCTGGCCTTGCAGATCATCAACGGCGCCTACCGTCGGGTTGGCTGGCACGATGATTACTTCGTCACCTACTACTGGGGCCCCAAGGATCACCCTGCTCTCAAGAAAGCCTTTCCCAAAAAGCTCTACCACATGGGACCTCTGCCTGAAGGCGACGGAACGATCCGCCTTGAAATTCCCAAGGCCAAGTTCGGCAAGGCTCCCTACGTTGCCCAAGGCATGGCCTGGATCCAGGTGGGCGGCAAGGTGACTTGGGGCAAGTCGGGATATCGCACCTCTCCTCATCGCGCCTTCCTCAACCGACAGGCCGAATCGTCCTATCGTTACTTCTGGGAACTCCCACTCAACCGCGACGATCGCAAGGACCTTCACTCCCTTCTCCTGACCTCTCTCAAGAAATCAAAGGAAAGCCGTCGTGATATCCATCAAACGGTGATCGAGATGGCTTTCCGGGAACATCAAAACCCTGAGCTCACCCATCAACTCACCGAACTCTATCGCCAGGCTTACCTGCATCGGCAAGGAGCAGTCCCCACCCTTGTGAGCAAGGTCGGATTGACCAAAAAGACCCACGTGCTGAAACGGGGAAACTTCATGGACGAATCGGGCCCTCAGGCCCACCCGGCCATCCCAGAGGTCTTCGGGAAAATCGACAAACCAAACCCCGACCGACTGGATCTCGCCAATTGGTTGGTCAGCGGAAATAACCCGCTCACTGCCCGCGTCTTCGTCAACCGTCTTTGGCACCAGTTCTACGGAAGAGGCATCAGCGAGACGCTGGAAGACTCCGGCAACCAAGGCGATTGGCCGAGCCATGTGAACCTTCTCGACTGGTTGGCCGTGGAATTCCAAAGCGATTGGAACATCCGCAAGATGATCCGCCTCATGGTGACCTCGGACGCCTATCGACTGTCGTCGATTCCCGGCTCCCTCCTTGCCCAAAACGATCCCACCAACCGCCTCCATGCCCGCCAAGGGCGACATCGCCACAGCGCCGAAGAGATCCGCGACTCCGCTCTCACCGCCGCCGGATTGCTCAAGCAAACCGCAGAGGTTCCCTGGGAATCCTTCTTCCCTTATCAACCCGACAGCTACTGGGCGAAATCCAACAAGGTGATGTTCGGATCGCGTTACCAGATCTGGGAGACCAACGCAGGAGAGGATCAGTACCAACGTTCGCTCTATACCTTCTGGAAACGGCAAAACATCCACCCCGCGATGTTGGCTCTCGACGCGCCCACCAGACAGGAGTGCACCGCGAAGCGAACCATCACCAACACGCCCGCCCAAGCGCTGGCCCTTCTCAATGACCCGCAGTTCGTGGAAGCGGCCCGGGGGCTGGCTGCCCGAGTGATCTCCCACAAGGATCCCGCCGGACAACTTTTCCAACTGGCTCTCCAGCGAGCCCCCACTGCCGAAGAAAAGAGCGAGATTGAGAAGCTTCATCAGCAAATGGCCACCCGCTTCAAGGCTCACCCCGAAGAAGCCAAGGCCCTTCTGGCCATCGGACAATCACCTTCGGGCAACCACGATCCCGTTCAGCACGCCGCCTGGACCGCGACCGCCCGCATCATCCTCAACCTTCACGAATTCCTCACCCGCTCATGAACCTTCCCCGCCGCGACTTCTTCTCCCGCTCGTCCACCGCCCTCCTCGGCACCACCTTTGGTGGCTTGCTCAGCCGCGATGGCTTGGGCGCGGACACCGCTCACGCAGCCGCCAAAGCAAAGAGGGTCATCTACCTCTACATGGCCGGTGGCCCTTCCCAGTTTGAATCCTTCGACGACAAACCAAAACTCCGGGAATTGAATGGCAAACCCATGCCGAAGGAACTCACTGAAGGGATCAAGTTTGCTTTCCTCCAGCACTCGGCCTTGAAGTGTTTTGGAACGGACGTCGGCTTCAAGAAGTGCGGTGAATCCGGACAGCACATCTCCAACCTTCTTCCCAACATTCAGAAAATCGCGGACGACATCTGCATCGTGCGCACCCAGCAAACCGATCAGGTCAACCACGACCCGGCCCACGCCTTCATGAATACCGGAACCGCGATTGCGGGACGCCCCAGCATGGGCTCGTGGGTGACTTACGGACTCGGACACATTGCCGACAACCTCCCGTCTTTCGTCGTGATGCGTTCGGGACCCGAAGGGCAACCCATTCCACAAACCGCCTGGAACGCCGGCTTCCTCCCGGGCAAACACACCGGCGTGGAATTTTTCTCCTCGGGGGCTCCTCTCAATTATCTTCAATCGCCCAAGGGCATCGATCGACCAACCCAACGGGCTGGTCTCGACTCTCTCGCCAAGCTTAACCGGATCCACGATGGAACGGTTGCCGATCCCGAGATCGCAACCCGACTCGCGCAATATGAGCTCGCCTTCAAGATGCAGGCCAGTGTTCCCGACCTCGCTGACTTTTCAGGCGAGTCCGAAGAAACGCGAAAACGATATGGCGTCGCTGACAAGCCCAACGGATCGTTCGCTTCCAACTGCCTCATGGCCCGCCGCATGGCCGAACGCGGAGTCCGCTTCATTCAGCTCTACCATTCCGGCTGGGACCACCACGGCGGAGTGATCAATGGCATGAAGTCACGATGCAAGGATATCGACCAAGGCACCGCCGCTCTCATCACCGACCTCAAGAAGCGAGGAATGCTCGACGACACCCTCGTCATCTGGGGAGGCGAATTCGGTCGCACTCCGATGTCCCAGGGATCCGGTCGCGACCACCACACCAAGTCCGGCTCCATGTTCCTCGCCGGCGGAGGCATCCAGGGTGGCGTGACCTATGGTGAGACCGATCCCTTCGGCTTCACCGCCGCCAAGGATCCCTTTCACGTTCACGACTTCCACGCCACCGCTCTCCATCTTCTGGGCATCGATCACAAGAAGCTCACCTTCAAATACAAGGGGCGGAACTTCCGCCTTACCGATGTCCACGGTCACGTGGTGGAAAAGATCCTCGCCTGACGATTGAGCGCGCTGTTAAGTTGACGGACACCTTCCATGAAAAACCGTCTTCTCTTCTGGGCCATCACCTGTGCCCTGGCCGGATTTATTTTTGGCTTTGATCTCATTGTCATCTCGGGAGCCGAGCAACGCATTCAAGACCTCTGGGGATTGAGCGGAGTCCAGCACGGTTTTGCGATGAGCGCCGCTCTCTGGGGAACGGTCGCCGGCGCCATCTTCGGAGCTTATCCGACCAATCGATTTGGACGGAAGCAAACGCTCTTGTGGATCGGAGCCCTCTACTTTGTTTCGGCTATCGGCTCCGCGCTGGCTCCCAACGTGTCGCTCTTCGCGTTCTTCCGCTTCATCGGAGGAATTGGCATCGGAGTTTCCACGGTGGCAGCGCCTCTCTTCATTTCCGAAATCTCGCCGGCCGAACGGCGAGGCCGCCTCACCGGAATGTTCCAGTTCAACATCGTGCTCGGCCTTCTCATCGCGACTCTTTCCAACGCCTTGATTGGCCATCTCATGGGAGCCGAAAGCGAGACCGCCTGGCGTTGGATGCTCGGGATCGAGGCCCTTCCTGCCCTCATCTACAGCCTGATGTGTTTCTCCCTTCCCGAGAGTCCCCGCTGGCTCATCGATCAAGGTCGTCGTGACGAGGGAAAAGAAATTCTTGCTGAGGTCAATCCGTCGTTCAGTGACGAACAACTCGAAAAGAAAATTGCCGAGATCGAAGCAGCCTCCGCTTCCAAATCATCGAATCCCACAAGCTACGGCAAGCACCTCAAAGTGGCGATCACTCTGGCCTTCCTGATCGCCTTCTTCAACCAACTCTCCGGGATCAACGCCATCCTCGGTTATGCCCCCCGCATTCTCGGCATGACCGGACTTGATCCGGGCGCCTCCCTCTTCAATGCCTCGCTCATCACGCTCGTGAACCTGATCTTCACCCTGGTGGGACTCCGTCTGATCGACAAGTTGGGACGGCGCACTCTTCTCTACATCGGCTCCCTTGGATACATCGCCTCCCTTGCCATTTGCGCCTGGGCCTTCAATGCCTACAAGTCGCCTTTCGCGGATGCTGCCGATGCCATGACTTTGGAAAAGGACGTCGAGGCCATTGTCGCCAACCCGGACAAACTTCCAGAACGTTATGCCGGGGAGATATCGACCGAGGAGATTTCCAAAGCCAATCTCACCTCACTGGCAAAGGAGTCCCTCGAAGAGGCCAAAAAAGAATCAGGAGCAGGCAGCACCCTCGTGCTCATTTGTATTCTCGGCTTCATCGCCGCTCATGCCGTCGGTCAGGGTGCCGTGATCTGGGTCTTCATTTCGGAAATCTTTCCAGCCGTCGCGCGTGGCTTCGGACAAGCCCTCGGGAGCGCCACTCACTGGGTCTTTGCCGCCATCCTGACCTTCGTTTTCCCCATCGCGATGGAGAAATTCAGCGCCAGCGCGATCTTTGGCTTCTTTGCCTTCATGATGGTTCTCCAACTGATCTGGGTCCACCTGATGGTCCCGGAAACCAAAGGAGTCTCCCTCGAGGAAATCGAGAAGAAGCTCGGCAACTGATTCCTGAAGTCTAGCGGCGACCGCTTCTCATATTTCCCCACGGCAAGCGACACTGTCTATTCCAACTGGAACTACGGCATCTGCCGACTCCTCATTCCCTACGTTCTCTATACCAACGAGATGCGGGACATTGAAAAAACGGTCACAGCCAGCCAGCTCTCCGCCGGATGCGCTGACCTCTACATCGACTTCACCCGTGACTGGATCCTCAAGCCAGCCGGCGCCTTCGCCACCCGCACTCGCGCTCCCCAGAACCCGAAAAGCGTGAACTTCGCCTACCTCTACAACTGGAATGACCACAGCACGCAAGGCCTGATGCCCGACCGGAGACTGAATATCTGCTCGGGTGGCTGGGCCATGTCGGCAAAGGAATACGGCAAGTTCCTCAGCGCCCTCTTCGACGAAGAGCTCCTCTCGGCAAATATCAAAGTCGGCAACTCGTGGTTCAATACCATCGACTACATGAAGGCCAACAATCTGGGCATGTTCCCGGCCTGGGGTTCCACCAACGAAGATTACTATCAACATCGTGGTGCCAATACCTACACCACCAACTCCGGCGAATACGGAGGCCAGTCCGTCTGGATGCACTTCCCCTCCACCAACATGTGTGCGGTGGTGCAGATCAATTGCAACGCCAACATCCTCAAGTTCGACAGCACCGTGGCCGGCCTCGACAACACGAGCGTGGTTCTCAATGCCCAATGGTCGGAAAACTGGCGTATCATGAGATTCTTCCGCACTTCCGCAGGAACCTTCAACCTCCGCTACAACCCGGAAAATGGATGGATGCGCATTCAGTCAATCCGGGACAATGGAACCTGTGACGACGTCGTGACATCCTCCAATGGCGGATGGCTCCGTGAGCGGAGTGCCGACGGCCCCTTCCGGCCTGCCACGAGCGGATGGGACACCGCAGAGTTCTACATCGCCCGTGATGTCGTCATCGACCCCATTCCTCCCAGAGAAGTTCAGTCTCTTCCAAACCCCCAGGGCAACAGCAGCGATCTCATTGTCGAAATTCCACCGGTGACTCGTCCCGACCTGGTGAAGCTCGAGGCACCAACCCCGACCACAAGGTTCGTTCGGGGCCAGATCCAGCTCAACTGGGTGGGCTCCAGAGACGTCCTCTAGTTCATCGAGAAGAGCGAGGATCTTTCAAACTGGAGTCCGGCCGGACTTCTCGAAGGAAATGGCGAACCTCTGCAGTGGTCTCGCCAGCTTCTCGAAGAAGATCCAAACAACACCGGGGAATTCCTTCCCAAGTTCTTCTATCGAATCAGGACGATTGAGGGAGCTCCTGAAGAACCCATCGTCGGACAACCCGGTGCTCCGGATTGATTCCAACCTACCATAAATCCGGATGACATAACGGATCCATACAAGTCAGCGGCTCTCTGGACTCAGGGAGCCGCTCTTTTTTGAACATCACGGCCTGCCAGCCGAAGGGATACTTCAACGGATACGGAGGCAGAAACTCTCGGGCGATGTCTTCCTGAAACCCGAAGCGCCCATAGAAGTCAGGATCTCCATAAACGAAACACAGCTTCATGCCCCTGTGTTCCAATCGATCAAGTCCCGCCTTCACGAGACGGGAACCAAGCCCCTTCTTCTGATGTTTCGGATGCACTGCAAGCGGGGCAAGAATGAAGGGCAGGATGGATTCGCTGCCTGGAAAAGACACCGGACTCCATGAGACATGGCCTACGAGAGAGTCCTCAAATTCAACAACCAATGAGAAGGCCTTGTCCAACTCGAGAAAGTCCATTGCCAACATTCCCACGACCTCCCCTTCCTTCGCAGGAAACGCCGATTGGTAGAGATTTGAAATGGCATCCCGGTCGCTCGCCATTGCTTCCCGAATTTTCATGGCTGCAGTTTAGCAATCCCTTCAGTTGATGACGATCAATCAACCGGGTCTCATCTGCCGAGCGGGATTGCCTGTCTCTTTCGCTCGTCAACGGGCCTCACTTCCACCTCCAAAATCCATGAGCCCACCTCCGCAAGCGGAAGTGGGCTCATGGCGGAGAGAGTGGGATTCGAACCCACGGACGGGGTTAACCGTCACTCGATTTCGAGTCGAGCGCCTTAAACCGGACTCAGCCATCTCTCCGAGGGCGGCACGCTAACAGAGCTTTGAGGCCGGTCAAGGATTTGGTCGAAAGAAAAATCTCTCGAAAAACTCCCACCCATTCACGCGCCATTCATGTCCGCCGTGCCAGTGTCATGCCACGATCAGAAATGAATCTGTTCGCAAAAGTAGAAAGAGTAACATGAGAAACACACTGAACCGCCCATGGAAAACACAAGCCCTCTTCGGGTTTTCCCTGACTGCGACCATGATACTCGCTCCCGCCCAGTCACCTGGACCCGAACGAGCAAATGAGACAAACCGAACCGTCGACCTTCGCGCACCCTCCGCCATTCCCAGGCCGATGCGACAAAAACCGAGAACCTCGTTGGAGCCGCCAAGCCTCGAAGATGGCTCACCCATGGAGTTTCCGGCCGAAGCCCGCACTGTCGATGGCAGTGGCAACAATCTTGAAAACCCGGATTGGGGAGCCGCTGAATCTCACTTCATCCGGCTGCTCTCCAATGGATACGCGGATGGATTGTCCCAGCCCAATGAAGAAGGCAGACCATCACCAAGAGCCGTCAGCAACGCCCTGGCAGCCCAGTCGGAATCCATCCCAAACTCCAAAGGAGCCACCGACTACCTTTGGCAATGGGGACAATTCCTCGATCACGATGTCATTGAAACCCCGACCATCGACCCCGCCGAAGACTTCGATATCATCGTTCCAACTGGAGACCCCCACTTCGACCCCTTTGGCACCGGCGAAGCCACCATCCCATTGAATCGATCGCTTTACGAGGACGTGGAAGGCGTTCGAGAACAAGTGAATGCCATCACCGCTTACATTGATGGTTCGCAAATCTACGGGTCCGATGACACCCGCGCCTTCACCCTTCGCACTCTGGATGGGACCGGGAAATTGAAAGTGACTCCTTCTGAGCACGGAGATCTTCTTCCCTACAATACCGAAGGGCTGGCCAACGCACCGGCAGCCACTCCCAACTTCTTCCTGGCTGGCGACATCCGGGCCAACGAACAGGCTGCTTTGACCGCCATGCATACCCTCTTCGTCAGGGAACACAATTACTGGGCCGAACGGTACGCCGGGATCAATCCACGGGCCATGGATGAGGAGATCTATCAGTTTGCCCGCATGATCGTGGCCGCCGAACTCCAGGCCATCACCTACCGGGAATTTCTGCCCGTCCTTCTTGGAAGGAATGCCCTTCCTCCCTACCAAGGATACCGCCCAAACGTCCGGGCGGACATCTCCAATGAATTCGGAGCCGCCGCTTTCCGCATCGGACACAGCATGCTGTCAACCAACCTCCTGAGGGTGGATGCCGATGGCAATGAGGTGGAAGCAGGACACCTGTCGCTGGCGGGAGCCTTCTTCAACCCAAGTCTGATCGAGGAAGAAGGAATTGAATCCCTGCTTCGCGGACTGGCCTCGCAACAATGCCAGGAGCTTGATGAAAAAATCATCGATGACGTCCGCAACTTCCTTTTCGGACCACCGGGAGCAGGAGGGTTCGACCTGGCTGCCCTCAACATCCAGCGGGGCCGTGATCACGGAATACCCGGATACAACAGCGTGCGCAGGTCCCTGGGCCTGCCCGTGGCTGTCGGCATGGATGACATCACCGACAATCCCGAAACCATCGCCGTCCTCGAGAGTCTGTATTCCCACCCCGATGATCTCGATCTCTGGAGCACTTCCCTTTGCGAAGAGAAGGTGCCTGATTCAATGGTGGGACCGACCTATCAACGGATCTTGGTGGATCAGTTCGTTCGCCTGCGTGACGGAGACCGCTTTTACTATGAGGGGGCTCTTCCACGCGATATGGTTGAGATGATCAACGAGCAAACCCTCGCCAGGATCGTCCGCAGGAATACCGAAATCGATGACGAGCTTCCGGACAACGTCTTCGTCAATTCGCCCGCCCTTACCAACCCTCCCAGGGAATCCCGTCGAGAGTCCGGCGACCGACGCAATACCCGGAGTTCGCGACGCGCCTTGGAACGACTCCGTTAAGCAGCCTCCTTCCGTGGCACCTAGAGCCCTCGCTGACTTCGGTCGATGAGGGCTTTTTTACCTACAGCTTCACCTCACGAAGACGAAAATCCTCGTGATACATTCCGCCGTTGGTCTTCTTGCAACAGGTATAACAGGCCACTCTTCCCTTGAACCTGCGCACGCGATCAAAACTACTTTGACAAACCGGGCAGACATATCGCCAGCGACGCTTCATCGTCCGGGAAGGCAAGGCCAGCTGATGGGTCGCCTTCTCTCCGGGAATTCCAAGATCCCGACAGGCCTTCCGCCACTGGGGCCCGTGGGCCTGGATACGACGATTCCCCCATCGTTCATAAGCCACCAAATGAGCCAGCTCATGCAACATCGTCCGGCGGACTTCTTCCATCGAGATCTCGATCAAACGGGGATTCAACTCAATGAGCCCCAGCGGCCACGTTGCCCGCCCGGCACTCGAACGCATTCTCCCGTTCCATCGCACCTCGACCCGCTTCGCAAGATCCGGCAACTCCAGCTCCTCCGAGAGTCTCACACACTCAGTCGACCGTTCGTCATCCCTTCCTTTGGGAATGATCACCGACAACTTTTCTTCCACCCCGTCCACCGGAGAATCCACAAAGCTGAAGTTCATCTGACGGGCGGTGCGAAACACAGCCCAAATTGTTAAGGTTTTCTTAAATAATTCAAGAACCTAAGTATTTTTCTCCCGGTTCTCCCGGCTGAAATTTCACCTTGCCGGACTACCACCTACCGCTGAACGTCCCTGCATGCCAGATTTCAACCTTCTCGCCATCGTTCTGTTAGTTGCCCTTTTCCTTCTCTGGAAATTGGATTTCGTGGCCACCCTCCTGACTCTCAAGCACTTGAAGCCCGAACTGCCGGAGGAATTCCATGGTGTCTGGGACGATGAGAAATACCGCAAGGCCCAGGAGTATGAGAAGGCCCAGGCCCGCTTTGGCATTCTTTCCTCCATTACTTCCCTGACCCTGCTCCTCGTCTTCTGGCTCTTCGGTGGATTCGGATGGCTCGATGAAACCACCCAATCCTGGGGTGCCGGACCCATTGTCACCGGACTTTACTTCCTGGGATTGATCTACCTTCTCACCTGGCTCTCCTCCCTCCCTTTCGACCTCTACCACACCTTTGTTCTCGAAGAGCGTTTCGGCTTCAACAAGACCACCGCGGGAACCTATGTCGGTGATCAAATCAAGTCGCACCTCATGACGGCCATCATCGGGGCTCCCATCATGGCCTTGATCCTCTGGATTTTCCAATCCTTTGACCAGGCCTGGATCTGGGCGTGGCTGAGCTTCACCGTGATTTCACTCGCCCTCACTTACCTCGCGCCCTCCTTCATCCTGCCTCTCTTCAACAAGTTCACTCCACTCGAAGATGGCGAACTCAATCAAGCCATTCAGAAGATGGCCAGGAAATGCCAATTCCCGCTGACCGAGATTTCAGTCATGGATGGCTCCAAGCGTTCTTCCAAGTCCAACGCCTTCTTCACCGGCTTCGGAAAGCGCAAAAAGATCGCCTTGTTTGACACGCTCATCGAAAGCCAATCCACCGACGAATTGGTGGGAGTCCTTGCCCATGAAATCGGACACTTCAAGAAGAAGCACATCGTTCAGCGAATGATCATTTCCATCATTCAGACGGCCGTCATCTTCTTCCTCCTCGGCATGGCCACCAATCCGGAGAGCGCCTTCGGCAGCCAACTCTACTCAGCCTTCGGCATCGGATCCGGATCCATCGCTGTCGGACTCGTTCTCTTCATGATCGTTTTCAAACCGGTCTCCCGCATCCTCTCGGTCCTGATGAACATCCTTTCCCGGAAGCACGAATTCGAAGCCGATGAATATGCCGCGGTCAATCAAGGAACACCCGACCATCTGATCTCCGCTCTCAAAAAACTTTCCGCCAACAACCTCTCCAACCTGACTCCCCATCCCCTCGAAGTTTTCCTCGACCACTCCCACCCACCGGTCCTGGTGCGGATTCAGGCCTTGAAAGGGGTGACCGTTTAATGGTCACTTTTTTGCGGGGGGCAACCCTCGGTATCCGATCGCAAAATAGATCATTGCCGCGACATTCAGGGCGGCGAGCACCAACCAATATCCTTCCCATCCGAATGAGGGCACGGTTGCCTTGTGAATGGACTCCACGACGATCACCCCGAAGACGCCCCCCAGGCCCCCGGTGAAAAAACCCAGCAAGGCCTGGGCCTGTCCCCTCATTCCCTCGTCGACCCGGCGATGAACGAAGACGCGTCCGGCTTCAAAAAGAAAGGTCCAGCAAACCCCATGCAACATGATTCCTGCGATCAACCAATCAATCTGATTGAAGGCACAAAAAGTGTAGCGCAACACTCCGCACCCCATCGCCACCAGGAGGATGGCCTTCACCCGGAAGCGACCGATGACAAAGCCCATCCCGAGCATCGCCACCGTCTCCAGAACCTGTCCGGTCGCCATCAAGCCTGATATCCACTCGGCGCCCAATTCCTTCAAGTGAACCGGCGTGTGCATGTAGAATGCTCCAATCGGAACCATGAAGAAGAAGGCCGAGAGAAAGTAGACCCGGAGATCCCGGTCTTTGAGGAGCCGCATCGCGCCCCACCCGAGAGTATCCGTCCAATGCTTGGGCGCCTCCCCCTTCGGCTCGGTCACCGGAAGCAAAAAACATGCGGCTCCGGCGAGCACACGAATCCCGGCCGCCACCTGCCCGTTTCTTGCCGAGAGATCCCAATCAAAAATACTGACAACGAGACAAGCCACCATCCATCCCAGCGTTCCCCACACCCGGAAGAGCCCAAAGGCTTTCCCCGAATCAGGCAGACTCGTCAGCGTGATGGTAATGAGCAGCGACCAGGCCGGCGCTGAAATCAAGGCATTGGCACCAAAGAAAAAGAGAAACCACCATGCTCCCCAGTGATGCTCCAGCGCGTAGAAGGCCATGAAGAGAAAGCCCGCCCCCGAAAGCATGATCCATCCAAGCACCTTCTGGGCCTGCCAACGCTGATCAACCTGGGCTCCAAACACCAAAGGCGAAATCATGCTGGCCAGAGGAGGAATGGCAAAGGTCACCGCCACCCAGGATCCCAAGCCGTATTCCTTCAGCGTATTCGCCAGCGCCGGCCACCAACATCCCGGAGCGGCGGCCAACAAGAAGAAGACCACCGCCACCCAGTAACGATGACCTTTCATGGGGATCACTTCTTCGGACCCCAGGAATCCTTCAAGGTCACGATGCGATTAAAAACCGGCTTCTCCGGCGAATGATTTCCGGTGTCTGCGCAGAAATATCCCAGGCGCTCAAACTGACAACGATCGCCGGCCGCCATCGCCGCCAAGGAAGGCTCGACTTTGGCAGTCGTGATGACCTCGAGACTCTTCGGATTGAGACATTCAAGATACCCTCCATCCGCATTGTCGGGAATTTCTTCAGTAAAGAGCCGGTCATAAAGCCTGACCTCGGCATCCACCCCTTCCTCACAGGAAACCCAGTGAATCGCGGTGCGACACTTCACCCCTTCCGGCGCTGACTTGCCAATGGTGTCGGGGATGAACTCACATCGAATTTCGGTCACCTCGCCATGTTCATCAACTTCGTGACCGGTATGTTGGATGATATAAGCGCCACGGAGACGAACCGCTCCCTCCGGCTTGAGACGGAAAAACTTCCTCGGGGCATCGATCAGGAAATCATCACGCTCGATCCAAAACTCGCGCGTAAATTTCAGTTCGCGGACCCCGTCGTCTTCGTTCTCGGGATTGTTGGGCACTGTCACCCACTCACTCTCTCCTTCAGGATAGTTCGTCACCACCACCTTGACCGGATCGAGGACTGCCATCTTGCGCAAGGCAACCTTGTTCAAATATCCGCGGACCTCGAACTCAAGGAGAGCGAAGTCGGACAAGGAGTTCTGCTTGGTCAATCCCACCCGCTCGACAAAGGCCCGAATCGCTTCGGGCGGATAGCCGCGGCGCCGCATTCCGCTCAACGTCGACATCCTCGGATCGTCCCAACCGTTGACATGCTCTTCATCCACCAACTGAATGAACTTTCGTTTGCTCATCACGGTGTAACCAATGTTCAGTCGGGCAAACTCAATCTGCCGGGGAGTCGAAGGAACCGGACAATGTTCCACAAACCAATCATAGAGAGGCCGGTGGTTCTCAAATTCCAGGGAACACAGCGAATGAGTGATGTGCTCCTTGGCATCTTCAAGAGGATGGGCGAAGTCATACATCGGATAGATGCACCACTCATCGCCGGTGTTGTGATGATGGGCGTGCACCACCCGATAAATCACCGGATCGCGCATGTTCATGTTGAAGGATTCCATGTCGATCTTGGCGCGTAGCACCGCACCCCCATCTTCAAAACCTCCGTCCCGCATCTTGCGAAACAATTCACGATTCACCTCGACGGGCCGTTCGCGATGCGGCGACAAGGTTCCCGGCACTTTGACATTTCCCCGCTGTTCTTTGATTTCCTCGGGAGTCTGGGTGTCGACATAGGCCAGTCCCTTGTCAATCAAGGCCACCGCACATTCGTAAAAATACTCGAAGTAGTCGCTCGCGAAATAGAGATGCTCTCCCCAGTCATATCCCAACCAGGCGATATCGCGCTTGATGCTCTCAACATACTCGGTGTCCTCCTTGACCGGATTGGTGTCATCGAAGCGAAGATGGCATCGGGCTCCAAGCGAAGCGTATTCCTTGGCGATCCCGAAGTTCACCCCGATCGCCTTGGCGTGCCCGATATGAAGGTAACCGTTGGGTTCCGGCGGAAACCGGGTAATCGGCGCGGCATGCTTCCCGCTGGCGATATCGTCAGCGATGATGTCGCGAATGAAGTCTTTCTTTTCGTCGCTCATATTCGGTCAGAGTGAGGCAAGTTCTTCGAGCAAGATCTGGCTCATCTTGATCCCTCCCTCGAAATTCTCGACGGCGAAGTTTTCATTGGGGGCGTGGATTTGGCAATCGGGAAGAGCCAGCCCCAGCATGAGACTGTCGGCACCGAGAATTTCTTTCATGTCCTGAATGATAGGAATGCTACCCCCTTCCCGGATCAACACCGGCTCGCGACTAAAGCTCTTGGTCAAAGCAGTCTGTGCCGCCTTCCCATACTTGGAATGGGGATCATTGTGGTAGGCCTTCCCGGAATGCCCCTTGTAGATCTCAATGGTCACCCCCTTCGGAGTGTGTTCACGCAGATGATCTTCAACTTGCTGCTGGATCTTGGCTGGATCCTGCCCGGGGACGAGACGGCACGACAACTTGAACATCGCTTCCGCCGGAATGACCGTTTTTGACCCTTCTCCCTGATAGCCTCCGCCAATCCCGTTCACCTCCACCGTGGGACGCCCCCAAAGGCACTCCGCCATGGAGTATCCCGGCTCCCCGAACGGCTCCGGTGAGCCGATGGTCTTCAAAAAGTCCTCATCGCCACAATTCGGCACCTTGGCCCACATCTCCCGCTCCCAGTCCTGCAAGGGAATGACATCATCGTAGA
Source organism: Akkermansiaceae bacterium (assembly GCA_049889715.1). Lineage (GTDB taxonomy): Bacteria > Verrucomicrobiota > Verrucomicrobiia > Verrucomicrobiales > Akkermansiaceae > SW10. The sequence continues at coordinate 126,885 of JBMHCW010000007.1, read as the reverse complement.
AACCAGGCACGGCAATCTTTCCGTTCTCATCGTGCAGACTCGCCACCATCCTCGCCGCCGCCGTCGCCGGATTAGCCACGCAACCGCCGTAAACTCCCGAATGCAAATCCCCTTTCGGACCTCTCACCGTGACTTCCAGACAGGTGATTCCCCGAAGACCATAACCCAGGGTTGGGACGCCGGGAGCCACCATTCCGGTATCGGATACCGCAATGATATCGCAAGCCAGCGATTCCTTGTTCGCTTCAAGAAAAGGAACAAGGTTGGGAGAACCAATCTCTTCCTCCCCCTCGATCAGGAAAATCACATTCAAAGGAAGTTCCCCCTTCTCTTTGAGGATACGCTCGGCCCCCAACATGTGGACAAAATGCTGGCCCTTGTTGTCCGCCCCTCCACGTCCCCAGATCTTACCGTCACGAACCTCGGGCTCGAAAGGAGCCGAGTCCCAAAGCTCGAGAGGGTCCACCGGCTGGACATCATAATGACCATAAATCAACACGGTGGGGCGACCTTCCACCCGCTCATTGCGGGCAACCACGATGGGATGCCCGGGCGTTTCATGAATCTCGGTCTCGAGCCCCATTTCTTCGAACTGCCCTTTCAACCACCCCGCATTCTCCCGGACATCGCCGGCATGGGTGGAATCGGTCGAGATACTGGGAAAGCGCAGATGTTCGAATAAACGTTCAAGCTCCGGAGTCATGCCAGATGGATGGCGTGGGGCGACCCATCCCGCAAGTCACAAATCATTCCGGAGGAAGATCTTCGTCTTCGAGGGGATGGCGAAGGCCAATTTTGCGTTTTTCCTCCTGGATCGCGGCCAGCGCATCAAAAAGAGCAAAGAGGACCAGCAGGACACAAAGGAAGGCACAACCACCCCACCAAAAGAGCATTCTCCACAGGGAATCATCGACCCAGGATTTCATCGGCCAGTTGCCCAAACAGAATACGGCAATAATCAAAATGAGCAGGCCGGTGATGAATTTCCGCCGTTTCTTCCGGTCCGACAGAGTCACCACCGCGATCGCGAGTGACATCTCAACCCATCCTGATCCGCGCGCCATGGCGAGACTCTATCGCCTCCGGGTTGCCATCGCAACGCATTCATGCACACTCCTCCCCGCCGAATGACCGTCCTGATCATCCACTACCACCTGCGTGCCGGAGGAGTCACTCGGATCATACACTCTCAAGTCAAGGCCCTCCGCAACTTGGGCCACCGGGTGATCGTTGCCTCCAGCGGCCCGGTGGACGGGATCGACGCGGAATCGATTGTAGAACCCACCCTCGATTATTGCCGCGAAGGCACGGTCGACTCGTCCTCCCTCATCGAGACGCAAGCCGACCTTTGGATCATCCACAATCCTACTCTCGGGAAAAACTCCGGATTCCCGCAGCTCATCGAGGAGGCTGCCAAGGCCGGTCAAAGACTCCTTCTCCAATGCCATGACTTCGCCGAGGATGGGCGCCCCGACAACTACACCCTCTTCGACAATCTGGAGCACCTCTACCCGGTCGCTCCTCACGTCCATTATGCATTCATCAATCGCAGGGACCTTGGCCTACTTCGGAAGGCCGGCCTTCCCGAGCAGAACTGCCTCTACCTTCCCAACCCGGTGATCGCCCCCACCGTCTCGAACAAGAACCCAACCTCTCCCTTTGTCTTCTATCCGGTCAGGGGAATCCGACGCAAAAACCTCGGCGAAATCTGCCTTCTCGCAGCCAACGCTCCCGAAGGGGTAAAATTCGCCGTCGCCCTTGCTCCGGAAAACGAAGACTGGATGGAAATTCACGACCAATGGGTCCAGTTCGCTCGCGACCTTGACCTCCCCATCGAATTCAATGTCGCCGCCGGATCGAGCTTCCCTGACTGGCTGGCCCGGGCCACCCATCTCGTCACCACTTCGGTAGCCGAAGGCTTCGGGCTCACTTTCCTGGAGCCAGCCTTCCTGGGCAAGCCCCTCATCGGTCGCAATCTGCCAGAAATCACGAGCGATTTCCCGGCCTATGGAACCTTTTACGAATCCATTCCCGTCCCTGTTCCTCGTCAGCTGAAAGCAACTTACGAGACCACTCTCCGGGATTGCTGGCAGAAATATGGACGTCCCTTGTCAGGCCACGACACGCAAGCCGCCTGGGAATCATTCCAAGAGTCTGTCGATTTCGGGAATCTTCCTGAAGAGGAACAACGAAACATCATCCGCGAGGTCGATTTGCCGGACCTTCGCCAATGGCTGAAGCAGGCCCTGGTCCAACCAGCCGGAGACATCGATCTTCTGCCATGGAGTCTGGAAAGCTACACCGCCAACTTGAAAACGATCATTGAAGGCGTTGGCAAGCCAGGTCCGGTGGAGTGGTTGGACAAGGGAAAAGTCCTCGACCAATTCCTGTCCCCGTCACGCTTTCACTTTCTTCGCACGTGATTGGTCGGCCCTCAATTCGATCTCTTCAATCACCTGCTTATCCCAAACATAACGCATGAAGAGCACCTTGACGGCCGCCGTCAGCGGAACAGCCAGCAAGGCACCGAGGAGACCTCCCAAGACCAAAGACCAAAACAGCATGGAGAAAATCACTGTCATGGGATGCAGGCCCACCGAGTCACCCACGATTTTCGGAGCGGTCACCAGCGAATTGATCTGCTGCACCACCACAAAAATTAGGACAACTCCGAGGACAGCTCCCCATTGAGGAAGATGCCAGAGCGTCTCCGACTTCTGGGAATACGCGATGAAACAAGCCGGCAGGAGACAGATGATGTTGCCAATGTATGGGATGATTCCCAGGAAAGCCATGCAGACGCCGATGAGCAGTCCGTAATTCAGCCCAAAGATCGTCAGAGCAACTCCAACGAGGATCCCGTCGATAAAGGCCACCAGAACCTGCCCCCGGAAGAACGAAATCAAATACCCGTTGATCTCCCGCAAGGTTTCCACCACCGCCGTCTTGAAACTCGATGACTTCAGCGGAACATAAGACTCCCAGTTCTTCTTAATGCTATCGCTCTCCTTGAGGAAATAGTAGAGGTAAATCGGGACCATCGCGAGACCGATGACAATCCCGAAAAACCCGAGAATCTTACCAGAGCTATCCATCAACCACGACAGGATCTTGGTTCCAAAATTGGTCAGCATGCTTCCTCCTTTTGTCAGAGCGAAGTTGTTATAGGCGATGACATCCGCGGCGTTCTCAACTCCATCGATCTCGACCTGATCAGACCAATCGGATCTCAAGAACTCGGCCAACTCGGGACTGATTTCCTTCTTACCGGACCTCAAGGTGGTTCCATCCTCGGAGAGCCTCCACTTTTGCTCGTTGGGCCCGATGATCGCCCCTCCGTCCAACAGGTGCTGCGTCGCTACGTCCTGATCCTTTTGATAAAACCACCGGCCGACCCACCCCAGACTTCCCGACTTGTATTCACCCACGCTTTCAATCGAAAACTTTCCGGTCAACCCCGGCCCTTTCTCTCCATCGATACTTTGGGGAACTTTCTCCCCTAACAGATTCGCTACCACGAACCAGGTGATCCCGCCCACAAACAACAGAAAACTCGCAAAGACCGTCGCAATGCCCTGAATGCGGTTGAACCCTTTCTTTTGCAACCAAATCACCACCGGATCGAGCAGGTAAGCCACGATGCCGGCCACTGCCAGAGGCACCATCACAGGTTGCAAGTAGCCGAGAACACTACTCGTCAACCAAATCAGCCCCACCAAAAGAGCTCCCAGAATCAGAATGGCTACTCCCGTGACCGCACGCCACAAGGTGCGGCGCTGGAAATCACTGGGATACGATGGCTTCTCTTCTTCCACGCCGAAGAAACTGACGGATACTTTTGCCTCAGGGAAGTGCAATTTCCCCGCCATCCAACTCCCGCCAATTCCTGAGGACGAACAAAACGACCCCGATCGTCAGCGAGAACACCACTTCGGCAATCAATGTCGGATTCTTCGAGGGTTCCAATCCCGCTGAAATCGCAAGAATCACGGATCCCATGCCGACGACGAGATGAAACAGCGATGCGGGCAGGACAAGAGAGGCGCAGGATCTCAGACGAAAAGACATCCAAAGAAATCCGGCCCCAACAGATGCAAAAATCAAACAGGTCACTCTCATCCAATATTCCACAAAGGGATCATGAGGCACCGCCCCCATCACCCTGAGTGCCTCGCTTGCCAGAGACCAAGGCACGATCACAAACCATATCGTGATCCCCCAACCCACGCCTGCGAAGAGCAACACCCATCTCGTCATCAACTCTCTCTGGCCCATCGACCTTCCCCGATTCATGCCCCCAAAAGCCCCGGACAACGCCGATTTGTCTCCATTTCTTCCATGCAATTGGTGAAATTTCTGTTTCCGAAGCTCTTCCGACTGCGGTAGACTGTCCCTCCATCGGTGTCTCGAAGAGAAGAAGTTCTTCAGCTCGGTTGAAATTCAAGCCCCTACATGAAGGTTCTTTTCGTCCAGCTTTTCCTGTCCATTGCCCTGTGTCTCACAGCCTTTGGCCAAGTTCCCGAGAGCGTGGAACAGGAATTCGAAAAGAGATACCCGGATGTCAACCTGTCCAAGTGGGAGCTGGATAGCACCGGCTCTTGGGAGGCTCACTTCGAGAAGGAAGGGGTCAAATACCGGGCCGACTTCAAACCCAACGGAATCTGGGTCGAAACCGAACATAGCCTGGAGTTCGAGCAATTGCCGTCGGATGTCAAAGCGGCCATTGAAATCAAACACGGCTCCCAGTTCGTTCGGGATGTCGAGGCCGTCGACAGCGCCACTCACGGGCAATTCTACGATGTCGAGTTCATCAAAGGAGCCGACAAGTTCGACCTGATGTTCGATAAAAAAGGGAAGATCCTCGACCGACATCGTCCTCCCAATGAGAGGGGCTTCCTCCACAAATGGATCAATCAATCGCAGGGTGGATCAAGCCTGCCCCGTGAGCCATGGGTGATCCTCTACAAGGCTCTCTTCAATCTCTTCACCGTCTTCATCTATGCCTATGTGATCTACTATCGTCGGCACCATGATCACAAAATGCTCTTCCTGCTGCTGGCATTCAACCTCTTCCTCTTTCCCATCTTCCTGTCCACCTCCCTGGTGACTGCGGGCTTTGGTTTCACCATTTTCGCCCTTCTCGCTCTCGTCCGCTTGCGAAGCGAGGCCTTCGACAAGGCGGAAATCGCCTACCTGCTCGGGGCCATTTCGTTGACCTTCGTCAACACCCTGCTACCCACCCTGATCGACATCCCCTCAGCCGGCATCATTCTTCTCACCGCTGCCTATGCCGATCGACGGGCTCTTTGGCGTGACAGCTATCACAAGATCGAAGTCGACTACCGTATCGCCGAAAAAGAGAAGATGGTCGACCAGGCTTATCTTCGCGAAAAACTCTCCGAGGAGTATTGCATCGAAGTGACTGAAGTCGCCATCAACCGCGTCTTCAAAGGCGAAGTTCGCTTGACCATGATGTATCGCGACCTCCCCGAAGGAAAGCGTGAGGAGATGGCTGAAGTTCAGCGACGGGAACGTGCTACACAGGCTGAACTTGAGGAAAAGGAGCGCGAAGAGGCCTTTAAGAAAAAAGCAGAAGCCAAAGCTGCCGCCGCCGCTGCCGCTGCTGAGCGAGCTGAGACTGATTGAAGGTCCGATTCGCACCCTTGACTTTCCCATAGACTGGCAATGTCAACACCTTCAAAACGCGACTTTAAAAAGTTCCGCAATCCCCGCCCCGGGACATCCAACCCGCAAGACCTGACCAACCCCTATTGGGTGTGGTGCGTTGAAAACAAAGGGTCCGGCTATGCCAACAACGAGAAATTCAACGGCCCCTGCTCCTTCGACGCCGGACCTGCCTGGTGTTGCGATCGCTTCGGACAAACGACCACCAATCTTCCAGACGGGACGAAAGTTCTCGTGGCCGGCGAGCACGAAGATCATTACGATCCGGACTTCCATATCTACAACGACGTCATCGTCGTTGATCCGGATGGTCAGGTCAGGATTTATGGATATCCCGAAAACGTTTTCCCACCCACCGATTTTCACTCCGCTACCTTGGTCGGCAACGAAGTCATTCTGATCGGGTCATTGGGCTATCCTGACCAGCGAAATGACCAAGAGACTCAGGTTCTGCGGCTCAGTCTTACCGACTGGTCCATCGCTTCCCAGCCCACCTCCAACCCACCGGGATGGATCTCACATCATCAAGCCAAGGCCTGCGTCGATCAGAAGTCCATCTCAGTCACCGGACTGCAGCGATGGACAGAAGTCCAGGGCCTCTTCGATGATTTCTCAACCTGGGAGCTCGATCTAACCTCCTGGGAATGGCGATGTGTGGAGGAGAAAAACTGGAGCCAATATCGACTCTTTCGCCGGGATGAGGAATACAGCAACCTCTGGCGGGTTCGTCTTTCCGTCGGCTTGGAAGACCTCGACGAAAAAACACTGAAAAAGATGAAGCCGGATCTTCTCCCGCTCCTCTATCGCCCTACCCTTCCCCATACCGAAATCGTTCCTCCCGAGCCGAGTCTCGAGGACCTCGAAAACGATGACTTCGATCCTCAATACAATCACTTCCGGATCTCTGTCGACGATGTCGACGTCCTTTTTATCGAAGATCACAATGAAGTCGTGATGAGAATCGAAGGACAGCTACCGGAGCAAAAAGTCGCTCAGATCTTAAAGGACGTCTGCCACAATCTTGGAGAATTGGAGGGTGCCCCTTATCACCACCGGAAGCTTCCCTGAGTGATGACCCGCTCCGGCGTGCAGCCATAAAAAAGCCCCGGCCGCTTTCACGACCGGGGCTTTGAAGATTTCTGGCGAGTCAGCCTTTAGCTCACTTCACCGCGAGCCATTCCGCGTTCCTCGAGGGCGGCCTGCGCAGCAGCGAGGCGGGCCACAGGGATCCGGAAGGGAGAGCAGGACACGTAGTTGAGTCCGGTGCGGTGGAAGAACTTCACCGAATCAGGATCTCCACCGTGCTCACCGCAAATACCGATCTTGAGCTTGCCCTTAGTGGAACGACCACCCTTGACGCCCATTTCAACAAGCTTGCCAACACCACCCTGGTCGAGGCTGGCGAATGGGTTGTTGTTGAGGATTTCTTCGTCCTGGTAAGTCGGAAGGAAGCTGGAGGAGTCGTCACGGGAAAGACCAAGTCCGGTCTGAGTGAGGTCGTTGGTTCCAAAGGAGAAGAACTCGGCGTGCTCGGCCACTTCGTCAGCGGTGATGGCAGCGCGAGGAATCTCGATCATGGTTCCAACGGTGTACTTGAGCTGGCTCTTCTTGAGACCAAGCTTCTTGCGAACTTCATCGGCGGTATCATCGACGACCTTCTTCTGAAGCTCGAGCTCACGGGCATAGGAGACAAGTGGGACCATGATTTCAGGAAGTACTTTGGTTCCCTTGGCCTGCACTTCGGCAGCGGCCTCAAGGATGGCTTCGACCTGCATCGCAGTGACCGCAGGATAGCTGATACCGAGACGGCAACCGCGGTGACCCAGCATTGGGTTCTCTTCGTGGAGAGCGTGAATCCGCTTGGTGATGGCAGCGGCGCTCATGCCGATCTTCTTGGAAAGATCCTTCTTCTGAGCGGCATCCATGGTGCCGATGAACTCGTGAAGAGGTGGATCCAGAAGACGGATGGTGGCCGGACGTCCGGCGAGCGACTTGAAGATCCCGATGAAGTCCTTCTTCATGAAGACCTTGATCTTCTTGAGAGCCTTGGCGCGACCTTCGTCGTCGTCAGCAAGAATCATCTCACGAACGGAGTCGATACGATTGCCTTCGAAGAACATGTGCTCGGCACGGGTAAGACCGATTCCTTCGGCACCGAACTTGATGGCCTGCTCGACCTGCTCCGGAGTGTCGGAGTTGGTGCGGACACCCAGCTTGCGAAGCTTGTCGGTCCAGGTCATGAGCTCCATGAACTTCTTATAAGTCTCGGAACGCTTGGCAGCGGCCTTGTTCTCGATGAGACCCTGGATGACCTGCGAAGGAGAAGACTTGATGGCTCCGGCGTAGACGTTTCCAACAAATCCGTTCAGGGAAAGCTCGTCACCTTCCTTAAGAACGACTCCGTTACCGGTGAGGGTCTTCTTGCCGTAGTCGATGGCCATTCCGTGAGCACCGCAGACGCAAACCTTACCCATCTGACGGGCAACTAGAGCGGCGTGTGAGGAAGCACCACCTTCAGTGGTGAGAATTCCGTCGGCAGCGATCATGCCGCGAAGGTCTTCCGGAGAAGTGGCCTGACGAACGAGGATGACTTTCTCTCCCTTTTCAGCAGCTTTGACCGAGTCTTCCCAGTTGAAGTAAATCTTACCGGAAGCAGCTCCAGGACCAGCAGGAAGACCGTTGCCTACCTTCTTGGCAGCCTTCTCAGCCTTGGCGTCGAAGATCGGAGCCAGCAAGTGGCTGAGGTCGTCGGCAGGAATGCGAAGAATGGCCTCTTCCTTCTTGATGAGGCGCTCCTTGACCATGTCGAGGGCGATGTTCACGGCGGCGAAACCAGTGCGCTTACCATTCCGGGTCTGGAGCATCCAAAGCTTCCCTTCTTCGATGGTGAACTCGACGTCCTGCACATCGCGGAAGTGCTTTTCAAGGATCTTGCGGATCTTGAGGAGCTCCTTGTGAGACTTGGGAAGGTCCTTGGCCATCTTGGCAATGGGCTTCGGGGTGCGAACACCGGCAACCACGTCCTCACCCTGGGCGTCGATGAGATACTCACCGTAGAACACGTTCTCACCGGTTGCCGGGTCACGAGTGAAGGCCACACCGGTTCCGGAAGTCTTACCGGTGTTACCGAAGACCATGGCCTGCACGTTCACGGCAGTTCCCCAGGCGGCGGGGATCCCATACTTCTGACGGTAAACGATGGCGCGGTCGTTGTTCCAGGAGTTGAAGACGGCGTTGACAGCTCCGATGAGCTGCTCGCGGGGATCTTCAGGGAAATTCTTGCCGGAACGCTCCTTGATGAGGGCCTTGAATTCGGCCACCACTTCGCGGAGGTCCTTTTCTTTCAAACCGGAGTCGTCCTTCACCTTGGCCTTGGCCTTGGCTTTATCGAGAATGACTTCGTAGGGATCGTGGTGCTCGCCGGCTTCGGCTTCCACTTCCATCACCACGCTTCCATACATCTGGAGGAAACGACGGTAGGAATCCCAGGCAAACTTGGGGTTGCCGGTCTTTTTGGCGAGAGCCTCGACCACCTCGTCGTTGATTCCGAGGTTGAGGATGGTGTCCATCATGCCGGGCATCGACTCGCGAGCTCCGGAGCGGACGGAAAGAAGAAGAGGGTTTTCAAGATCGCCGAACTTCTTGCCCATGGCTTTTTCGACCTTGGCGATATTCTTTTCGATCTCAGCATTGAGAGTGGTGGGGTATTTCTTGCCGTGGTCGTAGTAGTAGGTGCAGACCTCGGTGGTGATGGTGAAACCAGCCGGCACGGGAATTCCGATGCTGCTCATTTCGGCGAGGTTGGCGCCCTTACCTCCGAGGAGGGCCTTCTGGGTGCCGTTTCCGTCGCACTTACCTGCTCCGAAGTAATAAACGTGTTTCACCTTCTTCGAGGCGGTCTTCTTGGCGGTGGTTTTTTTGGCAGCCTTTTTAGCGGCCTTTTTCTTGGTAGCCATGGTCGTGTTCTCTGAGTGAGTTTGATCAATGAATTCCCGTGGTGCAAAGGATGTTGCCCCGCCGGAAAGGCGCGGACTTTAGCAACGAAGGACGCCCTGTCAACCCGTGATCTGGACACGAATGCGACACTGAAAATATTTTCTTTTTGCGGAATAAGTTTCGGCCTTTTGCACTCCCATAGAGTGAAGATGAAAATAACACTCCTTCTAGCCGCAGCCGGAGCCCTTTTGGGGCTCTCCTCATGCTCTTCGGAACCTCCTCCCCCGCCCGAGCCCGTTCCATGATGAGGCACCACTGCCCAATGAGTCATCCGTGTGACGGCTCCAAAGACGTAGTAATTATATTGGAAGGCGGGATTCACAGGGTCCCGCCCTTCTTTTTCCTCCGGATCAAACTCTCCCCAATCGCCCCGAATTCGCCCTCAAGTGACAAAATCGCCCTCTTCCCAAGAAAAAACAGTTGCAATCGCTCATCGCTTCACGTAGTTCCTGCGCCCCGCCAACCCAGCTAACGACCATGGATATCATCAAGAAAATCGAAAAGGAGCAAATGAAGTCCGACGCCATCGACTTCAACGTCGGTGATACCGTCAAAGTCCACACTCGCGTGGTTGAAGGCGGCAAGGAGCGGATTCAGATCTTCCAGGGAATCGTTCTCGCCATGGGCGGAACCGGCGTGAATGCCGCTTTTACCGTCCGCAAGATTTCCTACGGCACCGGCGTTGAGCGGGTCTTCCCGTTCCACAGCCCGCGTATCGCCCAAGTCGAAGTCGTTTCCCGGGGCAGGGTTCGTCGCGCCAAGCTTCACTACCTTCGCGATCGCGTTGGCAAGCGTGCGGTTCAGGTCAAAAGCGCCGAGTAACCGACCACTTTCAGAATCTCAAACGAAAGGCCACCGGATTCACCTCCGGCGGCCTTTTTCTTTTGCGCTTCACCTGCCGTCCTTCTCCTAGCAATCTCCCGTCCTGTTGAAGATTCATTGGGCCATCGTCGTTCTGGCCTCAGCTGGTGTCATCCTGCTGACGTGGCATCTTCGTACCAAGCACATCGATTTTCTCACTCCCAACGACAGTCCTCTTCCTCCCGAGGATTTCGGGAAAGATCTCGCCGCTGGTTCAGCCGCCCTTCAACCGCCCATTGAGGAAGAAATCCCGGTGGTCACGCCCATTCCCCCACCCGACGACGACAATCTCGAAGTCACGGAAATCCCCGAAATCACCGAGGCTGATCTGGGCGATCTTGAGGCCGGGCCCGGCCTCAAGACCTATCGGGGGCTCGCTTCCGCAGTGCCTCCATCAAAGCTCTTTCTGCTGTCGTCCACCCTTCGAATCCGCGGAGAATTCCAACGGGCTCTCCTTGCGCTCGAACGAGTCATCGAGAGCAAAGAAGCCACCCCCGAGGAAGTACTGGAGGCCGGACAGGGAATCGGAGCCCTCACTTCGGAACTCCCGCCTTGGACCGTCGATCCCATCGCCGAGATGCCGCTGCTCCTCGTCATCAGTATTCCCTACCCTTCCAACGATGATCTGACCACCGCCGCGCTCCAGCTTTCCAATTTGATCCGACGATACTCGGGAGGACAACTTGCTCCCGTCCCGAAAATCAACAGTGCCGAAACTCCGAGCGCCATTGAGAATCCTCCCATCGCCCTCTGGTTTTCATCAACGGCCGAGCCTCCGGTGACATCGGCTGTCATGACCATGACACCCTCCGGAGATCCCTCCGCTCTGCTCGAAGAACTCTCTTCCGCCGCTTTCCAAGCCGTCCGCTCCCACCTGACGAAATTGGATTTTCCTCCTCCCGTCCCTCTGGAGGCTCCGGGACAGGAGCTGCTGACCCGCCAAATCAGCCGGCTGATGTGGAGGGAATTCGCCGAATCCCTCTACCCGGTCCCCCTTCCGGTCGAAGAACCTTCGCCGGAAAATGACACGGAAGGGTTGTCGGAGGAGGAAAATTAGCCCTAAGATCCATCAGGTGAGGAGCGTTCCAACTTTGCCAGTCTGTCATGCACCGAATCTTTCCAACCTTGCTGCTCTCCTGCTCACTGGCTTTTGCCCAGGATCCCGGGGCCAATCCTCCCGATGCCCCGAAGGACAAAAAACCCGAAATCAAACAGATCAGCGAACACGAGTATCAGATTGGTAAAATCAGTTTGGACCAGAAAAAACGCGAAATCACGTTCGGGGCTGGAATCAACATGACCGAAGGGCTGTTGGAATACCTCATTGTTGGAACGCAGAGCAACAAAGTCCACGAAGCTCTTTTCCTGACCGATATTTCCGCCCTCAACCTGAACATCGCCCTCAAGTTGCTTGGTGTCGGGGAATCACCCGAGCTTTTTGAAATCGTCACCGAGGACTATCGCCCGACCGGGAAATTCCCCGAAGTTCCGGAGGAAGTTCGCGCCAAATCGCGGATCGATATTCTGGTGGAAATGGGAGAAGGAGACAAAAAAAAGACCATCTCGGTCAACGAGATGATCCACTTCATTCAGTGGCCGGAAGAAGGAGAATCCGGACTGAAACCCGGTCAGGAAGTGACCACTGATGATTTGAAGCTGACGACCATGAAAAAGGGCCCTTGGCTCTCCACCGGATCCTATATGCACGAAGGCCGCTTCAAAGCCGAAGTTGTCCAACTGATGGCAGCCATTTACACTGCACAAGCAGCTCTGATCAATTACCCGGGGGAAGGCCGCCTCTTTGGCGATGTCTGGATTCCTAATAAGACAGTCGTTCCCGAAGTAGGAACAAAGGTCAAAATCATCATCAAACCCTACCAGCCATGAAATTCATCATTGCCTCGACACTCCTTGCCGTTTCCACCCTGCAGGGATCTGCCAACGACGTCCACTTGTCCCTCAAACTGGAGTCACAGCAAACCATTCAAAAGGGCGCCAAGTTTCTTCTCAGCAATCAGCACGAGGACGGTTATTGGGGAGACCCCAAGCTTCCGGCATTCACGGCTTACGCCCTCAAGAGCATCATCATGGATCCGGCCTATGATCCGAAGAAGCCCCCCAAGCAGGTCGAGAAGGGATTTGAATGGCTCCTTTCCCAGCAGAAAACTGACGGAGGAATCTATGGAAAAGGCATGGCCACCTACTGCACCGCGTCCGCAATCATGGCCCTCTACGGATCCGACCCCGTGAAATACAAGGAAGCCATCATCAAGGCCCGAGGTTTCCTGATCAACCAACAAACCGACTGGGGAGTCAAAGGTGCGGACGACACTGAATTCGACGGCGGCATCGGCTATGGCGGAACCTACGCCCATTCCGACCTCTCAAACACCCACCTTGCTCTGGAGGCTCTTTACCACACCCGCGTCCTCGCAAACGACAGCGGCGAAAAAAAGGTCCAGGAACTCGACTGGGGAGCGGCACTCGCCTTCGTTTCCCGATGCCAGAACCTTCAAGCAACCAACAAGGGAGAAAAAGTGGGCAATGACGGCAGCTTTGTCTATTTCCCTGGCAACTCCAAAGCCGGAGAAGCAGTCGACAGCAAAACCGGCCGGGTCGCTCTCCGCGGATACGGATCAATGTCCTACGCAGGACTCCTCTCGCTGGTCTACGCAGATCTGGATTCGTCCGACCAGCGGGTTAAAGCCGTGGTTTCCTGGATCAACGACAACTACACTCTCGAAGAAAATCCCGGCCTAGGAGGACAAGGACTGTTCTACTACTACCATGCCATGGCCAAGAGTCTGGTGGCCGCAAACATCATGGAGCTGAAGGCCAAGAATGGCCTGAAGATCGATTGGCGTTCCGATCTCGCAGCAACCGTCATCAACAGTCAGCGCGAAGACGGATCATGGCTCAATGACAAGGCCAGTCGCTGGATGGAAAACGATGCCATTCTGGTCACCTGCTACGCCATGATGACCCTCCAGCAGATCCACGGGACGCTGAAATAGCCTCCCTTTACTTCTTGTGAGGTTTCTCCTCGGAGAAGTGCACCAAAACGTCCCCGCCACCGCTCCATGGTCCGCTGAAACGGCGGCGTGGGCCGGTTTCTGGAAACAAGTATCCCGGTTCCCGGTCCTCCGACTTGGATCTCACGACTACGACCACAATCATCCCAACCAGGAGCAAGGGTGCCGTGACCATGAGGACCCGGCGAATGAAGAGCCCGCTTTCCTTTTTCGCCTCCGCGGAGGACTCATCCCCGCGATCCGGCCTGCCACCCAAAATATCCTCCCTTCGACTCGAGACAACCTCAAGGAAGCCCAGCTCGTCGGCCAATTCTCTGGCCGCCACCATGACACGGACATCCTGATCACTCTCGCGAAAAGTCCTGGCCATCACCTCTTCGATGGCCCGCTGGATTTCCTCGGGTTCGGTCCAACGAAGGTCCTCCCCTTTTTCGGCCATGCACCAGGGAGACTCGGCGTCCCCCACCACATGCAAAACCACCCCCCAGGTGTCCGTTTTTCCCCACTTCCGCCCCACTCGTTTGGCAAGACTGGCTGGTCCATCGACAGGTCGCTGCGGGAGCACCACGACAAAGACCCTCACCCCGGTCTTCTCCACACCCTGCTGGAAGTTCCTTTCCAGTTCTGACTTTTTCGAGGACTCCAGCCATTCGACCGGATCATACACTCCTCGCTCCGGCGGCTCTCCCATGGCGACAAGCGGATCCTGGCCATGCAAAGAAACCGCTCCGAGCCACAGCCAGCAAAGAAGAACGATCTGTTTCACTGCCATGCTTCCCTCCCCCGCTTTTCTTTTCGGATCCTGGCCAACTTCTTGTCCACCCTTACCGCTCCTTCTGCCAAGACCTGATCCACCCCTTCCACAAACTTCAGCACACCTGCTTCGTAGTCCTTTTCAAGGAAGAGCTTCCGGTCCATCCGCAACATCCACTCCCAGGCGTCGTCTTTCACGAACGGTTCGATGGCATAGCCCACCGTGACCGAAGCCCTCGCGTTCCGGTCATCGATCGTCAATAGAATCGTCCAGGGACGGCGAGCAGCCTCAGCTTCATTTCTGACCTTGCTGGCATTGAACATCCAGAAACCGAATTCCCTGGGATCAGTGTCCGGCAACAAATCAATAATGCAAATTGAGACCCGAATCTGGGGAAAATCCTCCTCCAACTCATCCAGAACCCGATCGATTTTTTCGCGGGATTCTTCCGCCAGAAACCCCACCGGGTCGATATAACGATCAAGATCTGGAGCCTCAAAGGCAAACTTCTCAACCACGCCACGCCCCGAAAAACCGCATCTCGGACACTCATCGACGGGCTCGGGAATGGCAATGTGGCACCCCGGACAAACCATCGAGCTCTCCGCAAATTTTCGAGCCCGGAAAACTTTGCCGCGAAATAGAGCCTTCGGGTCTTCTCTCATGAATTATTCCTGAGCCCGGAGCGTGACGGATCGTCCGTGGGCATGCAACCCCTCTATTTCAGCAAAGTGCTCAACCACTTTCTGCGATTTACGCACAGCCGCCTGATCCATCCTCACCACGCTCGCCCGTCTTTGGAACTGATCGGCTCTCAAGCCCGAAAAGGAACGACCCGACCCCTCGGTTGGCAGGGTATGACTCGGCCCGGCAAGAAAATCGCCCACAGCCACTGCCGAATAGTTGCCTACGTAGATTGCTCCCGCCGTTCTCACCTGATCCAGCCACTTGTCTTCGTCTCTGGCCACGAGAATCAAGTGCTCGGGAGCCCAATCATTGACGATGGAAATCGCTTCCTTCATCGACTTGGTCAACAACATGAAACCCGCCTTCTTCAGAGCCTTGGCTGCGATCTCTTTTCGCGGAGTTTCGGCCAACTGGGATGTCAACTCAGCCTGAACATCCCGCAAGAGCTTCTTGGAAGGAGTGACAAAACCAACCACTGAATCAGGACCGTGCTCGGCTTGAGCAAGCAAATCGGAGGCCAGAAAACGAGCATTCCCGGTCGCGTCTGCCGCGATGAGAACTTCGCTGGGCCCAGGTAAAAGATCAATTGAGACCGCCCCCACCATCTGCCGTTTCGCTTCAACGACATAACTGTTGCCCGGCCCGAAAACCTTATCGACCGGAGCGATTGTTTTGGTTCCCAGAGAAAGCGCCGCCACTCCATGGGCTCCACCAGCCTTGTAAATCTCGGTCGCTCCCGCGGCTTCCAAGGCATAGAGCAATTCGGCGTTGACCGAACCATCCGGCCCCGGTGGCGTGGCCGCCACGATCTCGGGCACCCCGGCGGCCTGGGCAAAACCAGCCGTCATCAGGGAAGTCGACACCAAGGGAGCCTTTCCTCCGGGAACATACACACCGACCCGATCAAAAGGCACAAAGCGCTCCCCCACGATCGCTCCCTGGGGGTTTTTGGATGACCAATTTTTTCGGAGACTCTTCCGGGCAAATGCATGGATATTTTTCAATGATGCCGCAACTGCCTTCTTGGTCTCGTCACTGATCGAGTTTCGAGCGGCTTTCAATTCCGCCGCGCTCACCCTCAACGATTTGGTCGTCAACTTGGCGCCATCGAACTTGGAGGCAAACTCGACGAGGGCCCGGTCTCCTTTCTTTGCCACCTCACCCACGATCTCAGCCACCGCCGAACTCAGTTCGCCACTTGGCACGGCGCGACGATAGAGCTTCTTCACAAAGGCCGGATAAGCCTTGTCTTCGTGGGAAAGAATCTTCATGGCGGGGTTCTAAGGCGGGTAATCCGACATGGCAAGGGATGACCGCCACCCCTGCTGGATTTTTCTACCCGTTCAATTTCGCAAGACTCTTGGGAAGGAAGATTCCATCCTTACGAATGAGCTTGCCATCAAAATAGATCTCGCCTCCTCCGTAATCCTTGCGCTGGATGCTCACCATGTCCCAGTGGACCGCGGAACGATTGCCATTGTCGGCATCTTCGTAGGCCTGTCCCGGTGTGAAATGGAAGCTGCCGGCAATCTTCTCATCGAACAGAATATCGCGCATCGGTTCGCGGATGATGGGATGGAATCCCAAGGCGAATTCTCCCACATAACGAGCGCCGGCATCGGTATCGAGGATCTTGTTCAGATCCTTGGTCCGTCCACCATCCGCTTCCCCTTTCACGATCTTTCCCTTCTCAAAGGTCAGCCGGATTCCATCAAATCCGATGCCACGATAGATCGTCGGGGCATTATAGGTGATCACCCCTTCAACCGAATCCTTCACCGGAGAGGTGAAGACCTCGCCATCGGGAACATTGTAGTTCCCACCACTGTAGAGGGCGGGAATATCCTTGATGGAGAATCGTAAGTCCGTTCCCGGACCCTTGATGTGAACTTGATCCGTCTTGTTCATCAGGCGCTGAAGCGCCTTCATCGCCGGGATGTAACTCTTGTAGTCGAGCAGACAGGCCTCAAAATAGAAGTCTTCGAATTCCTCGGTGCTCATGCCAGCCTGCTGGGCCATCGCCGGATGGGGCCACCTCAACACACACCACTTCGTCTTCTTGACCCGATGATCGAGGACCTTGCGAAGATGCTTCGTGGCCAATTCCATTCTTTTTGCCGGAACATCGCTCGTCTCGGTAATGTTGTGAGAACCACGAATGGCAATGTAGGCATCCATATCCCTCATCTCGGCCATGAGATGCTTGGCCGTCGTTTGATACTGATCATCGGTCGCACCCATCAGGAGCTCACGGCTCAGCCGGTTGGCGCCCAAACGAAGAAACGGCTCACCTTTTCTCGCCCGCACGGCACGGATCAAGGCCACCGCCATATCTTCAGGAGTGTCAACCAGATCGAGAAGAATCTTCTCTCCCTTCTTGAGAGAGGTGGAGTAATTGACAAGCTGCTTCGCGAGTGCGTTATACCGTGGATCCATGCCCGGCATGGAATCGTTCTGCGAAGCAGAGAACAATCAGAAAAGACCGGTCAGGCCCGATTATTCGTTATTGCGCCACTGATCGTAGCTACGCTTACCCGGAGTATCGGGATCGTCGAGGTGCGCATTGGCATCCAGCTTGCGTGCCATTTCTGAATCATCAAACGCCCCGCCACCGGCACGACGACTGTCCGTTGATTCACACGAAGTGAGCAAGGAGGCAAAAGCAACACAGAAGCAAGCGGCGAGAACACGTTTCATCGCGCGGAATATGACCTTTCATTGGAATCTCCGCAAGCACAGTCTCTGGAATCCGGAAGGGTCGTCGAATTCGATTTCGGTTTCTTTTCCCACTCCGATTCTCTGATCTTTGAAACTTCCCCGCCCATCTACTGTTCTCCTTGGTGTCGCCTTGCCGGTCTTGATCCTGCTGACTGTTCTCGCCTGGCAGTTTCGATTCCAGGAAAGTGGAAGGGTTTATTTCGCCGATTCATCGCTCTCCCCTTGGGCTGAGGAAGAAACATTCGGCAAAGGAATTCCCCCTCGAATGATCGACAACAAGACACTCCGGTTCATTCCCAATGAACTTGCCCGTTCGGGAACACGCAGATCTTGGAGGGCTGAGGATTCTCACATTAAAGTGAGAATCAAGCATCGCGCCCCGGAACCACTCAAAGAAATCTCACCCGAAAAAAAATATCCAGTTCTCATCCAGCTCGCAGGCTATGAAAAGATCGGAGCTCCCTATCTCGAAGGGCCCGCAATTCTTGCCTTCTCGTCCCCCTCATCCGACTGGGAAACCACTGAAGCTGTCATTGCTCTCCCAGAGGGCACCGGAGTCTTTACTCTCTATCTCTCCACACTGTCGGAGAATGGAGTCTATGAGGTCTCCGATATTCGCATCACGGGAGTGCAAGAAAGGCCTTATTACACTTTCTCTGCAGCAATCCTTGTTCTGCTCTGGGGGCTCTGGATTTACCATGCCATTCGATACCTCGGAGGTGCTTGGACCAACAAACCGACCACCCTATGGGTGGCCACAGTCTGGATTCTCCTCTGGATGGGGATAGTGGTCTTTCCCAGGCCCATCGATATTCCCCGCCCCTTCTCAGAGACCTTTCAAACCGGCTCGTCGTCCATTCATCGAACCGGGGAAAGAATGACTCCCGAAGAAACGCCCACGAGGGAACAAACGAGCAAGAAACAGGCTGTAAAGAAACACCGGACCACAAATTGGCAAAGTTCTCTTTCGAAAATCAAAACACATCCTGCAGGGCGATTTCTGATCCACTTCGGGGTAATGACCTTATTCGGAGGAGTCCTTCTCTACATGATCCCTCTCAAAGCCGGCCTTCCATTCATCCTCTTCACGATGTTGGGGGGAGAAGTAGTGCCCTATCTTTGGCTGGGGAATTTCGACCTCAGCGACCAACTGGATCTTGTCGCCTACGCCGCTTCGCTCGTGGTGGTCATCCCTGTTTCCTCGGCCATAAAAAGTAAATTCTTCACTTCTCCTCCAGCGCCAACTGCCTCGTAGCAGCCTGCTGGAGAGCTTCCTGAAGCTCTTTCTCGAAACCGAACTTGGGCAGTTCCTCGAGGAACATCTTCCAGTCCTTTTTCATTCCGGTTCCAAGATAGGCATTCATCCGGGTCGCCACGGTAGAGTCCGCCAACGATTTTCCGTCAGGATAAGTCTTGAGGAGAATATTCCGGATGTCCCGATAGCGCGTGAGGTAATACTTCTGATGATATTCCTCGGCATAAGTGAACGTTCCCACCGGAAGCAAACTGGTCTGTACCGCTTCCACGGAAACTCCACTGTCTTTGGCTGCCTTCTCACGGGACTTTTCGGCCAGCTTCTTCTGCCCGTCATTGTGATAAAAGACCGCATTCATGTACTGACGCGAGGTATTGATCTGGTCACAACGATGCGCCTTCCAAAAAATGTCTAGAAGGTCGGTATACTTCAAAACCTTGGGATCGTAATCGATCGAGATCACTTCGGTGTGATTGCCCAGGCTGTAGTAAGACGGATTCTTCTTCTCGCCACCGGCGTATCCCACCCGTGTGCGCAACACTCCTTTGAGACTTCCGAACTCGGAGTCAGGTCCCCAGAATCATCCCAAGCCAAAAGTGGCGGTTTCATACTTCACCTTAGAGTAATCCTTGTCCAGGGGAAGGGTCTGAGCCGACACCTTCCCGTCGGCCTTCGCCAATTTCTCTTCCGCTGCTTTTCCTGCCATCACCGCTAAAGCTGCGATTGTTCCTGCTGCGAGCAAATGAATTTTCATAACTTTCTTCCTCTAGGATGCCCCAATCCGAAAATTATTCCAGCTTCAGATTGATTCACTCGATCCAGCGATCGACAAAAACAATCTTGGTCCCTTTGGACATTCTCCCAGAATACAAGTGATGGCTCGAAAAGTTCTCCTCACCATTCTCAGCTCTTTTCTGGCCATTCTGGTCTTTCCACCCTTCCAGCTTTTCTTCCTGGCTCCCGTTGCCTGGATTCCCCTCTTCCTCGCCCTGAAAGGCGCCAGCCTGCGAGCGTCCTTTCGCATCGGCCTCCTTCACGGGTTCCTCTGCTTTGCAGGCACCTTGTGCTGGATGTTCGTGCTCTTTGGAACCCTCGCTCCAGTTCTTTGGCTAATGTTGGCCTGCTTCACCGCTCTCTTTGGAGTCGCCTTCCATTTCTTGGAGAAATTCCAACTCAAGGGATCACCTCTTACCCTGGCAACTCTTTGGACCGGCATCGAATACTACCGCTCCGAGCTCTTCATTCTCGACTTCCCCTGGATCACTCCCGGCACCGGCCTCCCACCCAACCTCCTCACCCCGGTTATCGGAGTCTACGGCGTTTCGTTCTTCCTCGTCCTCACAGGGCTCCTGCTCATTCAACAACTGGACTCAAGGCCCGAACGTCCCCGATGGAAACCCACCGCCGTCTTTTTACTCTTCTGGGTATTGATGGGTTCCCAGATACCCAAAATCCACAAACCGACTTACCTAGTCGCGCTCATCCAGAACGAAGAATACCTCCTCGATACCCATCTCGAAATGTCCGAGCCCCACGCCGGGAACGTCGACGCCATCGTCTGGCCGGAATATGCCGTGGCCTACGATCCATCCGTTCACCCAAGGGGCAAGGAAATCACGGAACTCCTCAAAGAGAACACTCAACTACTGGTTCTCGGAGGCAGACGAGATCAGGAAGATTCCCACGAGAACACCTCATTCAC
This sequence comes from Akkermansiaceae bacterium, assembly GCA_049889715.1. Taxonomy (GTDB): domain Bacteria; phylum Verrucomicrobiota; class Verrucomicrobiia; order Verrucomicrobiales; family Akkermansiaceae; genus SW10. The sequence continues at coordinate 106,195 of JBMHCW010000007.1, read as the reverse complement.
CTTGGGCAAAGAAGGCCTCCTCGGCACCCACGTCAAAAATCATCCCGTTCATCTCTTCGACGATGGCATCGCCGGGACGACAGCAATCCCTATCGATACTCCATTGGGCAAGGTCGGCACTCCGATATGCTTCGATTGCGACTACCAGGACGTCATTCGTCGCATGACCGCCAACGGAGCTGAGTTCTTCCTCATCCCGTCATTGGATGCCATCGCATGGACCGAACGACAACACCTCCAGCATGCCGAACTCTTTCGACACCGCGCTGCCGAAAACGGACGCTGGCTCGCCGTGGCCGCCACCTCGGGCCAAACGCAGATCATCTCTCCCTCGGGACACCAAACCGAAACTCTTCCCCTCATTGAGAAAGGAACCCTGGTCGGCGGCATCACTCCACGGTCAACCCTCACTCTCTTCACCATGGGAGGTTGGCTCATTGGCCCAATCTGCTTCTCCTTAACGCTGCTCTCGATTCCCCTCCTCGTCATCGCTTTGTCTCGACAACGAAAGTTTCGTTCCCTTGAATCGGCCTCCTCATGAAGCGAATCCTCCTTTTCCTTCTCTCCGCCATCGCACCTCTCCTCGCGGCCGAACCTCAGCGTGACGTCAAATACGACACAAAGCACGAGCGAAACGTCCTCGATTTCTGGCCTGCCTTGAAAAAGGACAAGCCTGCTCCGGTAATGGTATGGTTCCACGGAGGCGGCTTCCGCAATGGCGACAAGCGATCGATCGAACGCCGGGGCGCAGCCACTCTCAAAACCTACCGCGAAGCCGGCTATGCGGTCGTCAGCTGCAACTATCCCTTTCTCGCCGATGACATGGATTATCGCGACATCGTCGTTCATTGTGCACGAGCAGTCCAATTCATCCGCTCCAAATCCAAGGACTGGAACATCAACCCGGATCAACTCTGCTGCGGCGGCGTTTCCGCGGGTGCCCTGATCAGCCAGTTCCTCGGCTATCACGATGACTTCGCCGATCAAAAATCCAAGGACCTCGTCTCCCGACAGAGCTCCAAACCCGGCGTCGTGCTCGGGATCATGCAGCCGATTGGCACCGACGATTTCGCCATCCGCTTCATGGACAAGGGCGAAGCTCCCCTGTTTCTCTATTCCGACGCCAAGCCCACCGACCGCATCCACCCGCCGAAGCAGGCCCTCTTGATCGCCAAGAAAGCCAAGGAACTCAAAATTCCCTACGCCCTCTATGGCGGAGGAAGAAACGAACTCCCGAAAGTCAACGATGGGAAAAGCTGGCAGGAACTACATCTGGAATTCTGCGAAAAACATTTGCTGAAGTAAGCCCTTCAGCACTTGGCATGCGTCACTGGTGAGGCATGTTCTTCCCGTCATCGATGGCGGACCCAACGACAGTTTCGGAATTTGCGCAACGCGTCCTTCTTAGCGACTCGCTGGAAGAGAAACTGACTCATGCGCCCGGCTCCCTGACACTTGATCCTCCGAAAAAGGGAACGTTCCAGTCCCCTGATCTTCCCGGACGACCGGCCCATCTGCGGCCCCAATCCAATGAGGGTCGTTCACCCTTCCCCAGCCCTGATCAATTGCACGATGAGGAGCAAAGGGCCATCCTACTCCACTTCTTCGCCAATCACGAACTACTGGCGGTTGAGCTCATGGCGCTTGCCTTGCTCAAGTTTCCGGATGCCCCCGATTCCTTCCGACGTGGGGTTCTTCGCACCCTTCAGGAAGAACAAAACCACACCCGGTGGTATCTCCAACGGATGAAGGAATGCGGAATCAACTTCGGAGACTACCACCTCAGCCCCATGATCTGGTCCCACATCTCAGACATGGAGAGCCCGCTCGATTACGTCTCGCGACTTTCGCTCACCTTCGAACAAGCCAACCTCGACTACGCCAAACACTACTCCTCGGTTCTCCACGAAGCAGGTGATCCAAAAACAGCCAAGATCCTCCACAAAATCTATCATGACGAGATCGCCCACGTCGGATATGGGGTCAAATGGTTGAGACGTTGGAAACAAAACGCCCAGAGCGATTGGGATGCCTGGAACAAGCAACTCCACTTTCCCCTCTCCCCAATCCGCGCGAAAGGCATGGCTCCCTTTAATGAAGAAGGACGAAGAAGAGCCGGACTCGACGACGACTTCATCAACCGAGTCAGACACTTCCAATCATCGCGGGGGAGAAGCCCCGATCTTTACTGGTTCAATCCCGACATCGAACTCTCCACAGCATCGCCCGGCCGGACCGTTCCACAAAAAATCGAGAACCTCGCAGCTGACCTCGAATACGCCTTCGCTCTCGCGGCCTCTTCAAGCGATGACCTCGTCCTCTTTCGCAATCTCCCATCGGACAACCACCGAAACTACCTCGACCGGCATGGCCTCGCCTTCCCGGAAATCGCTCCCCTGTCAGATCTGGCGACGATCCGGAAAGAGAGGAAGATCCGTGAAGAACATCCTTGGGGGTCTCCTCATCCCGAACTTCTCTCCAAGGAGTTTGGCCTCAGACTTCGCGAACTGGTCTCCCCGGAGTCGATGCCGTCTCGAATCTGCGCCAAGGAACCCGAAGTCCGCCACTTTGTGAAATCCCATTCCTTCGAAGATTGGATCGCCAAACCGCTTCTCAGTTCCGCCGGTCGTGGCATCATCAGATTTTCCGGCTCTTGCCCCATCAATGACAGATACCTTATCGAGCCTTGGCTCATCAAAGACCTTGAGTTTTCCTTGCTCTATCATGCGCATCCCCCGGAACAGGGCGGCCTGCGTTTCCTCGGCCTCTGCTTTCAAGAAGTGAGCAAAAACGGAAGATGGCTTTCCTCCACCTCCTCCCCGAAACCGGCTTCAAACCTCAATTCGGAACAGGCCCAGTTCATTGCAAACAGCGTCCTCCCCGAAGCAAAAAAAGAGATCCTCAAAGGGCTCCAGAAACTTCTCGATCAAACCGACTACGTTGGCCCAATTGGCGTCGACTCCTTCCTCCACCGGACCGAGAAAGGCCTGCAATGGCATCGCGTCAGCGAAGTAAACTGTCGCTGGTCGATGGGTCGCCTCGCTCACCAATTTCGACTCAAGCTGGCACCCAATTGCCCGGTCACTCTAGGTACCTTGCCCCCGGATCAAGCCAAAGGAAGAGACGACCTGATTTCACTCGGAGACCCGAACACCACGCATCAACGGGTCCCGTTCGTCAGGATCGGCTGAGCTCTTGCTCAAAAAAATCGATCGTTTTGACCAAGCCCTCGCGGAGCTGGGTTTTTGGTTCCCACCCCAGCAACTCCCTCGCTTTGGAAATGTCCGGTTGACGCTGCTTTGGATCATCCTGGGGAAGGTCGTGATAAACAATTTTTGAGCCGGAACCCGTTAAATCAATGACCTGCTCGGCCAGATCCAGCATCGTAAATTCATACGGATTCCCCACGTTGATCGGGCCGATGTGATCTCCATCCATCAAGCGAATCATCCCTTCGATGTTGTCGTCACAATAACAAAAGGATCTCGTCTGTGACCCATCACCATAAATCGTGATCCCTTCTCCGCGCAAAGCTTGCACGATGAAATTCGACACCACCCGCCCGTCATCAGCATTCATTCTCGGACCATAGGTATTGAAGATCCTCATGATCCGGATCTCCACCCCATTCTGGCGATGATAATCCATGAACAAGGTTTCCGCACAGCGCTTCCCTTCATCGTAGCAGGATCGAATTCCGATCGGATTCACATGACCCCAGTAATCCTCCGACTGGGGATGAACCAGCGGGTCTCCATACACCTCAGAAGTCGAAGCCTGAAGAATCTTCGCGTTGGTTCGCTTGGCCAACCCCAACATGTTGATCGCTCCCATTACCGAGGTCTTTATCGTCTTGATGGGATTGTACTGATAATGAATGGGCGACGCCGGACAAGCGAGGTTGTAGATTTCATCTACCTCGAGTTTGATGGGATCGATGACATCATGCCTGACCAACTCAAAGTCGGGATGATCAAGCAAATGGGTCACATTTCGCCGGCGCCCGGTGAAGTAATTATCGAGACAGATCACCTCGTTCCCCTTCTCGATCATACGATCGCACAAATGACTTCCCAAAAAGCCGGCTCCGCCGGTAATCAACACTCGCTTTGACATTGTCAGACGCGGGAATAAACGCTCCTCGTCAGCAAGTTACGAGCTTTCATTCCAAATAAGAAGATCCTTGTATGACACCCCGCTCCCACCGAACAAGTCGAGCGCACTTCCCACCGTGGCATCGAGGCGTCCCCCGCTCGCTTCATTGATCAACTTCAGATCATCCAGCCCGCGAACACCCCCGGCATAGGTGATCGGGCAACCATCCCAACGCCCTAACAAATCCACCAATTCGACATCAACACCTCCGCATTGTCCTTCGACATCAGCGGCATGAATGAGAAACTCGTCACAACTTCCGGACAGCTCTTCGATCGTGGCCAGATCGATCTCCATTTCGGTGATGGTCTGCCAGCGATTCATCGCCACTTTCCACCCGTCCGCCACCCTGCGACAGCTCAGGTCGATCACCAGCTTTTCGGCTCCTACCTCTGAGACCAGAGCGGTCAAACGATCCGCGAGGAAGACCCCCTCCCGATCAAACAACCACGAGGTCACAATGACATGACTAGCACCTGCCTCCAACCACTCGGAGGCATTCTCCAGTGAGATTCCCCCACCGATCTGCAGTCCCCCCGGCCAAGCCGCGAGAGCCTCCTTGGCAGCCTCGTCATTTCCAGGCCCCAGTTTGATGACATGACCTCCCCGCAGATCATCAGAAGCAAACTTTTCGGCAAACCACGACGAACTCTTCTCCGAGACAAAATTTTCGACCGCGCCTTCGTCATTCAACGTTCCTCCCACGATCTGCTTCACCTTTCCTTGGTGGAGATCAATACACGGGCGAAACTTCGTCATGGCCATGGACGTAGTTAAGTTGTCTCATTCGAGAAACCAAGCGATTCATGAAACGACTTTTCCTCATCCTTGCTCTGACTTCTCCTCTCCATGCCAAACCACCTGAAGGTATGGTCTGGATCGAGGGCGCCACCTATACCCGGGGCACTCCGGAGCGGGAGGACCTTCCACCCAACCCGGAAGAACGCCCCATTCACAAGGTTAAGGTCGATGGCTTCTATATCGACATCCACGAAGTGACCAACGCCCAGTGGAAGAAATTCGTCAAAGCCACCGGATACAAAACCCAGGCCGAGCGGGGGTGGAGTGACAAGGATTTCCCCAAAGCACCTCCCGAGAGCCTCAAGCCGGGAGCTCTTGTCTTCTCCGGTCCACCCCACTCCGTGCAGCTCCGTGGAGAAGGGGCGGAATGGCAATGGTGGCGCTTCGTCGAAGGGGCCAGCTGGCTCCACCCCACAGGACCTGATTCCAACATCGAAGGAAAAGACAACCACCCCGTCGTCTGCATCACCTGGGAGGATGCCAACGCCTACTGCAAATGGGCCGGCAAACGCCTCCCCACAGAGGCCGAGTGGGAACTCGCCGCCCGAGGAGGCAAGGAACAACAGGTCTACATTTGGGGAGACAAGCCCAAGCCCGGTGAAAAATGGCTCGCCAATGTCTTCACCGGTGAATTCCCACACAAGGATACCGGAGAGGATGGGTTCCAAGGCTCGGCTCCCATCAAATCCTTTCCGCCGAATGCCTTCGGACTCTACGACATGGCCGGCAACGTCTGGGAGCACTGTTCGGACTACTACCGTCCCGATGCCTACGCCTCCTTTCTCAAGGACCCCAAGGACAATCCCAAAGGTCCCTCGAACGGCATCAGCCAGCCCGTGATGAATTGGTTCCTCCAGTATGGAGAATGGCCCAGCCCCATCGTCTTCGGCAAACAGCACGACCTCAGCCTCCTTCACGTCACCAAAGGCGGCTCCTTCCTCTGCCACACCTCCTACTGCCTCCGCTATCGCCCGGGTGCCCGACACTACTCGGAGTCCCTCGCTCCCACCAACCACACCGGCTTCCGTTGCGTGAAATCCAAGTGAATTCGCAATCTTGGCGGGACACCCTATTCTTGATTAGCGGTTCGAAGCCTTGAGATGCCGAAATCCGGACAAATAGTCGCACAAAATTCCATCGCTTCTCCGTATTGATCAGTTCACAATGATCCGCCATGCGGGCCCTCTCCATTCTCCTCTTCCTGACCCAGCTTTCCTTCGCCAAATGTTGGACGAAGGAAACAACCGCCCACTGGGTCACGGACAAGCCCGATGCCGCCTGGGTCTACAACGAGAAAACCGGACAAAAAATCGGCCCTTTGACCAAAGGACGTTTGGTCAAAACAATGAAGAATTTTCAGGAGATCCATTGGTCCATCCGGAACCGTTCAGGGATGAAACTCGAGACCGGAACCACGCGGATCGAACACTACGATTACTCTCCTGATTCCTTGGTGCAGGACGTTCCCAAAGGAAAGATCACCAAGTATTCGTGGAGCGAGAGCACAATCTACCCGGGAACCGTGCGGGACTACCTTGTCTACGTGCCGGCTCAGTATGATCCCTCCAAACCGGCCGCCCTCCTCGTTTGCCAGGACGGCCTCCGCCATGCCAATCCCACCGGCCCACTCCGGGCCACCACCGTGATGGACAACCTCATCGCCAAGGGAGACATTCCGGTCACCATCGGCGTCTTTATCAATCCCGGCCACCTTCCGGATCAAGGCCCCAAGGAAAAACCCAAAAACCGGAGCATCGAATACGATTCCCTCGGCGACACTTACGCCCGCTTTCTTCACGAAGAAATCCTGCCCGAAGTCGAGAAGAACCACCGCATCACCAAGGACCCGAATCTCCGATGCATCATGGGCGGCTCCTCGGCCGGCATTTGTTCATGGACGGTCTGCTGGGAACGACCCGATTCCTTTGGCCGGGCTCTGATCTGGGTAGGCACCTTCGTCGATATCCGCGGAGGAAATGCCTACCCCGCCCTCATCCGGAAGACCGATCGCAAGCCGATTCGAGCCTACCTTCTCGCCGGCGAGAACGATCTCGACAACCGTTTCGGCAACTGGCCCCTCGCCAACCGGCAAATGGCAGCCTCTCTCAAGTTCAAAGACTACGACTACCACTTTGAATACACCCAATGCTTCCACGGTTCCAAAGCCGCCGGAGCCAAACTTCCCGACATGATGCGCTGGATCTGGCGCGACTGGAAAACCAACCCCTCGAAAGAATGAAGTTCCTTCCCATCCTCATTGCTCCCCTCGCCTCTTCGTTCCTTGCAGCGAAACCGACCGATGCCCAGGTCGAGTTTTTCGAAAACAAGATCCGCCCGGTCCTCGCCGAGAGTTGCTACGAATGCCACAACTCCATCGACAAAAGCAAAGGAGACATCGCCCTCGACTACCGACAGGCCCTTCTTGATTCCGACGTCATCGTTCCCGGAAAACCGGAGGAGAGCCCTCTCATTCTGGCCATCAGACATGACGATGACTACGAGGCCATGCCCTCGAAGGCCCCCAAACTTTCCAAGCTGACCATCAAACATTTCGAGGACTGGATCCGCATGGGCGCGCCCGATCCCCGTGACACCAAACCCACCAAGGAGGATCTCGAAAATCAGGTCAACTGGGACGCCGTTCGCGACAAACGGGCCAAATGGTGGTCCTTCCAGCCCATTCAGAATCCATCGCCTCCCGAAGCTGCGGCCCAAGAATGGAATCAGACGCCCATCGATAAATTCATCTTCGAGGGCATGACCAAAGCCGGGCTTCGCCCCGAGGAAGAAACCTCTCCGGAAAACCTCATCCGCCGGGTTCACCTCATCCTCGTGGGACAGCCGCCCGCCCCCGAGGTGGTGGCAGCCTTCGCGGAAAACCCGACTCCGGAGGCTTACCAAAAAATCGTCGATGACCTCCTCGCCTCTCCCCGCTTCGGAGAACGTTGGGGAAGATATTGGCTCGATTGGTTCCGCTATGCCGAAACCCACGGAAGCGAAGGCGACCCCGCCATTCCTCACGCTTCACAGTATCGCGACTATATCATTCGAGCGCTCAACCAAGACATTCCTTACGACCAACTCCTCAAGGAACACCTCGCCGGTGACCTCATCGACAAGCCCCGGATCAATGAAGAGCTCGGGATCAATGAGTCAGCGATCGGCCCGGCCCACCTCCGCATGGTGCCCCACGGCTTCGGGGTCACCGATGCCTACCAAGAACAAATCACCTTCACCGACAACCAAATCGATGCAGTCACCAAGGCCACCATGGCCATGACCGTTTCCTGCGCCCGCTGCCACAATCATAAGTTCGACCCCATCAGTCAGGCCGACTTCCACAAGTTCTATGGCATCATGATTTCCAGCCGTCCGGGAACGGTCAATATCGACAGCCCGAAATTCAAAAAGCAGCATCGGGGCGAACTGGCCAAGCTCAAGTCCTCGATCAAAACCGCTCTCGCTGACCACTGGCTCGGACAGGTCGACCAGGCCATCAATAAACTTTCCAGCTTCGACGGAAAGCCTGCCGACGAAGTCCGCAAGAAACACGGGCATCCCCTGCAGGCCTGGCTTCATCTCAAAGACCAGAAGGAAGTCTCAAAAGGCTGGGAGCAATTGGCCGAGGCGCATCAACAACGCCTGACCGAAAAGGAAAACGCGATCAAGGAAGCAACCTTCTACGCCGACCTTCGCAAGCAAGAGGATTACGACCAGTGGTTCAAAAACGGCACCGGCCTCTCCGACAAAGTCTCGCCAGCCGGCTCCTTCGCCATTGCCCTCGAAGGTGACCAGGCCCTCACCGGAATTTATCCACGCGGGATTTATTCCCATCTCCTCACCAGCAAGGATAACGCCACTCTCGGATCCATCTTCCACAAAGCCAAAGGGAATCACACTTCGGTGCTGGCCATCGGCGAAAACTCCACCGCTCGCTTTGTTCCCCGCAGCTACCCTCTCTCCCACGGACTCCACCCCGCCCCCGGTCTGAAGAACGAGTTCTCCTGGGTCAATCTGGGCAAATACAACTACTGGAACGGAGAGCAAGTCTACTACCAACTCGTCACTGGACCGGACCAAACCTTCCGAAGCAAGGCGGGACGCGCTTGGTTCGGCATCACCGAAGTCTTTGCCGGAGACAAGCGCATTCCTTCCATCGGTCATCCTGCCGTGACCCTCGGAAAGGAAGCTGTTGGCAATCAGGAGGATCTCCTCGGGTTTTATCGCCGGCATCTCCGCACCGCGCTGAAGCAATGGAAGTCCGGATCTCTGGACGATTCCCACGCCGTCCTTCTCGAAGCCTTCCGCAAGCACTTCCTTCCAGCCCGGCTCGAAGACCTGCCCGAGTCCTTGCAAAAACAAATCCAGACCTATCGGGACCTCGAGTCTTCTCTGCGCATGCCGGTCCGCGCTCCCGGTGTCCTTGAAGGCGAACCCTGGGATCAACCACTTCTCATTCGTGGTTCCCAGAAGAAGGAAGACGCCCCGGTCCCCCGCGGATTCCTAGAGGTCTTCGGCGGACGGGAATACTCGAAACAAAACAGCGGACGCCTCGAACTGGCCCGTGATCTCACCGACCCAAAGAACACCCTGACCTCCCGGGTCATCGTGAACCGCCTCTGGCATCACACCTTCGGACGCGGTCTCGTTTCATCCACCAACAACTTCGGACGCCTCGGCAAACCACCTTCGCATCCCGAACTCCTGGATCACCTCGCGACCGATTTCGTCAAGGACGGATGGTCCATCAAGAAGATGCTGAGAAAGCTGGTCACCAGCCGCGCCTTCCTCTCCTCAAGTCAGGTTTCCTCGCTCAATCGGGAAAAGGATCCGGCCAACCTCTATCTCACCCACTTTCCGCCCCGGCGTCTCGATGCCGAAGCCATCCAGGATACCATGGCTTTCATTTCCGGCGGCAATGAACGCCCTGCCATCTACACCCGGGTGATCCGGAATCGCCTCGATCCGTTTCTCGCTGCCTTCAACGCCCCCATTCCAACCACTTCGGTGGGTGTGCGCGACGACACCAACGTGCCCGCCCAGTCACTCATGCTTCTCAATGGTGACCTGACCAAGCGTAATGCCGACAGCTGGGCCCGGAGAATTGAACAAGACAAATCGCTCGATTCCCCGGAAGCAAAAATCAACCGACTCTTCCTTCAGGCCTTTTCCAGACCTCCTTCGAAGGATGAGCTCGAAGCCTGTCTCACTTTCTTGAATCCTCCTCCCGAGAACCCCCACTTGGCCAAGCTTGCCGCGGAGTCAAAGGAAGCCGACTCGCTGCTGAATGAATTGCAGAAGACCCGCGATCGCCTGACCGCCACAACAAGGGCGCGCCTCGAAGCTGAAAACAATGCCAAACAAGACGAGGAGAAACCTCTCGATTTAAAACCCATCGCGCAGTGGGACTTCGAGCAGGATTCGAAGGATGCCTTCGGCAACCTGCACGGCGAAATCAAAGGCCGGGCTAAACTGAAAGACGGCGCCTTGACTCTCTCCGGCGGCGCCTTGTTCACGGCTCCCATCAAGCAAACACTCACCGAAAAGAGCTTCGAAGTTCTCGTTCAACTCGACAACCCCGACCAACGAGGAGGAGGAGCGATGACCCTCCAGTCACTCGACGGTCACACCTTCGACAGCATCGTCCTCGGGGAAATCAGTCCCCGGCAATGGATCACGGGTAGTGACTTTCACCGTCGTACCGAACCATTCGGGCCCACCAAGGAAAATGAGGCACACAAACAGCCCGTGAGACTCATCTTATCTTACCAAAAAGACGGCACCGTCCGGGCCTTCCGCGATGGGCACCCACTCGGCAAACCCATTCGCAAAGGCCCACCCATTACCTATCAAGCAGGACAGGCCCAGATTGTTTTCGGACTTCGACACGGCACCAATCCCGGAGGCGGACGAGCCCTCACCGGCAAGATCTTCGAAGCCCGTCTTTACGATCGCGCCCTCACCGAAGAGGAGGCCCTTGCCGCGAACACCGGGCGCATGATCTACATCGTCAAGGATCAGGACGTGCTCGCGGCTCTCCCAAAAAACGTGCGTAAGGAAGTCGAAGGACTCGACGACAAAATCACCGGCGCCTCCAAAAAAGCCAACGCCCTCAAAGACAAACTCTCCCGCGAACAACAAGCCCAGGCACGTTCTCCCAAGGGACTCTCCCGCCTGACCCACGCCCTCCTCAACTCCAAAGAATTGATCTATGTCCATTAACAGCCAGACCCGTCGCGAATTTGCCAAGCTCACTTCGGCCGGACTTTCCGGAATCTCCCTCTCCAGCCTGATCAACAGCGCGGCCGCGGATTCCCACACTCCCATTCTTCATCACAAACCGAAGGCCAAGTCGGTGATCTTCCTCTACATGTCCGGAGGGATTTCCCACATCGACACCTTCGACCCCAAACCCAAGCTCAAGGAGATGCATGGCAAACCCATGCCGGTTCCCATCGAGCGCACCCAGTTTGACGCCAATGGCAACATCCAGGCCTCCCACTGGGAATTCAAGAAGCGCGGCCAATCGGGACTCGAAATCTCCGAGATGCTGCCGCACATCGCGGAACGTGCCGACGACCTCGCCATCGTCCGTTCAATGACCGCCAAGTTCAGCGAACACGCCCAAGGCAATTTCTTCATGCACTCGGGCTTTCCCTTCCTCGGCTATCCATCGGCCGGTTCGTGGGTCAACTACGCCTTGGGATCAGAAAACAAGAACCTTCCGGGCTTCGTCGTTCTGCGCTCCGAAAAGTCCTCCATTCCCCACGGAGGCGTCAGCATTTTTGGGAACGCCTTTCTTCCTGCCACTCACCAGGGATCGATCTTCAACATCTCGGGAAACCAGGCCGTCCCCAACATTGCCCCCTCGATGCTCAAGTCGGAGCAACGTCGATCCCTCGATCTGATCTCTCAACTCGATCTCGGTTTCTCCGAACGGATGGCAGCCCGGGATGCCGTCGCGGCCTCCATTCAAAATGCCGAGACCGCCTTCCAAATGCAGAAGGCTGTTCCCGAGCTCACCGACATCTCAGAGGAGACCGACGCCACCAAAAAGCTTTACGGCATCGGTGACTCCGACCAACAAAAGTCCGAATACGCCAAGCAATGTCTCATTGCCCGTCGCCTCGTGGAACGTGGCGTCCGCTTTGTCGAACTTTCCTGCTGTTCCTACGGAATCGGCGGTGGAGGCGGGGCCAACCCGTGGGACCAGCATGGTGACATCAAGCGGGGCCACGGCGCCATGGCTAACCAGATCGACCAACCGATCGCCGCTCTTATCCAGGATCTGAAAGCCCGCGGTCTGTTCGATGACACTCTCATTGTGTTCACCGGGGAATTCGGGCGCACTCCGTTTGCCCAAGGTTCCAACGGACGCGACCACGATCCTTTCGGCTTCTCGCTCTGGCTGGCCGGAGGCGGCACCAAGGGAGGCACCGTTCACGGGGCGACCGATGAGCTCGGCTACCGGGCCATCGACAAGATCGCCACTGTTTACGATCTCTGGGCCACGGTTCTCCACCAGCTTGGCATCGATCACGAGAAGCTGACCTTCCGCTGGGGCGGGCGCGACCTCCGCCTCACCGACGTCCACGGAGAGGTGTGGCACAATCTTCTTACTTAGTCTGAAGTCCGTCCTAAAATCTCAAACTGACTTCAATCAAGGTCCAACCGGAACTCCCAAATCTTCAATCTTGAAGAAGCGGCGGGTGCCCAATTCTTCATTCAGAACATAATCGGTCACCAGATCGGTGGCCACGACTTGCTCGATCTCAGCAAATCCACTTTCAAGGTCGGAAGAGGCTTGGATGGAATACACGTGATTGGCCAGACTGGTAAAACGAATGGTGAGCTGGTCCGTCCCTGAAGTCTCGACGCTCTGCACGATCGGTTCTGCAAAGTCAGGCCCCGGAGGCGTCAGATGGAAAAGGTGCACGTTGTCCATCACGATGCAGTTGTCATTGTCAAAGCCCGTGTTGTCCGAGGTTGTCACTCCTTCCAGAACGAACTCAGTCACCGTCACCTGATCGTAGAAATTTTGAAAATTCTCGAGGGAGCCTGAATCAACCTGCACATTTTCCAGATTATAGGAAAAGGTATTCAAGGTATCAGTCATCGTAAATCCATTTCCAAAGCCGTTGTCGTTGGCAATTCTGAATCGCACGATGACATCGCGATTGGTGTCGGCATCCGGAGGACTCAAGGTATCGTCGGGAGCAAGCATCACGACCAGAAATTTCCCTCCGGGATCTGCCAGGAAACCCTCGGCGCGGGCATCGAACTGAACCTGATACTCCGAAGCCTCTCCCGACGGGAGAAAGCCAGCCGTCGTCTCCCGGGTCGCCGTAGATCCAAACCCCATCCAAGCCGTGCCTGGATAACTTCCGGGGGCCGCTCCGGCCCAGGGACTGGTATCGAGACATGCCACTTGGGCCTGCGAGTCACCATCAAGCATGACATCCCCGGTCCGCGGCAAATCGCCCACTCCGGGCAAAAGAGGGTCGGGAGTATCAGCAGCGCTGGCGAAGGCGTAATAGGAACCACCCCAACTCCGGGGTTGGTCGTCGAAGTTGACCACCGAAATTGGATTCTCTGCCGGCGGGGGCGGAGGAGGCGACTCCGTAAAGACAAGGTTGTCGATGACCACCTCATTTTCCGCATCGAAGCCAAAGTCCCCCACCACGCCCGGAAATTCCACCACCACCTGAATGAAATTGACGCTCCCAAAGTGGGTGGTGAAATTCTCTACTGACCCCTGACGCACTTCAAAAGTCGAATCCAATCGAAAGGAGCTGTTTTGGAATGCTTCACCTGCAACGACCACATTGCGATAGCGTCCCGTCAGGATAATGTCTGATTCTGCGTCCTCATCATCCGGCTGCAAGGTTCCATCAGGTGCGAAAAACCGGACATCTACCAGGCCGCTGCTTTGCGTGACACCATCGAGGAATCCACTCGCGGAAGCGGAGAGATCAATCTGGTAGTTCGAAAGTTCGGGTGACGTCAAAAGCGTCCCGAACAAGTCCACGTTGATTCCGATTCCAAAACCCAGGTAACTGTAGTTGTTCGGTTCAATAATGGCCGCCTCGGTGGCGGTGGTGTCCCCAAAAAACTGAAGCCCACTGCCTCCATCGATTCCGACCCCGGGATTGATGGCCGACGATCGCACCACACTATCGTCGACACTAACGTTCCCCCCTTCCGGAGGCCCATAACCAGCATAAGCAAAGCTATAAGTTGCGCTGGGAAAAGTATCGTCAAAGTTAACGCTAAAGATCTCCTCTCCAGAGATTGAAGAGCTTGCAAGTAACACCATCGCAGGCCCGGTCAAAAATAGGTTTGTTTTCATTTTCCTCATCGATCTCCAAGGTTCTAGCTCCATCCTGGCAGTATCCAGAAAGGCACCAAAGGATTATTTCACCCTCTGTTGCATGAAAACATCAAGCCAACATTCCCGATTCTTTGCCTCTTGCGGTGTTAGGAAGGAGCTTTCATCATCGTTGAAGAGTCATGGAGTTCCCACCCAGCATTTTTAACGATGTCCTCGGCCCGATCATGCGGGGACCGAGCAGCTCGCACAGCGCCGCCGCAAACCGGATCGGCCGGATTGCCAGAGACCTCGTCCAAGAACCCATTCGCAAAGTCATTGCCAACTATGACCCCAATGGCTCTCTGGTCACCACCCACAAAGATCAGGGAACCGATCTCGGCCTTTACAGCGGCATCCTCGGATGGGAACCCGACGACGTCCGCCTGCCGACGTATCCCGAGGCCCTCGAAGCGGCCGGGATCAACACTGAGATCAACTACGTTTCTTACAACGCCCCCCACCCAAACTTCTATCGCCTCGAACTCATCGGAGAAAGCGGCACCTCTTATCTCCTCGATGCCATCTCCACCGGCGGAGGAATGATTTCGCTCGTCGCCATTGACCAGGTTCCATTCACCGGAACCGGCGACCTCAACTCCATCGTCTTCTGGCTTTCCGATGAACCCGGTGGGCACCTTTACCAAGACTCTCCACTTTCAACTTCAGCTGAAGAAATTACCTGGATAGCCGGGCCCAACGGCGACGGTCTACTCCGGATCGACACCCGCGAGCGAGTGATGTCTGATGACATCCAGAAGCTTGGAGAGCTACTTGGAGCATCCAGAACCCGGCACCTGTCCGCAGTCCTTCCCGTGTTGGGAAAAGCCTCGATCGATGTCCCTTTCACGCGATGCGGGGAAATGCTGAGCCATTCCGATTTCGGCGAACGCCCCCTCTGGGAATCCGCTGCAGGGTATGAAGCGGCCCGCGGAGGAATCACCACCGACGAAGTCCTGGAGAAAATGAAAGCGCTGGCCCGCATCATGGCCGGAGCCATCGAAACCGGACTTGCTGGCACCAAGTATGCCGATCGCATTCTCCCTTCTCAAAGCCCCGGCTTCACCAAGGCTGAAAAGGAAGGAAAACTGATTCCATCGGATATCAATAACCGGATCATTCGCTATGTCTCAGCCATCATGGAGGTCAAATCGTCGATGGGAGTCATTGTGGCAGCACCAACCGCCGGGTCTTGTGGAGCGATGCCCGGCGCCGTTCTGGCCATCGTCGATGCTCTGGCCAAGGACGAGGAGGAACGAGCCAAAGCTCTTTTGATCGCGGGCTTGATCGGCGTCTTCATCGCCCGTGATTCCACCTTTGCCGCCGAAGAAGGAGGTTGCATGGCCGAATGCGGATCAGGTTCCGCCATGGCCGCCGCTGCCATTGTTCACCTCGCCGGGGGAACCACCGCCCAGCAACTCACGGCCGCTTCCATCGCTCTGCAAAACAGCTTCGGCATGGTTTGCGATCCCATTGCCAACCGAGTCGAAGCTCCTTGCCTCGGCAAAAACATCATGGCCGCCACCAACGCCCTATCGAGCGCCAACATGGCGCTGGGCGGATACGATCACCTCGTTCCCTTCGATGAAGTCGTCATCGCGATGAGCAAAGTGGCCCACCAAATCCCACGGGAACTTCGCTGCACCAATCTGGGTGGACTTTCGATCACCCCAACGGCAGAACGAATCGCCAAACGCCTCGCAGGCGGAGGGTGCGACTGCCAGTAGAATTCATCACCCCATGTCTAAAATCGTCCTCTTCATTCTTGCTCTCATTCTAACCACGCAGGCAAAGGAACCGGTCCGTGTCTTTATCTTTGCAGGCCAATCCAACATGGAAGGGGCTGACTCCAAAGTAGATGACATCAAACGATTTCCTCCCTTCATTGGGCTGGACCAACCACAAAAGAACGTCCTGTTTTCCTACAGCATCGGACGGGAAAACAAGGAAACCTCCAACGGGTGGACCGAGCTTAAGCCGGTCAAAAACATGGTTGGTCCGGAGCTGAGCTTTGCTCGCAAGGTCACGACGCACATCAACGCTCCCATTGCCATTATCAAATGTGCCGCCGGAGGAACTCATCTTGGCGGCGACTGGAATCCGGACACCCCACAGGGATTCAAGATGTATCCGCTCGCTCTTGACCTCGTTCGCAAGTCGCTTGCGGCGCTCGACAAGAAAGGGGTCCCCTACCGTCTTGAAGGATTCATGTGGCATCAGGGGGAAAACGACATGTTCAACGAAGAGTATTTGAAGAACTATGGTCCGAACCTTGCCAACTACCTCGCCCGCTGGCGCAAAGATCTCAAGGCTCCCGATCTCAAATTCTATATCGGTGAACTCTGCACCAAGACCATCTGGGGCATGGACCTCCGCCCTCGCATGTATGCCATTAGCGAAGAACAGAAGTCAGTCACCAACAAAGACCCGCAGGCCGAGTACATTCCCACCGCTCACATCGGCGTGGAAATCGGTGGTGGCGTTGGCCTTCACTATCACTACGGCACCTTGGGGCAGCTCCAGCATGGCGAAAATTATGCCGACGCTTACCTCCGCACAGTGGACAAACTCCCGAAGTCCGGGCGTTCCCTCAAGGAATGGCCTTACCAGAAGTCGGCTCCGGTCAACCTCTTCGTCTTTGCCGGGCACCGCAACATGGAAGGCGAACGAGCCTTCATGCAGGACTTGGAAAAGACAAACTCACCTCTCCTCAAAGAGAATGAAACCATCGCTTTCCGCTACAGCCTTGGCGGTTCGGCCAAAGTTTCCTCCACCTGGGAACCCCTCCGACCGGGTGTTCTTTATGACAACTTTGGCCCCGAACTGAGCTTTACCAGCACACTGCAAGGGCAGGGACAAAAGAATATTGCGATCGCCAAATTCACCCACAGTGGTTCTCAGATCATCGACTGGACTCCGGAGGGCAGCATCGCCAAGTCACGAAACCTTTATCCAAACTTCATCGACTTCATCAAGAAGACCAAAAAGGACCTCGAATCCAGAGGGCACCCCGTCAAGCTCGCAGGCGTCTTCTATCATGTCGGCGAAAACGACATGTCCTTCCACCCCTTCCGCAAGGAGGCCGCCAACCGCCTCAATGCTTTGATCAAGCAAAGCCGGCTTGACCTCGAGCGACCCAACCTCAAGTGGCATGTCAGTCAGCAACCGCCCACCGATCATGAACGCGTCAACAAGGTCGATGTCACCTCCATGATTGAAGAGATCGCCAACAACGATGCCCACCTCTTCCACGTGAAAGCCTTTGATCTTCCAAAGCAGGAAAAGCAGCTCGTTCTCGACTCAAGCGCCGTCATCGAACTCGGAAAGCTCCTGGCCCAAAGCCACCTCGACCAATCCAAATAATCGCCGGACATGAAGCCGCTTCAGCTTTTCATTCTTTCCTTCTTGATCATCGTCAGTTCGGCGACCTCGACAGAGAAACCGAACATCCTGTTGATTATGGCCGACGATCTGGGCTTCTCCGACCTTGGA
Source organism: Akkermansiaceae bacterium (assembly GCA_049889715.1). Lineage (GTDB taxonomy): Bacteria > Verrucomicrobiota > Verrucomicrobiia > Verrucomicrobiales > Akkermansiaceae > SW10. The sequence continues at coordinate 88,380 of JBMHCW010000007.1, read as the reverse complement.
TGCTACGGCGGGGAAATGGCCACTCCGAATCTCGATGCCATCGCCGCCAACGGGCTGCGCTTCTCCCAGTTTTACAACACCGCCCGCTGCTGGCCGACCCGCAGCTCCCTGATGACGGGCTACTACGCCCAGGAAATTCGTCGGGACAAACTTCCGGGCAAGCCGGGCCTCGGTGGCGGCGGAGGAAAACGCCCTGATTGGGCAGTCCTCCTTCCCCGCCTTCTCAAACCTGCGGGTTACCGCTCTTATCACACCGGAAAGTGGCACATTGACGGGATGCCTCTGGCCAACGGATTCGACCACTCCTACTACCTCAAGGATCAAGGTCGCTTCTTCAATCCCACCAAGCACTGGAAGGACGACAAGCCGCTGCCGCCCGTGAAGAAGGACTCGGGATTCTACGCAACCACCGCCCTTGCCGACCATGCCATCGAGGTCTTGAACGACCACCAACAGAACCATGACGACTTCCCGTTTTTCCACTATCTGGCTTTTGCCGCCCCTCATTTCCCTCTCCATGCCCTGCCTGAAGACATTGCAAAATACCAGAACACCTATCAGGTAGGATGGGATGCCATCCGCAAGAAACGCTGGACCAAGCTCCAAGAAATCGGGCTCCTCCAAAAGGAGTCCATTTCCTCTCCTCCTGATCCCGAACGAGAGTTGGGACCGCCCTACCATTTTCCAAAGGCACTAAAGACTCTTGGTTCAGGAGAAGTCAACAAACCGATTCCATGGAAAGAACTGACCTCGGATCAACAGAGTTTCCAGGCCACCAAAATGGCGATTCATGCCGCGATGATTCATCGGATGGATATCGAGATTGGACGAGTATTTGATCAGATCAAGAAGATGGGGCGCTGGGAAAACACCCTGGTCATTTTCCTTTCCGATAATGGCGCCAGCGCCGAAATCATGGTGCGTGATGATGGTCACGACCCCGCGCAGCCGATGGGATCGGCTGGAACATATCTCTGTCTTGGACCCGGATGGTCCACGACCTCGAACACTCCCTTCCGACGACACAAGACCTGGACCCACGAAGGAGGAATCACCACCCCTCTTCTCATCTCCTGGCCCAAAGGGATCAAGGCCAGAGGCGAGTTTCGGCACAATCCCGGACACGTCATCGACATCGCCCCCACCCTTCTCGAACTGACCGGATCCCATCCCCTCCCAAGTGCTCCGCCCCCTCCGGGCAAAAGCCTCGCGCCCATCTTTACGAAGGACCACACGGTTCGCCACGATTCCTTCTGGTGGTTTCACGACAATCACAAGGCAATCCGAATGGGACCATGGAAAGCCGTCGCGTCGGCTGGAACTCCCTGGGAGCTGTATGATCTGAGCTCGGACCGCGCGGAATCAAAGAACCTTGCTGCCGCAAATCCGGATCAACTCAAGAAGCTGGTCACTGAGTGGAATCGACTGGCAGAGGAATTCCGCGAGACTGCAATTAGCGACCAAGGCCCCGGGCCGGATCGCCGACAGATTCTCATCAATGGGAAGAGCTTCCTCATCAACGGAAAACACGCCTTCCTCATGCGCCCCAAGAAACCTGCGACCTCGCCGCACGGCAAGCCATGGGTCTTTTACGCGCCCACGCTTCAAGGGATTCCCGACAAGGCCGAAACCTGGATGCATCAGCAGTTCCTCGACGCCGGCATCACCGTGGCAGGCATTGACGTCGGAGAAACCTACGGTAGTCCCAAGGCCTTTCCTCATTTCGATGACCTCTATCAGGAAATGGTTCTTCGAGGCTATTCGACGAAACCTGTCCTCCTCGGTAGAAGTCGTGGTGGCCTTTCTGTGAGCAGTTGGGCAATGGCTCATCCCGAACGCGTATCGGGAATTGCCGCAATCTACCCGGTCTTCAATTACATGGCCTATCCGGGTTCAAAGAAAGCAGCGCCTGCCTACGAATTGAGTGAGCAGGAATTGATTGCCCGGCAGAATGAGTTGAATCCAGCCAAACGCGCCTCCGAACTGGCCGACGCCAAAATCCCCATGTATGTCATCCACGGAACCGTCGACAAAGTGGTTCCCCTCGAAACAAACTCCGCTCTCATTCATCAGGCCTATCAGAAAGCCGGCGCGGAAGATCTGATCAACCTTGAGATCGTTGAAGGACAAGGCCACAATTTCTGGCCCGGATTCTTCCGGAACCAGGGTCTCATCGATTTCGTGATCGCGAAATCTCGTTAAGCCAACAACTCGGACAGAGGCTCTTCCTGTTCACCCTTCGGAAGCTTCAGGTCAATCTGACCAAAGCCATCTCGCGGAGTATCGGCTGCGTGAAGCAAAGTGGTATACAGGCTTCCGATGGTCCGGTTCCCGGGTTGCCCGTAGGAAGGATAATGTAGATAACGACCCGTCTTGAGTCGCCCTCCCAAATTCCCGATCAAGAGCATTGGGAAATTCTGATAATTGGCATGGTGCTGTTGTCCCGCATCACTGAGGAAAACAATCAGCGTGTTGTCCAACATCGTCCCATCGCCTTCGGGCACGGCGTCCAGTTTGGCTGCCAAACCGGCCAGAAGATCGACCTGAAACTTTCGCACAATATTTCGGGCTCCCACGCCGTCCGTTCCATCGGCGAAATTGGTATCCCGCCCTTCCTTGTAGTCGTCGGACAAATGCCCGATCCCATGGATCGACTTCTCGCCCAGACCAAGCCCTTCATATCGTCCTTCAAGATCGTCGGCATCGAAAGTGATGACGTTGGTCAAACCCGCAATCAAGGATGCCGCTGCCAGATCAAAATGAGCCTCCAGACGATGGGTCTCTACCGGCGAAGAGTATTTGTCGGTAATGGATGGGATGTGCACGCGGACGCTATCATCCAGATTTGCCAACTTCACCTGCCGGTCCCGCAGAGCCTCGAACCCGTCAAGGTAGTGATCCATCTTCTCACGCTCGACTCCAGGAAGTTCCTTCCGGGCCCGCTTAACGTCATCGACCATGAAATCGAGCAGATGGCGATCCAACTCGGAAGCCGACTTCATCTTCTCTCCCGTGGCCAGACTCCCGAAGAGCTCCTGGTATGCCATATTCGGCGAACAGTAGAACGGAAGGGGCTTACCTTTCGTCCAGGCTGACAAGGCCGGGTGGGCAATCAACTCACTCGCACCTCCCATCTTGAAGCCAAGATGGGGGAAAATCCCGGGCAAATGCTTGGCCAACGCAGCATCAATCGTTTCTGCAGCCGGTGGCGCGCCATTATCCGAGCGATAAACTCCCAGCGCCCCAAAGTTCGCTCCATGGGGATCACTGACCGCCGCCGCCCTTCCGGACAGATCCTGCAAAATGGTGAGGCGATCCTTGAATGGCTCCAAAGAAGCCAGAGTTTCGTGGAGCTTGTAATCCACCAAGGGCCGATCCTCCAAGGTCTCCTGCTTGTGCCGTGGCTTTCCGAATTCCTCGAGCCCCTGCGGAACAATGCCCCACGGTCTCAGCCCATTGGATCGAACCACGAAGACAAATCTTTTCGGTATCTCACTGTCCGAGGCCTTGGCTTTGGCCGCCAACTTTGCGACGAGCGGCGACAGCATCACCCCTCCCGTACCCAGGGACATGCCCTTCAAAATTGATCGTCTGGTCTGCATTACTGTTCTTGGTTCTTACGGGTTAAAAATGAATCGGATGTCAGCAAAGAGACGAGAAGTTCTTTGAAACTTCCGCCGCCTTCGAGATAGGCCCGGTCGGCTGCCATCAAGGTCGGTGAGTCATCAAGCATTTCATTGCGCCCCATCCAGTAACGGAAGGCGTGCCGGACAAATGACTGCCTCACGAGCTCACTCTTCGCCAGACGGTTCACCAGCTCGAAGGCATCCTTCACTTCGCCATCCAGCTTGGGGTCTCCCGTTCCGGTCAAAGCCCCGCTTGAATCCATGGGCCGGGCATCGGGAACCGGTGGCTCCAATTCCTTGAGCCGTCGCTCCAAATCCGCAATTCTTCTTCTCGGCTCCTCATCCGTCATCTTGCTCCACTTCTCCAGCTCACCCTGCCACCGCTTGAGATCCCCTTCATATCGCTTTAGCAGTGATTCATATTTTTCCTGCCCCTTCTTGGGCTTTTCGAGCTTGGCTAAAACCTCCTCAGCCTCCTTCACCTTGCGGGCCCTGCCTTTCGCATCATAGGACTGCCACTTCTTGATCTCCTCGACCATCCCACGCTTCTGTCCCTTGTATCTCCGCAAGGCCTGATGATAGCCATCGGCATCTCCCACCACCAGCTGCGTCCGGAATCGACCAAAGTCATCAAAGATCTCGAACGGCAGCCCCAATGGATTCATTTTCTTGTGGCATCGCCAGCAGGTTTCTTCGGTGGTCTTGGCCATTCTTTCCCGAAGAGTCTTGTGAGGATCCTCTTCCAGCTTGGCATCCACTCCAATGGGAATCTCAGGAATCGTGTCCCCCAACAAGTGCTCCCGGATCCACTTCCCTCGCCGGATGGGATCAGTATCAAAATTCCCGCTGTGCGCTACCAACCACGCCGGATGCGTCAACATGCCAGCCCGATGAGGAACTTCGAACGGCTGCTCGATGGGATAGTTCCAGGTATCGGATTCAAACCCATAAGTGGTGTAGTAATGCCCTCCTCGATAGCCTCCGAGCACCGGAGTCCGGCCCGCATCCAACATCGCCTGGATCTTCCCCTCTTTGTCCCGTTCCAACAGTCTCCGTAAGGTATCTTCCGCCCTCTTCGGGCTGACATAATGAACCACGTAGCGATCTGAGGTGAGCAACTTCTTCAGGACATCCTGATCCTCATTCAAGATCGAGAGGACGAACAGGTCGGCATCCTTGAAAATAAAATTCGCCTTGTGATCTTCATTCCTGGACTTGTCTTTGAAGACATCAAACACCCCGTCGTATCCGAAAAACTCCCGGAAAAACCGCAACACCCGGGGATTCGGACAGGCTTCCAGGTTGCGCTCAAAGTTGTGGTTCACTTCATAATCCCAATACTTCATGTTGTCGGCCTCAAGCATTCGCCGGACCTCTCGTTCCACATCAGCCTTGGTCAGCAGTCTCCCTTCCTCCATGGCCTTCACCAACTCGCCGTCGGGAGGAGCATCAGTCAACGCATAGGCAATCGCATAAGCGATTTCACGCGGGCTCAGCATCCGCCGGCCACCAGACAACTCTTTTCCCAGACCGATCTCCTGACGATAGATGAACTCAGGTTTCAGAATCAGGGCAGTCAACAAACTCTCAAGCCCGTCTCTCCTTCCCCCAATCTCAATGCTTCGCTTCAAGAACTGATGACCGTATCGCTCGATCTCGTCGGGCAGTGGTTTACGACGCAGAAGCAATTCAAAGCCCCGGGTCACCGCCTCTTCCAGATTTTCCGGAGTCAGGGATTCCTCTCCGTGGGCCACCGCATGAAACTCCCGCCACCGGGACTTCCCTTCCCTCACTCGCTTCGTCTTGTCCGGTTTACCATCGGCTCCCTGCGGATGAACGAGCCGCCCGTCAATCATCTCGGCGATGTAGTTCTTCGCGTTAATCCGGAGCGTCTTGATCGTCGATTCATTGGCCAGCAGCGTGGCATAATCCTGGAAACCATGACCTCCTCTCGGGTTAAAAGGAACACTGCCCTGCTGGAAGCGATTGTCAGATTCAAAGCGACGGTGAATCTGCAGGTTCTTGCGCCATAACCTTGGAAAAGAATAGGAAGGTCCCCGATGCTCTCCGCTGAAGAGCTCCTGATGATCCACCCGATTGCCAAACTCCGGTCGTGACAACCTGCCTTCGTCTGGTCCCCGGTTGATCTTCTTGAGTTCAGTTCCGATCCAACTCTCCATCGACTTGCGAAGAGCCTTGCTCGGGAGAACATCCTCGTCATCGGGAGGCATGTCGCCGTTGCTGATCATTTCAAGAGCCTTCTCCCACCGCTCGACATCCTTGCCATTGGTGATCAAGGGATCGATATCGTGCAGCGCAAACTTCGCCTTTTGCTTCTCCTCCCCGTGGCACCTCACACAGTGTTCTTCGAAGAAAGGACGAACATGCTTTTCAAATTCCTGAACATCCGTTTTCAGGGGCTCCTCGCCGGAGGTCGGCAAGAATCCCACCACCGTCGCCGCAGCAATGATGGCGCTCCATCTTGATCCCGGCAGCTTTGTGAAAATGGCCGTCATTTGGACGAAGATGTTATACAGAATCTCCCACCCCGGCAATCAGGCAATTGCCAGCCCAAGTTAACACTTGCCAGATTCATTTGCCCACAGTCACTTAGCTTGCACCATGTCTCGAATTTTTCTCTTTCCTGTGCTCATTCTCAACTGTTTGGCCGGCACTCTTTCGGCCAAAACACCAGAGCCGGTCATCGGCCCCAAGAACGGATCACTCGTCATCATGGGAGGAGGAGGCAAGGACCGAAAATTTGAAGAGATCTTCACGAAATTTGTAGAGCTCGCCGGTGGTAAAAAAGCCCGCATCGTGATCGTGCCCACCGCGGCGTCGAGTCATCCTGACTATCCCTACTTTGAATCCGGATCAGCCCGCTTCGCCCGAGAAAAGCTGGAGGTCTTCGATGTCGCCGTGCTTCACACACATGACAGGAAAATCGCTGACACCGCTGAATTTGCCAAAACCATCGCCAAGGCAACCGGCGTCTGGTTCGGAGGCGGAAGACAATGGCGACTCACCAAGGCCTACGGAGGAACAAGAACGGAAGAGGAACTCCACAAGGTCCTCGCGAGAGGTGGAGTCATCGGTGGTTCCTCCGCAGGAGCTACTATTCAGGGATCCTTCCTTGCCCGCGGCGATACCAGCGGCAACACCATCATGATTGGTGACGTGCAACGGGGATTCGGGTTCCTGAGAAATACCGCCATCGATCAACACGTGGTGGCACGAGGTCGCGAGAAAGACCTCATCGAAGTCCTCGAAGACCCAAAGGGCGTCATGCAAGAAAAGTTCAACCGCCCCGGCTTGCTCGGCATCGGCATCGATGAAGATGTTGCCATTGTCGTGACAGGTGACCGCTTTGAAGTCATCGGAAAAGATAAAGGCGCGGTTCTCATTTATGATCCCAAAAAATGGACCAAGACGACTCCGGATGACAAAAAATGGATCACCTTGAGAACCGGGGACGCCTATCATCTCGCCGATCGAAAGCCGATCGCCCCAACGAAGCCCGAATGATTCACTGCCATCCTCGAGTCCTTCAACTCAAGGCCCGCCGAATCAAATCAAGAGCCCGCTGACTCGCCTGCCACTTGAAGTCGCTGCGGCTTCTCGGGTGAATTTCACGATACGTCTTCACCCCTTCCGAAGTGGCAATCCCGAAACAAACCGTCCCGACGGGCTTTTCTTCAGATCCACCCCCGGGGCCGGCAATCCCGGTGATTGACACGGCAAGATCAGCCCCGCTTTCACGGCGAGCACCTTCGGCCATTTCGCGGGCCACCTCCTCGCTGACCGCTCCATGCTCAGCCAACGATTCCTCCGAAACTCCAATCAAGTGATTCTTGGCCTCGTTCGAATAAGTGACAAATCCATGAGTGAAAACCTCACTCGCACCGGGCACATCAGTAATCCGGCACGCGACCAAACCTCCGGTACAACTTTCGGCGGTGGCAACTTTCAAACCAGCCGCCGCCAGACTCCCGACCACCTCTTCTTCAAGATTCGCGCCATCATCCGAAATCAAAAATTCGCTGAACTCTTCTTCCGCCATCTTGCGGCCGATCGCGATCGCTTCCGGGGACCCAATCAATCGCAAATCCATTTCCCCCAAACGGGCACAGTACCCCACTTCCAATCCTTCCACGGCATTCAGATCGGCATCGAGATTTTCATGAAAATCACTTTCTCCAATCCCGACAAATTTGAGTTCCAGGATCTCAGAAATCATTTCGATTCCCGACAAGGCCCGTAAGCGGGGCGTCACCTCCTCATGAAACATCGGATAAAGTTCCCGCGGAGGCCCTGGCAATAAAAACAAGGCGCAACCCGGCTCTCCCCCCAAACGGGGCGGTGCATAAATCCCGGGAGCGGTCCCATTATTATTCGGAAGGATATCCGCCCCCACCAGGTTCTGGGCCTGCTTGAGATTCGAGGAAGCCATCACCCTGTTACGCTTCTCAAAAAACTCCTTCAGCGATCGCAAGGCTGCCTCGTCCTCCATCATCTCCACCCCAAGAACCTTGGCCGCCGCCTCCCTCGTAATGTCATCACTGGTCGGTCCCAGGCCTCCGGTCACCAACACGACATCGGATCGACCCATCGACTCCCGCAGGGCATGCTCGATGGCTTCTCCATCGGGCACCGTCATCTGACGCTGGACCCGAAGTCCTTGCTTCACCAACTCCTGCCCCATCCACGTTCCGTGAGTGTTGGCGGTCGAACCCAGCAGAAGCTCGGTCCCGGTATTCAAAATCTCAATTCTCATCAGCCACGCTCCACTCGACCTCCTTGGCATCGCCCCAGAGTTTTTCAAGGGCGTAATTCTCGCGGAACTCCTCGTCGAGCACGTGGACCATGACGTCGACAAAATCAATCACCACCCAACGACTGGCGGCCTTCCCTTCGGTGGCATTCGCCGGCTCGGATCCCTTCTCCCGCACCAATGACTCCACATCACGGGTAATCGCCTTCAAGTGCGGCTGGGAATTTCCGGAACACACCACCATGAAGTCGGTGAGCGAGGAAATCCCGCGTAAATCGAAAACGCGAACATCCTCGGCCTTCAATTCTTCGGCCGCTTCCGCGCAGGCAATGGCGAGTTCTTGTCCGTTCAACATGGCAATGATCGATGGGTTGGAGTGAGGGGCGATGAGAACGCCCCGACAAAAAAACCGGCCTTGGGCCGGTCCTCCCCTGAAAATGGTGGAGCGTAGCGGATTCGAACCGCTGACCCTCTGCATGCCATGCAGATGCTCTACCAACTGAGCTAACGCCCCCTACCTTTTCAGGACGGGCGAAGGCATAGGCCTGCCCAACTCGGCATGCAAGAGAAAAACGCTCAGATTCCCGCAAATCCCTCCTTTCCCCGGCCAATCAACGTCCTGCCACTACAAAATGCCGCCTTGTCTCTGAAATTTCTCCCGTTAACCTTTCCGCATGATCCCGTTATTCTTTGGAGCTGCAAAAGGATACACCACCCTCGTTGGAGTCGTCGTGGTGACTTTCACCATGTCGATGAAGAGAATGGAAATCCAAATGGAAGAGCTTCAGCTGGAAGCCGAAGAGTTGCAGGCCGTTCCAGTGCCAGAAGTCGCACCTGCCGAGGAAGGCGAAAAGGCCGAACCCGGCGAATAAATTCCGCCTCATTCGAGAATCTTTTCGGCCATCCCCTCCTCGGGAAGACCACACGTTTCCGGTCTGCCGAGCAGGTGACGTCGCTTCGCGATTTGCCGATACATCCAATCTCGCGCACCAACCGGAACCACCCGGATCAAACCGGCTAAAAGAGCAGCCACTCCTCCCGTGCTTCCGAGTGCCAGCCTTGCCGCTTCGCTCGCCCGATACACCTCGCCATTCCTGACGACGGCCATCGAATCATCGTCCATGGTGATCCCACGCTCTTCGGCGGTCTTTCCATTCAGCGGCGCAAAGAGAAGGTGATCCTCGGCATCCAGCCGATGAAGCCACTTCAGCGATCCCCGGCACATCAGGCAATCACTGTCAAAAAAGACGATCGTCTTCTCCCTCATCACAGAGAGCTTGCTACTTTTTCCGGAAAAATCGATGCTTCAATTCAGATGGAAGAAAGCATCCGCATCCACGATCTCCCGAGCGATCAAAAGCCGCGGGAAAAAATGGAATCGCTGGGGGCTTCCGCCCTCTCCAACGAGGAGCTTCTGGCCATCTTTCTCCGAACCGGAACAAAGGGAGCCAGTGCCATCGAAATTGGCCGGCAACTTCTCCGGAAACACGGGGGGCTGGTTCCCCTCGCCCAACTGGATCTCAAGGAACTCTGTCGCGAACACGGGCTTGGTTTGGCGAAAGCCTGTCAAATCCAGGCCGCCTTCGAACTCGGAGCCCGTGCCGCCCGCGATGGCAGCAAGAACATCCAGTTCCTGAACAGCCAATCGATTTATGAATTCCTCTCTCCCCAGCTCTCCCACCTCCCCACCGAAAAACTGATCGTCCTGACTCTCGATTCCTCCGCCCGTCTCATTCGCATGAGGGAAATCACCAGTGGCACCGCCAATCAAACTCTTGCCACCATCCGCGAAATCCTCCGCCCCGTCCTCATCGATCAGGCCGTCAATTTCGTCCTCGCCCACAATCACCCGACCGGCAACGCCTCTCCAAGCAACGCCGATACCAACCTCACCCGTCGTCTCTCCAAATCGGCCCGCGAAATGGAAATCACTCTCCTCGACCACCTCATCATCGGGCGTCCTCTCGATGGTAGCTGCGGGTACTATTCCTTCGCTGACCACGGACAGATTTGAATGCCATGAAAGCGCGCTTTCTTTGTTCCCTTTGCCTCGCTTCACCTTGGGCCACCGTCAAGGTGGACGGGCAGAGAGGGTTCGGCAAAACGAAGAAGTTCCAACCACTGTCCACCATTCCTTTCTCAACCAATGCCTTCCATCCACCCCACTGCCCTGATCTCTGAATCAGCCGAGATCGCCGACGATGTCGAAATCGGCGCTTACACCATCATCGAAGACAACACGAAACTTGGACCGGGTTGCAAGATTGACTCGCACGCCAAAATTTGTCGGGGCGTCATTTTCGGGCCGGACAACAAGGTGGGACATGGAGCTGTCATCGGAGGAGATCCGCAGGATCTGGGATTCATGACCTCGACCGATTCCGGCGTGGTCATTGGCGAAGGGAACACTTTCCGAGAATATGTCACCATCAGCCGGAGCACGCGCGAAGGCGAATGCACCCGCATCGGTCACCACAACTTCCTGATGGCAGTCTCCCACCTCGGTCACGATGGCGAAATCGGCGACCACAACGTCATCGCCAACAACGTAATGATGGCCGGACACACCAAAATCGGGAACCGCACGTTCCTTGGAGGCGGGGCCGCCATTCACCAGTTCATCCACATCGGCGACTTCGCGATGGTCCAGGGAAACGCCGGCATGACCCGCGATGTTCCTCCCTATTGCATCGTCCACCAGATCAATCAACTCTCCGGACTCAATGTCATCGGACTCAGACGCGGGGGCTTTACTTCCGAGGAACGAAGCGAAATCAAAAAGGTCTACCAATTGCTCCTTGCCTCCAAGACCTCGCGCTCGGATGCCTTGGCTGAGGTCGAGAAGCACACCTGGAGCCAGGCTGCCGAGCGACTGATCGAGGCCGTCCGCCATCCGTCTTCCAAGGGCATCCTTACCCGCTAGGCTAATCCAGTTTCCGGAGCCGGATCTTGCGGAAGGCCACCTTGCCGGAATTCTTTTGCAGGCCGATCAACCCTGCCGGACGGGCTTTTGCCATCTGGTGCTCAAGAATCGTCTTCCCGTCCAGAATCACCGTCACCTTCCCTCGATTCACGATCAGCCGGAAGTGCCGCCAATCATCCTTCTCGACCACTCCTTCGACTTTGCGATGCTTGACGATACTTCCGGTTGGAAACGGATTGTCCGCAGGGGCGATGTTGATCTCGTAGCATTCGCTTCCCGGATCTTTCACCTTGGCCAAGGTATTCAAAAACACCCCGCTGTTGGTTCCAAGGGCCGCCTTAAACTCCACCTCCAGCTCGTAATTCTCGAACTGATCCTTCCAGGTCAGCAGGCCAACGTCTCCTCGGTCGACCGTCAGAGCCCCGTCCTTCACTTCCCAGTTGGCATTCCCCTGATTGGTCCAACCCTCCATGGTCTTGCCATCGAACAAAGACATCCACTCTCCTCCCATCAACGGAAGAGCCAACGCGGCAAGAATCACAATCAATTTCACCGTGCCATCCTTGCCGAATTCATTCCGGGCACAACTGCGAAGACGAACTAAATCCCGTCAATTCTCTCCACCACAATCCCCATTCCATCCTCCCTGAGGATCCGAACCTGATCATCTTTATCGACGAATTCTCCCTCAGCCATCACATCGAGGACCTCCTCTCCGAACTCCGCTTTACCGGAAGGCCGGAGATCCGTCTGGGCCACTCCGGTCATTCCTACCCGGGCCGTTGATTCAACGCTCTTGCCGTCCCCAGCACCCGAAGGCAGCGTCGCGGGCAGCATATACCGACTCAAAAGCGGAAGATCGGGTAAATACCTCATCACCACGTAGAGGAGTAAAATCGAGCCAAACACACCGACCCCGAGATGAAAGGACGCCCGGTTCAACATCTCGAAGAACGAACCATCCTGGCTGAACTGGTATTTCTGCCACTGAACTTCATCGACCATCGCAAACCCCAGCGAGCCGACGACCAGCAGAAGCCCGGTGATCCCGGGGATCCCAAATCCCGGAATGACGAAAATTTCGACGATGATCAGGAGGATCCCGAGGGCGAAGATGGCGGCCAATTCGTATCCCGCCATATTTCCGGCTAGATAATTGCCGAAGAAAAACAAGGTGAAGGCCGTGATGGAAACAATGCCACCAATTCCGAATCCCGGTGTCTTGAATTCAAGATAACCTCCGAACAAGCCCACCGTGATCAGCAAGCCCGACACACTGGCCACCCACCACGCCAACTTTTCAAAACCACTGGGGGTCGCCGTTACCAGATCATCTTTGTTCCATCCCTCTTTCTCCAAAAGATCATCCATCGTCTTGATCTCAGCCGCCGCCAACAAAGTCCCATCCTCCATGACCTGAACCGCATCGGCGGAATTCAACGCCAACAATCCGCCCTTCTCCACGGTAACATTTCCAAATTGCTGGGCCTCGTCCTTCCGGATCATCATGGCCCGAATGACATTCTGATCATGCCCCTTTTTGTCAGCAATCCAGCGGACGTGGGCATCAAAGAAACTCTCGATCTTGGCTCGCATCGTTTCGTCCATTTCCTGACCCGATGACAAAACCACTCCGGCCGAACCAATGACCGATCCGGGCCTCATATAGATCTTGTCCGTGGCCACGGAGATCAAGGCACCGGCACTCAAGGCTTCGGTGACAAAGGCCCGGGTCGGAATCTCAAGGTTGGCGATCGAACTCATCAATTCCTTGGTCGGAATGGCCATGCCTCCGGGGGTTTCGAGATCAAAAATCACGGCCTTGGCCTTCTCCTCCTTCACTCTCTCCAGAGTCCGCTCCCAAAACTTAAAGCTCTGACCGTTCATCAGGTCATCCTCGCCCACCTTGATCACGACAATCTTGTCCACGTAACTCTCCTCTTCGGATTTGCCAATCACATTCTTGTCCGCGGCCAGGGCACATCCGATCAGCCAGAAAAACATGAAGATCACCTGTTTCATGCCAATACTGTATCTTGAAATGCCCGCCCTGCAAAATTCTCATTTCCCTCATCGCCCCCCCAAGTCAAAGTCCCTCCGTGGGCCGGATTCCCGAAGAAACCGTCAAACAGATCCTCGATGCCACCGACATCGTCGATCTCATCGGCTCCTATTTTCCGCTCAAGCGATCCGGCTCAGGCTTCGTCTGCAACTGCCCTTTTCACAACGAAAAGACCCCCTCATTCAATATCAACCCGGTCGGCCAGTATTATTACTGCTTCGGCTGCCAGGAAAGCGGTAACGCCATCAGTTTCCTGATGAATTACGAGAACCTCCCTTTTGTCGATTCCGTTCAAAAACTGGCACAAGGAGCCGGCATCACCATCATCGAAGAAGCTTACGATCCCGAAGCCGACAAAAAACGTCGCCGTATCTCACGAATCAAGGAGCTCAACAACAAGACAGCACGGTATTATCATCAACTGCTGATGAAGTCCCCGGATGCCGAACACGCCCGCGACTATCTGAAGGCGAGAGGCTTCAGCAAGGAAGTGGCCGAAAAGTGGCTCATCGGTTGGGCCCCTCAAAACTCGCACAAGTATCTCCAGCTGGTGAAGGAGAAGGGCTTTACCGGGCGAGAAGTCATTCAAGCCGGACTGGGAGGGCTCCGCGACAAGAGCAATCCTCGCGCTGGTCTCTACGCCAAATTCTATGACCAGCTGACCTTCCCGATTCACAACGACTACGGCGATGTCGTGGGCTTCTCCGCCCGCGTCCTCCGGGCCGACGACAAACGAGGGAAATACATCAACACTCCCGAATCACCGCTCTTCACCAAGTCGAAGCTTCTCTTCGGACTCGACAAAGCCCGACGCCCCATGGGGAAGAAGAAATTTGCCCTCATCTGTGAGGGGCAAATCGATGCCATCGTTCTGCACGAAGCCGGGTTCGAGAATACCATTGCTCCGCTCGGAACAGCCCTCACCGAAGAGCAAGCCCGCATGCTCAAACGCTACACTGATGCGATCATCCTCTGCAATGATGGCGACGCGGCTGGCCGTGCGGCTTCGGACAAGGCCTTCGTGAACCTATCATCGATCGGGCTACCGGTGAAACGCATCAACCTTCCCCAAGGCGAAGACCCCGATTCCTTCATCAAGGAGCAGGGAGTGGAAAAATTCCAAGAACTCGTGGATCAGGCCAAGGATTTTTTCGATGCCAAACTGGATCTCGAACTGGCATCCCGCGACCTTTCATCAGCCTCTGATCGGGCCGCCCTTCTCAAGGATTTGGCTCAATTGGTAGCCGCCATGAGCGACGAGTTGGTCCGCGATGCCACCATCCAGGCTCTGGCCATCCGGATGCGTTTAGGGGCGGACGAATTCAGGAGAGCCGTTTTCGAAGCCAAGAACAAGTCGAGCTCTGAGAATCGAAACAGGCGGGTCGAAGAGGAACCTCAAAGGGTGGCGCCGACCGAGATCGACCGTCCGATTTCCTACCTCTGCCATCTTGCTCTCAACTCCCACGAAGCGGCGGAATATCTCTGCGAACAACTGGAAACCCTTGATGAATCACTGGATCACTTCGCCGGCAGCTCCATCCTGAAAACCATCCTGCTCCAGCGACCCGACCCAGACAGTGCCTCGGCACGGCAGGCTTTTCTCATGACCCTCGAGGAAGCAGACCAGAAAGCTCTGATGGCTGGAATCAACGAGGAAGTCCCGGCTGACCCCGTCAGTTCGGCTTCCGATACCATCGCCCTCCTGATGGCGAAATACTATCAGAGCAAGGAAAGCGCCCTGCGGGCCAAACTCAACGACCCTTCCCTCAGCCCGACCGAAATCATGGAGACGATGGAAGAAGCCAAGCAACTACAGGAGATCCTGAAACAGCTGGATCAACGATTCTAGAGCGGAATTCCGGGCAATTGGGGTCCGGAAGGCCCGGAAATATGGGCTTGTCATGTTGGCAGGGCCCAATTACTACAACCCGATGAATTTTCGCCTGCCCTTAATCTTTGGTCTGTCGGCTTGCGCCGCCCTTCTTCTTTCCTCCTGCAATACCTTTGTCGGAATGGGCCGTGACTTCCAGCGTCTCGGACAGGGTTTCGAAAACGCGGCCTACGGGAAAAAATTCTAGTCGTTTGTTCTCAGAGAACAAAAAACGGGAGGTTCTTTGGAACCTCCCGTTTTTTTATGTGCTGAAATTCAATTTAAGCCAGAGACTGAAGCTTCTCGGCGATCTGAGCCTGGGTCACCGAAGCACCGACGATTTGATCTTTCACCTCGCCGTCCTTGAAGAAGAGCAAAGTGGGAATCGAACGGATGCCATACTTGGCTGCCAAACCCTGTCCGTCGTCGAGATTGCATTTTCCGACCTTGGCCACCCCTTCCATTTCCGTGGAAACGGCGTCCACCATGGGTGCAATCATTTTGCAGGGTCCGCACCATTCTGCCCAGAAATCCACCAGGACCGGGACGTCCGCATTCAAAACCTCGGCATCGAAATTCTCTTCAGTAATTGTTAGAGCCATGTCGGGACTATGGACGCAAAAAGGGTGGCGTCAAGGCCACCCTTTGGCAGGAGCGCAATCCCTGTAAAATTGCGCGACTGGATCGAAAACCAAGAGCTAATTAAAGCCCGTTGGTCAAAAAATTCAGGGCTGCAACCCCTGCAGCTACAAGGAAAATGAGAATTGGAAGGAACATAAGTCTTTGTTCTACGCGGTATGAATTAGTTGAATAGCTCGCCAATTTGATGCTCCTGAGTCCAGGTCATCAGGGCCAGAGCGAGCACAGCGAGACTGAGCACGAACGCCAGGATGGAAAGCACCGTTGGAATGGTGTCGGTTTCCTCCTCATCGTCGTCAGTGGCGATGGTTCCAATGGTCGCCATCGTCGGTGCCGTAGCCGTTCCGGTGGGAGCGCCCAATTGCTGGGTGCTTTGAAGCTGAACGGTCGCTTGTGGAAGAGGCTGGGTCGTAGGAGCGCCGGCGGCGCCACTGGTCTGAAGAGGGACGGTTGCGGGTCCGGCTTCTCCACCAGCGGGAGCGGTCGGAGTCTTGAGCGCGATGGTCGGAGCAGGCGCCGGGGTGGTAGGTGCCGCCGGGGCGGTCTTCAAAGGAATCGTCGGGGCCGGAGCAGGAGGGGCCGGAGCTCCGCTGGTAGGAGCGGGAGGAGGCGTCGGCGCACCTGCGGTAGGAGCAGGAGGAGGCGTTGGGGCTCCCGGAACACTGGGATCGGCCTTCAAGGTCACTCGGACGGTCTCTTTCTTCAAAGGGACAGCCGATGTTTTTTTCATCGGGGTGGGCGGCTTGGGTGGCTGAGGTGTGTCGTCGCTCATAATTCTAGGTGTTCGTGATCTTTGAGAGTGGTTTTCACCACTGCTTCGCAGGATTTAACAAAATCCTCCCCGAGATTGTCAAACACCCATCTCTGAAAAATGAAGCTTTCTTTAGGAAAACCTCCCCTTTCCTCTCTCGCCAAGATTTACTCGTCCTCCTCGGCGGGCGGAGCCGTCGGCAATTCCGCCACTTCATCGAGCAAATTCACGACATCAACCCCTCTCGAGGCCGAGGAATCAGGCCGGAAGGACAACACCGGGGTGTTTCGCAACACCACCCGTTTGGAGACTTTGCTCTGGATCAATCCCCGCTTCCGCTCCAATTGGTCAAGAACGCCGGGCGAAGAACCGCCCAACACACTGACGAAGACCTTGGCCTCCTTCAAATCCTGGGTGACGTCCACCTCACTGATCGTCACGAGAGCGCCATTCCACTCGAAATCCCGCTGGACCACGGCACTGATTTCGCGCCGCAGCAGTTCGTTGACCCGGTCCAGTCGCTTGGCCATGACTCCAGTTTAGAGGGTTTGGTCGATCTTATCGAGGGTGTAGCACTCGATGATATCGCCTTCCTCGTATTCATTGAAGGACCCAAGACGGATTCCGCATTCGATTCCTTCTTTGACCTCTTCGACTTCCTCGGTGTGACGACGCAGGGTCGACATCTTGCCGTCGAAGACCGGTTGCTTGCCCCGGAGGACCCGGGCATGAGCGGTGCGGGTCACCCGGCCACTCTTGATCACACAACCAGCGGCCTTCCCCTTGTTCACGCGGAAAATCTGCTTCACCAGAGCTCTTCCGATGACCGTTTCGCGAATTTCCGGATCGAGAAGTCCCAGCATCGACTCTTTCACCTGGTCGATGAGTTCATAGACGATGGAATACAGCTTCACCTGGACACCCTCAGCCTTGGCTGCCTTGACCGCCTTGCCATCCACTTTGACGTTAAAGCCAAGAATAATGGCGTCCGCAGAACTCGCCATGAGCACGTCAGATTCATTAATCGATCCAGCCCCCGCAATGAGGAAATTGGCCTCGACCTTATCCGACTCGATCTCGGAAATGGCATTCTTGATGGCCTCGGCCGTTCCCTGCACATCGGTCCGGAGAATCAACTTCAGCTGGGTCTTTCCTCCTCCTGATACAGTTTGCAACATGTCCTCGAGACGTGATTTGCGAGGCTGAACCAGCCGTTCCTTGCGCTTCTCTTCGAGGCGCTCTTCGGACAATTTTTTGGCCGCCCGTTCGTTGTCCATTCCCACCAAGGAATCGCCGACATTCGGCAATTCCGCAAAACCCAGAACTTCCACCGGCTTGCCCGGACCTGCTTCTTTCACCTGCTCGCCCTTGTCGTCGACCAGAAGCTTCACCTTGCCGGCGAATGGTCCGCAAATAAAAGCCTGCCCTTTCTTCAGGGTGCCGGTTTCCACGATGACCGAAGCGGTCGCTCCCTTGCCGGCCTTGACGCTGGCTTCGATCACTGCCGCCCGAACATTAGCCGTCGGATTGGCCTTCAATTCAAGAACCTCGGCCTGAAGTGCCATGAGGTCGAGGAGCTCCTCGACGCCCTCGCCGGTTTGTGCAGAAACCTTGACGCATTCGGTATCCCCTCCCATTTCGGTGGGCACCAATTCGTGCTCCATCAATTGGGTCATCACCCGCATTGGATCAGCGGCGGGAAGGTCGCACTTGTTGATCGCCACAATGATGGTCTTGCCGGCTGCCTTGGCGTGCTGGATGGCCTCTTTGGTCTGCGGCATGATACCGTCGTCGGCCGCAATGACCACCACCACAATGTCGGTGACATCGGCTCCACGAGCCCTCATCTTTGAGAAAATAGCGTGACCGGGTGTATCGAGGAAGGTGATCTTGCGATCCCCCTGCTCCACACTGTATGCCGCCACGTGCTGGGTAATTCCGCCGGCCTCACCACTGGCGACCTTGGTCTTGCGGATGTAATCCATCAGAGAGGTCTTCCCGTGGTCGACATGCCCCATGAAGGTGATGATGGGCGCGCGAAACTCCATCTTCTCGACCGGCTCCTCTTCTTCCGGCTCCGGCTCGGCAATCACTTCCTCTTCCTTGTGAACCCCGGCTCCCTTCTCCCGTTTTTCACGCTCGAAGACAAATCCGTGGAGCTCGCAAAGCTTTTCTGCAATCTCAGGCTCGATCGCCTGATTGGCGGCCACGAAGACCTCAAGCTTGATCAAATCCGCCATCAACTTGAAGGGAGGCTCCCCCATCTTGGCGGCAAGATCGTTAACGATGATCGGGGGCTTGATGCTGATGACATTGCCTTCAACTTCCCCTTCCGAGTCATCCTCGGCGGCTGGAGCCGGAGCAGGCGTTTCGGCGGCCGGCTTGATAAAGTCGACGTCCGGCGTCTCATCCAACTTGTTGGAAATACTCGGCAGGATCGCCTTCCCGGACTTCTCGGTCTTGCGAACAGCCGGCTTCTTGGGGGCGTCATCCTCGATTCCCAGATCAAGTGCGGCCTTCTTTTGGTCGTCCACCGTCTTGATCTTGGCCGCCTCCTGACGTTGCCGCTCGCGACGCGAGGGCTTTGGCTTCTCTGACACCAGGTCGAGAACTTCGTCTTGGGAGTCTTTGGGTTTCTTGTCGTCGGCCATGCTGATTCGGGTCTTTCAGTGGGGAAATCGTTGGTATCTCAGGGAGAAAATTTGCTTGGGATCGTTTACGCGTCGGCAGGAGCGGAAGTTTCTTCGTTCGCTCCTTCTTCTCCGCCTCGCGAAGCTGCCAAAATCCGTTCGGCCTCCGAGAGCTCGATTTCGAGCGCCGAAGCGATATAGTCGGCCGGCATCTGGCTCACCATATCCGGAGTCACTCCACCCGCCCGGAAAAGCTTGTCCGCCAGCTCGGGCTCAATTCCAAGAGTTTCCGCCAGATCGGAAGCGGCATCACCCACGCGGGCTTCAAATTTCTCATGTTGGGTCTCGTCCTTGCGAACCTGAACGTCCCACCCCACCAACTTCGAAGTCAGCCGGGCATTCTGCCCCCGACGTCCGATGGCCTTGGAAAGGTCCTCTTCATCGACCGTCACATTGACCACCCGCTCCTCTTCATCAAGAGTGATGGTTCGCACCTGAGCCGGCTTGAGGGCCTCGGAAACAAACTCCTTCACGTCTTCATTCCAGCGAATGATGTCCACCTTCTCGTTGTTGAGTTCACGGACGATATTTTTCACCCGGGCTCCGCGAAGTCCCACACAGGCCCCGACCGGGTCAACCTTGTCATCGTGGGTGTAAACAGCAACTTTCGTCCGGTATCCGGCTTCCCGGGCCACCGCACGAAGTTCGACGGTGCGATCGGAAATCTCGGCCACTTCGGATTCGAAGAGTCGGCGGACGAAGTTGGGATGGCTGCGGGAAAGAATGATTTCCGGTCCGCGACCTTCATTATCAACCGACACGACGTAGCACCGGATCCGGTCGCCAACATTGTATTCCTCGGTTCCCACCCGCTCCTTGGATGGCATGCGGGCCTCGAATTTACCAAGATCGACCATGACATCGCTCTTTTCAAAGCGACGGACCGATCCGCTTACGATATCTCCGGCACGATCCTTGAATTCGTCGTAAATCTTCTCTTTCTCAGCCTGACGCAATCGCTGCATCATGGTCTGCTTGGCGGTTTGCACGGCAATTCGTCCGAAGTTCTTCGGAGTGACGTCGAAATCAACCCGGTCCCCCACGGTCGCTCCAGCCTCCTTTTTCACTGCCACCTGCAGCGGAACCTCGTTGAATTTATCGACGTAATCATCGTCCGCCACCACCTCGAGGCTGGCAAAAATGCGGGTATCCCCTTTCTTCTCGTTGATGTCGGCCCGGAGGCTCTCGATGGCATCGGCTCCCGGAACCATCTTCCGGTAAGCAGAGCAAAAGGCATACTCCAGGGCCTCGACAACGCGATCGCGGTCGATGGCCTTTTCCTTTTCGTAGAACTCGATGAGAGCGACAATATCGGTAGTCATTGTGAATTCGTGGGTTCCTGAGACGAAAAAGAGCGGGTTTGAAGACCCACTCCTTACTGTCGTCAGAAGTTGTTGGGGGTGTCCCTAGCCTTTAATCCAGAAAATGACAAGCCCTAATCAACAAGAGAACGCCAACGCATTCCACGGAATTCCGACTCGGTCTGCCATGCCGCATATCCCAGCGGAGCACAGAGCTCGATCACCCCCCGACGAAGCCCCAAAGTCTTTCCTTCGATCGCCAAATCAACCACCTGTTCATCATCAATGAAAGCCGAAATCCCCTCCTCCTCCACCCGGATCCTGATGGCATACCACTGGCCATCCTCAAAATTGTGGTAAGTGGTGGTGTCGTTCGAAGAAGCATCCTGGTCATCCACCGACGAAATGCCCACAACGCCTCCTCCCCATCCCCCCACGATGAAGGTCACACACTCCTCCTTGGACCGAACCGGAAAGGTCAGACCACAGAAAAAATCACTCCCGGTCACCTTGCGGGCCTCCAGCTCGATTTCGTAAGGCATCTTTGGCAAATCCCCTTCGTAAACAGCTCCCGTGAGTTCGGCCCCGGCATCGAGGTGCATTACCCCTTCGTTCCAAGCCACCGCTCCCTCACCCCCGAAACTCAGGGGTTTCCAGGATTCTTCGGCAAAATCAACCCACGGAGGAGCTTGTTCACACTCGCATCCGGCCAAACACAGGACGACCAATATCCAGAGCTTCTTCATCATCTCACTCTTCTTCCTTTGCATCGTCGTTCTCATCCTGGGGAACCATTTTCACATCCATCTTTAGTTTCCCGACTGTTTTAACCTCCCCGCCTCCCTCGATCGGCCCTTCCATCGAGTAATCGCTAGAGTCACTATATTTGTAATCAATGAATGATTTCAGCGACCGAATCGTTCTCGAAGTGCCCTTCGTCGACAGCACCATTCCCTTCTCACTTCCCACCAACCCTTCGGCGACGATCGAGAATTCGGCCTCAATCACCGCACATGGCTCGCCCAAAAATTCCTTCACTTCCTTGAAACGAAGTTTGTAGGATCCCTCCTTGATCTTATACGGCGCCATCAAGGGATGACTCGAGGGATCGGCTTCCCACTCTTCACCCACCTTTCTGGGCTCAAGTCCGAATCTTTTGGTCTCACATCCGCTGTTCAACCAAAGCTTCAGCCTTTGAATCATCTCGGCAATCTCCTTGTGCTCATTCTCGAGAGCTTTGTCCCCCTCAATTCCCCCACTCCAGACACCTTCCTTCTTCTCGAACAACAGGGTTTTGCCAGCCATTTCGTGGGGTTCATCGGTCTCAATCGGCTCCGAACCATCGACTCTGACCTCCCGCTGCCGCCTCATCTTTCGAACCTGAAACCGGATCTGATCTTTCTTCGGGAACGTCACCAGCCTCTCTTCCTCAGCCAAATAGTCCATCTTGCCTTCATAACTAAAGTCCGGGGTATCCACGTCGACGTTGGCGTGACGCATCTGGCTCTTGTACACCGCCAAGTAACTCTTGCCCACAGGTGTCGCGAATTCCTTCTTTGCCAGGACAAACTCCTTCGCTTCCTGCCCTAAGGAACCCAGAACTGAAAATAACAAAAATCCTCCTCCAGCGATCAATCCATTTTTCATCGGCTCCAAAACTGCCGACTCTCCCTCCACCCGTCAAGACGCCCCTTCCGAACACACTCTCCGGATTGACACCCCGCCTCCATCAGGCAAGTTCCTCACATGACCTGGAACGAACAATTTCTGGAACTTTTCCAACGCTGCCTCGCCCAATACCAAGCGGGTAATTCCGACTTCAACAGCTACTACTCAGAGGGTGATCTCTCTTTCCTTGCCAGCATCGGATACAAGCCACGCGAACTCTTTGATTTCGTCGAGGATCTGGCCGACGAGGGAGTTCCCGCCGAATCCACCGCTCTGCTGGTGGCCGCGGTTAGACGAGATTATTTCCAGGTGATGCAGGACAGCCAGCACAGCTCGAAAGAAATCGGATCAGGCGACATTCCAGCCCGCGACGAGGAGTTGAACGGCATCGCCTACCTTCCCCGCATCATTGCCAAGGCCGAAGCCAAGCTCCGCGGAGAACTCGATCCCAACCTGATGTTCAGCTGCGGAGGCGATCGCGGCTTCCTCGCCCGGAACGGCAACATTCACCCCGCCGACTTCCTCCGGCAAGTCTGGGCGGCCGATGGCGACGCCTCGAAAGTGGCCGCCTTCGTCAAATCTTCCTCTAACTGATCTACCCGACCATGCGCGACTATAACGGAGAAGAAATCCTCGTCATCCCCCGCGAGCTCTTTGACAAGCTCGGAGCTTTCCAGGGGATCGAGACTGATGTCTTGAAATACCTCGAAGCCATCCTCGACCCCGCCAACAATTTCTTCATGGATCGGGGCAAGGCCGAGGAGGATCCTTCCTTCAAACAGATCATCCCCTACGCCCTCTTCCATCACGACGGCAGCTACCTCCACTACACCCGTGGTAAGAGTGGCGGCGAAAGCCGACTCCATGCCCTCGGTTCGGTAGGTATCGGCGGACACATTAATCCGGTCGATGAACGGGCCGACCCACTCGGACGCGAAACCTACCTCGCAGGTGTGGAACGGGAAATTGAAGAAGAACTCTGCATCACCGGCGGCCACAAGAACAAGATTGTCGGACTTCTGAACGATGACTCCAACGACGTTGGAAAAGTCCACCTCGGAGTGGTCCATGTTTTTGAATTGGAAACCAATCAGGTCACCTCGGGCGAAGACCCCATCGCCAATCTCGCCTTTCAAACCGCAGCCGACCTCAAGGGCGAGCTTTACGGTTCGCTTGAGACCTGGTCCCAATTCTGCGTCGACGCCCTGGTCTAGGACACACAGCAGGGACACTTCTGAACCAAGTGTCCGGGAGCAACTTCTTCGAACGGAAGCTCCTTGCCAATACTCTCGGGATACTTCTCGTGTCCGACCCGATGCCCAAAGGCGCACCCCGCCGGAGGATCAATCGGACTGGGCACATCTCCATCCAGAATCACCCGATCCTTCTGCACCGTGGGATCGGGAACAGGAATGGCCGACAGCAAAGCCTTGGTATAGGCATGGCGGGGATTTTTGTAGATTTCATCGGCCGGGGCCATCTCGACGATCTTACCAAGATACATCACCGCAATCCGATCACTCATGTGCTTCACCACCGCAAGATCGTGGGCGATGAAGAGATAGGACATCGAGAATTCCCGCTGAAGATCCAGCAGGAGATTCATCACCTGTGACTGCACGGACACATCGAGAGCCGACACCGGCTCATCGAGGATCAGAAGATCCGGGTTGACAGCGAGAGCCCGGGCAATTCCGATCCGCTGACGTTGTCCGCCGGAGAATTCAAAAGGAAACTTCTGCGCCGCGTTCTTGGGCAAGCCAACCCGATCCAAAAGCTCGGCTACCTTATCGCGTCGAAACTTACGCCCTCCCATTCGCTGGATGACCAAGGGCTCGGCCACCAAGTCTCCCACGGACATCCTCGCATCCAGCGACTCGGCCGGGTCTTGGAAGACCATCTGAAAATCCTGACGCAACTTCCGGAGTCGCCATTGCCGCATATGGGTGATGTCATTCCCTTTGAAGGAAATCTTCCCCGTCGTTGGGTTCTCCAAACGCACCACGGCCTTGCCGAGGGTCGACTTGCCGCATCCGGACTCCCCCACCAATCCCAGGGTCTCACCACTTTCAATGTGAAAACTCACCCCGTCGACCGCCTTTACCGCGCCGACCTGCTTCATCATGACTCCGCCCTTCACCGGAAAATGCATTCGCAGATCCTCAACCTCCAGGAGCTTGTTCCTTTCTTCAATCATGCCTGAAAACATTCGGGACAGGTTTCCACCCAGTGACCGGGAGAAATCTCACGGTATTCGGGGCGCTGACGCAACAACGTGGAATCATCGCGGTCCATCCGCTGACAAAAACGACATCCCGCCACAAAATCCTGAATGGCAGCAACCTGTCCGGGAATGGTGTTGAGCTGCGTTTTCCGCACGCTGTCAATTTGGGGAATCGAAGACAACAACCCTTTGGTATAAGCGTGACGAGGATTGGCAAACAACTCCTTCACCGGAGCTCTTTCCACGATTCGTCCCGCATACATCACCACCACTTCGTCACAATTCTGGGCAATCACGCCAAGGTCGTGAGTGATCATCAAGACCGCCATGCCCAGCTTCTTCTGCATCGATTCGATCAAGTCGAGAATTTGGGCCTGCACCGTGACATCGAGGGCCGTCGTCGGCTCATCGGCAATCAAGAGATCCGGTTCACAAGCCAGGGCAATGGCTATCATCACCCGCTGCCGCATCCCACCGGAAAGCTGGTGCGGATAGTTGGAAATCCGTTTCTCCGGCGCGGGAATTCCCACCGCATCGAGCAATTCCACCGCCTTTTGCAGGGCTTTCCGCTTGGACATTTTCTCGTGGAGCCTGAGGATCTCGACCAACTGCTTGCCGATCCGATGGACCGGGTTCAAGGCCGCCATCGGCTCCTGGAAAATCACTCCGATTTCACCGCCCCGAACCTTGCGCATTTCGCGATGGTTGAACTGTCGCAAATCGCGCCCCTTGAAATTGATTTCGCCCTCGAGCACATGCCCGGATGGCTTGGGCAAGAGGTCAATGATGGACATCGCGGTCACCGTCTTGCCGCAACCTGATTCTCCCACTAATCCGACGGTTTTGCCCTCCTCCACCGAGAAGGAAATCCCGTCAACGGCACGGACCCATCCGGAGTCCGTATCAAAGCTGGTCACCAGCTCCTTGATGTCCAACAAGCTGCTCATTTTTTTCGATATTTCTCCACCACGCTCTGCACTTCCGGGAAGGTCTTTCCGCTCCGCATGGCCTCCTTGGTTTCGGCCTGCATCTCTTCATCAATCCAAAAGCTGTAATGCTCGTATGGATAGGAAACAATCGGAGGACAGAACTTCACTGTTTCGGTATTGGGCCAGCGCAACCATCGCCAACACGCCACCCGCTCAAAATCCCGTTTCCATCCGGGAATGAACACGCAGCGCTCATAAACCTGTTTCTGAATCTTGTGGGCCAACTTCTTCTTGAGATCCTCGTCGGAAGTCTGGCGGTATTCTTCCACCCACTTGTCCATCTCGGGATCCTTGTAGGCGAAGACGTTGTTGGTCTTCTCTTTAATATTGCCCTGCTCGTCGTAGGCATTGCGCGAGTGGAAATATTCGTAGAACGAAAAATACGGCGGCTGTACCGACCAAGCCACGTGGGTCAGCTCGAACTTCTTGTCCATGGCCTCTGTGAAAATAATACTCGGATCCTTGGCATCAAGAATAAGGTCCACCCCGGCCTTCTTTGCCTCCGTCTGAAGCACCGACATGATTTCACTGTATGTCCGGATGGCATAATGACTGAGAGTGAATTCAAGCCGCGTGCCGTCGGGCTTTTTCAAGATACCATCCTCTTCTTCGGTAAACCCAGCCTTGGCAAAATACTCTCTGGCCTTGGCCGGATCAAACGGCCAGGGCTGCACCTCCGGATTCACGTAATCTCCAAAGCCATCCACAAACCCGGGAAGCCGGTTGTAGTCCCCCCAGAACTTCACCTTGATGACCTTTTCGTAGTTCATCGAGTGAGCCAACCCCAGTCGGACATTGATGTCCTTGAGCTTGGCCCGATCGAGATTCATCTCCACGCCGAACTGCGGGCGCGGGAAATCATTGTACCACCAATGACGCTCGATAAAACCATCGTAGACCTTTTGAAATTCGGTTTTTTCGTACCAGGATTTGGGACCTGACACGAGATCCATCTCAAGCTGTCCTGCCCGGAAAAGCTCAAAAGCCTTGTCGCGGTCGCGAATCACTCTCCAAACGATCTTGTCCGGATTGTAGCGATAGCGGTAGAACTTCTTGTCATTCCCCCACCAGTCCTTGTTCCGGGTGAGGGTGATCGAAACCCCCTTGTCAATATCTTCGTCTTTGACGAAATAAGGCCCCGTGTTGGGCTGATGCTTCCAATTGTATCGCTCCTCGTAGTCGGGACCGAATTCTTCATAGAAATGAGGAGGCGAAGGGGAAAAGGTTCCGATGGTATTGTACATCATCAGCTCACTCTTTTCCTCGGGAAAGGTGATCGACAAGGTGTGCTCGTCATACACCGCGATCTGGGCCACTTCTTCGCGGAGATATTGTTTGTAATAGGGAGAATTCCCGTAGTCGGAAATCCGGAGGTAAATGGAAACGGCAAAGTCCCGGGCTTTCACTTCGACACCATCCGAATAGGCCGCGTCCTCGTGCAGTCGAAAATACCACGTCCGCTTGTCCGGCCCCGGCGCCCATTCCCTTGCCACTCCCGGAATGACCGAACTATTGAGACGGTTCAAGGCCACCAGCCCGAGCTGGACATCATCGTAAAGCTCACCCCGCATTCCGCTGTTTGAGGAAGACCCGAAAGGACGCAAGGTCGGAGGAAAGCTCGAGACAAAATAACGAAAGACCCCACCCTTCTTGGCATTGGGATCGGAATCCTCCGGCTCATCCATTCCGTCATTCCAGACAAGGTCAGCAGGAACATCTTCGGGCTTCTTGAAACTAAAGTAGTCTCCCAAGGCAATCCGACGCTCGAAACGAGCCACCGCTTTCTCGGCATCCTTGGCCTCCGGAGAATCAGGGGCTGCCTTGGACAACTCGTCCTTTGCTTCCTTCAACTTCCCGGCATTCCACTTCTTCATGTAGTCGTTGTAGACCGGGACATACTCGTCAAAGCCCAGCCCCGCGACGTAGGGGTCTTCATCCGGCTGACACGAGATGATCAAGAAAGGAATGATGAGAAGGAGCCAGCGCATAATCGTTAACGATAAAATGTATACTTCTTCGGGTCAAAAGCCTCACGAATTGCTTCACCAACAAAGGTGACCAACACCAACATCCCCACCAAACAGAAGAAGGCCGAGGAAACCAGCAGCGGTGATGACAAGGAGCTCAGCCCGTCCTTCAAAAGCTTACCCCAACTGGCATACTGGTCCGGGAGACCGAAGCCGAGGTAATCCAGGGCGGTCATCGAAAGAACAAGACCGGAAATTGAAAACGGAACCAAGGTTACCAAAATGGCCACCGAATTCGGCATGAGGTGACGAAACAAGATTCGCGGAACGCCCGCTCCCATCACCCTGCTGGCCGCAATATAGTCCCGGGCCTTTTCCTTCAAAGCCGAGGTCCGCATGAGGTAGGTCATTCCCATCCAACCGAAGAGTCCGAGGATCCCCAGAATCAAGTAGAGTCCCACGACATTCAAATACTGTGGAGGCACCGCCGACCGAATGATCATGACCACGAAGAGGAAAGGAATGTTGGAGAGGATTTCGATCATCCGCTGCACCACCAGATCAAACCACCCTCCAAAATATCCCATCAGCAACCCCACCGTGATTCCCACCAAATAAACCAAGGGAATGAAAATCAGGGCCGCCTGGAAGTTCACCTGAAGTCCGCCATAAAGGTAAGCCACGACATCTTCACCCCTGGAAGTTGTCCCCAGCGGATACGACCACTGAGGATCCGACGGAGGATAACTGACGTCATATTCCTGCTCCGGTGAGGCCTTCAAAAACTCCTCCAAAGCTCCCTCACCTTCCCACTCTTCAGAACCCTCGACCAGCTCGCCTTTCTCATACTTGGCCTTGTAAACCCGGTCGTCATTAATGTTCCACCCTTGGGCATCGCCGTGCCGCAGTCCGTTTCGATAGGTGAATCGAAGATGGGGATTTTCGGGCCGGTCCGGGTCATAAAGGCGGGTCGCCAAGCCACTATACTCCGACTCCTTGGGGTCGACTATCTTGGCCAGGGCGCTGATGGTATCCTGAGCCGGATCGTAGGGACGCAACGGTAGGATCACCATCGAACCTTCCTTCTCCGAAAACTCCTTTTTCAGTTCCCGATAGTTGGGCACCAGATCCTTCTTGGCCGGATCGTTAATCCCAAAGTCCGAGTTCTTCTCGAGCTTCTGAGTAAACGCCGGAAAGGTCCACTTGCCCTCGTGTTTCACCGCGAGGGCCTCTTTGCCGACAATCAACTGATCCAACGCCGCCAGACCAGCCAGGAACAAGAGGATCAGGAAGGAATAATAACCCCGCTTGATCGACTTGAAACGCTGGATCTTACGGAGGGTCACGGGATTCGGCGGTCCGCTCAGCAGCTTCCCAAGAATCAACCAGAGACCGATCAGGGCCACGATCACCGCTGTAATATGACCGGCCTTCTCCACCCAGGTCTCCAGAAAATCAAAGGGAAGGTCCAGGTTTTTGGCCGATCGGCCGAAGTTGTATCCCCAGCTGATGGTCGGCAGCTTCAATCCTGCCAGATCGGCCCAATAGCTCAGGCCGGCAGCAACCATCAACAAAATGCCAATAACGAGCTTCATCACTTATTGGAATTTCACCCTCGGGTCGATCAGGGCGACGATGATATCTGAAAGAATGTTCCCCATGACCATGAGGAAGGAGGCGACGGTAAGCGTGCCCATAATGAGCATCTGATCGGGAGCAGTAATGGCGCGAAATTGGAGAAGACCGAATCCTTGAATATCGAAGACCGTTTCGATCAGGAGACTGCCGGTCACGATGATGGTAATCAACTGTCCGAGACTCGTGGCGATGGGAATGAAGGAATTCCGGAAGGCATGACGGAAGACCGCCTTGTTGAAGCTGACTCCCTTGGCCACCGCGGTCCGGACGTAATCGGCGGCGAGATTATCCATGAGATTGTTCTTCATCATCATGGTCATCCAGGCGAAGGAACCGATGACGTAACTGATCAAGGGCAAGACCGTGTGCCAGGCCAGGTCCTTGACCTTCTCAGGCATAGTCATGGCATCGAAATTCTCCGAAACCAAACCGACCATGGGGAAGATCGGCTTGTAAGCTCCCAAATAAACCAGCAAGAGCGCCCCCAAGGCAAAGCCCGGAATCGAGTATCCAAAGAAAATGAGCACCGAGCTCAAATTATCAATCGGAGTCCGGTGTTTGATCGCCTTCAGGATGCCCAGAGGGAGGCACACTCCGTAGGTCAGGATGGCCGTCAAAATGCCAAAGTAGAGCGCCACCGGCATCCGCGAAATGATCAATCCCGAGACAGGTTCCCCGAAAGCCGAGGACCGCCCCATGTCACCTTGCAAGAGGCCGGAAATCCGCGATTTGAAAATAACCGCCCTCGGTAGGTAATTCTCGACCGTTCTCTTGGTGTCCTCCCCTTCCCGCTCCACATGTCTTTCAAATCGCTCTTCCGCCGTTTCGTAGCGGAACTTCCAGCCATCCTCAGTGATATCCTGCCACTCCGATCGGGGCTTGGACTGATCCACATACCTGGCCCATTCAATCGCTCCGTCCTTGCGCTGCACCAAGACCGGACGCCCCGTTCCAGCCAGACTGATCAAAACCTGCTTCTCGGGGTCTTCGACAATGCTCCCCCCGATCTTCTCCTCGCTCACCTGCCCGTCGGCCTGCGTGGGCTTGAATTCCTCGTCACTATAGAGACGCTCGCGCGGATAGAGCCCCAACCAAGTCAGATAAGCCACCACGACGTTTTTGTCGTACAAATACTCCCGCTCAAAGGCCTCGATCTGCTCCTCGGAGAGAGCGCCGCTCTTTCCGCCACTGCCGCCTCCGCCTCCGCCTTCGCTGGTTCCAGCGGCGGCGGCCTGCAACTCACGCTCAAGCGGGCTCCCCGGCATCACCCGGGTGATACCGAAAACAATGAAAGTCACCCCCAGCACTGTCAGCGGAACAAGTAAAAGGCGGCGCAAAAAATAGACTTTCATTCGTGAAGGCGTGACCGTGACAGAAAGACTTCTCGTTGCAACCCCCCTGTCTTGTCAAATGAAAGAGACGAAAGGGAAAAATTCATTCCCTTTCGTCCCAATTTGTCAGAGGTTTTTTCCGTGATCAGGACCACCACCCTACTCGCCGTTGCCGGCCTGGCCTTCGTGTCATGCGAAAGCCGATCTGACATCGAGATCGCCAACGAAGAAAACATCCTCATTGTGGGGAATTCCAACGAACCAAAAGGCCTCGACCCCCACCTTGTCTCCGGAGTTCTCGAGTCCAATATCATCCGGGCTCTCTTCGAAGGACTGGTGGTCGATCACCCGTCCAAAGACAGCACTTCGGTGGATGGCGTCGCAATCCGCGATCAAATCAAGCACTCCGAGGACTTCACCGAGTGGATCTTCCCCCTCAACCCCGAGGCCAAATGGTCCGACGGCCATCCCGTCACGGCCCACGATTTCGCCTTTTCCTATAAACGCCTGCTCTCACCTGATCCGAACTGGCCCGCCAAATACGCCGAAATGCTTTACTTCCTCCGCAACGGCGAGGCTTACCATCGAAACAAGTATGGCCAACTCCTCTGCTCCACCGATCCCGAGTTCCCTCTCAAGTGGGAAATCCTCAAGGAAGCCAACTTCGGAGGAGATGACAAGATCTCCCCCTCCAAATTCGCAGACAAAAAATTCGCCGAGCTCGAAGAACGGGATCGCGAGAAATTCTCGAAATATTTGCTCGAAGGAGAAACACCCGACTTTGACAAGCTCAACAAGGAAGGTTCCGATTTCAAGTTACTCTCCAAAGTGGATCAAAAGATCTTCTTCAATGCCAAGGGAATCGACAAGCTCAGCAAGGACCAGCTGATCTACTTGAAGGAGAACCTCGAACTCGTTCACTGGACCGATGAGGTTCCGGTGGAGGTGAGGCAACTTGTCCTCGATCGATTGATTGCCCACCACGAGGCCGGAAAGCCCAACCTCTGGGACACCGCCAAGGTTGGAGTCGAAGCGATCGACGACCACACTCTCAAGATCAACCTTCGAGGCCCCACCCCTTTCCTTCTGGAGATCACCAAACACTACACCTGGTATCCCGTTCCCAAACACATTGTCCTGAAGCATGGCGAAATCAACACCGCCTACTCCTCCCCTTGGACCAACCCTGAAAACATCGTCAGCAACGGAGCCTTCAAATTGAAGACCTGGCGAACCAACCACCTTCTCGAAGTCGAACGCAACCCGCACTACTGGGACGCCGACCAGGTGAAGCTTGATGGCATCCGCTACATGCCCATCAATAATTACTACACCGAAACCCGAATGTTCGGAGATGACCAGCTCCATCTGACCTATACCGTTCCTTCCGAACTGATTCCGATGGCCAAGGAGAAATACCCCGATCAACTTCGCCAGGAATCATACGTCGGCACCCGCTTCTTGCGCGTCAACACACTCAACAAACCTTTCGACAACCCGAAAGTCCGTCGCGCGTTCGCACTCGCCATTGATCAAAAATCGATCTGCGAAAAGATCCTTCAAGGCGGACAAAAGCCCGCTTCGGGAATCGTGCCTCCCTTCGGCGACTACGTGGTCCCCGGTCTGATCCAATTCGATCCCGAAAAAGCCAAAGCCCTCCTCAAGGAATCCGGATACGCCTCGACCTCATCGTTCCCCGATATCGACCTTCTCACCACCAACTCGGATTCCGGCCTGCGGGAGGCCGAAGCTCTCCAGGCCATGTGGCAGAAACATCTCGGCATCAAGGTCCGCATCCAACAACGGGAATGGACCACCTACCTTCAGAAACAGTATGACGCCGACTACGACATCGTGGTGGCGGGATGGATCGGCGACTATCTCGACCCCACCACTTTCCTCGAAATGTGGGTGGCCGGGGGCGGCAACAACAACACCGGTTGGAGTTCCAAGGCCTTCGAAGACCTCCTCCGCAAAGCTGAAAACACTGCCGATGTCCCGACCCGGATGAGCATTCTTTCCGAAGCTGAGAAAACCATGATGAACGACACCCCTGTGCTCCCCATCTACTGGTACACCACCAACTATCTGATCAGGCCTGAAGTCAAAAACTGGCATCCGCTCCTTCTCAACAACCACCCTTACAAGTTCGTCGAGATCAAAGAGAACTAACTCACTTTCCCATGCTCCGCATTATCCTCTCTCGAATCCTGCAAACCCTGGTGGTGGTGTTCCTCTTGGTCACCTTCACCTTCTTTGCCGTCAGAGCCATCCCCGGCAACCCCTTCGCCAGTGACAAGGCCACCTCGCCTGAAGAACAGGCGGCCCTCGAAGCCTACTACGGTCTCGATAAGCCGCTACCGATCCAATATGCCAAGTATTGGAAGAACATTCTGGTCGATGGAGACTTTGGCGACTCTCTGGCCATGAAAGGTCGCAAGGTCACCACTCTTCTCGCGGAGTCCTTTCCCGTCTCCCTGAAACTCGGTCTACTCTCCCTTTTTCTGGGAATGGCCATTGGAATCCCTCTCGGCGTGGTCGCCGCCCTCTTCCACAACAAATGGCAGGACTATGCAGCCATGGTCATCGCGATGGCTGGAATCTGTATCGTGGCCTTCGTCCTCGGACCCATTTTCCAGCTGGGGATCGCGAAACCACTGAGCTGGTTGAACGTCGCAGGTTGGCAGCGACCTTCCGACATCATCCTTCCGGCTATCACTCTTTGCTTCGGCGTGGCCGCTTACCTCGCGCGACTGACCCGGGGAGGCATGCTGGATGTCCTCTCGCAAGACTACATCCGCTCAGCCCGCGCAAAAGGAGTTCCAAATCTCCAGATTATCACCAAGCACGCACTTCGCCCGGCTCTTATGCCCGCAGTGACTTACCTCGGACCGGCCTTCGCAGCCATCATCACCGGATCATTTGTAGTCGAAAACATCTTCCTGGTTCCAGGCATGGGCCAGCACTTTGTCCTCGGCATCACTTCGAAGGACTACAACCTAGTTCTGGGACTCGTTCTATTCTATGGCATCCTGATGGGAATCGCCAACCTGATGTCCGACCTCGCTCTCATCTTCATGGACCCCAAACTCCGCAACTCCTAACACGTCATGGAATCCACTTCCCAAAGTCTTCCAGTCGAAGCTGCTTCCGTCGAAAAGGGCTCCAGCCTCTGGGCCGATGCTTACATCCGTCTCAAGAAAAACAAACTGGCCATGCTTGGCGGGATCATTGTGATCCTCATTCTTTTCGCCTGTTTCATTGTCGCTCCCATCCTCTCATGGATGGGCTACAGCGGAAATGACCAGGACTTGTCGAATCGCTTCGCCGGGTTCGGGAACGGAGGGCTGCTCGGAACCGATCAGCTCGGACGAGACCTTCTCATGCGCGTTCTTCAAGGCGGCCAGATCTCACTCCTGGTGGCGATCATTGCCACCCTTCTCACTGTCACCATCGGTGTGATTTACGGCGGAATCGCCGGCTACGTCGGCGGACGCATCGGAAATGCCATGATGCGGGTGGTCGACGGACTACTGGCCATGCCATTCCTCATCATCGTGATTCTCTTTCGCGAGATCATCAGCGGGCACGTTGACGATGTAGCCCGCATTCTCATCAACGACTGGGGCTGGGACGACAACAACGTCCTTCGCTTCGCGAATCTCATTCCCCTCACCTTCGCCATTGCTGGATTCGGCTGGCTCTCGATGGGACGGATCGTTCGCTCTTCGGCTGCCTCACTCGCCAAACAGGAGTTCGTGGAGGCCGCTCGATCCCTGGGCCTGAGCCACCGCCGCATCCTGTTCCGGCACATTCTCCCCAACATGTTGGGCCCCATCATCATTTATGCCACGCTGACGATCCCGAGCTTTATTCTCTACGAAGCCACCTTGAGCTACATCGGGCTGGGAATTGAACCTCCCAATTCCTCTTGGGGCAAGTTGATCCAGGAAGGGGCAAACTATCTCGAAACCAACATCACGGTTCTCGCTATTCCGGCCATTATGTTCTCCCTCACTCTCTTCGCCTTCAACTTCCTTGGAGACGGTCTTCGAGACGCCCTCGATCCAAAGGCTTCGAAAGACTGATGCTTCCCAACAAAAAAGCCCGGCTGCCACTTCGCAGCCGGGCTTTTTCTTTGATTGGTTTCTTATCTAGGCCCCGCGCCCTTTGAAGGTCAGCTCTGCGATGCCGGACTTATCGAGTCCTCCAAGTCCCACTTCGACCATCTTGTCGTATTGGGCTTTGGTGGCATCGTTGACCGGCAGGCTGATTCCTTGCTCAGCCGCAATGTCTGCCGCAATTCCTGAATCCTTGGCCGCGTGTTCGGCCGAGAACCAGCACTCGTGATCACGATCGATCATGTCTTCGGAATCGGTCTCCAACACCCGGCTGTTCGCCCCGGTCTGGGAAAAAATGTCGCAGACCATCTGGAGATCAAGGCCCAGCGCATCGGCGAGCCCCAAGCCCTCGGCCAAGGCCGCCGTGTTGATGTTCATCACCATGTTCACCAAGGCTTTCACTTCAGCGGCCCGACCAATCGGACCGCACAAACGGAGGTTGATAGAAAGCTGATCGAGGATCTCCTTGTGCTTCTCAAAGACCTCTTCGTCACCTCCGATCATCAGGAAAAGCGTTCCCTCACGGGCCTGGGAAATCGAAGAAGCCATCGCTCCTTCGAGCACCTCGGCACCCGCTCCTTTGCCAGCTTCATAGACTTCCTTGTGAATCCCCGGCGACAAGGTCGCGCAGTTCACGAAAGCCTTGCCTTCAGCCCCCACCAACAAGTTGTCGCCTTCGCCCAGATAAATGGCCCGCATGGCGTCGTCATTGGTCACCACGGTAAAGATGATGTCCGCTGCTTCGGTCACTTCGGCCAAGGTGGCGCAATCCTTGGCATCGAGTTCTCCGGCGATTTCAGCGGAGGCTTCTTTGTTGACGTCATAGACCGCGGTGATGTCGTGTCCGCAATCGAGTTGAAGGTGGCGGGCCATATTGGCACCCATGCGACCGACTCCGACAAATGCTACTTTGCTCATAATGTGTTCTACGTTGATGGTTGATTACTTGTATTCGGGAAAGAAGGGATTGTGGGCTTTTTCCTCACCCACCGAGGTCATGGGTCCGTGCCCCGGACAAACTACGGTTTGATCTTCGAGAGTGAAAATTTCAGACCGATTGGTTGCCAGAGCATCCTGGAAGGAAATCACTCCCCCACCCATCGACTGGGCAAAGAGCGCATCACCTACCACTGCCACCGGGCGAGCCAGACCATGCACGACATAAGTCGTTCCCGCCGGGGAGTGTCCCCACGTCAGACGGGTGCTCACGCGAAGAGTCCCGATCGAAAAAGTATCTCCAGCCGCAAAGCGTTCCGCTCCCGCGATGGATTCCTTGCCATTCACAAGAACACGAACTTCGGGATGGGCCGCCACCACCTTGTCGCGATCAATGATGTGATCCACGTGCGTATGGGTAATGAAGAGAGTTTTCAGCTGCAGACCCAGCTCGGAAATTTTTTCGAGAGCACCATCGGCATTTGCACCGGTGTCAAACAATGCCGCCTCCTTGGTCTGGGGATCATAGATGAGATAAGAATTCACCGTCATCTCTCCCTGAAAGTCGGTATTGAATTGCACCAAACCTTCCATCTCAACTGCATTCGGTTGCCAGGCCCGATTGCCCAATTCCACCAGGGAATCCGCACACAATCCCAGAGGCGGAGCGACCGCCCGCACTGCGGCTTCATCAAATTCCCCGTTCTTGAGCTTGGCGATGGTCTCCTCATCGACCCCGCTGAGAAAGGACAACACCCCATCAGCCATCCCCGATCCGCGAAGGGTTTTGCCAATCACATCTTCAAAAAAATCTTCTAGTTCGATCATCTTCTTCTCTGGAATTCTCGAGCGCTCGCTCCCGGGAATGCTGTCCAACATGTGAGCCGGGAAAAGAAAAAAGTCTCCCGAAAATGACCTCCCGATACAATCAGCCTTCTCTTTTCTCATCGCTCCTGCGCTCAAACAGGGGTAAAGAGACCGGCATTATGAAAAATCTGCTCCCCTGGATTCTCTCCCTCGTCCTCGCAGTCGCCTTGGCGGCAGTCTACTCCAAACAGGAAAACACCACCCGCGACCTGCGCGAAGAAATTACCCGACTGGAAAAAGCGGCGTCCTCCTCAGAACGCCGGGTTTCGAAGGCTTCCTCCGGATCTACCGGAAGCCGGTCTGCGGCGTCCAACCGACAGAACAGCACCGCGAATGCACAAAGCTCCGCCGATGCCGATTTGGGTGAATCCCTCCGCAAGATCATGGAAAACCCCATCGGCAAGGCCATGATGTCCGAAGAAGGACGGATCAAGGCAGCCCGGATTTACCGGGGGCTCATCAAGGAAATGGATCTCACCGATGAGGAAGAGGAATACTTCACCGGTCTCCTCTCCGCCGATGTCGGGGCGGAAGACGCAGTGGGACTGCAGCTCTTCAATGCCAAGACCGACCAGGAACGACTCGCCATCCTCGAGAAAATGGAATCAGACAAGGAAGCCCGACGGGAGGAGATCAAGAAATTCCTCAACAACGAGGAGGACTACCAACGGTTCAGACACTATCAGGACCGGCGCCGGGAATACGAGCAGCTCTCCACCATTCGCTCTGCGATCTCGGAATCCGGCTCTCCGCTTTCCGATCCCCAGGAGAAACAACTCATCGAGGCCATGTATGCCGCCCGCGATGAATCAGGAATGCTCCACGAGTGGGAAGGACGAGAAGGTATGAACCAATTCGCCCGCCCCGGCGTGGCCGACCGCTTCACCAATGATTGGGCAGAGATGCAGGAGATTCTTGCCACCAAGACCGATGGGATTCTCGAACCTCCTCAACAGGAGGCCTTTACCAGCCAACAGAATCAAATCCGCGATCTCGCCCTCTTTGGCATCAAGATGGCGGAAGGAATGATGAAGTCCAAGTTTGAGAACAGTGGGGCCTCCGACGCAGAGTAGCAGAATCCCCCTCTTCGAAATCCCGGATTCTGTGGTAGGCTTTCTGCGTGTTGAAAAAGTTCCTGTCCGCCCTCCCTGCCCTTCTGCCAATGGCCGCGGCTGCAGAAGAGCCGCCGAAATCCAACACTCTCCACGAGCTCAAGTATTCGAAGCACTTTCCTGCTCCAGAGCTCCCAAAAGACAATGTTCTAACCAAGGAACGGATCGCCCTTGGCGACCGTCTCTTCAACGACACTATTCTCTCGATCGACGGCACCGTATCATGCGCGGCCTGCCATGTCGTCGACTACGCCTTTTCGGACGACCGGCAATTCTCCCGTGGCTTCGAAGGCCGAACCGGAACACGAAACTCCATGCCTCTCTTTAACCTGGCCTGGAAGAATCATTTCTTTTGGGACGGGCGGAAAGAACGGCTACGGGATCAGGTCCTGGAGCCGATCCAGGATCATCGTGAAATGGCTGCCAATCTCAATCACGTCATCCATCGGCTGAATCGACGTGGTGGCTACCTCAAGGAATTCGAAAACGCCTACGGCCCGGGACCTGTCAATCCCGAGAAACTGAGCCTCGCTCTCGAAAACTATCTTCTCTCCCTCATCAGCGACGACTCCAAATTTGACCAGGTCGCCGACGGAAAGGCCAAACTCGATCCTCTGGAAACTCGAGGCCGGAAACTCTTTGACACCAAACCATCGATGGGTGGAGCCGGATGTTTCCAATGTCACAGCGGCTCTCAATTTTCGGATTTTGAATTTCGAAACAACGGGCTCAAACACGACAAAGATCTCGGGCGCCATCGGGTCACCGAGAAAGATTCCGACAAGGGACTCTTCCTGACGCCAAGTCTTCGAAATGTCGAGTTAACCGCCCCTTACATGCACGATGGACGACTGGAAACATTGGAAGATGTCATCAAACACTACAACGGCCCCCTTCACAAAAGCCCGACCCTTGACAAACTGTTGCCTGCCGAAGGGCTCAAACTGAGCGAGGCCGATCAAAAGGCTCTCATCGCCTTTTTGAAAACGCTCACTGATCCTCAATACAACGAGTGATCCCTACGTCTTGAATTTCTTCTCCAGGATCTCGCGACGAAATCCAAAAATCTTCTCCAACTGACGTCTTACAAAGACCACATGGGCGAGATCGCCGAAAATCCACTTTCCGACTGAGTAGTGCACCAGATCAGTCATCAGCGTTCCTCCGTCTTTCTCTTCGAAGTGATGTCGGTGATGCCAGAAACGGTAGGGGCCGGACCGCTGCTCATCAACGAAGCTCCTTCCCTCGTCCACTGATTTAATCTCAGTCACCCAAGGGATCCAAAAGCCCGGAAGAATCTTCACCTTGTAGGTGATAATTTCGCCCTCATACATCTCTTCCGAAGGTAGATCGACAATCCGAAATCCCAGATCGGGAGGAGTAATCTCGTCAAGATTTCGGGGAGTGGAAAAAAACTCCCAGGCTTCGTTCAAGGAAATTGGAAGCCATTGTTCCTGACTGAGCGTGTGCACTTTCATGTGCCCCCATCCTAATCCTCTTTCTCATCGGGGCTTCCAAAAATATTGAAAAGATTCCCAACGCCTTCCACAGCGCCCTTGCCGGTTTCAAGAGCACCTTTCCCGGACTCGATGGCCCCCTTACCGGTTTCGAGGGCGGAATCAGCGCCCTGTCTCAGGAGATTCCCGGTGCGATCCAAAAGTCCCTTTCCGGCATCGAGAACAATCCCCTTCTGTTCCAGAACGGCCTTGGTCGAATCTCCAATCGCTTTGCCGGAATACTTGAGAGCCCATTGACCGGTCTCCGGCAACATCTCGAACATCCGTTCTTTCGCTGCCGCGATCAGTCGATCACTCAGATCTTCCTGAGGAGCATCGAGGGTCCCGCTGATCATCATGGGTGACCACAACAAACCCAGCTCGCCGGAGCGAAAGACTTTGGTCTCGGCTCCCGGAAGATGGGCCAAGGTTCCCGGCGTGATGCCGACCCGGAACTCACCAAAGGTGATGTCATTTCCGGTGATGGTCATACGACCTTCCACCCGGATCAATCCCTCGCTTGCAATCTTGATATTCCTGAGATCGAGAGTCTCTCCCCGGCGCGTGAATTCCAGACTGGCCTCGGAAAGCAAAAGTCTCCGGAATCTCTCGGTATTGGCATAGGCGGCAATCCGGTCCAAAACAGGGAGCGCAGTCAATTCCCCTCGTGGCATTTCGAGATTCCCCTTGGCCAAAATCTCCTGACCCGGTTCCTGCTCCACTCTGAAATCAACCAGAAGAGGTCCCATGAGACGGCGTTTCCAGTCCTCGGCAATCACTTCCTCCATCTGGACCCCGCGAACCTCACCATTCAATTCCCACCGTCCGCTTTCGATGCCAAAATCGCCATCCATCCGAATCCGGCCGTTTTTGAAAGCGGTGAAATCCGATGCCAACAGAAAAAAACGGTCTCCGGAAAACCTCCCCTTGGCTCGCTCCAAATCCAGCTGACTCAGATTTCTGAGCGGAGTGGTAACCTGGCCGCCTTGCAGGGCAATCTCGAAAACTCCTTCGTTCGCCCCAGGCTTCACCTCGGCGGTGATGTCATTCCAGGCCCACTCTTCATCTCCGGACACAATCCCACCGTGAAACTCGGCGACATTGACGCTGGTCACCTCGATCTTATCGGGCAGAAAACGGTCCCAGAAAGTTTCCTTCTTTTCCCTCAGTGGTTTCCGGATCCCGATTCCTTCCTGATTGAAGTCCTTGATGAAGCCGATTTCACGCACCCTGACATCCTTGATTCGATAAGCGCCATCCCAGATTCCCCCGATGTCAACTGAGGCATCGATCCCCCGGACTTCGATATTCTGGAACTCCTCCTCTCCCTGGAAAACAAATCGCTCGGTGGAAACGTTCCACCCATCCCATTTGAAGGGATCAATCTCTGCCCCTCCCTTCAGAAACTCCCCCGCCTGATCACCCAGCATGGTCCGGAAATCGTCGCTCCGGAGATAGCTTCGCACGGCATTGTAGCCGTAAACGACACCCCCCATCACGATGACGAAGACCGCCAAACCGGCCCAAGCCAGCCATCTGGATGATGATCTCTTTTGGGATTTCTGGGATTTTGACTTTCGACGTCTGCGACTCGACATACAGGAACCTTATCCAATCCGACGCCGGAGGCAAACTCCTAAGAGAGAGGCCGAAATTTTCCAGATTACTCGTCCCGCCCCCGATAGGCCTTGATCAGAGTCTCCCAAATCTCCACCGCATCCTCTTCCAGCTTCTCGAGTTCACGCTCGCTGAGTTCTCCGTCTTCCTTCGCCTTGTCTTCTTTTTCCTCGTTGGAAAGCAGCTTCCTGTTCAAGGAACTCATCTTGCCATTGCTTAGGGTAGAACTCGTGCTTCCATAATAGAGAACCTCGCTGATCAACCACTGGATCTTGTTCAAACGCGGAGTCAGGGTCTCGGCCTTCGCTTTGTCCTCGGTCTCTTGCTGCACGGCATCATCGAGGTTTTCCAGAGAAGTTTCAGTCGCCTTGTCACCAGCCCCGGCATCTTTGCCAATCTTCACCAGAGTCACCAAAAACTCACGTCCCTTCTTCTCCTCGAGCCGATCTTCAGCCACCGCTTCCCGGATCTTTCGTTCCACCTCACGATAGGATTCACGGAGTTCCTCCTGTTCCTTGGTGAACCATTCGGCGCCCTCCAGGTAAGCTACCCGCCAAGCCATGAACCGATCGCCGGCTTTGCCCAGTTCTTGAACCGAACCTCTGGGCTGCGGAGGCTGAGCCTGCGCCGTTCCCCCACCGGAAAAACCTCCACCCGGGGGACGTCCGGGTCCCGGTGGTCGTTCAGCCAGCGAAGACAATGTCAACGAACCTGCCGCCAAGACGACACCGAGGGAAATAGGGACTCTTTTTTTCATAAGGCCCCCACTCTATCTGATACGACCTGAACAGAAGATGAATGCTCCAGAAACCTTCTTAATAGGTCCGGTCGTAGCGCTCAATTCCCGCCACGATGGCTTGCGAGGCCAGCGACTGATACTTGGAAGTCACACAGCGCGAGCGTTCATACGAATTGCTGATGAATCCGCATTCCACCAAAACTGCCGGACTGGCGGTCTGGCGCAGAACGGAATACTTCCGATAAACCACTCCCCGGTTCCGCACTTTCAGTTTTCTCACCAGTTCCTTTTGAATCGACTGGGCCAGATATCGCCCTTTGGTCCCGGCGTAGAAGGTTTCCGCTCCCCTCACGCTGGTGTGGCTGGTGGCGTTGAAATGAATGCTCACGAAAATTGAATTTGAATAGCGATTCGAAATCTGCGCCCGCTTGGCCAGACTGAGATAGACATCGCTCCGACGGGTCATAATCACGGTGTATCCCCGCGCCTTGAGATCCCTCTCAACCCGGGAGGCTACCCGAAGATTCAAATCGGACTCCCGAACTCCCGACCAAACAGCTCCATGATCCTTCCCGCCATGACCGGCGTCGACGACTACCCGGAGGGACTTTTTGGTGACCCTGGGGCGAGAGCTGGTCGATGATCCTTTGGCGGGAATCTTTAGCTTTTGTCCGATCTGCAGAAGCTTCGGGTCCTTGTCCGAATTGGCGGACATCAAGGCCTTGACCGAAATCCCGTGCTTTCGGGCGATGGAGTAAAAAGTCTCCGACTTGGCCACGGTGTGCGTCGCTCCCGAAGCGGCTCCCAGCAAGAGGAAAACCAACAACAGGCAGCCTTGAAACACTCTGATCCCCCGACGCTTCATAAACCTTTCGACGTTGACGAATCGTTAACGGATTCTTCAATTCAGGTCAATGAAGTTTTTATAAAAACTAATTATTAAGGAATCTTAGCTAGCTGGTTCTCCTTCCTCGTCCTCTTTCCGCCTCCGAAACAAGGGGGTCAGTAGATAAATCAGGAAAATCAGGGCCGGCGCATAAACTCTGAAATTAAACAAAAATCCCAAAAGAATGGCCAAACCGAGCAATGTCCAGACGTTCGCTTTGGTCCGCAGATCGATTTTTTTAAAACTCGGATAGCGGACGTTACTCACCATGAGCAGCGAAATTCCAAGGATCATGACCGCGAGAACATAGGACAGCCATCCCAAACTCCGCTCATTCTCTGCGAAACTGATCATGATGAAGGTCAGCGAAGCCACAAAGCCCGCTGCCATGGGAATGGGAATTCCACGAAAATCCCCGCTGCTGGTCCCCATGCGGGCAAGGCAGTTAAAGCGGGCCAGTCGAATTCCTCCGCAAAGAAGATAGATAAACGCGATCGCCCAAGTCACCCCGATCTCGCGGGCCCCTTCCGGGTCGAAGCGCTCCGGTAGTTCGAATTCCGCCAAAACCGCCCGGGATACCAGCATCGCCGGCGCCAGACCAAACGAAACCATGTCCGCAAGAGAATCGAATTCCTGGCCGAAAGGAGATTCCTGACCTCCCAGGCGGGCCAATCGTCCATCCAGC
The DNA here is from genome assembly GCA_049889715.1 of Akkermansiaceae bacterium. Taxonomy (GTDB): domain Bacteria; phylum Verrucomicrobiota; class Verrucomicrobiia; order Verrucomicrobiales; family Akkermansiaceae; genus SW10. The sequence continues at coordinate 45,471 of JBMHCW010000007.1, read as the reverse complement.
AGGTCAAACAAGCAGGAACCGAAAATATAAAGCATCGCCTGCTGGTAGTATTCCTTGGCCTCCAGCAATCCTTCAGTCTGCATTCCCTTGAAGATGGTGAGAATCGCAAGGAATCCACAGAGGAGATTCCCCGCCGTCATCAAATTCGGGAGAAGATAGATTTTAGGTTCTTCGTCTTGCTCGGCCATGCTTCCTGAACGCGAACGATGCCAAGGAAGGCCCTCGAATGAAAGCCCCAACTCTCCCCTTTCCCAGCTCTCAATCTGTGGCATTCTCCGCCCATGAGCTTGGATCTCAATGCGGACCTCACCATGAAGGTTCTCCTCGAACAATATCCGGGGGCCCGTCGTGCCCTGTTCTCGGCCTTCCACATCGGTGGGTGTCAATCGTGCGCCTACGATCCCGAGGACTCTCTCGCCACCGTATGTTCGAAGAACGAAATCCCGATCGAAGAAGCCCTGACCTGCCTCAAGGAGAGTCATGCCCACGACCAGGAAATGATGATTCAACCGGATGAGTTGAAAGCCCTTCTCACCAAGGACACCGACTTCACCCTTCTCGACACCCGGACACGCGAAGAATTCGAGGCCATCACCCTCCCCGGGGCGCAGCTCATGACGCAGGATTTGCAAACCCAACTCTTCGCTGATTCAGATCACCGCAGGAAAATCATTCTCATCGACCATCAGGGCCGCAGCGTCCTCGATCATTGTGCCTGGTTCCGGGGCCATGGTCTCAAAAACACTTTTGGGGTCGATGGTGGCATCGATCGGTATGCCAAGGAAATTGACTCCTCCATTCCGAGGTATCGCCTCGAAATGGACTAGAGGCCCCAATAAAAAAGCAGCACCTCCCACGGAGATGCTGCTGGAAACTCATTCGGAAAAAAACGTCCCTATTCGTCGTCCTGATCACCACCACGCTGACGGAGATCGCCACCGAACTTGAGACGGAATCCACCACCGTTTCCGAGCAGACGCTCGACCCGATCACGATATTCCTCGGGGACAGCTTCTTTATCGATCTCCGTGTCATAAGGACCATTGAAGAGTAGATTCCCTTCCTTGTCCCGGATGGTGAGCTCCTGTTGTCCGTCCGACTTTTTCATTTCGATCGATCCTTCATTATCCTGAAGACGCATGGTGCCGAATCCCTTGAAGCCATTCTTGCGATTACCGCCCTGGAAGAAGTCCTTCCCATCGAGATCAAGCTTCAATTCCATGACACCACCCGGCCCGTCGGGTCCGAAGGCACGCTCAACCTGTTCAAGCAACTGCTTGCGCAACTGATCATTCTCAATGCCACCCAATGGCTGTCCGAGCTGCTTGTTCAACAGATCGTTGAGATTGCGGGCCGGCTCTGGAATGAGGGCATGAGGGATGGCTTGTTTCTCACCAAGCACCACCTTCTGATCAATCTTTTCGCCACGGCGAACCAATTGAAGTTCAACTTCATCGCCGGGTTTGTAATCTTGAAGAGCCTGCCGCAATGAGTCTTGGTCGCTCAGCGGATTGTCATCAATCGAAACCACAACATCATGCTCCGCCAAACCGGCAAGAGCAGCCGGGCTATCCGGAGCAATCTGGGTCAGAACAAGTCCGTTCTCCAATTCGAGCTGATGCATGAGTGCAGCGCCAGCTTCATCACCTCCCACTCCGAGAAAAGCGACCTTCTCAATGATGTCGTTCTTCTCTTCGGCAGGCCTTTGGTCAGCCCTCAATACTCCTCCCTGAGGTTCGGCTGGAATGTCCTTGGGGGCCTCCTCGGTGGTCTGCTCTCCTTTGGGGCGCTCAATAGCCCCTGCAATGACGGCCGTTCCCACCAAAGCGGCGAGTCCGGTCCGGGTAAATGATTTGGTGTTCGTTTTCATATTCATCCTTGCAGCGATTATTCCTCAAAAAATTGTTTAATTAAATTTCGCAGGCACCACGCGAATCTCACGCTTTGGTTCCTCCAAAGTCAAAAGGACTCCGTTGTCGGCTTCAAACTCCAAGCTGTTGTTCACTTCGACTTCAATACAACGCAACGGCTGCCCGTCCTTGGTCCAAATGACTCCATGATCATTCGTGGAAACCACAGACGCCCGGGCATCCTTGGAAACGAACTGCACGGGCGTCACCGCCCCATTGGTCAGGACCGGAATCCTTGGAGACTCATCAGCAACAGTCGTTGCAGTTCCTCCGTTCCACATCAACGCCGAAACGGCTCCCAACAGACCAACTGCCGCCACCGAACGAAGCCCCAGCCAGTGACCGGATTTTTCTTCCTGTGGATGAAGTGGGACGACCTTTTCCTCGATGGGAACGTCTTCGTGCCACTTCTGCATCGCTGAATCAAGACGGGCAATCAAGTCATCGGGCATCCCATAAGGAGACAAGCCTCTCAGACTTTGTTCAAGACCGGCAAGTTCAGGGTCGGTGGAAGTAATGATCACCTCCTCTTCGGGAGAAGACACCTCACCCACCGCCGTCACCATGGCGTTATCCAATTGGGAGAGCAACCCGTCCGTCAGAGCGATCGGCGTCAAACACGCCAGCTCCTCTTCGATGTTGATCAATTCCTGGTCCATAGATTTCTACGTCGTTTCAATCGTGTTTCGGTTGAATTCTTAAAGGTCGCCCCGGGAACGTGCACCTGCCAACTGCTTTCTGAGGGCCTCGATGCCATAGCGATAACGCGAGGCCGCTGTGTTCAGGGAAATCCCAAGGGTATCACCGATCTCGGCGAAGGTTCTCTCTCCCCACAGCTTCATGTTGATCACTTCGGAAAACTTTTTGGGCAGAGCCTTCATTCCCTCGATCAGGATGCGACGGGTTTCATCGCCGGTCTCCTCATCTTCGAACATAGGCATCTCGATGTCCCGGCCGAGGGCACGTTCATCGCTGACGACATTTTCCTCACGCTTGCGACGGCGGTCATCCTTTCGTCCCAGATCAATCGCCTCCCGGCGAATCTGGGTATAAATGAACGCCAACCAGGCATCTGGTCCTCCAACAAAAGTCCCCTCCTCAACCTTGCGCGCCAATTTGACCAACGCATCCTGAAGGACATCCTCGGCGTCAGCCAATGATCTCGTCTGCTGGCGGGCGAACAAAAGTAACTTCGAGCCATGCTCTTGGAGCCATGGTCTGAAGCGCGAGGTTTTTTCTGCTTTCGCGTTTGCCAAATTCACGTGTTTTGTAGTGCTCGCCCTGTGAGCGATAGAGAAGGTTTCTTTTGTCTGAAACCTGCATATATTTACCCCGATTTTGACGAGGACGCAAGTCGTCGATTCTCGTCAAAATCCGTCGGCCCTCACGCGATCCTTGGCAAGGGATCCCTCCGATTTCAGGATCCGATCTCGGTTCCTTCAGAGCGAACCATTTTTCGGAAAGCCTCGATCAACCGCAGGCTCATTGGACCGGGCTTGCCATCACCAACTTCGCGTTCATCAAGTTTCACCAGAGGAATGGTCTCCGCCGCTGTTCCAGTTAGGAAGGACTCATCCGCGGTGTAGATATCGTAACGAGTCAGCGAAGCTTCACGAATGGGAATCTCCAACTGATCGCACAAATCAAAAATCACCTGTCGGGTGATGCCGTCGAGACTTCCATCGGACACCGGAGGGGTGATCACCTCCCCTTTCTTCACGATGAAGACGTTGTCCCCCGTGCATTCGGCCACGTAACCCTGTTCATTGAGCATCAAGCCCTCCTTGGCTCCGGCCTTGAGAGCTTCGATCTTGGCCATCACATTGTTGAGGTAGTTCAACGATTTGACCTGAGGGCTCAAACTGGCGGGCGTGGGACGACGGGTCGAACAAGTGACCACCTCCAAACCCTTTTCGTAATACTCCTCGGGATACAAGGTGATTCCGGAAGCGATAATGAACATCGAGGGGGTCGGGCAAAGATATGGATTCAATCCAAGGTCCCCGACTCCACGAGTGACCACCAGACGAATGTATCCATCGCGCAATCCATTCGCCCGGATGGCTTCGAGCGTTGCTTCACACACTTCTTCGAGCGTCCAAGGCATTTTCAAAAGAAGTGCCTTGGCCGAGAGAAACAATCGTTCGATGTGCTCGGTCAAGCGGAAGACCCGCCCCTCGTAAAATCGGATCCCTTCAAAAATCCCGTCACCATACAACACTCCGTGATCAAAGACCGAGATCTTTGCTTCCGATTCATCGACGATTTTTCCGTCCAACCAAATTTTCCGACTCATCTTTTCAACAGTGTGAGGTGAGAGCGCATCCTGCCTTTCCGCTCGCCGCTTGCAATCCTTATTGCTCAGGAATTCCCCTCTTCCATTTTTGCCAGAATGGAGGCCTTTGCCTGCAACGCGTTTTCGTCCTGCGGGTGATCCCTCAAGACATCCTCGAAACATTTCAAGGCAGCCTCCAAACGACCGGTCTCCGCCAAAATCATTCCGCACTCATACTTCGCGAGAACGAGATTCCCTTCGAGAGACAAGGCCTTTTCAAGAGCCTTGAGAGCCTCCTCTTTTTTACCACGCAAACGAAGAACCCGCCCACGTGCGTACCAAGCCGAGGCATCATTGGGAGCCATTTCCACCGCTTTGGCAGAGGCTTCGTCCGCATCCGCGGGATAATCTCCCTGGATGAGCGCCAGAGCATAGCTCACATAAACTTCCGCCCGGTCCGGCTCCAGCTCCAGCGCATCCTCGTAATGAGTGATGGCAGCCCCGATCTTGTTTTGACCGATGGCGTCGGCCGCTTTCATGATCAATTCGTCAACGTCACTCAGCCCAAGCTCGCGGACTTTGGTCAGGGCCTTTTCGGCTTTCTCGGTCTGGCCGGACGCATTCAAAATCACCGCATACAATTGCCAGCTCTGCACATCCACCGGATCCTCGGTGAGAGCCGATTCAATGGCTTTCAAAGCCGTGGAAAGGTCTCCAGACTGGGCCGCATCAATCGCGGCGTTGTAGTATTTCACGTTCGGTGTCGACATCGGGAGATCGTCTAGCAAATCCCTCACGGTCCGCCGAGAGGGAAAACCAACCCATTTCCGATCAGCTCTGGAGTCTTGCAAATCACCTTCCTGCGACCATCTTCAGGGCGATGCCCGACGTGACCCGCGACACCCTGGTGAAGACCTTGGAACAAATCGCCCTTCTTCTGGAGTTGAAAGGCGAAAACCCTTTCAAAACCCGTGCCTACCGGAACGGAGCCGAGATCATCCAGAATTTTGACGGTGACATCGTCGCGCTCGCCGCTAACGACGAGCTCAAGGGCATCAAGGGAATTGGCGACGCCCTTCAGCAAAAGCTGCACGAGCTGGCCTCCACTGGAACGCTCGGCTACTACGAAAATCTCCGCGACGAATTCCCCGCCACTCTCTTTGAACTCTTCGAACTCCAGGGACTTGGCCCCAAAAAGATCAAAGCTCTCTACGACAAACTCGGCATCGACTCCATCGCCTCCCTCAAGCAGGCATGTGAAGGCACCGAGATTGCCAAGCTCTCCGGCTTTGGAGCGAAAACCGTCCAAAAGATTCTCGCGGCCATCGACAATCGCGAAAAGTTCGCCGACCGCTTTCGACTCGGAGACGTCGCCCCGCTGGCCGAGACCCTCCTCGAACGCCTGAAGGAACATCACAAGGTATCGAGAGCAGCCATCGCAGGATCCTATCGACGGTCCAAGGAAACCTTGCACGATCTTGACTTCCTCGTGGCCACTTCCGAAGCCGCCACCTTGACGGAATTCTTTACCAACTTCGAAGAGGTTCACGAAGTAATCGCCCATGGGGACACCAAGGCTTCGATTCGACTTGAGAATGGCCTTCAGTGCGATCTACGGGCCGTATCGAATGACCATTTTCCCTTTGCCCTCCAATACTTCACCGGAAGCAAGGAGCACAACGTCGCCCTTCGTTCCCTCGCCTTGAAACAGGGACTCTCGCTCAATGAATACGATTTCACCGGGGAGGGTGACCTTCCCGATGTCCGCGAGGAGCGCGACATCTATCGGGCCCTCGGACTTGATTGGGTTCCCCCCGAACTTCGCGAAAACCGGGGAGAAATCGAAGCCGCTGATGCCGGAAACCTTCCGCGTCTCGTGGACCTCGACAACCTGCGCGGAACTTTTCACAACCACACCGTGGCTTCGGACGGCAGCCATACTCTGGAAGAAATGGCCGCGGCCGCCATCGACCACGGGCTGCAATATCTGGGAATTGCAGACCACTCCAAGTCTTCCTTCCAGGCCAATGGCCTTCACGAAGACCGCCTTCTGGAACAAGTGGCAACGATTCGCAAACTGAACGAAGACTTCGAAAACTTTCAGCTCTTTGCCGGTTCGGAAGTCGACATCCTCAAGGATGGAAGCCTCGACTTCGAAGACGACGTTCTCGCCCAACTCGACTACTGTGTGGCCTCTGTTCACAACGTTTTCACCCTTTCGGAAAAAGAGATGACCAAAAGGATGATCCGCGCCATGGAAAACGAGCACGTCACCATGATCGGGCACCTCACCGGCCGCCTTCTCTTAAGGCGTGACCCCTATGCACTCGACATCGAGAAGATCATCGACTGTGCCGCCGAAACTCGGACCGTCATCGAACTCAATTGCAACCCATGGCGACTCGATATGGATTGGAGGTGGTGGCATCGCGCCCGGGATCGCAATGTCCTGACCTCGATCAATCCCGACGCTCACGCCACGGAACAACTCCAGTTCCTGGCCTACGGAGTTCGGCTTGCCCGCAAAGGCTGGCTGCGACGAGAAGATATCGTCAACACCAGGCCTCTTGAAGAAATGACTTCATGGCTGGCTCTTCCCAAGGAACAACGATGAGTAAACTTTCAGTCACTGATCTTGGAACCAACTGTGACTTCCAGGAAACCTGGAACCTCCAGGAATCGCTCGTGAAAAAGCGACAGAGTGGTGATCTCGAGGACACACTCCTACTGTTGGAACATACAGCGGTCTACACCATCGGGCGCACGAGGGATCAAAGTAGTCTACAGAACCAGACCCATCTCCCCCATCCAGTCGTGGAAATCAACCGGGGCGGACAAGGCACCTACCATGGACCAGGACAGCTGGTAGGATACGCCATCCTCGATTTGAACCAATACCAACGGGATCTTCATCTCCATCTTCGCAACCTTGAAGAAGCAATCATCGGATCTCTTGATGATCTTGGTGTCACTGCCAATCGTCGGGAAGGCCTGACCGGGGTCTGGGTGGACAATCGTAAGATCGCCTCTCTGGGAGTGGGAGTCAGACGGTGGGTCACCCTCCATGGATTCGCCTTGAACGTGCAGAATACTTGCCTCCCCCCTTTTCAGCACATTACACCATGCGGACTCGATGGAGTGACCATGACCAGTGCGGAACAGGAATGCGGCGAGCCGGTTTCGATGGCCTCGGTCAAATCATCAATCTCGCGGCACTTGAATCAAATCCTTCAGGGGCAGCTCTCCACCAACGGCTGAACAAGCCCGGATTGATCGGGAACCAGCCAACCTACTCGGAGCCTTCCAGCTTGGGCTTGGTGATGGTATCCCAGAGATCTTCGTTGTCCTCCTTGATGATTTTGCCAGTGCCGGGAAGCCTTGATTCAAGGCCGGTAACGATCCGGAAGTTATCATCCGGCTCATCCACGGTTCCACTCAGTTCGAAATCAACCCGCGAGTAGGCTTTCTCGATCTTGTTGAGTCCGGGATAACTTTTCAACCGGGGTTCCGAATTGATCAATCCCCGATTGATCAGCAAGGTCAAGCGGCCGGCCAATTGGCCTTCGTTCGAAACGATCATGCTCCCCGACAACCGAACAATATCCTTCTGGGCCATCTTGAAGGATTCAAGAGCGACGCCACCCGAACGAGCCCGCAGAACCCCGGAAATATCGGTATCAAAATAGATCTGATCGTATCCCTCGTTGGGAAACATTTCTTTCAAAGCCGCCAGAAACGGCAGGTCCTTGAGTTCAAATTGATGCCCCCGGAACTTCAAACTGAACTCCTCCGGAAAGTCTTCGCCTGTCTGATAAATCAACTTCCCCTCCTCGGTAGTTCGGATCTCCCCTTCAAAAAGGCGTCCCAATTGATTTCCAAAAAGCAATGGGGCGGGAAAATTGCTGGCTTCAAAATCAAGCTCTGAGGTCTCTCCTTCAGTCAGGGAAATCCCTCCCTCGATTCTCAACGAGGCACTTAAGGTCTGAAGATCATCGATCGGCATCTCCAGGGTCAAAGGTTCAATCAACAGTTCATCGCCCTCCACCTTGATTATCGCGTTAGCGATTGGAAACATTTCCCACCCCCTGAGTTGCAAACCTCCTTCATCGATCCCGACGCGGAAGCCTTGTGCACCCATGTGGCGAAGACTGACACTGGCGCCTTTCAACAGGAGCCCGCCGTTCTCCCCGAAAGTCACATCGAGAGCATCACAATAGTAGCGATCGAAGCCAAAGGGAAACTCCTCTTCTTCAAGATCCTGCACCACCTGTCCCTCGCCAACCGGCATGGCAACAACCAGCTCACCAATCGCGCCACCTACTTCAACCCCACCCATCCGGGATCCCAAAAAACTCAGCAGCGAAGCGTGCCCCTGGATTCTCTTGAGCTTCAATGACCGCACGTAGGAATTCTCGGGCCAGACAAAAGAAGCATCGGTCATCTTGACGCTGGAAGGCAGAAGCTTCAGCCCATTCAAATTCACTTCAGCCCCCACCCACTCGCCGGCCTTCTTCTCGGTCTCTTCCCGGTAGGACTTGCTGTTGAATGACACGAGGACAAAAACCGCAGTGAGGACCAGAATCAGGCACAAGGAAGCCGCCAAAAGGATCTTGAAGATCAGCGACTTTTTCGCCTTTTCCGGCGAAGCTTTTTCCGGTTGGTCGGAGCGGCGCTTGCGGACCTTGACCTTGCGGGCAACGGAACCATCCGAGCGGGTGACAATTTCCCCCTGCGCTTCCTTCTCTCTCTCCTTGTCACGAAGAGCCTTCATCATTTCCTCGAGACTGTATTGTTCTTTGGATTCCCCCTGTTCAACAGAAGGGTCGTCACTCGGAGCAGGCTCTCTACGAGGCGGAATCGGAGGGCTCATTAATTAACGAAAACGGTATGGATTTCCAGCAGGGTCTAGAAGCTCCACATTTACAAAAATCAGGATCGACCGCTTCTCAACGGACGTCGAATTGCTCTGGAAGGCCCGTCCTATCAACGGAAGGTCTCCGAGAACAGGAACCTTGTCGTTCACTTTGCGGCTTACTTCCTCAAGAAGTCCTCCCATAACGATGGTCTGTCCATCGGCAATCCGGACCGCGGTCTTTCCCCGGATGGTTTTGAAGAGAGGCATGAGGATGGAGTTGTCCGTGATCTGGCCGAAGGTGCTCGAGGAGGTACTGGTCAACCCGACAAAATCAACAGTCGTCGCAGTGCTCGAACCGGTGATCGGGCTTCCATAATTCACAAACCCTTCGAAGTCGCTGATGATCGGGTTGACTTGAACCTCGATGATCTCCCGATCAGCGCCGACCTCGGGAAGAACCTCCAGAGAAACGCCCAAATCCTTGTTGGTAAAACTGGTGGGATGGGATGGCGTCACCACCGCATCTCCCCCGCCGACCGAGTTGGGAATTTCGGGCGGCTCGTATTCCTCGGGATAAATGAATTCAATCACCGACTGGACGACGGCATTCTGTCCGGGCCGGGTCATGACCTGGGGACGGACCATCAAATTGGTTCCCTTCTTCTGTGACAAGGCCCGCATCAGAATCTGATGAGCTGAATTGTCGACAATCCCAATCAAACTTAAGGCTCCCGGCGCTCTCATTTGAGCAGGTGCGCCGCCGACCGGAGGAATATTAAGCGTCGAGGAATTAATGGTGCCGGTGGTCAGGGTCCCTGTCGTTGACTGAGGCTGATCACGGGTCAGCAACGCGTCGAGTCCATCAGAATTGTTGGCCAGTTCTCCACTCCGCAATCCAGACGTAACAGGCTTTCCTGGAATCATGTCCTGGATGGGCACTCCGCTCCCGGTGGTTCCTCCAGAAAGGGTATAGGCGTCACCCAAGGAAAACTCACCGAGCATATGATCAAAGCCCAATTCCTCGAGATTCTCCTGACTGATATCAATCACCGTCGTTCTCACCGCCACAATGACTGGTTCCTTCAGCGAGGCACTATCCACGATGGACTCAACCAAAGCCAGGTTGTCGGCGGTATTCACCACGGTAAGGACATTGGTGGCGGCATTGTAGGTGGCGGTGGCCCCCTCAGGAAAAGGCAGATCAAAAGTCTTCAACTTCTCGACCGCAGTCAGTCGCTTGGCAACCAGCCCTCCTTCCCTTGCCCCACCAAATGGATCGTCCTGCGCAACCTGAGTTCCGGTCGACGACGTGAGAAAATCCGGTGGAACCTTGAAATCGCGACGAATCAAGGTGGGGTCCGAGAATCCCGAAGCCGTAATCACAATGGCAAACTCATCGACGCGATAGTCGGTTTTCGATGCCGCGGTAATCTGCTCCAAGACCTCGATCATCGGCACCGGCACGTTCAATCTAAGATTGATCCGCTGAGCTTTCACCGCCTGAACAGCCGGGTGATCATCGTCACCCAAATTAATGACAAATCCGACCCCTTTCTCCGTTTCGATGACCGTAGATTCATCGAGTTGGGCTGACACCACGCGCAGGTAATCGATCGCCTCATCAAGCGAGGCGTTATTCAAATTTACCTCCGGGAAAACAATCGTATTGAGTTTCTCGTAGAGATTGGAAATCGCCAGCTTCTTCACTGATTGCTGTTCTTCAATCAGGGGAAGGTCTGGCTTCAGGTGATCCTTTTGCTCCCAAGCTTCTCCGACCTCGGCCAGCAACTTGGCACGGGCCTGATCCCGGGCAGCGACCCGATAATCGGATTTAGCCGCGCTGACCCGCTCCAAACCCCGTCGGGCCGCTTTGTTGTATGGATCCAGACGCAAAATATCTTCGTAAACCATCTCGGCCCTGTCAAACTTCCCGAGATCATAGAATCCCTCCGCCTCGTAGAGGAATCTCCGAACCTGATCCACGTCGGCCGAATGCTCCTTGGTCAAGGCAGGATTGGTATGGATGGGGTCCTGTTGCTGGGCTCTGAACTTGGCGATATTGGCATCGCCCGGGGCATACTTGTCGACGTTGGCCAATACGGTCTCGATCTCATCGTAGTTGCCCAAGCGTCGCAAATTCTGTGAATGAGCCAAGGAAGCCTTGACCAGACGCTGAACGGCCAATTGGCGGACGGCGGCCACTGCCGGAGCCCCCTCCGGAAGCATCGCCAACGCGCTGTTGTAGTTGGTCAATGCCGTGTCGAAATCCCCTTTCTGATAGGCCTCATCTCCCGTCTCGATCAATCCGTATGCCGAGCGGGCATCTTCCGCCCTCTTGGCAGACTCCTCGAAAAGGGCGGACTCCTGTGCAAACACCGGAGGAGAGCAGACCAAGAGCCCTGACAAAAGCCCTCGCTGGAAGTTGAGTTTCAAGTCACCCATATCGTAGGAGGCACCTTTATAGGGAGGAAATCGAGCCCCGATAAGCCGAAAATCAGGAAATTTCAGGAATTCGAAAGATTTTCACTCCTCTCCAAGGTCTCCCGCAGTGGCTCTCACGACCCGGTCCACCGTCAACTTGGTGACAATGTTCCCTTTCGCGGCCCGACCCTTGACGTCGATTTCCCCAAACGAGAACATCCGAGAGACGTTGCGGAGGCGGAGAGCCGGCTTGAGATGAATGATCACGGTATTGGCCGCGCTTTCCTCGGCGGTATCGTGGACCGCAAAATACATCACCCGTGTCCCTTTGCTCCCCCGCCCCATCAAATAGATCTTGTCCCGGGTTACCCCGCCGATCTGGAACCTCTTGGCGTAATACGGTCCTTCGCGGCCTTCGCGATAGATCATCGAGTAAAATTTCGGCTGATCCTTTCTCAATACGGCGACGTGAACAGGGCGCTTCCCCACAAATACCTTGTCGGCCACCTTGGTGACTCGCATCTCGCCATCCTGGGAAAATGCGACAATATCGTCGAGGGTCGAACACTTCTCGATCGCCTGCTCCTTCTTTAAACCAATTCCGGCAAATCCATTTTTGACATCGAGATACAAGGTCTCGCTCGCCACCACCACCGCCGAACGTTTCACCGTTCCAAACTCGGCCAACTCGGTCTTCCGTTCACGCCCCTTGCCGTATTTCTTGAGCAGGTTCTTGAAGTAGGCGATCGAGAACCGCGTGATGTTCCGGATGTTCTTTTCCGTCTCGGCGATCCGGTCCTCGAGTCCCCGGATTTCTTCGTCGGCACGGAAACTATCGTACTTGGAGATCCGCTTGATCTTAATCTCAGTCAGCCGAATGATGTCATCCCTCGTGACCTCTCGCTTGAGAAGCTTCTTGAAGGGCTCAAGACCGGTATCGATGGTCTCGATCACCGCCTCCCAGGTTTCACATTCCTCGATGTCCCGATAAATCCGGTTCTCGATAAAGATCCGCTCGAGCGAGCTGTAGTGCCACTTGTCGTTGAGCTCGCCGAGAAGAATCTCCAACTCCATCAAGAGGAGGTCCTTCGTCATGAAGGCACACTTCCTGAGAATCTCAGACACCGGCATGAAATGAGGACGCCCGTCGTGAATGACACAGGCATTGGGCGAGATGCTCACCTCACATTCGGTGAACCCGTAGAGCGCCTCGCGCGTGGTCTCCGCATCTGCGCCGGCCGGAAGATGCACCATGATGTCCACCTCCTCCGCCGTATTGTCCTCAATCCGGGAGATCTTGATCTTGCCCTTCTCGTTGGCACTCACGATGGAATCCATCAGCCCTCCGGTCGTGGTTCCGAAAGGAATCGAGGTGATCCGGATCAGCTTGGCTTTTTCAATCTCAATCCGGGCCCTTACCCGGACTTTTCCTCCCCTCAACCCGTCCCGATAGTCACTGACATCGGCCACTCCTCCGGTGGGAAAATCGGGAAACAATTCAATGGGCTTCTTGCGGAGGGCGTCGATGCAGGCCTCAATCAATTCGCAGAAATTGTGCGGCAGAATCTTGCATGCCAAACCCACCGCAATTCCCTCGACTCCTTGGGCCAACAGCAACGGAAACTTCATTGGAAGCGTCACCGGCTCCTTATTCCGCCCGTCGTAACTCCTCGTCCAATCGGTCGTCTTGGGGTTGAACGCCACCTCGATGGCAAAGGCCGTGAGGCGAGCCTCGATGTATCGGGAAGCCGCCGCCCGATCTCCGGTCAGAACGTTCCCCCAGTTTCCCTGGGTATCGATGAGAAGGTCCTTCTGCCCCAGCTGGACGATGGCGTCGGCGATCGACGTATCCCCGTGAGGATGATACTTCATCGTATTCCCAACGATGTTTGCCACCTTGTTGTAACGGCCATCCTCAAGCTCACGCATCGAGTGCAAAATCCTTCGCTGCACCGGCTTCAAACCATCGTTCAAATGGGGCACCGCCCGCTCCATGATCACGTAACTCGCGTAATCCAGAAAGTAGTCCTTGTACATCCCTCCCAGGGACTGGTTCTCTCGGGGCAGATCGGATTCTTCCATGGTCAATTGCGGAACGGATACAATTCGTTAAGAGAACTTAACAATCCGTCGGCTCCTGCCAAACTAAAAAAGGGCGGGAATTCCCGCCCTTTGATGATGTTGAATTTCAAAAACGCCTTTAGTCTTCGACGATACGGTAGAAGAGCTTCGGCGCCGTGGTGGCCTCCGGATCGGTAAAAATGAAGTTCACCCCTTCCGGCACATCCACCTCCGACACTCCGCCGGGAACTTCGGCCCAAGCATCGGCGTTCCCAAGGTCAACTGAAGATTCGACGATGTATGTTGCGGTGCCCAACCCAGTGGCTGTCAGAACAACCCGCCCGGTTTCCTCGTTGACCGAAATATTGGAGATCAAGACTTCCTCTGGATCGCCTGGATCCACTCCTCCACCCACATTCACCGCACCCGGCGTATCACTAGCCTCAGGTGAAGTTTGATCGAAAACTCCGATCGAAAAATCTCCTCCATTATTGGCATCCCGATAAACGTGGCCGGGCACGAACGGACCGTCCGGCCCCACTCTTGGAAGTCCCAGCTGGGCTGAATACTCGAATTCCGAGAAAGCCTCCGGAGGATCAATCCCCTCCCAAAGCGCAACTCCGTCCACAATGGAAGTCCAGGGAAGAACGTCGAGCGTTCCGTCGTCGTTCGTATCCAAGTCATCCCCTTCTGCGCCTGAAAAATCAGTCACCAACAGGAAAGTCAGGTTGTCAGAGTTCTCGAATACTCCCATGCCGGTGGTAAGATCGGGAACTGCCAGAGTCATCGTTGAAGAACCAATGAGGAAATAGTTTCCATTGGCGTTGAAACCATCAAGGCTGATTGCTCGCTCCAACGCTCCGGAAGCCGCAGAACTGTCTCCAATAACCACGAGAGTCAGAGAGTCCAGCGAAGCATTGGCGGTCTCACTATAGATCTCAAGGTATTCGTCGTCGTCGTCACCCGGATCGTCGATGCGAATCTCATTAATGAGAAGCCCGGTAGGCACAGTAAATTCGTCGTCCGTCACCGAGACACTCACTTGCGCATCCAAAATGACATCCGCGTCATCAGCGGCAGTCACGGTCACAATCCGCGTCCCTTCCGAAGTCGCGTTGTCAACCGCAGTTCCGGTAAAAGTGGCGGAGGTCTCATTCGGAGCAATGCTCACGCTTTCCGGAACCGTCATCGTTCCCGGGTTGTTGGAACTCAAGGAAAAGGAATAACCGGCGGGGTCTGCCACATCGACCTCGATCGTGATCGTCGTGGTTCCACCATTTTCGGGAATCGACGTCGGATCGGCGGTCAAGGTAACCACTGGAAGAGGATCCTCGTTGTCAGTCACTGTCAGGACGGCAGTCCCGGTAAAGAATCCATCCGCACTGGCGCTAATCGTTGTCTCCTGATTCCCGTCGATGTCAGAGTCATTGACCACCGTGACGTCGAAATTCGCGGTCGTCTGCCCGGAAAGGACGGTCACCGTAGCTGGAACGGTAGCTTCAGAATCGTCCGAACTCGTCAACGTCACCACCAGATTTTCAACAGCGGCACTTGAAAGAGTGATTGTTCCCGTTGTAGCGGGGTTGCCGTCGCCTTCATTGATGAAATCGCTTCCAAGACCCACCGTAATGGCTTCACCGCCAAATGGCGCCCCACCAACCTGGGTCCCGGGAGAAAAGGCAGCACCGCCCGATCCGGCAGCCGTGGTATGCTCGACAAGAGATCCTCCGGTCAGATCAGGATCGCGGGTCAACGACTGATCGCTTCCTCCCTCAGATCCATAGTCATAAAAAGTGATCTGATTGAAACTGCCATCAAACAGAGTGACGGTATCACCTCCATTGTTGAACCCGAGGGAACCTTCACTGGACACCTGAACGACCGAACCTCCGAACGCGCCCGTTGGAGAGCCTCCTCCAAAGACGACCACCGCTTGGCCATCGGCCACGATGGTCGAACCGACGAAGGTATGCCGCAAACCAAAGCCGTCATTGATTGTCCAGTTCTCAATATCGACCGCTGCGCCCGTCATATTAACGATCTCAACAAACTCGTCTTCGGTAGTACTGGCATTTCCATCACCATTGGGATCGGAACCGACGGCTGGATCTGCCAGAATTTCATTGATAATCCACTGGCCGGAAGAGGGTTGACTCAAAACCAGCGGAGCCAGGAGAATTGCGAGACTTTTTAACTTTTTCATGGGGAATGACGTCAGAGCTCACTTGATCGCAATGCTCCGACCGTCAGTCCTATAACCTGTTCTTTCGACCACGCAAACAATCAATGCCGTGACGATCCCGCCACATCACTCATACCTCCGCTGAATCCACGTCATCCCTGAGGTTTTCAATGATAAAGCCCTGACGATCAGGGGTGTTTTTCCCCATGTAGAAGCTTAACAATTCCTTAAGACCCTTGCCCTCCTCCATTTGAACGGGATCAAGTCTCATATCATTCCCGATCATGAATTTGAACTCATCCGGAGAAATCTCTCCCAAGCCCTTGAAACGAGTGATTTCAGGATTCCGCCCCAACTCCGAGAGCGCCGCTTCCCGTTCTTCTTCATCGTAACAATAGATCGTTTTCTTCTTATTCCGCACGCGGAACAAGGGGGTCTGCAAAATGTAGAGATGTCCTTCCCGAATCAACTCGGGGAAAAACTGGAGAAAGAAAGTCAGCAAGAGAAGACGGATATGCATTCCGTCTACATCAGCATCCGTCGCGATCACCACCCGGTTGAAACGGAGCGATTCGATATCCTCCTCAATCCCCAGGGCCGCCTGCAGCAATGCAAATTCCTCATTCTGATAAACCACCTTGCGAGTGAGACTGAAGGTATTCAACGGCTTACCCCGCAGCGAAAAGACCGCCTGCGTCTCGACATCGCGACATTTCGTAATCGATCCACTCGCGGAATCACCCTCAGTCAAAAAGACCGTGGTGTCCTCCCTCTTCTTATGCTTCGTATTAAAGTGCACCCGGCAGTCACGCAGCTTTTTATTGTGCACCTTGACCTGACGGGCCCGTTCACGAGCCAACTTCTTGACCCCACTAAGCTCCTTGCGCTCTCGCTCGGCGGCAATGATCCGTTTCTGAATCGACTCAGCAACGTTGGGATTCTTGTGCAGATAATTGTCCAACTGCTCCCTGAGGAAGTTGGAAATAAACGTTCTCACCGTTTCACCATCGGGTGAGACCGTCGTGCTTCCCAATTTCGTCTTGGTCTGACTCTCGAAAACCGGTTCCTCAATCCGAACGGAGATGGCCGCGACGATTCCCGAGCGGATGTCAGACGGGTCGTAGTTCTTTTTATAGAATTCCCTCAGCACCTTGACCACCGCTTCACGGAATGCCGCCAGGTGAGTGCCTCCTTGAGTCGTATTCTGCCCGTTGACGAAGGAATAATAATCCTCCGAACTACCGGGCGCATGTGCAAAACTCACCTCAATATCCTTGCCAGTGAGATGAATGGGTTCGTAGAGGGGAGCCTCGTCCATCTCCTCCTTGAGAAGATCCAACAGCCCGTTTTTGGAGCGAAACCGTTTCCCGTTGAAAATCAGCGACAAGCCGGGATTGAGGTAGGAATAGTAGCGGCACATTTTCTCCACAAAGGGAGCCTTGAAATTGGTCCGCTTCGGAAACACCGACCGGTCGACATCAAAAGCAATCCGCGTTCCCGTATCCCCTTCGTCCTTCCGGGGCCTCTTCATTTCCTCGACCACCTCTCCCTTGGAAAACTCGATCGCCTTGGTCTTCCCTTCCCTCCAAGCCTGGATTTCGAAAAATTCACTCAAGGCATTCACCGCCTTGATGCCCACACCATTCAGACCCACCGACTTTTTGAAAGCCTCACTGTCGTATTTGGCCCCGGTATTGATCTTGGCGGCGCAATCCATGAGCTTCCCAAGGGGAATTCCCCGCCCAAAATCCCGCACTTCCACCCGACCTTCGTCATCAATATCAACCGTGATCTCCTTGCCATGACCCATCACGAATTCGTCGATGGAATTATCGATGACCTCCTTGAGCAGGATGTATCCACCGTCATCGGCCGAAGTCCCGTCCCCCAACTTCCCGATATACATTCCCGGTCGCAAACGGATGTGTTCCCGCCAATCCAGACTCTTGATGTCGTCTTCCGTGTAACTTGCCGAAGCAGCCATGACCGGAAGACTATTTAAGTTTTCCGAAGTTTCAAGAACTCGCTTCCCCTCCTTCGGGAGTTTGGCGACACTCAGCATTGATCGAAAATCAACTTTTGCTAAACTGCCACCGGCTTCCCTGTTTCTCGCTTCCAGCCAAATCCCCGTATGCCCAATCCTCTCGTTAGCGTCTCGTCCCTTGCCACAATGCCGGGCCCTACGTCAAACAGGCCCTGCGTTCGATCTTCGAGCAAACTCATGACAATTTCGAGGTGATCCTTGTCAACGACGGCGCAACCGATGACACCGCCGACGTTCTGGCCACTTTCGACGATCCCCGCCTCCACATCATCAACCAGAAGTGCGGGAGTGCCTCGAAATCGCGAAACCTCGCCTTCAAGCATTCAAAGGGCGACTACATCAAAGATTTCGACGCCGACGATATCCTTTCTCCGGGAATGCTTGAGGCCCAAGTGGCCCGCCTCGAACAACACGAGCGGGCCATCGCCTCCTGCGAATGGGGACGCTTCTATAAGAAAAATCTCTCGTCCTACACCCCCAACCGCCAAAGCGTCTGGCGCGACATGGGCTCGAAAGAATGGCTCATCGAGTCCTTCCGGGATGCCCGCCCGATGATGCAACCCGGGATCTTCTTGATTCTCCGGCCGTTGATCGAGGAAGTAGGCGGCTGAGACGAGCGCCTCTCACCCATCGACGATTTCGAATTCTTCGACCGCCTCCTGTCCGCCGCCCGGGACATCAAGTTTTGCGAAGGTCAAACGCTCTACTATCGATCAGGGCTCGAAAATGCCCTCTCGGGGAAAAAATCGCGGGAAGCCATCGAGGGAGCCCTTCATTCCCTACTTTCGGGCACCTCGTCCCTGCTGGAGAAAAAAAACACAAAAACAGCCCGACTGGCCTGCGCCAATCTGCTCCAGGATTTCATTTATACCCACTATCCGGACCACCCCGACTTACGGCAAACCGCGGCCAATCGGGTCGCAGAGTTAGGTGGCGCTTCGATTGAACCCGACGGCCCACCCCGCTTTCAGTTGCTGAAAAAATTTATCGGCTGGAAAGCCGCCCGTCGTATCCAAAAAAACTTTGGCAGGTAACCCATGAGCTTAAAGCCCCACCTTCTCATTCTGATCGGCGGCCACCTGTCCCTGGGGCCTCACCCACAAAAGGAAGCTGCTGCTGCCGTGGCTGCCGGATTCCGGGTCAGCATGAGGGGGAATTGGTGGGACCCTCGGCTTGCCGAAGAGGATCAAAGGTTGGCACATGAAATCGGGATTGATTTCGCCCCACTTCTGGACCTGCGCGGCGGGTCGGGACTGCTCCTCCGCCTCAAACAACGAGCCGCCCGCGAATTGTTCCGCCTCACCGGTAAAGCCACCGCCCGCTCCTTTGGTAATGACGCTCCCGAAATGTTGAAGGAAGCCTGCAATCTCAACCCCGACATCACCATGGTCCACTCCGAAGCCGGCCTCTGGGCCGGAGCACAACTCCTGCGCAAGGGCTTTCGCGTCGGAGTAGATTTCGAAGATTGGTTCTCGGAAGACCTCCCGGAAGCAGACCGCAAGGGTCGCCCCGTCGCGGCCCTCAAGGAATTGGAAAATGCCCACCTCAGGGCAGCTTCGCCCCAATTCGCCACCACCACCGCGATGGCCTCTGCCTTGAAAGAAGCCGCCGGCACACCCCACCTCCCCCTGACCATCCCCAACGCCTTTCCCTGGTCCAAAGCTCCTCCCCATCAACAAGCAAACACCCCGCTAAAGCTCTACTGGTTCTCCCAAACCATCGGACCGAAACGTGGCCTCGAAGAACTGGCCACCGCTCTCGAATCCGTCACCGGTGACTGGGAACTCCACCTGCTCGGAAATCCCCGCAACTATCGCGACTGGCTCGACCAGACCTTCTCCAAAACCAAGGACCGCCTCACCATCCACCCTCCGGTTTCCAATTCCGAACTCCCCTCGTTCAGTGCTCAATTCGATCTCGGCCTTACACTGGAAATCCCCCACTGCCGCAACCGGGACCTCACCGCCACCAATAAAATCTTCGAATACCTCCGCTGCGGCCTGGGCGTTCTCGCCACCGATACCAGCGGACAAACCGAAATCATGTCCCAATGTCCTGATGCCGGCAAAGTCGTTCCCGCCTTCGATGCCCCGGCCCTTGCCCAGGCCATCCAACAATACGTGGACCGTCCGGAGGAACTCGACCGCACCCGCAAAGCCGTCGCCCACGCCGCCGAACACGAATGGGCGTGGGAGACTTTCGCCCCAGTCGTTAGCAAAGCCCTCAACTCCGCCGCCAAGGCCTCACCATGCAAACCACCTTCCAGCTCAATCTTGCTCCGGGCGATTACCGGCTCGCCCGGCACCTTCTCCCCCACCAGATCGACACCTGGAAAAACCAGGTCGATGAAATCCTCCTCGTCGTGGATCTCCATCGCAGCGCCGGACGCTTTGGAACCGACTGGGAAAAGGGAAGAACCGAACTCTTCAAAACAATCGAAGCACTGGAACATCCCGTGCGGGTGATTGAAGTCGACTACTCCTCCATAGCCAAAGCCCGATGTGCCGATCGCTGGACCGGAGGACAACCCATCGCGGAAAAGGACTTCCGGGGAGGCTCGTCGTATGCCTACTTCTTCGGACTAACAGAAGCCAAGGGCCAGTGGATTCTTCACGCCGATGCCGACATGTTCTTCGGCGGGAGATCACAGACCTGCCTTGCCGAAGCGATGAATCTTTACGAAGCCAACGAAGAGATCCTCTTCATGGGGCCCCATTCCGGCAAACCAACCCCCGAAGGATCACTCCTCACCCTCAGCCATGAACAGGATTCCCGAGCGCCCAACGGGTGCCGGTTCAACTTCATGAGCACCCGTCTCTTTCTCATCGATCAGAGTCGCTTCAAGGAGAAGATTACCGCCTTCACGCCACAACGACCTTCGCTGCGGTCTCGTATTGAAACCATGGTCGAAGGCAATGCCGCTTGGGATCTTCCCGAACACTGGATGACCTCGGCGATGACCAAAGCGGGAATGTGCCGCTTCGAATTCACCGGCGAAGAATCAGGGATGTGGTCCCTCCACCAACCCTATCGATGCCCTGAATTCTTCGAGAAACTTCCTGACATCGTCCGGATGGTCGAAGAAGATCGCCTTCCAGAGGGACAACTCGGCAACCATGACGTGGACAACTGCCTCGTCGACTGGACCGAAGCCCGCAACCTCATCCGTCAAAACCGTTGGTGGAAACGACTCCTGAACAAGTAAAAGCCATGCTCGCCCAGTTTCTCTCGCCAGAACCCTCGCTCAAAATCTGTGGTGTCACCACCGCCGACGACGCCCGCATGCTCGTCGACCTCGGCGTCCACGCTCTGGGCATCAATTTCTGGCCAAAATCCAAACGGTATTGCGCACCCGAAACAGCCCGAAAGTTCAGCCGTCCCCTTTCGGGCCAGATCCTACGAGTCGGAGTATTCGTCAACAATGCCGAAGAACTGGCCGAAGAATTGATTCAAAATGATATTATCGACGTGGTTCAACTTCACGGTGATGAATCATTGGACACTGTTCACAATTTTTTAAAAAAGGACATCCCAGTGATCCGGGCTGTCAGCGCCTTGAATCTTCCCGTCGACTCGCTCCCCGAATCAAACTTTGGCCTCCTCATCGACACCCCGGCCGGTAAAGACTACGGCGGGACTGGAAAAACCTTCGATTGGACTATCGCCCGCGATTTCTCCTCCACCCATCCTTCCGTCCCCGTGATTTTGGCCGGAGGGCTCACCCCCGAAAACGCCGGCGAGGCCTTGTCCACCGTCAAACCGGCAGCCCTCGACGTTGCCTCCGGAGCGGAGACCTCCCCGGGACACAAGGATTTTGAAAAAGTTCGCTCACTCCTGACAAACCTCTCTGCATGAATGCTTTCCTGGTCTTTTTAGGTGGCGGTCTGGGATCACTTGCCCGCTGGAGCCTCTCGGAGGGCATCCAGCTTCTCACCGTCAAGACCAGCTTGGCCCGCTTTCCGCTCGGAATTCTCTCCTGTAACCTTCTTGGCTGCTTCCTGATCGGCTGCCTTTTTGGCTATTACACCTCCCGATCCACTCCATCCTGGGTCTTCCCCCTTCTCGCCACCGGCTTTCTGGGCGGATTCACCACCTTCTCCACCTTCGCCAAGGAAACTCACTCACTTTGGACCGAAGGTCTTTCCCACTTCGCTATTTTAAAAATTATCCTCTCCGTGGCCCTCGGAATCATCACGGTGATTATCGGTATTAGATTGACTCATCCATCCCCCTGAGATTCCGGAAAAAATAACAAAAACAACACGAAAAATAGCTTCAATTCGGCGCCAACTTTGTCTTATACTGCAAAAAACGTCGATTGTTGATGATTCGCACGCATTAAATTTCTAAAAATGTTGAACGCCGATCCTCGATCTCCTCGCGTTGCTTTGCCAGTTTGGCTGGCCATCGCCTCTCTCGTCCCTGCCCAGAATGCACCGGAGAACCTCCCGGAGCCGGAGAAAGGACCTGAATCTCCTGCCGATCCCAAACAGCCCGAACTCCCGGACCCCGTTCCCGCTGAAGGAGGCGGAAATACTGATCTTCCTCAGCCCGATCCCGTTGATCCAAATCAGCCTGCACCCGAGGACACCAAGACCGAACCTCTCCCCAAACCCGAAATGACAGGGACTGCGGAAGACGGAAGTCCGGCTCTTCCCATTCCCCAGCCTCCGCCGGAGGGCGCTCCCAACATTCCCGGCTTTCTCCCCGGTGATCCCACCATCACCCCGGGAGCACCACTGCTGCCAGGAGCCGATCCCGGCCTCCTGACACCTGGCGAACTCCCATTCGGTGCCGATCCTATGATGATGGAAGGTGATCCTCTTCAGGGAGGACAAGCCGATGAAGGGATCTTCGACGATCCCTTGGCCGAAGATCTTCCCCCTGCCGAAACCGCCCCCCTTTCTCCCTTCGGAGCAGATCAGGGCGATTTCGGATTTGAAGAAGAAGAGCGGGAAGGATTCTCCTTTTTCTTTGAAGGCTCCTTCAACTACGCCACGAACCTCGAGCTCAGGGAAACAGACGAAGAATCCACCTTCTACGGCATTCTCTCTCCCGGTTTTGAATATCGCTCGGCTCTCTCCGGCCGCGCCATCAACACCATCACCGCCGTGTATCTCGCGGACTTCAATTTCTTCTTCGACAGTGATCTCGATGACACCATCGACCACGACTTTACCGGCACCTACACCCACCGAGGGTCCCGGGCCATGGTCGAACTCGAAACGACTTATCTCCGGCGGACGGATTCCAATCGCTTTACCCAGGCTCTGACTGAGACCTCCGAATTCGCAACCACCCTCGACTTCTCCTATCGGTTGAGCGCCAAAACCAACCTCTTCGCCTCCGCAGAATACTTCACCCGGAGCAACAACATTAGCTCCGCAGGGGACAACGATGTCTTCACCGGCTCGATCAGTGCCCTTTGGGACGTCACTCCCAAAACAGACATTGGCCCGGCAATCCGCTACGCCAACGAAAAGTCAGGCTCGATTGGCGATTCCGAATCCACCGCTCTTGAAGTCGAGGTTCACACGCATTCCAAGATGCTCAATTTTGTCATCAATGCCGGCGTCGAAGCAGCCTCCTACGAAGATGAAGACACCGAATATGCACCGTCGGGAAGCTTCAAATCAAGTTTACTCTTGAGAAGTCATTCGATCCCAAGGACCCCGTCTGGGAAGGGCACGGAGCAGGCTCGTTTCGTCACACCTAACTCTACTACTTGACGCCCGACGATATGGAGGTTGCTGAAGCCGGGCGATTTGATGAGACCCACTGTGATCCCGTTCAAACAATTTTCGAGTGGGGTTACCTCGGAGCACTGTGCTGGTTCATTTTGGGAATCGGTGCGGTCGTCCGGGGGATCTATCTGGTCCTGAAGAAATTGGTCCCCCCCCGAAGACACCCATCTCGTCAAGGCCATGATCATCTCACTCGTCGGTGTGGGAAGTCATTCCTGCTTCGACTTCCCTCTCTCCCTTCTTTCCATTCACATCATCGCAGTGGCATTTTGCACGGTCCTGTGGACAATTGCCCGCAATTCCGATTCGAGAGGTGTCATGTCATGACGATCTCCAGCCACTTTACGACAACATGAAATCGAAACTCTTCATCCTTATTTTCATCATCTCCTCCTGGATGGCGTCGGGCGAGGAATTCCCGGACATCAACAAGTCATTCAAAAACGCCACGTTGATTGCGGTCACTGAAATCGATCCCTTCAACGAGATCATGACCTTTGCCTCGAATGATTCCTTTGATGATCTGAAGACCCAGGTCCGCGAGAAACTAGGCGAAGGCTGGATCGAATCGCCCGAAAAAAACCTGGCCAACAAAAAGGTCAAAGACGACGACCTGAAGGTCCCCGGCCCACCCAGTTTTGATCTCGCCGGCAACACGGTCTTCATCAGCAGAAAATTTCCGAACGCTAAAATCCGGCTCACCGTCTTCAAAATAAAGACTTTCAAAACCAAACACTCTGTCATTCTGGCCATCGAGCGTAAGAAACCCCAGAAAAAGGGGAATTAACTCCATGCCCCAAACTGCCAGCATCTTGGTCGACGGCCCCTCCGAACTCGTCTTTGACTACGCGATTCCGGATGACCTGAACGTCCTTCCCGGATGCCGGGTTCGCATTCCCCTGAGGAACCGCAATTCGACCGGCACCGTTCTCCGCATTCATGATACACCCGAGGGAGACTTCGCGCTTCGATTCCTGACCGCACTCGTCGACCCCGAACCTCTGGTCACCCCTTCCCTCCTGAAGCTTGCCGAATGGATCACGGGCTATTACGGGACGCCTCTCGAGCAGGTCATCCGCTCCATCATCCCGGGAGCCATTCGGGGGGAAAAAGGTTCCGCGAAAACCCGCAAAGCTGCCGTTCTGGCGCAAGCTCCTTCCGACGATGAGCTTCAGAAACTGGCAAAACGAGCAAAGCGCCAACATCAGATTCTCACTCTGCTGCAGGTCTCAGATTCTCCGATTCCCACCACGGACCTCGGCGGACCGTCTACCTCTGGCGCGTTGAAATCACTTGCTGAGAAAGGCTGGATCAAGCTTATCGATCTGCAGATCCGGAGAGATCCCGATGCCAACGAAACCTTCGTTCCAACCGAACCTCTCGAACTCAATCCCGGGCAAGCTGAGGTTCTCAAGGCCGTCTCCAAAAGCCTCGAATCTCCCCCGCCCCGGAAACCCATTCTCCTCCATGGAATCACCGGCTCCGGAAAAACGGAAGTCTACCTTCAGGCCACCCGGGCCACCCTCGACCTCGGTAAGAACGTCATCATTCTGGTCCCCGAGATTTCCCTCGCTCCCCAAACCGTCCAGCGATTCAAGGCCCGTTTCTCTTCCATGACCGATGAAGTTGCGGTCCTTCATTCCAACCTTTCACAGGGAGAACGCTTCGATGAATGGCACCGGATTCGAGCCGGCAAAGCCCGCATCATCATTGGCGCCCGCTCGGCCATTTTCGCCCCGGTTGTCGACTTGGGACTCATCATCGTCGATGAAGAACACGAACCGGCCTACAAGCAGGAGAGCCCTCCCAAATATCACGCCCGCGACCTTGCCATTGTCCGCGGACATCTGGAGCAATGCTCCGTTTTGCTTGGGTCCGCCACCCCGTCGCTCGAATCCTACAATAACACCCTCCTTGGAAAGTACGAGATCGTCGGGCTAACCGAACGAGCTGACGGGGCCTCTCTCCCCTTGACCCGGGTGGTCGACATGCGGATTGAGGCCCGAAAACAGAAAGGACGCGACGCCATCATCTCAGACGTCCTGCGTTCCTCGATCGACAAACGCCTCGAAGACGGCGAACAAGTCATCGTTTTTCTGAATCGTCGTGGCTTCGCCCGCTCTCTTCAGTGCCCTCCATGCGGCCATGTCATCGAGTGCAACCATTGCGCCATTCCTCTGACTTACCACCGAGCCAATGAACGGCTCGTCTGTCACATCTGTGGACACCAAGCCGTCGTTCCACGCCTCTGTCCC
This sequence comes from Akkermansiaceae bacterium, assembly GCA_049889715.1. Lineage (GTDB taxonomy): Bacteria > Verrucomicrobiota > Verrucomicrobiia > Verrucomicrobiales > Akkermansiaceae > SW10. Next base: position 19,724 of record JBMHCW010000007.1, on the reverse strand, counting down.
AATTGCAACGATCCCGCCATTCGCTTCCAGGGATACGGCACCGAAAAGGCCGAAACCATCCTCAACAAAGTCTTCCCCTCGGCCAAAATCGCCCGACTTGATACCGACACCACCCGCAGAAAAAATGCCCTCCGTGACACTCTGCGCGATTTCCGGGCCAAGAAAATCCACATCCTCCTGGGCACCCAGATGATCGCCAAGGGACTCGACTTCCCCAACGTCACCCTCGTCGGTGTCCTCAACGCCGACCTTTCACTCTACGCCCCTGACTTTCGGGCCGGAGAACGTACCTTTCAGCTGCTCACCCAAGTCGCTGGTCGAGCCGGACGAGGCAAGATGGCGGGAGAAGTCATCATCCAAACCTCTACCCCACACTCACCTTCCATTCAATTCGCCCGACACCACGACTTCCAGGGCTTCGTGGATCAGGAACTGGAAGTACGCAAACAATTCGGATACCCACCCTTCACCCACCTCGCTCTGCTTCTGGCCCGATCCAGCCACGAACGACGCGCCGAGTTCACCCTACAAACCTTGCACCGCAAGCTCGCTGAAAACCTCCCCGGCGAAATTATCCTCGGCGACCCCATTCCCTCTCCCCTCACCAAGGCGCACTCCCAGTTCCGCTTCCAACTCCTCATGCGAGGGCCCAATGCCCGCGTCCTCTCCCATCACCTCAACAAAATCCTCCGCGCCACCCCTACTCCAGAGGACGTCATCGTCACCGCCGACCTCGATGCCTACGACCTCGGGTGAGTTACAAGAGCCTCGAAACCCGGACTCGGCCCGAGAGAGCTACTCCAGGCGTTGCGATCACCTCCACTCCGACAAGAGCACCATCGAGATTCGACAAACAAGCAACCAACGCCCTGCCGCTCACTCCACGAGGTTACTTGTCCGATTCAATATTTTGGCGCAGTAAAAATATCAATCCGGCCCTCTCCAAATCGTGACATTGCCGTCTTCTCACCCTGTCGATACTCTTTCCCCACAATGCCTTCCATTCTGATCGTCGAAGACGAACCCGCGATCGCGGACACCCTGATCTATGCTCTTGAGACCGAAAATTTTTCGGTCACTCATGTCACGACTGGTCAGGAAGGATTGAATCACTTCGACCAACATACGCCGGATTTCGCGGTCCTCGACATCGGACTTCCGGATCTCACCGGCTTCGATCTCTGCCGTCAAATCCGGACCTTTTCCCAAGTTCCCATCCTTTTCCTCACCGCGCGGGATTCTGAAATCGACCAAGTCCTCGGACTCGAGCTTGGAGCGGATGATTACGTCACCAAACCCTTTTCCCCCCGCACTGTTGTGGCACGGATCCGGGCCATCATGCGTCGAGGGAAGGCACCGGAGAAACCAACATCGACCCTTCTTCATCACGATGATAACACGATGTGCATCAAGTGCTGTGGCCACGTTCTCGACCTGACCGCCCACGAATACAAACTGCTGGCCATTCTTCTCGGCCAGCCGGGTCGGGTCTTCACCCGTGAACAACTTCTCGAACAAGCCTGGCATGACCCCGGCTCGGCGATGGACCGGACCATCGATGCCCACATCAAGTCACTTCGAGCCAAACTCCGCGAACATTCCAGCGAAGCAGCCGAAACCATTCAGACCCGACGCGGATTGGGTTACACTCTTGTTCTTTAAATGCGCCTCACCCGGGTCACTCTCTTCTTTGTTTGTCTGATTCTCGGGCTCGGTTTCTACCGCCTTGTCGATTACCTCCTCGAAGGCGTCGAAGCTCAGACCTTGCAAGCCACCGAAGAGGCCATGATCGATACGGCCAACCTTCTTGCCAATTTCGTGGAGCAGGAAGGGAATCTCGAACAAGTTTTCTCCGGTATCGAAGACCGAAAATTCGAAGCCAGAGTTTTCAGTATCTTGAAGAATGAGGTGGGAATGAATGCCTATTTGGTCGATGCCAAAGGCGTCGTTCTCTTCGATAGTGGAAACCCCGGCAACGTGGGACAATCTCTCCTTGAATGGAATGACGTCGCCAAAACTCTGCAGGGAAACTACGGAGCCCGTTCCTCCCGTGCTGATGAATCCGATGCCAATTCTTCTGTCATGTATATCGGTGCTCCCGTCCGGCAAAATGGGGCCATTGTCGGTGCAGTCAGCGTCTATAAAAAACAGAGCGATGTCCTTGGTTTTGCCAAAGATCGTCGTAAAGCAATCATCAATGCGACCGCTCTGATCGGGATCGGCATTCTCATTCTCATCATCGCAGTGTTTATCTGGCTTTTCCGGCCGGTTGGACAACTTACCGATTACGCTCGCGCCATCGCCCGGGGTGAGCGACGGGCAAAGCCGGAGGTCGGCTTGGGACGCGAGGTCAACACCCTGGCCAATGCCCTTCATGACATGAGGGAATCGCTCGAGGGGAGAAAACACACTGATCAATACGTGCAGACCCTGACCCACGAGCTCAAGTCTCCCCTGGCCGCGATTCAAGGAGCTGCCGAGCTTCTCAACGAAGAGATGCCCGAGAAGGACCGGGTCCGTTTTCTGGAGAATATCCGAAACCAAACCGCCCGCTGCGAACGTCTGATCCATCGATTACTCGAGCTTTCTTCGCTCGAGTCCAAGACTCATCTCGAGCACTCCCATGAGTTCAATCTGGCCGCGCGAAGCCGTCACAGTCTTGAACAAATGCGCGCACTGGCCGAGGCCCAGAAAGTCACACTCAATGGGAAGTTTCCTGATGAACTTAGATTTTCCGGCAACGAAGCCCTTCTTGGTTCCGCCCTCAATCACCTGATCGAAAACGCCATCCAATTTTCCCCGGAAGGTGGAACCGTCACGATCAATCTGGGAATCGAAGAAGCGCAAGTTCGCCTCCATGTTCTCGATGAGGGTGAAGGGATCGCCGACTTCGCCTGCGAACGGGCTTTTGAGCGCTTCTACTCCTTCCGCCCCGAAAACCGGGGCAAGGGAAATGGCCTCGGTCTCTCGTTTGTCAATGAGGTCGCCAAGCTTCACCAAGGGGAGGCCTTCATTCTCCGCCATCGTGATGGAGGCACCATCGCTGGCCTGATTCTCCCTCGGACTGAATCATCAGCTTGAGGTTCCTTTGACAGCAAAGAAGCAGCCTAAAAACCCCCCTTCCCAATAGGCTCCTACTGAAAAGGATCCCAACGCGTCATTATCGCGGAAGGAGCCTTTCCATTTTGGGGGATCTGATTCTGAAGCGAAACCTTACTGTTCCTCGAGCTTGGCTTTCACCTTCTCTTCGATTTCGGCGTAGAGGGCTTCGTCCTCCTTGAGGGTCTTTTTGGCAGCATCACGTCCCTGGGCCAGTTGATTACCGTCATAGCTGAACCAACTTCCGCGTTTCTGAATGATATCGAATTCTTGGGCGACATCGATCAAGGAGCCGACCGAGGAAATTCCTTCGTTATACATGATGTCGAACTCGGCATCGGTGAACGGAGGAGCGACCTTGTTCTTCACCACCTTGATCTTGGTCCGACTGCCGATCACGGTGCCATCGGTCGCTTTGATTTGTCCGATCCGGCGGATGTCCACCCGCACCGAAGAGAAGAACTTCAACGCCCGACCACCAGGAGTGGTTTCGGGACTTCCAAACATCACTCCGATTTTTTCGCGAATCTGGTTGGTAAAAATACAGGTCGTCCGGGCCCGGGAAATCAATCCGGTCAATTTCCGCATGGCGGCACTCATGAGACGGGCTTGGGTCCCGACGGTTGAATCGCCGATCTCCCCTGCCAATTCCTGTTTGGTCACCAAAGCAGCGACCGAGTCCAGAACCACGACATCGATGGCATTCGAGCGCACCAAGGTTTCGCAAATTTGGAGGGCTTCCTCCCCGGAAGTCGGCTGGGATACGAGAAGATTATCAAGATCAACTCCAAGACGGCGGGCGTATTGGGGGTCGAGAGCATGTTCGACATCGATGAAAGCGGCCAATCCCCCGGCCTTCTGGGCTTGGGCAATTGCGGTAAGAGTCAGGGTCGTTTTACCGGAAGATTCAGGACCGAAAATCTCGACGATCCGCCCCCGGGGGAATCCGCCCACTCCAAGAGCCCTGTCGATGAGAAGATTACCAGTCGGAATGGCTTCCACATCCATCCGGGTGTCGTCTCCCAAGCGCATGATGGCGGCCTCTCCGAAATCCTTTTGAATCTGGGTGATGGCCAGATCGAGGTTCTTTTTTCGCGCGGCGGCGAGCTTATCGTCTCCGGCAGCAGCGGAGGAGGCGGGAGCTTTGGTCTTCTTCTCGGACATGGCGGCAGTTTTAGCGGTGTTGGAACTCATGACAATGTTTGGTGTTGTTAACTGCCGAAAACTAATCTTTTGAACACCTTTTGAAAAGGAAAAAAGGTGTTCATTTGAATATTTTTTAGAATCACCTGATTTCCACTCGCGAGCGGACGATTTCCCCGCCAGGGTCCTTGCATGAAACTTTGGGTCGGCCTTTTCATCGGCATCCTGCTGGGCGTTGCGGGAACGATTGGAGGCTACATTCTTCTCCGGGAAACCGAGCTCGGGGACGAAGGAGTGACCATTGTATTCACGGAAGCGGAGATTCAGGAGAAGCTGGGCCGAAAGTTTCCCAAATCCGAACGCCTTCTCGAGATCATCCCGGTTGAGATCGGAGAGCCTTATGTGAAGTTCCTGGGTGAATCGAACCGGGTGCAAATCACGATGGAGGCCGACGTTTCAGTGCCCTTGGTCGATACCTTTAAAACCGAAGCAGTATCCACCACGTCGGTCAGATACGAACCCAAGGACTACACCCTGCGGCTTTCGGATATCACCATGGAGGATTTTCGAGTCAGCAAACTCCCCGAAAATCTGCAAGAGCCGCTGAGTCTCGCCCTGACGGCCGTGGCGCGCGCCTATTTCGACGACTACCCGGTGCACGAAGTCGACTCGAAGGACTTTGAGGACGAAATGGTCCAGATGTTTGTGAAGGATCTCAAGGTGAAGAAAGGGAGACTGGAAGTTCGTCTGGGTCTCTAATCACTGCTGTTGACACTTTCGGGAGGGCAGTTTAGTTCCCTCCGCAACATGGCTACTGAAACCACCCTGATTCTTTTCAAGCCCGACGCCGTTCAGAAGAACCTCGTCGGACAAGTGCTCGCCCGTTACGAAGGTGAAGGATTCCAGATCCGGGGCATCAAGATGATGTCCCTTTCCGACGAACTGCTCGCCGAGCACTACTCCCACATTGCAGACATGCCCTTCTTTCCTTCCGTGCGCGGTTTCATGCAGGAAACTCCAGTCATTGCCCTGGCTCTCTCCGGAGAGAACGTCATCTCCCGGGTTCGTGATCTTTTGGGACCCACCGATTCCAACGAGGCCGCAGCCGGAACAATCCGCGGTGACCTCGGAGAAAAGAATTCCGATTCCAAAATGCGCAACGTTTGCCACGCTTCCGATAGCCCCGAAGCAGCCGAGGCTGAACTCAAGCGCTTCTTCAATCCCGGAGAAATCTGCGAGCGCTAGGGTTCCTCGACATTCAGCTTTTTCCAAAAGGCCGCCCTCAACAGGCGGCCTTTTTGATTTCATTGGAGGAGCTCCCACAAAAAAGCCACTCTCCTCGAAGGGAGAATGGCTCTGAAAATCGAGTAAAACAACCCGGAGCTTACTCCGGATCGGGAAGGTCGTCCTCTCCCCCGTCTTCCGGCGCATCCTTGTTAATGAGCTCGAGAAGGACTGGAGTAAGATCGGTGGCGTCCTTGGTATAGGACAGGATGGGAACGCCTCCTCCGCTAAGGCCGGAGCGATCGAAGATAAAGTCAAATCCCTCGGTCTCACCATACGCCCGAACCTTCTCAAGGATTTCCTTGCGAACCTCACCGTAATCAATCTTGGCCTTTTCATTCAAGGCGGCCTGCTTTCTCTTGAGCCAAGCGATGCGGTCACGGTCCAACCCCTGGACTTCCTGCTGCTTCCGATTGAACTCCTGGAAGATTTCATTCTTTTTCTCCCGGGTCAGGCTTGGTTCCTCCCCTTGCTTCTGGAGCTTCTTTGCCTCTTCAACGATCGCTCTGATATTCTCAAGGCGGGTGTCGTTCTCCTGCTTGATATCGGCTTCGTATACCTTGAAGGCTTTGGCGGTCTCGGCAGTCTTATGATACTCGCCGACCAACTTCTTCATGTCGACCGTACCGATCTTATCGTCTCCCTCCTGGCCAAGTGCCGGAGAAGACATCACCAACCCAAGGGTTGCTGCGATCAAAGATTTCAACGTTTTCATATTTCGTGAGGGTGGTTGTTTCGAAAATTCTTACTCGCCTTCCTTCTTTTCAGCGGCCGGCGCGTCCTTGTTGAGCAGTTTGAGAACATCCGCGGTGATGTCAACCCGGTTGCGGACGTAGATGATAAAAGGGACCTGGGTCGAAGTCAGGCCCGATTCGTCGAAAACGTAGTCTACCTCGGCCCCTTCGGCGTATTTGTTGACCGCGTCGATGACATCCGCCCGGATATCATTCATCAGACCCACCATTTTCTCATTGAGGGCCCGTCCGCTGCGCTCGAGGAATTCCTTGCGCTCGGCCTGAAGGTTTTTCATCGACTCATTCTTTTCCTGGGCGATGGCGAGGATGGATTTCCGTTTGGTCTCCGACAGCTGGGGGTCACGCAGATCAGTCTGATGTTTCTTCAGCTCATCCAGAATGGTCTTAATATCCTCCCCTCTTTTGATATCCCCCTCCTTGATCGCTTCCCGATTGACCTTTTCCTCCTCCTCGGCCGCCTTGCTCTTGTAATAGTTGTTCAGCAAGTGGGTCATGTCGACCATGGCCACTTTCAGCTCGGCCGAAGCCGTAGCCAGCATCAGGCCCATGGAACAAAGGAAAACAGCCAAGCGTTTCATCACGTAATTGGTTGGGAATGGTTTCATGATTCAGTGGAGTTCACCGGGATAGCGAATCTCCGGGCGGAAATTGTCATTCCGGAGAGGCTTCCTCCAGCTTCTTTTTCATCTCCCGGATTTCTTTCGCCATCTTGGGCAGACGGGCAATCAAAGCCATCTTCCGCTGTTCCTCACCTCTGGGCCTTGCCGGTAGTCCCATGTAGATCCCGGGCTTCGAAAGATCCTTCACTGCCCCTCCCCGTCCCGCAATGACGACCTGATCCCCGATCTCCAGATGCCCGGCAATCCCGGCCTGCGCTGCAAGGGTCACGTAGTTCCCGAGCTTCGAGCTCCCGGCAATGCCGGACTGCGCGATAATCAGACAGTGCTTGCCGATTTCCACGTTGTGGGCGATTTGGACGAGGTTATCGATCTTCGTCCCCTCCCCAATATAGGTTTTCCCGAAGCGGGCCCGGTCAACGGTGGTATTGGCTCCGATCTCGACGTCGTCGGCGACCTCGACGATCCCCACTTGAGGAACCTTCTGATGACGTCCGTCCACGAATTCAAAGCCATACCCATCGGATCCAATTACGGCCCCAGGCTGAATAATGACCCGATTCCCGAGAATGCAGGATTCCCGGATCGTGACGTTGGCATGCAGATGACAGTCTTCTCCAACCACCGCCCCCCGGCCAATGATACATCCTGCTCCAATGGTCGAACCTTTGCCAATCTGGGCACCCTTTTCGATTACAGCACCAGCCGCCACACTGACCTCCTCTGGATCCAAATCGACCCCTTCGGCAACATGAGCTCCAGAAGAAATTCCGGGTTCGAAACATCCGAATCCGGGCTGGAAAAAATTGATGACCTTCGAAAAGGCCGTTGAGGGATTCTCAACCTCGATCAAATGACATCCTTCAGCTGCCTCGTAATCCCCGGGTGGCACGATGACCACGCCAGCTCCACTCGTTTTGAGCTGGGGTCCATACCGGGAGTTGCCCAAGAAACTGATTTCCTGGCGAGTTGCCAACTCGAGCGAAGCCACCCCGGTGAATTCGAGGTCCCGCTCCTCAGTGGAAGTCTGCCCGATCAGGCTGTGGAGTTTTTGCCAACCGAGCAACACCTTGAAAGCTTTCGGTGAGCGGTTACTCGGCGCCTTCGTTCAACTCCTCAAGGAGAGAGTCGGTCAGATCAGTGGCCTCGCGGGCATGCAGCACAAAGGGAATCCCCTGGTTGCTGTCTCCGGAAGCATCGAAAATGTAGTCATAATTTCCCGACTTGGCGCGGTCTTTCACCGTTCTCCTGATGGTTTCGAGAATGCCACGCATCTTTTTCTTCATCTTCTCGTTAAGAGAACTGTTCCGGCGCTCAAGGTACTCGGTCCGCTCACGCTCCTTGTGGATACCGTCCTGGGAAAGCTCGCCCATTTCCTTCATCAACTCGGCTCTCTGCTTTTCGCCGATCTCGCGTTCCTCATTGTCGAGTTGTTCGCGAATCTCCTGGAGCTTCTTGTCGATCGCACGAATGTCTGAAAGTTTCTCGTTGTTCTCCTTCTGGATCCGCGCCCGTTCAATGTTGATTTCACGCTGAACCTCTCCAGTCATGCTGTATTCGTTAAAGAGGCGCTCCATGCTGACAGTGGCAATCTTGAGCTTCTGGGCCATGGCGGAACCCTGAAAGAGAAACAGGGCGCTGAGGACAACTGGGAGGTAACGTTTCATAAAATCTGAATAGGATCTTGCTGGAGGAGTATGAGGGATTCAGATCGGGCGTCAACCTCGCGGTGGCATTTCGCTCCACCATCCGGAATTCCCGTCTTTCCCATGGGACAACCGGTTCCAAAAAGAGTTGAATCTCCGTCGAAACTCGTAACTGATCCTTTTCGGGCCGGCCACCTCCTAGACAAATGATTGCCTCACTTCCAGACGTCAACTCTGTACGCAAATCTCTTCAATCCTCCCCCCGACCGCTGGCCCTCGTTCCGACCATGGGAGCCCTGCACGAAGGACACCTGCAACTACTGCGCTGCGCCCGGGAACAGGTCGGACCGGAGGGAACCGTCGCCATCTCAATTTTTGTCAATCCCATCCAGTTTGATCGGCCCGAAGATCTCAGCAACTACCCCCGACCACTCAATGAAGACCTTGAGCTCTGCGAAAAAGAAGGAGTCGATCTGGCTTTTGTCCCCGAGATCTCCAGCCTTTACGCTGGGGACCATTCCACCCTAGTCACCGAGTCACTTCTGACGAAACACCTCTGCGGGGCCTCCAGACCCGGCCATTTCGACGGCGTTCTCACCGTCGTTCTCAAGCTTTTTAACATCTTCCAACCCGATCTTGCGATCTTCGGCGACAAGGACTTCCAGCAAATCGCCCTGATCCGGAGGATGGTTCGGGATCTTGACCTGAGCGTCCGCATTGTCGGTCACCCCACCGTGCGTGAACCCGATGGCCTGGCCCTTTCTTCTCGAAACCGCAAGCTCACGCCTGCCCAGCGACAGGATGCTCCACGACTTCGACGGGCCCTTTCTGCCGCCCGTGACCTCTCGAAAAACGGTGAACAAGATCCGTCGGTCTACCTCAAGGCCGCCCGACATCATCTGCTCGCCGGCGCGCCCGATGATTTCGCGATCGACTACCTCGAATTGGTCGACGCCGAATCCCTCCAACCTGTCTCACGGGTAACAGGCCCCGTCACGCTGGCTACCGCCTGTTTCTACGGGCCGGTCAGGTTGATTGACCACATTCCCTTCAACCCGTCCCGGACGCTCTGAAATGCCCTTGATCCCGGCGACGTATCACATACTTTCACACCATGCGCATTTTCCTGATTTCTCTTTCCTCGTTCATCCTGGTCTCCTGCGGGGGCAATTCGTCCACTGCCGATCAACGTAAGCCGGTCCCCCCAAAGGGATCAGACGAATCAAGCCAGCCCTGGAACGTGCCCACTGGTCCCGAAGGAGCGGGAATGCTGGGGGGACTTCTCGAAGGACGATAGAAAACACCCCGAATTCCTGATCCCCTTGTGAGCGACGAAGAATCGGAAGTTGATCCCGCCTACGAACCCTGCGAAGGGTGCGGCGAACTTCTCGACGTCACTCAGTTCGCACCCTTCGAGGCCGCAATCTGTCCCCATTGCGAGACCGAAACCCGGGTCAAGCGTGAGTTCGGGGCCTATCGGCTCGAACGCCGCTACGCCATCGGCGGCATGAGCGTCATTTTCGTCGGATGGGACACCGTCCTCAACCGGGAAGTCGCCATCAAGGTTCTCAACGAAGAATACTGCAATGATGAAACCCGCATCCTGGCCTTCGAAAACGAAGCCCGCCTGACCGCCCAGGTCAATCATCCAAACGTCGTCCAAGTCTATGCCGTCGGTCGCGCTTACGGACGCTTCTACCTTGTCATGGAGCTGCTCGACGGCCAGAGCTTCGAACGCACCATGTCCAAACGGGGGGCTCTCCCCGAAGAAGAGGTCCTCGACATTGCCTTGCAGGTAGCCAAGGGGCTGCAGGCCGCGAAAAAAGCGGGCATGATTCATCGCGACGTCAAACCAGGCAATATCCTCATCGATCAAGAGGGAAACTCCAAGCTTCTGGACTTCGGCCTCGCCCTCATCACCCAGGACGGCAGGGCCCGGGCAGAAGAAGTGTGGGCAACTCCCTACTACGTGCCCCCCGAGGCCCTGACCAAAGGAGAAGAAGACTTTCGCAGCGATATCTACGCCTTCGGGGCTACCCTCTACCACGCCCTGGCTGGTCGTCCCCCGTTCGAATCAACCTCGACCGCCAACAAAGTCCTTCACCGGGCCAAGCAAACCATCCCCCGCTTGGGGAAGATTGCTCCATGGATCGGCACCGCCACCGGAGAAACCATCGATCGCATGATGGCTTACAAGCCGGAGCATCGTTGGAAGAGCTATGCCGACGTCATTTCGGCCCTCAAGCATGCCAAACAGAATCCGGGAACGGGCAAAGCCGCTCCGATTCATGGTTCCGCCCGGGTCAAACGGCGAAACCGGGGGCGCAACAAATGGGCCGTTCTCGTCATTTTCCTTGCAGCGGCCACTTCAGTGGCTCTGCTGAAACCATGGGACGGTCCGACTCCAGACACCACCGAAGAACCGGAACCCGAACCCGCACCAGTCGAGAAGCCCGCTCTGACCTTCACCCCGACCGAAGAAGGAAACGAAGAGCTCGATCCCTTCGCCCCCGAGTGGAAGACCATTCGCGCCTTGGTCTCAAAACAGGACTATAGTACTGCCGAAGAAAAACTCGTCGCTCTTTCGACCAATCAGACTCTCAGCCCCACTTCCCGCGCCTGGGCTCTCCTTGAAGCCTGCGTGACCGCCTATCTTGATGGTCGTCCCGGCCAAGGGCGGGATCACGCCAATGCCGCCTTTCTGATTCTCATGGAAAATCCGGACCAGGATCCCCAGACCAGATCCTTCCGTGATCTTACCCACAAACTCAGGCATGCCCACCTCCCGAGAAACGAGGATCTGCCCACCGACCCCAAGACCCTCGTCGATGCCATGGGCGCCCTCGCCTTGAGCCTGAAGTTCTGGGAGCAAGGACAATGGCAATCTGCGGTCCATGGATTTTCTAAAATCCGCACCATTCAGCTCCCTGAGGAATACGCCTGGTTCATCAACTATCAGACCCGGTCATCGGACTATCTCTCGGACGGGGAAGTCTGCCGACTCATCGCCGAGCTACCGAAGCCGAAGAACGAAAAGGAAACCGACGCACAAATCAACAGACTGGGTGACGCCATCAAGGCCATTAAAACCAAGGGGCGTATTCGATACAACGTCCGTGCTCGCCAGGCTTATCTCTCCAGACTCAGGAAGGGCTTCCAGGAACGCCCGATGGGTTCGTTCAATCTTTCCTGGGCCCAGATGAGCGCAAAGCTCGTCGAGTCAGGCCAGGCCCTGCGATTCGACGAAATCTTCGCCATGATCGACAATGCGCCGGATGAGGCCCCCCGCGAGTCGCTCTGGGCCTGGAATTACCTCCATACCCAATCGAAGCTTTTCCTCGCCAGCCTCGAGCAGCAAAACGGATGGACTGCCAAGACTTCCGAAGGCCAGATCCTCGTTCCTGCGGGAGTCGACGACAAAGGATTGAAACGCTCCGACGGAGCACTCGTTCCCTGGACCGACCTTGATCCAGCAAGTCTGATTTCCGCCCAGAATTCTTTCCGCGAGGCTGATGATCGCGACGGCGTCATCAGTGCCATTTGCTTCGCCTACACCGTGGGTCTGACCGACCTTGCCGAAAAGGAAGCGGAGGGCCTCGCCGCCAACGATCCTGAATTCCTCAAGGACTGGAAACGCGTTCTCGTCGGAACCTCACAGTGATTTCTATCGCCAGTCGTGTTTGGGATAACGTCCCGCCAGATCCTTTTTCATCTGCGCGAAGCCCCGCTCCCAAAACCCAGGAAGATCGCTGGTCACCTGCCACGGGCGCTGATTGGGAGCCAGAATCTTGACCACCAGCGGATGCCCGTTGGCAATCGTTGGAGTTTCCTCCACGCCATACAAGCGCTGCACTTTTTCTTCGATCCACGGGTCGGCGTCCGCTGAATACATCACTCTCGTATTGATCCCATTGACCAACTTGATCTTTTCCGGAGCAAAGGAATCAAGAGCCCCGATCTGAGGCCTCGACAGCCACTCTTTCAACACCGGCCATGGATCGCGATCCCGCACCTCCTTGAAGGTCACCGCCCCGGCACAAATCTGGCCAATCGCCAACTCGCGGTCGTCATCACCAAATCCCGGCAACTCCAGTTCGGGCATGACACGGCTCAAAAACGACAATCTCGCAATCCATCTCTCAACCTTCGAGTCCCATTTCTTTAAAGATAACTCTCCACTAATCACTCTTTCCGCCAAGAGCGCACCTGCCAGATCCGCATTCACTTCACCTCCTCGTTTTTCCTCAAGGACCAGTCCCCGGAACGTCCGCTGCTCCACCGCCACCACACGGCGGGCCACTTCATCAAACACCACTCCTCCCGATTCCCGGATCTCACTCTTCTCAATCCAAGTCTCATCAATGGCCACACATCTCGACAACTGCACCGCCCTCTCCCGCCCCTCGACCTCGGTGATATCAGTCGCCAGAAAAAGCAGTTCCTGACGCACCGCAGACTTCGGATTCAATTTTCCCCGTCGTCGTCCAACAACATGACAAACGACACTGCCTTGATCCCTCCGCGCTGAAATCCGATCCCCAAAGGCCACCATCATGGCCCGGGCACAAGCCTCTCCACGCTGCCGGAAATCTGGTTCCTTCACCCTCGCCCCCCTCTTCTCCATCAACTTCACCAGTTGCTGATAACTCTTCCAGGTCTCCCTTGCCCCCCGCGCCAGAATGCCGCGCGTGTCGCAGTCCCGAGGCGAAAAGTTCATCCGCACGGCCTCCATCATCGCCAACCATTCCGCCGCAAAATCATTCTTCCAACCCGGCTCGTCCTCCAGAAAGTCCGACCACTTCAGCCCCTTGCCTCCTCGCTTGAAAATCCCCTCACCCTGGACTGCCGCCGCCACGAAAAGAACTTCGCCCAGACATTCCTCTCCCGATCCGACCAGGGCCGCCAATCGAGGATGCATCGGAAATCTCGCCATCTCCCCTCCAGCCTTGGTGAGTCTCCCTGACCCATCGGTCGCCCCCAACCATCGAAGCAAATTCTCGGCATCCTTCCGTCGTTCTTCTTCTGGCGCATCCAGCCAACGGAAGCTTTCCACGTCCTGAACTCCCAGCCGTTTCAAAAACAGCACCGCTTCAGCCAAATCAACGCGGCGGACCTCGGGCGTTTCAAACTCATTCCGCCCCCGATGATCGCTCTCGCTCCATAGCCTGACACACTTGCCCGGCCCCATCCGGCCGGCCCGACCCGCCCGTTGTTCAGCCGCCGCCCGCGAAATCTTTTCAATCCCCAACGAATCAAATCCACGCGCCACATCGTACCTCGACTGCCTGGCCAAACCCGAATCCACCACCACTTTCACCCCTTCGATCGTCACCGAAGTTTCCGCGACATTTGTCGCCAAGATCACCCGCTTCGACCCGTCCATCCGGATCGCCGCCTTCTGGGCTGCCGGACTCAACGCCGAATAAAGCGGAAGTATCTCCCAGCCTTTCATCCAACCGGCGTTCTCTAACAAACTCTGCGTTTTTCTGATCTCATGCATCCCCGGGAGAAACACCAGGATCCGGTCGCCCTCGATCAACTCCGCGATCTCGTTCTTCACCGCTGTCGCCACCCGATCCCACACCTCTTCCCTCCGAACAGGACCACGCCGGGTCGCCTGCCCTCCTCCCCGATGAACAACCTCCACAGGAAACAAACGGCCTCCGGCCTCTACCAACTCACAGGGATCGAGAAACTCCTTCAATCCTCCCACTTCGAGAGTTGCCGACATCACCACCACCTGCAAATCCGGCCGGATCGACTCCTGCAAATCCAAAACCCGGGCCAGCGAAAGATCCGACGACAATCGTCGCTCGTGGAACTCATCAAAAATAACCGCTCCAACGCCCTTGAGTTCGGGATCATCCAACAACATCCGCTGCAAAACCCCGTCAGTGACGAACAGGATCTCCGTCTCCCGTCCATATTTGCTTTCAAAGCGAATGGCAAATCCCACTCCCCGTCCCACCGGCGTCCCCATCTGTCCCGCTACAAAATCCGCCAGCAACCTCGCCGCCATTCGCCTGGGCTGCACCACCACGACCCGTCCATCAACCTCCGCCCGCACCATCCCGGGAACCGTCGTCGATTTTCCCGAACCCGTCGGGGCCTTGAGAAGCAGCCGTCCTTGCTCGCTCCGGACCGCGGCCCGGATTTCTTCTTCGACCTCGTGGACTGGCAACTTCACCCCGCAAAGACAAGCATCACCATTCCAAACCCGCACTCAAATTCATCATCCGCCCCCCTTCACTGCGCCTTTCCGCTGAAATTTCCTGAAATGTCCCTCCAGAATCGCCCGTTTCATCACTTGCCTCACCGGCAAAACCCTCTTAGATTTTCCTCATGAACACGGCACTCGCCTTTCTCGGCACACTCGGCACCCAGGAAATGGTCCTCATTTTCCTGATCCTTCTTCTTCTCTTCGGAGCCAAGAAACTTCCTCAGCTTGCCCGAGGTATCGGTAAGAGCGTCGGCGAATTCCGCAAGGCCCGTGAAGAGTTCGAAGAGGAGATCCGCAAAGGCGGCGAGGAAGTCGACATCGCTGAAGCCAAAGGCAAACAAGCCCGCGAGGACGCATGAAGCTTTCAGCCCAATCAATTTTCAAGAACGCTCCGCAGATCTTTCTCGGGGCGTTTTTTCTGTGCGCCTCCTGCAAAGGCGAACCAACGGCCGACAAGCCAGCGCCACCAGACGAGGTCGAAGCTCAGGTGGAAGAACCAGCCTCCGGTCCGTCCGCAGAGTCAACGAGCCACGAAGGACCCGTTCGCTTCATGGCCTACAACATCAAAAACTACCTCACGATGGACGTCTACGTGAAGGGCGGCAAAAAAGAACCACGCCCCAAACGTCCCGAAGAAGTCGCCGCACTCGTCGACATCATCGTGAAAGAAAAACCGGACATCCTCGGCATCTGTGAAATCGGCACCGAGGAAGATCTCGCCGAACTCCAGGGACTTTTGAAGAAGGCCGGACTTGACCTCCCCTACTCCCACTACGCGGGAGGCATGGACGAAGTCCGCCACCTTGCCGTCCTCTCCGCTCTCCCCATCGCAGCCACCAACTCACAAGATCACCTTCCCTTCAAAATCGGAGACGAAGAATTTCTCGTGCGCCGGGGAATCCTCGACGTCACCATCAACCTGCCCGGTGGCCCTACGCATTTCATCGGCCTTCACTTGAAATCAAAGCGTCCTTCAACTTCCTTCGATGAAGCCGAAGTTCGCCTCAATGAAGCCCGGCTCGCCCGCGCTCACTGCAATGCCATCCTCAAAAAGAATCCGGAGGCCCGCATTGTCCTCTACGGCGACATGAACGACACCCGCAAGACTCCTCCGCTTTCCATGATGATGGGAAACCGGAACTCGGACAACTACCTCGAGGACGCCTTCCTCAAAGACTCTCGCGGTCATATCTGGACCTACTACTGGAGTTACCAGCAACAATATTCCCGCTTCGATTACGCCCTCCTTTCGCGCAGTCTGAAAGCCGAAGTGGACTGGGAAAAATCCTACATCGTCGACCCCGACACCTGGCTTGATGCCTCGGACCATCGCCCCCTGATGTTAACCTTCGGCGAGTAAGGCCGAACGGCAGGGCCGAACGGCAAGGCCGGCCGGGATGCGCATTGATGCGCAGTCATCGGCAATCGATGCGAAGCATTGTTCTTGAGCGGACCCTATGGTCCGCTCCATGAATTCGAAACCTCCCGTTGACAAGGCCTTCAGTCGTTGGCTCGTCCAACGGTCGCTGATCAACTCATCGGGTACCGCAAGGAGGACTCGTTTCTCCATCGCCATCCAGTCGCCCTGCACGGTCTGCCAACCGCGGGTGGCCAATTCGCTGGCCGTCTATCTGAACGAATTCGACGACAGCCAGAACAGCCCGACCTGGCTTCCTGTCATCGACCACCGACTGGAACAACTCCAGGCCCACCCCGAGTTTCGCGAGATGCTGGGCCACGACGAGGCCACCGATCCGGCCTCGGCCATCAGTTACCTCAGCCGGGAAGGCGGAGTTATTCTTGAGCTTTCCGAGTGCCACTCGCAAACCGCCGATCTCACCTCAGTCTTCCAGGTCAGCCTCCGTTGCCAAGAGCCCGAGGCAATTGCCAAAGCCCGACAGATGATCCATGCCCGACTGGACGAGCCGATCAGTCTCGCCGAGCTGGCTCAGGCCGCGGGGCTCAGCGAATCCCACTTCTGCCGCACCTTCAAGGAGGTCACCAAATTGACGGTTACCGACTACACCACCCGGGCCCGCATCGCTTGGGCCCGCAAAGAACTCCTGCGACCCGCTGCCCGCATCTCAAACATTTGCCTTTCAGGTCGGATTCCAGTCCCTGTCCCAGTTCAACAGGTCCTTCGCAAAGCTGGTCGGATGCTCCCCCTCCAAATTCCGCGAGGCCGAGCTGAAGAAGTCTTCCATCCAGGCCTGACCACTTGATCCATCGGCATTCCTGATCAAACCGATGAAAAAAAACACCTAGAAAACCGTTTTAGGGTTGTCCGAGGATTAAAATACAAATACGATTCTTGTGATTCGCCCTCACGTTGACTACCCTCATGACCTTAGCCACTGACGCCAAACCTCTTCATCTTCCCGAGCTTGATCCCGGATTTCTCCCTGCTTCGCTCTGGAATCGTGAGTTTGCTGACTTGGCCGATCAACATGGTCGGGTTGAGGTCCGCATTGCCATGATCCGGCCAGACGGGACGGGTGACATTCACAAGGATCTCATTCTTTCCCCATCCGCTCCGGACGCGTGTGTGTCCAATCTCAAGCATCTCGAGCGGACCATTAAGTTTCTAATCTGGAGCCTAGGCGGAAGCCGGATCGTGATCGAAGGAGCCTCCGAGTATATCAACGAGCTGTCCGGAATTTACTCTTTGGAAGGAGCCAGAGCTTTTGATGTCGATTTCGTGAAGCGGGTCTTCAAGGCCCAGCTCACCATTGAAGATGCCTCCGTCGGTGGGCTTCCCGAAATCAAGGAATCACCCGCCACTGGAAATCCCTCCACCGCACTCCGCGGCAACCGTATCGGTTTCGACCTTGGAGGATCGGACCGGAAGTGTGCCGCGCTTATTGAAGGTGAGGTTGTCTTCTCCACGGAAGTCACCTGGGATCCCTATTTTGAAAAAGATCCCTCGTATCACTGCGAAGGAATCATGGACAGCCTCCGTCTGGCCGCAGCCCATCTGCCGTCGGTCGACGCCATTGGTGGCTCCGCCGCCGGCGTCTACGTTGACAACAAAGTCCGCGCGGCCTCCCTCTTTCGAGGGGTTCCCGATGAACTCTTCGAAGACCACGTGGAAAACATGTTCCTCGATATCGCCAAAGAGTGGAACGATGTTCCCATCCGGGTGGTCAACGACGGCGACGTGACCGCTCTGGCTGGAGCGATGTCACTGAAATCCGGGAACGTTCTCGGACTCGCCATGGGAACCAGTGCTGCGGCCGGTTATGCCGACAGCGATAGCAAGATCACCCCGTGGCTCTCTGAACTGGCCTTCGTGCCCGTCGACTATCGTGACAAGGCCCCCGAAGACGAATGGTCCGGCGACCTGGGTTGCTCAGTGCAATACTTCAGCCAACAAGCAGTCTGCCGCCTGATCCCGGCCGCTGGTCTCGAAATCGATGACTCACTGAGCAAAGCCGAAAAACTGGTCGAAGTTCAGAAAGCGATGAAGGACGGCGACGACCGGGCCGCGGCCATTTATCGATCCATCGGAGTGTATCTGGGTTACTCCATTCCCCAGTATGCCCGATTCTACGAGATCAAGCACATGCTTCTACTGGGCCGGGTCATGAGTGGCGAAGGAGGCGAGATCATCATTGAGGGAGCCCGCAAGGTTCTCGAGGATGAATTCCCCGAAATGGCCGGGCAGATTGAGATCTCCACTCCCGACGAAAAAATGAAGCGCCACGGCCAGGCCATCGCGGCCGCCAGTCTTCCCAGACTGCAAGCGACCAGCGAGGTCTAGTCCCGAAAGTGTTACTTCTTTTTCGGCTCGGGCTTCGTGTCGTCAGGCTTCCCTTTGACCAGAGGGATCTTGGCTTCCTGCATTTCGAGAATTCCCTTGTTCAAGTGGATAACCTTCTTGAAGCCCAGCTCCTTCCAAACCTTGAGTGACTCAGTGCTGCGACCACCACTGCGGCAATGCATCATGTAGGTCTTCGACTTATCCAGTTTGTTCAGCTTGGCTTTGAAATCGCCCCCATTGAAATCAATATTCTTGGCTCCTTGCAAATGGCCTTCAGCGAATTCCTTAGGGGTGCGAATATCGATAATGACGATCTTGGGATCCTTTTTCAGGGTTTCTTCAATCTTGGCCGCAGGGAGATCAACAACTTCGGTCGCAGACGCTTTGGCGGCCTTGGGTTCCAGGCCATGGGAGACCGAAGCAGGAACGACGAGGGAGAACATCAGGGCGGAGAGAACTGTTTTCAGTTTCATACCATCAAGCTAGAAGATCCTCACCGGAACTCAATAAATCTGAGCGTCTATTCTGCGGTAGGTTTTGGCGGAACATATGGACCGGGTGTGCCCGGCTTGATGGCATAAACATCATTCCCCATGTAACCGATCACCAATTCCCTTCCTGACTTCTTCTCCTTGCCCATGAAGAAGTCCTTCATCTCGATCCCGTCAATGGTTCGGTCATCAGGAACCTTACCTCCGACGATCTTCGCCAAGGTCGGAAACAGAACCATCTCGTGGACAATCCCGTCACTCGATTTGCCAGCAGGGATTTTGTTGGGCCAACGAATGGCAAAAGGAACGCGCAAACTTCCCTCGAAGCTGGCGAACAAAATCCCCCCTCCAAGGGCCGGGGCCACCCTGACTGGTCGTCTCGAGCGAGAGGATATTGTTACCATGCGCCATCTCCGGACCATTATCAGCAATGAAGACGGTATTGTCCCGAATCCCCAGGTCATTAATCGAATCGAGCAGACGTCCGGTATAAGCGTCAATCTGGGTTAGCATGTCAGCCCAGGGCCCGTTTACCGATCTCCCCTGAAAGTCAGAGTGTACCATCGTGGGGAAATGAGTCGAGGCATACGGCAGAAAGGCAAAGAACTGCTTCTTCTCCTTGGCATTGGTCTCCATGAATTTGACCGCACGATCGGTCAAATTCTTGTCGATGAATTCCAGCTGGCTGGGATCGAACTTCTGCCTCGCC
>JBMHCW010000006.1:0-67386 GCA_049889715.1 Akkermansiaceae bacterium | reverse complement strand
GCGCGCACAACAGGCTTCCTCCGTTTCGGCCTCCGCCCTTCACTCCGGAAGCCTGTTGACATCGAGTCTGAAAGGACTATCCGGAGGCACCGATCTTCTCACTCTGAGTGGGCCATAAACTGGAAGAATGGTAAGGCCACGCTGGAGAGATCAACCCGACTTGAGAAAATATTTGGAAAAATCACCGTGCAACGCACCGTGCAATACAATCCGCAAAATCCCGCATTTTGGAGCATTTTAGGGACATTTTGACCTACCCTGAAAATCAAAGAAAAACGCTGTAACCCTTTGAGTTACAGCGTTTTCTGATGGGAAAGAGATGGTGCTCGACGCTGGATTTGAACCAGCGACCCCCACAATGTCAATGTGGTGCTCTACCCCTGAGCTAGCCGAGCGGCGGGCGCAAGCTAGGAAGAGAAGATGGCTCTGGCAACTAGAAATTGCACCTTTTTGGACATCCCATCCTACTACGGCCGGGAGCGTCCGTCTTCGATGAGTTTGGCGAGAGCTGCTTTCATCTCTTCGGCGACTTTAGGGTGTTCCTTGATCACATTCTTCTTTTCGGAAGGGTCTGATTCGAGGTTGTAGAGCTGGAAGACGGGGACCTTGACGTTCTCGAGCTTCTTTTCAACCACAGTGTTGCGGGCCGATCCCTTGGGATGCTTGGTCAGCTTCCATTTTCCTTTGCGGAAGCCGAAACGGCCCCGTCCGCCGTTGTCCTGTTGAATCAGGTGGTCACGGCCTTTGGCCTCCTTCTTACCCAGCAATGAAGGGGTGACATCAAGGCTGTCCTTGAACGCATTTTTGGGAATGGCGGTTCCGGTCAACGTGGCCAGGCTGGTGGCGAGATCGATGGTGCAAACCACTTTCTCTGATTTTCCCGCGGGAATGGTTCCTTTCCAGTAAGTGATGAAGGGAGTGCGAGTGCCGCCTTCGTAAACGCTATATTTCCCTCCTTTGAAGGAACCGGCGGCTTTGTGGGAGCCAAGTTTTTCGAGCGCGTCGTCCTTGTAGCCATCGTCCATCACTGGTCCGTTGTCCGAGCAAAAGACCACGAGGGTCTTCTCGGTGAGTTCGAGGCGATCGAGGGTCTTCATGATTTCTCCGACGGTCCAATCGAGCTGGACAATGGAGTCGGCGCGGAATCCGTGAGGGGTCACGCCTTGGAATCGTTCGTGAGGAATGCGGGGGACGTGAAGATCATGCGAGGCATAGAAGAGGAAGAAGGGCTTGTCCTTGTTGGCTTCGATGAACTCATTGGACTTTTCGACCCATTTATCGGCGAGGTCTTCATCACGAAAGCGGGCCTTGTGCCCCCCAGTGTAGAAGCCGATGCGCGAAATTCCGTTGTGAATGGTTGAATTGTGGCCGTGGGACCAATCCATTTTGAGGGTGTCCCGATGGGTGACGCCGGTGGGATGGTCGGGGGAGGGCTTCTTGCTGCCCACCCAAAGTGGATCGGCCGGATCGAGGTTAAGGACGCGATGGCCTTCGACATAGACCTGTGGGACGCGGTCATTGGTCGTGGGGAGGAGGAAATTGTAGTCGAAGCCAATCTCCTGTGGTCCGGGCTTGAGATCACCATTCCAGTCGGGGCCCTTTCCTTCGACTCCCAGGCCCAAATGCCATTTTCCAACCACGCCGGTGGTGTATCCGGCCTTCTTCATGAGGTCTGGGAGGGTGAAGGTGTCCTGATCGATGACAAGATGCCCGTTTGGGGGCGCGATTCCGGTTCCCGGGGTCCGGAAGGCGTAGTTTCCGGTCAGAAGGGAGTAGCGGGTGGGCGTGCAGGTTGAGGCCGAGCAATATCCGTGGGTAAAGGTTTGGCCTCCGACCGCCAACTTGTCGATATGAGGCGTTTCAAAGGTATCAGCGCCATAACAGGAGAGATCTCCATACCCGAGATCATCAGCCATGATGACGATGACGTTGGGTTTTTCGGCAACCGCGGTGGCAATGAGACTGGTCCAGAAGATGATCGGGCGGAATTTCATGAGGGGGGAGTCTCAGAATCCGGAGAGAGCTTGTCCAACCCAGAAGTGATGAAAGTTTCGGGACACAAAAAAGGGGCACCCCGCGCGTGGGTGCCCCTTGGAAGTTATTTGGGTAGGGAACTAGTCCTTACTTCTTTTTCCGGGCTGCCTTTTTAGCGGCCTTTTTCTTAGCAGCTTTCTTGGCGACCTTTTTCTTGGCGGCCTTTTTGGCTACTTTTTTCTTAGCAGCTTTCTTGGCGACCTTCTTCTTGGCGGCCTTTTTGGCTACTTTCTTCTTAGCAGCTTTCTTGGCGACCTTCTTCTTGGCGGCCTTTTTGGCTACTTTTTTCTTAGCAGCTTTCTTGGCGACCTTTTTCTTGGCGGCCTTTTTCTTGGCTACTTTCTTCTTAGCAGCTTTCTTGGCGACCTTTTTCTTGGCGGCCTTCTTGGCTACTTTCTTCTTGGCAGCTTTCTTGGCTACCTTTTTCTTGGCGGCCTTCTTGGCTACCTTTTTCTTAGCTGCCTTCTTGGCAGGCTTGCGTGCAGCCTTCTTGGCCACCTTCTTCTTGGCGGCCCGCTTCACGGTTTTTTTGACGGCCTTTTTAGCGGCCTTCTTTTTTGTGGTCTTCTTTTTTGCAGCCATGGCTTTGTGCAGTTTTATTTCGCGCAACGTATCGCGCTTCTCTTCGGGAGTCATGACTCCCACTGAGATCGTTGACAGGATAGCCTGACCTAGGCTCCCACCGAAAGCATTTTGTACGAGATCTTTTAAACGGGGCTTGAGAATGGTCTCTCGATCGACCTTCGCTTCGTAGACATGAGCGCGTCCATCTTTGCTTCTGGAGGCCAGGTTTTTGCGCTCCAGATTGCGCATGACAGCCAGGGTTGTGGTGTATGTCCGGTCATTGTTTCCATGCATGGATTCATGTACGAAGGATACCGTACTTGGGCCTTCGCTCCACAGAATGGCAAGAGCGTGTAGCTCCTGTTGGGATGGTTCGGCATGCTTGGACACGACAACAATAAGATGCTCTTCAAGCCATTGAATGCCGTAGTTTTGGAAAACTTCAAGATTAATTTTCCTTAAGGAGATCACTCAGGGCCCCCATCAGTGCTTGAGTCTTCATCGGGCACAATGAGGTTTTGAGGGGATTCGGGAAGGGTGGGAGGCTCGATGGACGGATCCAGTTTCTTGAGTTCCTGCCAAAGTACGGGATCTCCCGGACTTCCGTTGAAAAGAACTTTTCCCTCCTTTGAAAGAAGGACGACCACAGGAAAACTCTGAACCCGGAAGAGGGAGACTAGGGAATTTTTCTTCCGGTCAACAACCCAGTGGCCGGGAATGCCGACACCCGATTCGCGGAGGAAGTGATCGGCGTCTTTTCGGGAGTCTTCCGTGCCGGTCAGAAGCACTGATGCAGTAGGGATTTTTTTTTCTGTTAGAGTCTTTGAAACGGCAGAAAAGGGAGTCATGGACTCAATTGACTGCTGAATCCATGGTGACCAGAAGTGAAGAAGGATGGCTTTCGAGTCGCCCATCAGCGCCTGAAAGCTCGTTTTGTTAGCGGGATTTTTCTGATCTTCGATCGGTTCCGAGAGGTCCAAAGTGATCTTTGCCATGGCTTGTTTCAAACGGATCTCGGTGATGAGAGGTTCGAAGAGGCCTGCTTGAGCGGGGCTCAACCAAAAGGCTTCAGTGATGTGTTTTTTAAAAAGATCGGGTTGGTTATTCTCAAGTGCCGCCAAGGCGAGCGTGTATTCCACGATACTTTGAAAATCTTCGCGGGTTGAGAAGATGGTGCTTTCATCGACTTTAAAATTTGGAAGCTGCTTTTGCAGGACGGGAGCGTAGGCCGCAAGCGAAGCGCGGGTTCCTTCGTCGACGAGAAAAAGAAAGCGGGCTTCGATGAGGGTTTGCAAGGGGAGACCGGATTTGGTGCCGGCCTGATAGGCGGCTTCGAAAGCTTTGGCATCTCTGGACTCCATGAGATCGCTGATCAGCTGATCCCGGGTTGCTTGATCCAATTCCTGGGCCGGTAGCGCGAGGATGAGTCCGGAAAGAAGGGGGAGGAGTGATTTGATCATGACAAAGAAGAAGCGGGCTGGTGCTACCAGCCCGCTTGTAAAAAAACGAATGTCTTCTGAAAAGTCGTTTACTGGGCGGGAATCACCAGAGTTTTCCCTTCGATGATGTTGGTGTCGGTCAAGCCATTGGCCTGCTGAATGGCTTCCACGGTGACTCCGTAGCGGCGGGAGATACCCCAAAGGGTGTCGCCCTTCTGGATCATATGCTGCCCGGCAGCCGCGGCTGGGGCGGGAGCAGGAGCCGGGGCGGGCACTGGAGTGTAAGTTCCGGCAGGTGGAGCGGCGGGTGGATTGATGGGATCAATGGGCTGATAAGGTGCAGCTTCGGAAGGATAGCCGCCAACAGAGGGCACGCCGTAAGGATTGGCGGGAGGGGCTGCCGCAGGAGGCTGGGTCTTGAAGTTGGAGCAGGACGCAAGGAGACCGACGGATGCGAGCAATAGAAGTGTTGCTTTCATAGCACTAGAATAACGAATTATTTTGGAAATGCGAAATAAATTTTCGTTTGTCTCCGATTAGGGCTTCGGAGTGATGATTTCCGCAGGAAAAGAGGCTTGAGAAGGGGGCCGTGAAAGTGATGTTCCTGAAAAGGCCGCTGTCGGAGCGGCGGCGTTTCGAGCGACAGGATGATGGGGGTGATGATGAGGCACGAGGGGCTTGTGATTAAGGGCGGGTGCCGTTAGCGTCCCGATCGATTTATGGAAGTCTGGAAAGCGATTGTTGTGGGGGTGGTTCAGGGATTGGCGGAATTCCTGCCGATTTCTTCGTCCGGTCATATCGTTCTCACGCAATACCTTTTGGGGATTCGCGAAGTTGGAGGGGAGCATCAGGAGGATCTCTCGTTTGAGATTATTCTCCACGTGGGAACCCTGGTCAGTGTGCTTGTCTTTTTCAGGAAGAGCCTGTGGGCGTTGACGGAGTCGCTTTATAAGAAGGAGATGGTCGAGGAGCGGAAGATGATTCTTTGGTTGGGGGTGGCGACGGTGCCGGCGGTGGTGGCGACTCTGCTGTTCAAAGACTTCTTCGATTCGGTGCCCGGAAAGCCGGTCTGGGTGTCGGCTTTCCTGATTGGAACCGGCTTGATCTTGTTTGTCCCGAGGTTTGTTAAAGGGAATCTGGAGAAGGTGGGGCTCCCGAGTTCGGTGATCATGGGAATCGGGCAGGCCTTTGCCATTCTCCCGGGGATTTCGCGATCGGGTGCTACGATTGCGGCGGGCTTGGCCAGCGGAGTGAAGGCTGAGAAGGCGGCGGAGTTTTCTTTTCTGATGTCCATTCCCGCCATTGCGGGCGGATTTGTCATGACGATGAAGGATCAGATCGAAAAGACCGGTTCGGTCGGAGGGGCGATCGATTCTTGCTTCAACGGTCCTTATCTGGCTGGAGCGGCCGCTGCTGCGGTGGTTGGGCTCTTCGCGATCTTTCTGGTGATGGGAGCGGTGAAGCGGGGGAAGCTGGAATACTTCTCCTACTATTGTTTCGCCGCTGGAATCGCGGGGATCATATATTTCAGTCAGGGCTGAGGGGCTCTATTTGAAAAATCCCCGCTGTTTGTCGGAGATCGGGAGTCCCAGTTTTTCCATGGCTGCGAGCATGTCCTCCCAGACTTTTCTCTTCTCGCCGAGTCCTTCTTCTTGTCGAAGCAGATAGGATGGATGGTAGGTCACCCGGAGGGGAATTCCCTGGAATTGATGCCAGGCTTCGCGCAGGCTTCCGACGGAAGAGTTTTGTTTTAGAAGTCCCTCGGCGGCGCTTCCGCCCAAGGCGATGATGACCTTGGGTTTGACCACATCGACTTCGGCCTGGAGAAAAGGGAGGGAGCAGGCCAGCTCCTGAGCGGAGGGCTTTCGATTATTGGTCGTCTGGTTTTTGGTGGAGGGACGGAATTTGCAGACGTTGGAAATATAGACCTGGGAGCGGTCGAGGCCCATGGCCTTGAGGATCTGGTTGAGTTTGTTTCCGGCGGGGCCCACAAAGGGTTCTTTCTGTTTTTCCTCCTGATACCCCGGAGCTTCGCCAACAAGCATCAGGTCGGCTTCGGGATTTCCGGTCGAGAAGACCATGATGTCACGCAGGGTTCCGAGATCCCGGGCGGGCTGCCAACCTTCGGCAATTTGAGCCAAAGAGGCGATTTTTTCGGCCGGAGTCCCTCCGGTGGTGCGAATTTCGGGTGTTTTCGGGCCGTGTTTCTCTGGTGGCGAGGTGGGACTGGGTGATCTTGCGATAGAGTGGGAGGATCTCCGGGCGCTACCCCGGGTGTAGAGTTCCCGAAGGACGGCGCGAGCGTGATCGTCCACCTGAACGTGGCTGACCCCTTGGTTTTTGAGTTGGTGCAAGTAGTCAAGGAGGGATGGATTGGCCACGGCGCTAGAAGACCACATCGGAGATGGGATGGCCAGATTCCATCGGGTAAAAAAGTGGGGAGAAAGGTCGGGAAATCCAAAGAAACCTCTTGACCCGGGCGGATATCTCCCTATTTCTCCCGCCCACCAAGTTTTTAGACCTATGGCAAGAGTATGCAGCATCCGCGGTTCCAAAGTTCGTGTTGGACGTAAAATCCACCGTTCCGGTTTGGCCAAGAAAAAGGGCGGCATCGGCCGTCACGTCACCAAGACGGTGAAGCGTAAGGTTTCCCCGAACCTCCACACCAAGCGTGTCTGGGTTCCTGAGTTGAACAAGTATGTCCGGGTCAAGGCAACCGCCAAGGCCTTCAAGACCATCAATAAGAACGGGGCTTACCAGACTTTGAAGAAAGCCGGCCTGATCTAGGTGCTTCCTTGACTCCAGTTTCAAAAAGCGAATCCGGAAGGGTTCGCTTTTTTTGTGTCCAGAAAGCCATCAGGATTCGATGCGGCGGATCCCGTATGCGTCGAGGCGGGGATCGAGCGAGAGGATGGGGATATCCCGGTCGATGGCCTCCGCAACCAGCAGCCGATCGGTGGAGTCATCGTGATGTCGGGGCAGTGAAGCGGCCCGTCTCATGGTGGCCCAGTCGATGGGAAGGATTTCGAATCCCTGATCCAGAAGTAAAATCGGGAGATCCGGGCGCAGAGCCGCCGGGAAGACGACACGCCCCAGCGACTGTTTGTCCGCGATCTCCCAGAGGGTGGCCATGGAGATCAACGAGCGTCGTTCCCGGTCCTCGATTTGACGCGCGAGGGAAGAGGGAAGCGAAGGATCGTTTTGGAGAAACAGAAGAAGAACCCGGGTATCGAGAAGTTGCTCGATCATTTCCGCGGAGACTCCGGGGGATCCTGATCATTGAGACGATCGAATTCCGGGGAGGGACGGTCAAAGTCCGGAGAAATGAAGAAATTATCGGTGCTCATGCTCCCGCGACTGGGGGGGCGGGAGGATGGTGGACGGAGTTCGGCGACAACCTGACCATGTTTGGTCAGGGAGACCGGATCGCCCGATTCGATCAGCGCGGACACCAGCGCTGAAAGCTTGGACTTGGCTTCGTAGAGACCGACTTGTTTCATATATAGTCAGACTAGTCTGACTAGTTTTGATGTGGCAAGAGAGAAATGATGGTTTTTCGGGAATGAAAAAGGGGCGGAATACAGCCGCCCCTGGTTGAGATGGGAATTGATTGAAGGCAATGGGCGCTATCGGTTGCTCTCGGGGACCTTCTCCCCGGAGCGAATTCTTGGTTCCGGGGATGGATCCGGGCCCGGACGACTCAATTCAAGGGTCCAATGTTCGAGGAAGAATCGCTTTTCGCTGGTGAATAGTTGATCAGAGGTGCCGATGAGGGGGCGCAAGGTGGTGGACATTTGAAGAGTGACAAGGAGGAAGATTCCGATCCAGACCCGGACGGGGCCCTTTTCCTTGGTTCCCGATTGAGTGACCATTTTCAGGAGGAATCCGGTGCCGAAGCAGAGGGAAATGACCCATCCCAGGATGACGAGGAATCCGAAGAATGCCGGGGAGTTGGTCGATTGTGAGAAGACCCAGAGGACCGGAGTAAAGCCGAGGAGGAGGGCGGCGATGAGAGCGAGAGCTCCGGCGAGACCGAGGGCGATTTCGGGGAAGCGGAGTTGGGTGCCGGTGAGGGCGGCGAAGATGTAGAGACTGGGCAGGCAGATCAAAGCACTGAACGAGAGTCCGAGGATCGTCTTTAGAGGAGCGGCCCAAAGTTGGTCGCCGAGAGAGAAACTGCCCAGCGTGATCCCGAAAATGAAAAAGCCGATCATGGTGACCAACGAGAGTTTCATCGCGAGTGAACCCGGGTCCGGAACTTTTTTGATGGTCTCAATGAGATTGGCCGGGCTCTTGAGCAGGGTTTCGAAAACGGTCGAAACGGGAGCATTGGGTTCGAGTGCCTCCGGAGTGGGTTCGGGCTTGGTTTGTATCGGTTCAGAGTCGTTCATGGGTTCTTTGGTTGGGACTTCGATGGTTTGGAAAAGGAAGTTTGAGGACGGGAAGGTGGAGCCAGAGCAGGAGAAAGGCGGCGATCATCAGGGCGGAGATTCCTGATCCGTGGAAGATCTCGTTGAGGGCCCGCCAGACCACTTCGTAGAAAGTGCCGTCGAAGGGATGGTCGCGGAGGAATGCGATTTCGATGGAAGGGGTTCCGAAAAAGGGGCGCAGGATCCAGGAGAGTTGAGCTCCCACGAAGGCATTTCCCAGGAGCCAGGCGGCAAGAGTGGTGGCGGCGATCCGGCGGTCGGGGATGGTCGCTATCAGGACCTTGGCGAGATGAAGATTGGCAACGACACCGGCGAAGGCAATCAGGCTGGTGTGGGCCACCAGGAAGTTGGTGTGAGCGGTCGCGGCGTTGGGGGCGTCGGCTGCCGGGGCATTCAAAGCCATGAAGAAGGTCACGGGCGCCAGTGAGCCCAGAACCAGAGCAGCAATCGAAAAGCTGAGCAGCTGGGCGGCGAGGGATTGGCGAAATCCCAGTCCGCTTCCGAGAAGAATGCCCAACATTCCGTTGAACATCCCGTTGCAGAGCAAGGTCAGAAAGATCAGGGCGGGCATCTTGATGGCGACAAAAACTCCCATGAGAGGTGCTCGCCAGAGTCCGGTAGTCAGTCCGTAGAAGCCAAAGCCGATGGTAATCGTCAGGGTGCAAAGCCGGATTCGGGAAAGGTCCGGGCTTTCAAGCCAGACTCTCAGATCTTCCGGAGCTCCCCTGAGAAGCAATGACCATTGGGAGAACACTAGAAGCGTGGACTGAGAGGAGGGAGGGGGAGGCGAGACGAGTTTTCCCCGGAGATTGAGAGAGCGGGAACGGGCGGCCCGTCCTTCGGCATCGCCTTTGGAATGGCCTGGTTGTCAGCTGGTGACGTCAGAGAGAGGACGCCCACCAGCCAGTGAATGATTTTGGGCATGGGGGGAGCGTTTCCCACCTCTGTGAAATTCCGGTGTCCGCTTTATGAAAATTTGAAGAAGACTCGCTCGATTCATCGAATGAATCATCGAAACAAAAATTTCCTCGCGCTTCGTTTCTTCTGGAGATTGGCTGTCTAGGGAATCGTTTAATCCAGACACACCCGCACCAAAATCATGAGTTCCACCCAATCCGCCGAGGAAAGCCTGCCTTCATCCACGTCCCAATGGCTCCAATCGATTCGAGAACAAACCGGCCAGATTGTCGTTGGCCAGGATGAAGTGGTTGAGCGGACATTGATCGCCCTGCTGACATCGGGACACCTTTTGTTAGAAGGAATGCCCGGATTGGCTAAAACGCTTCTCGTCAATACCGTGGCCAAGGCTCTTCATCTCGATTTCCGGCGCATTCAGTTCACCATCGATCTCCTTCCCTCTGATATCGTGGGAACAGAGATTCTTGATGAGAAATCGGGCACCTTTCGGACGCACAAGGGCCCGATCTTCACCAACCTGCTTCTGGCTGACGAGATCAACCGTGCGGCTCCAAAGGTGCAGGGCGCGTTGCTCGAGGCGATGCAGGAACGGAAGGTGACTTTGGGATCCGAGACTTTCGCGCTGCCAACTCCATTCTTGGTGATTGCCACGCAAAACCCGATCGAGCAATCGGGAACCTTCGAGCTGCCCGAAGCCCAGCTCGATCGCTTCATGCTTTGTCATCGTCTGGGATATCCCAAGCCCGAGGAGGAAGAGGAAATCCTGCGGCGTAATTTGAAGCTGGGAATTTCCGAGAAGGACGGAGGAGCGGTGGCTCGAACGGAATTCGATTTGATCGAGGACAAGGCGGTCGGAACGACCGAGGATTTGGTTGCGGCCACCGCGGCGGTTCACAAGATTCACGTGTCCGACGTGTTTTTGAAGCACGTCATCGATGTCATCGATCGCACCCGAAATCATCCCGATCTTGAATTGGGGTGTTCACCGCGGGCGGGAATTTCCCTGTTGAAGGCCTCCCGTGCCCGGGCCTTGATCCATGGTCGGGACTACGTCATTCCCGAAGATTTGTTCACTTTGGCTGAGGACGTTTGCCTTCACCGGATTCGTCTTTCCTACGAAGCTCTCGCCGAAGGGCGGACTCCGAAGGGTGTTTTGAATGAGATTCTCGAATCATCGGTGAGCTAACAGCAGGTCAAAATGCCTCGTTTGGAACAAACCGATCCTCTGGATTCACGACAGTTTGTCATCGCGATCAAGCGTTTGGCGGATTCGTTGAGTTACGGAACGGACCGTAGCCCGTTCTTGGGATCAGGCTTGGAGTATGTGCAATCGCGACCATACGTTCCGGGCGATCCGGTGAAGACCATCGATTGGCGGGTAACCGCCCGCACCGGAGTGCCCCACGTGAAGCTCTATGAAACTCCGAAGCAGTTGCCGGTTTGGTTCGTGGTCGATACTTCGGCCTCGATGACTCTGGCTTCGACTTCAATCTCCAAGTATCGGCTGGCCGTGCAAATTGCGGGAGGCTTGGCCTTGGCCTGTCTCGACCGGGTTTCTCCGGTGGGGTTGCTCGCCGGTGGTGGTCGCGAGTTGAAGGTGAAGCCTTCTCTGTCGCGTGAAACCTTGATGTTGTGGCTCCATCAATTGAGGCACTTTGACTTTGTCGAGCAGACTGACCTTGGCGGGAAACTTCTGGCTTTGAATTCTTCCTTGCGCGAACGGTCTCTTGTTTTCGTGATTTCGGACCTCCACGATCCTCGCGCGATTTCCTCGCTGAAGTTGATCAACGAACAGCATGATGTCGTGACGATTCTCATGCGTGATCCCGCGGAAGAGGGACTGCAAGGGGCCGGGTTTCTCCGGGCACGTGATGCAGAGAGCCGAAGGGTGGTAACCGCTCCTGCCAAGCATCAATTCGTTTCCAATCGAGACACCATCGAATCTCTGCAGCAATCCTCGCTGGACCACTTTCTCATCGAGACCCACCGCCCCTTTTTGGCTCAGCTCAGGCTCTTTCTGCAATCCCGGAACCTGCTCGCCCGATGAACTTTTCTTTCCGCTTCCTGTTGCCGGTAATTCTGTGGGCCTTGCTTCCGGTCAAAAGTTTGGCTGAAGACGTTCCGACTCAACGGGTCGGGCTTCCCTTGGTGATCGACGACCAATATCTGCCGGGAAAACTTCTTGAGCCTGTTCCCCGACGTGATCGTGAGCCTCCCCTGGTGGTTCGTATTCTGGAGACCAAGCCGGCGAAGGATGGCTATCGATATACCTTCGAGGTTCAGGGATTGGATCCCGGGAGATACAATCTTGGAGAGTATCTCAGGGAGAACGCCGCGGAAACGGGGCACTCTGCTCATGAGGTTCCGGTCGTGATTGTGACCGATCTTCCTCCGGGGCTGCCTCGCCCTTCGGAACTGGAAAACAAACCGGTCCCGGAAGTGGGGGGGTATCGCACCTTGCTCAAGGTGCTCGGTGGAGTGTGGATTGTCGGACTGGTGGCCTTCATCTATTCCTTTCGTAAGAAGAAGCCGGAGGAAAATGTTGAGGACGCCCCGCCCGGTTTGGCCGAACGATTGAAGCCATTGGTGGAGAAGGCGGCGGCCGAAGACTTGTCCAGTGACGAGCAGGCGCATTTGGAGCGGTATATCGTCGGGTACTGGCGCGAGAGATTGCCTGAGGTGTCCGGCCTTGAAGCGGCCGATGCGTTGTCCCGGTTGAGGAAACACCCTGAAGCGTCTCCCTTAATTTTGAAGCTGGAGGAATGGCTGCACGCTCCGGATTACGAGATCAGTTCCGAAGAAATCGACCAACTGTTAGAGCCTTACCGTTCCTGATTGTGATCTTCGCCCATCCATTCTTGTTGTTGCTACTCCTGGTGCCGATTGGTCTCCTGGTGTTTCACTTCAGGCATCGGGCCCAGGCCGTGCCGCTGCCAAGTGATCATCACCCGCACCAGCGACGTCGCTTTCTTACGGTGGTGCTCGATTTCTTCTCGGCTTTGCCTGCTTTCGTGTTGGCGTTGGCCATCGTCTTGTTGGCGGGGCCGAGGAAATACGAACAACCCCGGGCGGCCCGGGAGATGACCAATATCCAATTTTGCATTGATGTCTCTGGTTCGATGAATGCGCCTTTCGGTGATGGTGATCGTTATGAAGCGGCGATGCAGGCGGTGAACAGTTTCATCGACTACCGGAAGGGAGATTCCTTCGGTTTGACCATCTTTGGGAATACCGTGTTGCACTGGGTTCCCTTGACTTCCGATGTTTCGGCTTTCCGTTGCGCTCCTCCCTTCCTGCATCCGAGAAAGCTCCCCAATTCGTTTGGCGGAACCGCAATCGGAAAGGCTTTGAAGTCCTGCGAGGAAGTGTTGATTGAGCGGGAAGAGGGAGACCGGATGATTCTGTTGGTGACCGACGGGATGTCGGGAGATCTCATGGGTGGAAAAGATGTCAAGATTGCCGAATCCCTGAAGGAAAATGGTATCTCGGTCTTTGGGGTTCATGTGGCCCAAGGGGGACCGCCTCCCGAAGTCTCAGTCATTTCGTCAGTGACTGGCGGGCAGTATTTTTCGGCCGGAGATCCGGCTGCGCTGAAGGCTGTCTTTGAAAAAATCGATTCGATGAAGCAGGCCCCGATCAAAAGGCTCACCCCGGATCCGGTGGACAACTTTCAACCCTGGATCATCGCGGCCGGTATCATCGCCGGTCTCTATCTCCTCGCCCTTTTCGGACTCCGATACAATCCCTGGTAAGACCGATGAATCCCGCACTTCTCATTGCTCTGGCTGTCGTCGTTCTGGCGGGAGTGGCCGAGGTGGTGCATGGCTCCCGCGTCAAGAAAGTGATGTCTCTGCTTCCTGGCGTGCCCGGCGTTCTTCCGTGGATCGCCGGTTTGTTTCGCGTTCTCTGCCTGGGTGGTCTGGCTTGGGCTCTCACCACTCTCTATCTTCTTCCTCCCAAGGCCCACCGGGCAAAGCTGGAAGTCATTGAAACGGAAGAGCGGGAGCACATCTTGTTGGTTCTCGATGTGTCGCCCTCCATGCGACTTCAGGATGCCGGCGAAGTGGGAGATGATTCCCGGACCCATCGGGCCTCCGATCTGGTGAAGTCGCTTTTGAAGCGGGTCTCGGATGAGAAAATGCATTTCACGGTGATCGCGACTTACAGTGGTGCCAAACCGGTGGTCGAGGAGTCCCGCGATCGCGAAGTTCTCATGGGGATTCTCGATGATCTTCCCATGCACTGGGCCTTTGAATCCGGCAAGACGCGGCTATTCGACGGGCTGGAGGAGGCGGTTCGCATCGCGAGCGATTGGCGGCCGAACTGTGCCACCCTCGTGGTGATTTCGGACGGTGACACCGTCCCGCCAACGGGGATGCCTAGAATGCCGCCCTCAGTCGGAGGATCTCTGGTGGTCGGCGTGGGGGATCCCATGAAGGGTTCTTTTATTGATGGACGTCAGTCCCGTCAGGATGTGGCAACTCTGAGGGAGCTCGCCAACCGACTAGGAGGGGAATATCACGATGGAAATATCAAGCATGTGCCGACAACGGTCTTGAAAAAACTGGGTTCGCTCCAAATGACGGCCGAAGAGGAGGAGTTGACGCTTCGAGAGTATGCTCTGATTGTCATTGGAGTTTCATCATTCCTGCTCGCCTGTCTGCCGTTGATTCTAGACCTTGTCACCCATTTCAAATCGCCCGGGGTTCCGAATCCCGTCACTCCCTGAAAATCCTAACCAACTGATCTTTATGAAAATTGCATTATTCACAATCTGGCTGCTGCTGCCTTTGGGCTTCGCTGCCTGGCACTACGGTCCTGGCCAGGATCATCTCGAGCGAGATGACGCCCGCGTTTTAATTGAGAAGGCTGAAGCAGCTTTGGCCGAAGAAGATTACGAGGAGGCCATCAAGCAATGGTCGGATGCCATTGGGAAACTGCCCAAGGAAGAGGTGACCTTGTCTCGTCGGCTCGAGCTCGAGATCGCCAAAGCCAAGATGCTCAGCCAGAAGCTTCCCGAGGCTCGCGAGGAATTGGCCGAGTTGATGATCCGTCTCGATGAAGATCCTGATGCTGATCAGGCCTTGCGTGATGAAACCCGTTCGGCTCTCGCCAATTCCCGCTATTACATGACCTATCTCATGAAGCTCGAAGGGCTTCCGGATGCAGCCTGGGAGCCGGAAATTGAGGCGGCCCGTCAGGAGTATAAATTGCTGGCAGAGACTGCCGCCGATTCTTCACTTGCCAAGTCTTCGGCTGATGATCTTGAAGCTGCCATTCGCCTGGCTCGTATCGATCCGACCGAACTCTACGGTCTGCCGATTCCCAGCCAATGACAGGGATGTAGCTCGGGCGGTCGCCCGAATCCAAAAGCCAAGACCGGCAAAAAGCCCACGGATGCCCGGGGAGCCAGCTCTGGTCCTCCACCCGATGGATCGGGGAGCTAGTCAGCCGATTCCTATTTCTCAACACCGACCTTTTCTCATTCTTCCTTCATGAAAGTTTTCTCGTTGCTTGCCCTGATCTCGCTGCCTTTAGGAGCCCAGACATCGCAACCGGTTCCCGCAACTTCGATCAGGGTGCCAGCCGGTGCGGCTGGAATCGAACTTCCTCCCGAAGTGCAGGCCGCCATGGCGAGGGCTGGTGATCCAGGCAAGCCTGCCGCGGCTCCATCCAGTTCCCAAAAGAATCCCGAGGCCTATCGCGCGGATCTTTTGACGAAACTCACCTTTAACCGGACCCCGTCCGGAATTCTCGAGGAACAAGCCAAGCCGGATGCGGCACCGAATGTGGATGCACCGGCCGCGAATAATCCGGATACGGATACGCCCCAAAAGGAAGCGGACGAGGATCAGAAGAAGCGGGACCAGTATCAGAAGGAAGTCGAAGCCTTTCAGCGGGATGTCATTCTGGGGAACTGGACAGCCGTGAAGGATTACCTTGCTACTTTGCCCGGCGGTCTGGGTAAGGCGATCTACACGAAGATGGTCGTGACCTTGTCGCAACCGGTCAAAGTACAGCCCCGTCGGGAGCTGCTCTTGAAAGGGGCGAGGGCTCATTCGGAGAAGAATTACTTTTCCATCGATGATCTCATCGGTCTTTCGGATGCCTCGCCCGAAGAGCTGACCTCCATTGATCTTTCCCGTCTGGCAACCTTGGTCCCCGAAAAAGTGTCACCGGAATTTTTTGCCCGGTTGGAACAGGGAACGCGGTACTTTGGAAAAGGAAGTTCCGAACAAAAAATGGCCACGACGGCTTTGTTGTTGGATGCCAAGTATGTGGAGGAGTCCGGGAAGTTCCTGCCCGATCTCGAAGAGGCGCGGGCGGGCAAATCGCACCGGGCTCTTAATTTGATCGCCCGTTACCATGCCGAGGCGCATCAGCAGGACCTTGGGAAAGAGCATTTGGCCAAGGCCTGGGAGGTCTCTCTCGAAGTTCTTTCCCAAAAGGATGCGTCGATCGAGGTTCTGGGCGAGGCACTTTATCGTGCGGTCTCCCTTGTCGCGGATCTCGAAGAAGGTTCCGGAGAGGATTGGTTGCAGAAAACGTTTTCCGACAAGGAAGGGGAGGGCTTCGGGATTTTGTCGACCCTCGCAACCGTGGGCTCTCAGGCGCGCATGGTCCGGGATGCCAACTACCGTCTCGAAACTGCCCGCCTTCAGGCCAGTGCGGCGGAGGCTGTTCTGGCTGCGGAAGGGCTTGATCTTTCAAAATGGAAAAGTGTCTTCACGGCCTTCGCAATGAACTGGCTCCACGAAGCGCAGCACTCCGAGAAGTATGACCGCTCAACCAGCATGCGTCCGGAGAGGCAGTATGACCCGTTCGGGAATCTTTTCTACATGCAACGTCAGCAGACGGTGTCGAGCAATCGCAATCAACCCAATGCCATCCCGGTGGGAGATCTGCTGGACATTGTTCCATCCGAGAAATGGATTTCGACGGTCGATGAAACCGTCCGACTCCAGCTTCTGGACCGGATTCCCGGTCTCTATTT
Organism: Akkermansiaceae bacterium; assembly: GCA_049889715.1. Lineage (GTDB taxonomy): Bacteria > Verrucomicrobiota > Verrucomicrobiia > Verrucomicrobiales > Akkermansiaceae > SW10. The sequence goes on along the minus strand of JBMHCW010000006.1, from coordinate 51,007 downwards.
AAAAGTAAAAGAGCATCAGGAGGCCTTGCCCTACATCAGGCAGGTCGCAGTCAAACAGCCGGAACGCGCCATCGGGTTGGTGAAAAACCTCATCAATGTTTGGGCGGAGAATCACAATCCCAACAAGGAGCAGCGGTATCGCTCCGCTTACTCTTACTATTACGGTTACAACAGCCGGGCTCAAACCATTCCCCTGACCCGGTCCAAGCAGGAGCGGAATCTGAATGAGCTGGCCGGACTAGTCAAAGAGGTTCGCGATCTCGGATTGGAGGAAACGTTTGATCAGGAATTGACCAGTGCGTTCATTACCGTTCATTCGAAAGCGGAAGTCTGGCGTCTCGAAGCATTGGAAACGGTTTTCGGCGATCTCAATGATCTCGATGCGGACACCCTGGCTTCGTTGATTGAAAGGATGAGGATCAATCTCGCGGCGCTGTGGCCCAATCCAAAACTCCAGGAGGAATACAAAACCAAGCGCACGGATCGGGAGAAGGATCAGCAGGTCATGGATGGGTACGCCCTTGCCGCCCGCGTGACCAAGGAGGCGACTGAAAAGTATGCCGCTTCCAGTCGGCTCCTCACCCAATTGGCTGCGGTGAGTTATGAGAAGTCGAACTACCTTTCGGCCAAGAAACCACAGGCCGATCATTCGGTGACCAAGAAGTTTGCCCTCGAAGATCTGCAATCTGCGGCCGAGCTTTACGCCAAGTCCCTGCCTTTGGAAAAGGAGTCCGATGAATCGACGGCAGTCTACGAAACCTGGTTCTTTGCCGCTCTTGGTTCTCCCTTGCTGGAAGCGCTGAAGAATCATCATCAGCCGGTTCCCTCCGAGTATGCCAAGATCAAGGCTGCGCTCGAATCCTTGCCGGAAGAATCCCGTGAACGTCACCTTGAGCGTTTTGCCCGCACCCTCAATTCCCGCATCACCAATGTCGCTCCCGACTTGAAGTTTCGCTTTCTTGAAGCCGCCCTGCAGATTACCGGAGAGCGCGATGAGATGGCGACCTCTGTCGAAGTTTATGACTACTACAAGGACCTGGTAACCGAGATCGAGCTGGTGTCCCATCTCGATGGCAATGACAAGGTCGGCCGGGAAGCATTCGGTTTGTTTGTGAACCTTCATCACACCAGTGCCATTGAACGTGAGTCGGGAGGATTTCAGCGCTACCTGCAGAATCAAAACAACACGACGTCGTATTCCTACAATTTCGGGCGTCCCACCGAAGACTATCGTGACAAATTCGAGAAAGCGGCCCGTTCGGCTCTTCAGGAGCACTTCGAAATCGTCTCGCTGACCTTCCACACCGACAAAGTGGAATCGTATACCTCATCACGTCCGGGTTGGCGCACAACTCCGTATGCCTACTTTCTTTTGAAATCGAAAGGGCCGCAGGTCGATACCATTCCACCCTTGAAGATCGATCTCGATTTTCTCGATACCACGGGCTACGTCGTGCTGCCGGTTACCTCGGCCAGTATTCCGGTGGATTCTTCGGGTGAGCAGGACACCCGTCCTTTCCGCGAGCTCAAGGTGACCATGACTCTTGATGAACGGGAGGCCGAAGAGAAGGGCGAGTGGCACCTGGATGTGAAGACCAGCGGAGAGGGGTTGGTGCCTGACCTCGATGAGTTATTGGACCTTCCGCCTGCTGGATTTGAAGTCGTTGAGACTGATGATCAGGACTTACAGATTGAGGAGTTGACGACTCAAACCGATGACGGAGCCCCGCTCTCGACGCACCAGTATCGGCTGACATTGAAGCCGAAAGTGGACTCACCCACGACTTTTGCTTTTCCTGTCTTGACCGAGGTCGCGACCAAAGCCTTGGCGAAGAATGATGCTCTTCTCCGGCAGCGATATGACGACGTCGATCTTCTTGCCGTAGGTGAGGTGGTTGACCTCGTTGTGAAACCGTCCTCGACACTCTGGCTCTGGATTGTCGCCGGCTTGGTCGTGATTGCAGGAGGCGGTTTCTTTTTCTGGAGCCGGACGCGTGGTTCGGGAGTGGACGAAGGGGACCTCCAAGTGGGGCCTCCACTTCCCGTCAATCTGACTCCGGTCACATTGCTCTATTGGCTGCGTCGTCTCGAGGGAACGATTCCCGAGGAGAAAAAGGCGGAGCTTCAAAGCGAGATTACCTCGCTCGAGAGTCAGGCCTTTGGAGAAGGGACGCCAAGTCTGGAGCTGGAAAAAATTGCCCGGTCCTGGAGTCAATAGCGAGGCGCTTATTGAATGGGAAAGGAGAGGGTGATTTCCTTTCCGTTCCGGAGAACCTTTGCCTTCAGTGAGGTTGGTGCCGTGTGTTGTTCTTTCAGCAAGAGGGCGAAGAGTTTTGATTCACTCAGGCGCTTGGTGTGTTTTCCAACCTGAATGATAATGTCTCCCTTCTTGAAGCCTTTTCGTTTGGCTGCGGCATGCTCGCCATATTGACCGACATGTTCGGCCATGAGGGCGAGTTGGGATGACGGAATTCCGCGGTCATCTCGTTCCTTGTCAGTGAGATCCTTCAGTTTCATGCCGCCTCCGATCCAGGCACGCATCGGCCAGGTTCCGACCCGTCGCGAAATGTCGGTTGCAAGCCGCCAGGTGCTGGGGAGTTTGAGGGAGAGTTTCGAAGGTTTACCATTCCTTTTGACGAGGAGGTCGAGATTGGTGGTCTGCAAATGGTGGAGGGCCCACGAAAAATCAGCCGGAGAGATGAGAGGGGCTCCGTTGGCGCTCAGGATTTCATCGCCGTCCTGCAGGCCGGCCCGATCCGCTGGGGACGCCGGGAGCACCTTTCGAACGGTGGCCCGATGGGCTGGCGAAAGTTGGATTCCGATGGTGTCGGAAGAGGGAAAAGGGTGGCTGGCGAACAGCGGAATCGGTTTGCGGGCCTGATGAAGCTGTGATTTGACGGCGTCACCGATCTGGTGGCAATGGAGGCAGGACTGGACCACCTTGCCCTGCCAATCGAGATCGGGGGTGAAGGCCCGGGGGCTTTTGGCAATGGCCGGCATGTCGAGCGGCGTTTTGTAGGGCACTTTCTTCGGTTGCTTGGAAGCCAGGGAAGCTTTGTTGGCGGGATAGTTTTTGTGAAGGGTCAGAGCGGCAGTCAGACTGGCTTGAAGACCATCGGCTTCCTTGAGTTCGGGATTTTTCTGATGCACCCACGACCCGAAGCGACCGTAGGTCGTTCCGTCAGCATTGAGCATGAGGGCGGAAAGGGAGAGATCGTAGTCGAATTGGAACCGGGAGAGATCGAGTGAATTGACGTTGATCAGTCTGAGGCAGACAAACTGATCGAGAAGGGGGACGAGGGCCGGGTCATCATTGAGAGAGGAATCGAGCCCGGAGCAGCCGAGACAGGGAACACAGCGCAGGACAATAAGAACAGGCTTATTCGCTTGTTGGGCGATTTCAAAGGCCCGATCAACATCGTTGTAGATCCAGCGATCCTGCTGACTCATCTTTGCCCGGTCGGCGCGGACTGAGCCTTCGCGATCCTTGACCGTTTGGGAAAAGAGGGGGAGGACGAGAACCGGGAGGAGAGAGAGAATCCGACGCATGATGGATCACCCTAGCTTGTGGAAATGCCCGGAGGCAAGCTGTCATCCTCTCTTTGGGTGCTACTTCAAAATTGATTCGAAGTGAAGTTGGGTGTGGATGGGTGCCTTGTCGCGGTTGCGGTAGTAAATGCGGGAGCGCCGGATCGAGAGTTCATGGCTGTGGTGAATGCGGCGGAAGATGGTTTTGAGGAGTTTCATGGCGGGAATGTCAGTTCGAGGTTGATTGTTGGGATTGAGTGGATATGTCTAAAAAAACGACTGGTCACAGATTGTCGGGTTACTCGGCTGAGATCAAGACGTTTTTTTGGAACGTGTGGAAAAAAACGATGGGTAATCAAACAAGTGAGGAAAACTGGGCGGCGCGCGAGCGACTGTTGTCCATCGAGCGGTGGCTCTGGTGGAAGGGATCAGTGGGGAGACGGGAACTGATGGAAGCCTTCGACCTGTCGGCCGCTCAGGCATCGAGTGATTTGCAGAAGTATCAGACCTTGAATCCGGGGTGCATGAATTACCACATGAGCCGCAAGCGATATGAGGCGGCAGAAGGGATGGTTTGTGTTCTCGGTGAACCGGATTTTGGGGCGGCGGTGAGGCAGTTTCTGGGGGGAGGGACGGTGGAGTCGGTGAGCGGGCAGTCCGGCGAGCAGTTGGAAGTGGTGGGCTTGCCGGTTCGACGGGGCAAACCCGAAGTGGAACGAGGAATGATGAATGCCCTGTTGAACGGATGGCGGGTCAAGCTGAAGTATTCAGCAGTGAATTCCCGTTCCAAATATGCGGGGAAGGCAACGTGGGTCTATCCCCAGCGATTGGTGTGGGACGGCGGGCGCTGGCATTGCCGCCTTTGGTGCGAGTCGCGGGAAGGGTTTCGAGATTTTGTGCTGGGCAGGATCCAGTCGATCGGGGTTCCCGAAGAAGGAAATGCCGAGATTCCCCGGGACAAGGAGTGGGAGACGTGGACCTCGTTGGTCGTGGAGCCGAATCCACAACTTAGTGAAGGGGCTCGTGCTGCCCTTGTTTTGGATTACGGGATGGGCCGAAAGGGGTATCTTCGAATTAAAGTGCGCAAAGCCCTGGAGCAATATTTGAGAGAGCGGTTGGGAGATTCTGGTGGTGGTCCGGATCGTCAGTTGATGATCAGGACCGAAGAGTAAGTCCGAGCAAATGGCAGGGCGCCGGCGATCCGGCGGAGGACTCTATGAATCTTCCTGAGCCGCTCCGAGAAATCTGCACGGGATGAGGAAATCGAGGATGCCCTTGGCCCGGGGTGGGGCAACCTTGATGGAGATGACCGAAGCTTTCTTCACCCGGACCGTGTAATGATTCGCTCCCAGAAGGTGCTCCACGAGGGCGGAGAAATCGGGTTCGTGTCCCACGATGGCGACGGACTTGAACCGGGCGTATGCGGTGAGTTCCTGAAGGGCGGTCTCGGGGGGCATGCCGCAAGCGAGCCATTCTTCGATGGTGGGAGCAGGGCATCCTTCTTCGGCCAGAATTTCGGCTGTTTCCTTGGCTCGGATGACCGGGCTGCTAAGCACAAGATCCGGGATGAGCTCGTATCGGCTGAGGAACTTTCCGACGCGGCGGGCTTGATCCTGGCCCTTTTCGATCAGGGCGCGGGGGAAATCGCCTCCGGGGAGGCCGTGGGCGTCGGCAGTGGCGTGGCGAATAAGAAGAAGGTTCATGGTGGGTTACATGGTCATGCCGCCGTCAACAGCGAGGACTTGTCCGGTGATGTAGCGGGCGGCGGGGCTGGCGAGGAAGAGCGTGGCGTTGGCGATGTCGTCGACCTGTCCGAAATCGGCCAGGGGAACCTTGGCAATGATACCGGCTTTCAGGTCGTCCGAGAGTTCGTCCGTCATGTCGGTGGTGATGAAGCCGGGAGCAATGGCGTTGCAGGTGACTTTCCGTCCCGCGAGCTCGCGGGCGATGGATTTGGTCAGCCCGATGAGGCCGGCCTTGGACGCGGCGTAGTTGGCCTGCCCGGCATTGCCAATGAGGCCGATGACCGAGGAGATATTGATGATGCGTGGGTCGGTTCCCTTCATGAGGGGACGTTGCAAGGCTTTGACAAGATTGAAGGCGCCCTTGAGGTTGGTATCCAGGACGGCATCCCAGTCTTCGGACTTCATTCGCATGAGGAGCCCGTCACGGGTGACACCGGCATTGTTGACGAGGATGTCGATACCGCCGAGGTCTTCCACGATCTGCTTGCCGGTTTCCTGGACAGCCTCGAAATCGGAGACGTCGAGTCCGTAAAAGCGGGTGGAATCGGGATGGTCGGCATTGATGGCTTTGGCCGCCGTGCCACAGGACGTGGGGTTGCGGCTGATGAGGGCAACTTTGGCACCTTCCTTGGCGAAGGCTTGGGCGATGGCAAATCCGATGCCCCGGCCGGCACCGGTGACGACGACTCGTTTGTCTGCGAAAGTGGACATGGCAGGGATGCTGACTGTTATCGGGGCTTTGGGAAAGAGGGAATTGTCTCGAGAGAGGAGAGAGTTTGCCTAAGCCGGGAGAGGTCCTCCGGGGAATGGGCGGCGCTCAGGGTGATCCGGAGTCGGGCGGTTCCTCGAGGGACGGTCGGATAGCGGATGGCGGGAACGAGAAAGCCTTGGTCGAGAAGTGATCTGGACGCGGTGAGGGCGTCTTCGTTGTCGCCAACGATCAGAGGAATGATGGGGGAGTTGGTATGGAACCCAGCGAGATGGTCGCTGAGTTTTTTGCGGAGTAATTGCCCCTCCTCGCTGGCCAGAATTTTGAGAGCAGCGATTGAGGCGGCTGCTTGTGACGGAGGGGGAGCGGTTGAGTAGATGAATGAGCGGGACTTGTTGATGAACAGGTCGATCCATTCGCGGGAGGCGGCAAGGTAGCCACCGGCCGAGCCGAGGGCCTTGCCGAGCGTCCCCATTTGGAAGTCGACGTCTTCCTGAAGGCTGAGTTCTTCAGCCAGCCCTTGGCCATTTGGCCCCACCACTCCTACTGCATGGGCTTCGTCGAGGAAGAGGAGGGCGTGATGTTTGTTTTTCAGAGCCACAATTTCGGCGAGCGGGCATTGGTCGCCATCCATGGAAAAGACGGATTCGGTAACCACAAGAATTCGTCCTTTGGCAGAGCTGAGGAGTTTGTCCAGTTTGCCAAGTTCATTGTGAGGGAAGATCCGCAGGGTGGCGCCGGAAAGTTTGGCGGCATCGATCAGGCAGGCGTGGGAGAGTTTGTCGAGAATGATGGTGTCCTTCTTGCCGACGATGGCCGGGATTGTGCCCATGGCGGTGGCGTAGCCGTTGGCAAAGGTCAGGGCGGCTTCGGCCTTCTTCGAGCGCGCAATTTTTTCCTCGAGCTGGTGATAGAGGTCGAGCGAGCCGCAGACCAAGCGGGAGGCGGTGGAACTGGTTCCATAGCGCTCAATGGCTTCTTTGGCCGCTTCGGCGAGGGCGGGATGACGGGAAAGGCCGAGGTAATCGTTGGAGGAGAAATTGAGGAGCTCTTGCCCGTCGCTGGTCACCCGCGGAGGGCGAGAATCGTCTATCCGGCGCAGGGAACGACGGAGGCCGAGGTCATCGAGTTGGTGGAGTTCTTTTCGAGGTGATTCCATGGGAACGTGCGGGAATTGTTCTCCGGGTGGTTGCTATTGGAAACCGTGAAGTGAATTTAATCGATTTCATCTTTTGGTGGAAAACTTTGTCAATTCAGCGTGTATTGCTTTCCCATGCGCAATCGATCCTTGTTTCTCTTGCCGCTGGCGTCTTGTCTGGTGGGTTCTTCGACGGCTGATCAGAAAACCATGTTGAAGGAGTTCACCCTGACCGAGGGCTTGGAAGCGACTCTGTGGGCTGGAACGGAAATGATTCACAGTCCTTTGGCCATGGATGTTGATGCGAGGGGGCGAGTCTGGGCGACCGAGGATTTGCAAAAATCGGGAGTGAAGGGACCGCATGCTCGGATCAAGATTCTCGAAGATACCGATCAGGATGGTCGTGCGGATTCGGTCAAGATTTTCGGTCCGACCTTCGGTTCGAAGCCGATGGGAATCAGCGTCTTTGATAACGTCATTGTCGTGTCGATGGCTCCGAACATTCATGTCTATACGGATGTGAATCGTGACGACGTGTTTGACCCGGCGGTGGACAAGGAGAAGATTATCGCGAAGGGATTTCATGGCAGCGGACATGACCACGCCCTGCATGCGGTGGTGCCGGGGCCAAGTGGCAAATGGTATGTCAACCATGGCAACATCGGGGCGGATGTGGTGATGTCGGATGGACGTGAGATCCATGCCAGTTCGTACTATTCCCAGAACCCGCAGAGTATCGGAAAGAAGAGTTTTGATGGTCGGTTATATGTCGGTGGATTTGGTCTGCGAATGAATCCCGATGGCAGTGGTGCCGAGGTCATTTTCCAGAATGCCAGAAATGCCCATGCGATGTCGGTGAATTCTTTCGGGGGTATTTTCCAGGCGGACAACGACGATCCCACCCATGCGCGTGCAGCCTGGGTGATGGAGCATGCCAACTATGGATATGCGTCGTTGGAGGATGGCAATCGGTCGTGGGAGGACTCGGCCAAGACCTGGGAGAAGAAAACGGTGACGGCTGAGATCATGAAGAATGCTTACGAGCGGCATTCCAAGTCTTCCTTGCGTCTCGATGAAGGACATTGGCGCGAGCATTTTCCTGGGGTGACTCCTCCGGGAAACTTGTGGGGGCCGGGGGCACCGACAGGGGACTACTTCATTGAAGGCGATGAGTTGGGAAAGGGCTTGCGAGGAAAATACCTTGTGTGTGAGACGGTGCATCGCGCGGTCTTTGCCTTCACGCCCGAGCGCAAGGAGGCCCAAATCGAATTGACCAATCTCGACAAACAATTCTTTGCTGCGGATCGTGGATCGAAAAACAAAACGGCTTCTGGTTTCCTACCTTCGGATGTCGTGGCCGGAACGGATGGAGCCCTCTTTGTGAGCGACTGGAATTCCCACGTGAATGCCCGGGGATCGGGAAACGAGACGGGAGGGATTTTCCGGATTGCCAAGAAAGGAGCGCCGGTCAAGTTGCCGAAGATTGATTTCGAATCGACCAAGGGATTGCTGGAAGCTCTGAAGAGTCCGGCGCCGGGCGTGCGTTGGGTGGCGCAGGATCGTCTGAAGAAGCACGAAGATGCTTTCGACGTCTTAATGGTCTTCAGCAAAGAGAACAGTGACAATCCATACTATATCGCCCGCGCTACCTTCATTCTCGCACAGCTCGAAGACATCAAGGGCGGGGCTGTCGTAAAGCTCATGCTTTCTTCAGAGGAGGAGCAATGGCGGATTGTTGCGATCCGGGCGCTCAGGATGGCAGGGAAGGAGTCGCTTTTGCCCTTGATTCAGAATCTGGTCGATGACCCGTCCCCGGCAGTTCGCAGAGAATTGTTGGCGATGATGCGGGGGATGAAGTGGGAGGAGATCAAGAAGCCGTTGGGACAGTTGATCGTCGGCTATGACGGGAAAAATCGTTGGTATCTCGAAGCGCTTGGATCGGTCATGGATGATTACAAGGACCAGGTCTACCGCGAGTTGGTGAAGCCTCTTCAGCCGGATTCGGCAAAGTGGGATGAGCGACAGAAGAATCTGGCTTGGCGGATTCGTTCGGCGGAAGCCTTGGCGGATCTCGCCGACTGCATGGAAGCACAGAAGGTGGGAGCTGAGGAGTTCAGGCGTTTGGCTTATACCTTCGGTCTTTGTTATTCGGATGAAGAGCGCCGTCGGAATCTCGAATTCATGCGCCGGTTTGAACAGTTCGAAGCCTTCCAGGGAGAGAATTATCAGGAGACGATTCGAGAGTTTCTTGAGAAGGATATCAACGATCCCGATCCCATCGCGCTGACCCAGAGTTATGTCTTCCCGACCAAGTTCGGGATTCCGACAAAGCTGGGAACGATCGAAGAAATCTCTGCATTGAAACCCAATCTGGATAACGGCCGAAGCAAGGTGGCCTTGTGCATGATGTGCCATCAGGTAGGTAGTGCGGGAACATCATTTGGTCCCGATCTTACCAACTGGGGGCAAGTCCGCGATGTGCCGACGGTTGTCAGGGCTCTGGTCGATCCTTCGGCTGAATTGGCCCATGGATTTGACAAGCCTCTGGTGGTGACCCAGAGCGGGCATCGGTTGGAAGGTGTCTCGCGCGGATACAGCTGGCACGCCGGGGCGATTCGGGTCAAGACGATGGGAGGAGTGACCTTGAAAGTCCCGCACCGCCGGCCTCATGCCAAGATTGAGTATTTGAAGGATCATTCGTGGATGCCTTCGGCCTCTGCGATGGGATTGAGCAGTCAGGATGTCAGGGACATCACGGCCTATTTGAGAAGCGATATCGCGGGTGAAGTCGACAGCGGTCTGGTGGCCACGATGGAACCGGAGTTTAGTCGGGGAGAGGGCCCGGGTTGGGTGGCGTTGACCGGCGAGGATTTCGTCAATGTGAACTGCCATGAAGACACGTGGAAATGGGAAGAGGGGCACGCTTGGTGCACCGGAAAGCCAACAGGTGTTATTCGCTATCGCAAGCCGCTCACCAACTTCGAGCTTTCACTTGAATGGATGCACAAACAGAAGGGCGGAAACTCCGGAGTCTTTGTTTGGGCGACGCCGCAATCGATCAACCGCCTGATGCAAGGTCAGGGAAGATTACCGCAGGGGATCGAAGTCCAGGTTCTCGATTTGGGATACAAGGAGATCTACGAAGCTCAGTATAAAAAGAAGGGAGATTGGTTCACCAGCCACGGTGATGTCTTCCCGGTTGGACCCATCAAGATGCGTCCCTTTCCGCCGGTGGCTCCCAACGGAAGAAGGAGTTTTCCCTCGAAGGAAACGACCAAGGGGATCAACGAGTGGAACCACTATTACATTCGAGCCATCGATGGAGAGGTGCGTTTGTGGGTGAATGGGGAAGAGGTGTCGGGAGGCGACGGAATCAGCCCGGCCGCTGGTTATCTTTGTTTGGAATCAGAGGGGGCTCCCATTGAATTCAAGAATCTCAGATTGCGGGTGCATCCTCCTTTCGAGACCAAACTCGATGTTGAAGTGGGGACTCCGCCTCCGGCGCCCAAGCCCGTTTCAATGAAGGGGCATGTCTTGTTGGGAGTCTGGTCTTATGGCGAACATTCGCGCGAATTTCTCCCCGACGGTCGCTGTATTTTACGAAACGGCGATGACGTTGTCTGGACGAAGCGAGTGCAGTCCGTCACGCCCAACTCAGCCACTCTCGAAGGCGGCTACACCCACGTCCTGAAAGGCGAGGTGCTGAATATCGAAGATCGTTACAAGGCGAAGCGGAAGTAGAGAAATCGGGAATTACTCCAAGGCCCAGCGGAGGAGTTTTTCCGAGTCGGTCCAGACGTTGGCGGAATTGGATTTCAGGACGACAGCGATCACGCCTTTGCCGTTGTAAATGCCGGAGGAGACGAGGCAGCGTCCGGAGGCGTTGGTGGTGCCGGTCTTCATGCCGGTGCAGTAGGGAAGTTGGGTGAGGACCTTGTTGGTGTTCTTGAGAAGGCGGGTGCGCCCGTCGGCGTAGGTGAAGGTGTAGGACTTGGTGCGCATGCAATCCCTCAGGAAGGGTTGTTTCTGAACCTCGCGGGCCAGAATGGCGATGTCGAGGGCGGTGGAATACTGTCCCGGCTCGGTGAGGCCGTGAGGGTTGACGAAGTTGGATTGATTCATTCCCAGCGACCGGGCGGTGCTGTTCATGCGGGCGGCGAAGGCTTCCTTGGAACCCGAGATGTCGCGAGCCAGGGAAAGGGCGATATCGTTTCCGCTTTTGACGAGGAGAGCTTTCACGAGGGCTTCGCGGGTGTATGTTTCGCCGGCCTTCACATAGAGTTTGGAAGGTTCGACCAAGGTGTCGGATTGGGCGATGGTGACGGGATCCTTGAGGGAACCGCTGCGGATGGCCACGAGGGCGGTGAGGAGTTTTTGGGTGGAGGCGACGGCCCGTTGCGAGCGGGCGTTCTTTTCGTAAAGGATGCGTCCGCTGACCATGTCGATGACGATGGCGCTTTCGGCCCGGATGACGGGCGTGCCGGTGGATGGCTGGCCTGATCCGATATTCGGAGGTCCGGGTAGGCCGGGAGTTGGCGCGTCGGCCTGGGGATTATTGGATGTCGGTGGCGTGGTGCAGGCAGCCAGAGCCATGGCGATGAGACCGAGGAGGAATTCCCGAAACTTCATGGCGGGCAGTGTGGCGATCTCAAGGGAGGGCGCAAGAGAAAGGAAGGGTCATGAAGCCGGGGTGGCTCCTTTTTCCCAATGCCGGAGTTGTGACAGGAACTTCTTCTCGCGGGACTTTTCACGAGGGGAGTCCCCATATTGCACGGCGTAGTGGTAGTCGAGGAGCTCGCTGGTGAATTCGGGGGCCTCGATCTGTTCGAGGTGGGCCCGCAGAGTGCGGCCCGGCGGCATGGGGAATCCGTGTAAGGCGCACGCTTTCCGAAAGGCTGCCAGATAGTTCGGTGGATCGGGGAGAAGGGTGGCGGAAGAAGATCGTTCGTCGGGAGACGCCGAGGGACGTCGGATCACAAGCACGACCAAGAGTGCGATCATGGAAGCCCCGCCCAGCCAAGAGGAGATTCTGAGGAGGGGCGAGAGTGCTGACTCCGGTGCTTCGAAAGGTTCGTCGCCGAAATCGAGAAAGGGAGTGGGTTCGTCGTCGGGGGCAATCGAGGCCACCCCTTCTGATCGGGTAGCCGGTGTGGTCTCGAAGATGACCCAACCGTGGTTGCGGACGAAAATTTCAGCCCAGGCGTGAGCTTCGCGAGCGCGGAAAACGAAGAGCTGTGGTCCTTCGAAGTAGCGACCGCCCGACCAGCCATAGGCCATGCGGGCGGGGTATCCAAGAGCCCGGGCGAGCATGACGGTGGCGGAGGCAAAGTGAGTGCAGTATCCGGTGTGGGTGTTGAACAGGAAGGAGTCGAGTGGGTCGTCGTTCTCCGGCATTTCGATTTTCAGCGAATAGGTGAAATTGTCGTTGAGGAGCTTTTTGAGCTCAACCAAGGCGCTGAGGGTGGGCGGGCCGAGGGTGTCGGCAAGGTTTTGGATTTTGCCGCGCAGATCAGGGTCTTCGGGGAGGCCGCGGTAGGCCGGTGAGGGAGCGAAGCCGGGGAGAACGGGGCCGGTCAGTTGATCGAGGGTTCGAGGGACGGAAGTGACTTCGTAACGATAGTTGGCGGAGTCGTCCGGGAGCGGAGGGAGGCGGAAGGTGTCGGGCGCGATTTTGCGAAGATTCGGCAGTTTGATGGAAGCCAGATCCGGAATGGTCACGGCAAGAGTTTGCCCGGACGGGTTGGCCTGATGGGAGACCTCGTAGGTAATGGTATCCTCGGCCTCTCCTTGAAAGGTAATGAGGTCATCTTCTGCGCGATGGGCGACGGGAATGATGGTGTCAGGGCTCCATTGCCCGTCCTGGTAGTTGGCCAGAGTGAACATACGGAGGAAGCGCTGGGTGTAGACCAGTTTTTCGGCATCGTCCGAAGACTTGGGGAACAAGTAGACTTCGGGTCGGTTGGATGGCCGGAGATTGGCGCTCTTGTTCAAGGGGCGGTTGCCCAGGCCGGGAAACAACCAGTTGCCCATCATTCCCGCTGTTCCCTTCGCGGAGACGACGGCTTCCTCTTGTTCGGTCGTCTCGAAGCCTTCATCGTCGTAGACCTCGGGATGTAAGACTTCGTTGAGATCTGTCGCCAGTTCATCCCCGATTTTTGGGGCCGCCGAGAGGAAGACAAGGAAGGCGCATTCGACGAGAAGAAGCGCAATGCCAACCGTTAGATAATCCAGCCATCGTGGAGGGCGGTCGGGGCGGGCCCGGGTGGCCGTGGGACGTTCGGACCGCCCCCAGATCGCGAAGGCGACGACAAGGCTCGAGACCGCAAAGCAGACCCGGTGAATGGGATGCCAGGCGTCGGGCCATCCTCGCAAGAGGGCGTAGCCAATGGCGATGGTGAGGATGAGAAAAACCGACCTCATGCTTTCAACAACCTAAGCTTGGTTGGAGAGCTTGTCGAGGGCATCGAAGAAGCAGGGGAATCGGGGCTCCCAGCCAAGCGAGCGAAGTTTCTGGTTGTCGACGGACTTGTGGGTCCAGGCTCGTTTGCGGGAAAGGTTGCGTTCTCCGACAGGGGGGAGGGGCTTGCCAAACCGGGCCGCCATTTCGGTATAGCATTCCAGTTGGCTGATGGGGGTGTTGTCGGTGACGTTGAAAACTCCGGAATGTTTTCCCAAGGCCAAATAGAGGCAGGCGCTGGCGGCATCGATGACATGGATCTGGTTAAGAATGCGACGGCCGTCTTCCTCGATGACGGCGGACCCATCCATGAACTTGCGAAAGATAACACTGCGATCCGGACCGTAGAGGCCACCGAGTCGCGCGGCGGTATCAACTTGCGATTCCACCTCCAGAAGGATGCGGCTTGTTTCGCGATCGGGCGAGGTGGGGCTGGATTCGTCGACGCGTTCGCCTTCGGTTTGGTGGTAGACCGAGGTGCTTGAGGTGAAGAGGAGGTGTGCCTCTGGAAAGGTTTCCTTGAGAACGCGGGTGCCGTGGAGGAAAATGTCGCGATAGGCTTCGGCTCCACCGCGTCCGGAGCTGGCGGAAAAGATGATGACCTCGGGCGAAGGAATACGGCCGGAGAGAGACCGGATTTCTTCCGTCGAGGAAAGGTCGCAAGGTAGGGATTGTTCGCCGCCGCTCTTGGTCAACGAGGTGACATTGATACTAGGGCCGGCCTGGCGGATGATTTCCGAGCCCAGAAAGCCGGCGCCCGCGACGAGGAGTTCATTCATTGAGGCCTAGCGTAGTAGCTGATGATCCCCTCGGCAACTGCGCCGGCGTATTCCTCGAAAATGGCCTGCTTGTTTTTTTGGAATCGGTCGATGAATTCAGTGCTGTTCATGGAGTAGGGTTCCATGAAGATGACGGGGCACATGTAGAGGCGGTTGGCGAGAAGGTTGCGGGCCCAGAGGAAAGGGTTGAGAGCGACATTCTGGGAGGTCTTTGAGAAGCGATTGTAAGTGTAGGGAGGTAGTCCGGTTTTCTTGGAAAAGACGGAGGCGATGTGGGCGGCGAGGGGGATTTCTTCGTCGATCACTCCCGAGAGAAGGCGTTGCAGCATGGCGAAGCGCTCGTCTTCGTTGGCTAGCTCCGAAGCCGCATACGTGCCGTTCAGGATGATGTGGAAATCCTGGCCGGGAAGAGGGATCTTTGAGGAAGTCGCGTTGTAGTGCAGGCAGATCACGAGGTCGGGGCGGATCTTTTCATTGAGCAGCTTGGCGCGGGCCCGGATTTCGGAGGTGCGATAGAAGAGTCGGGCTTCGCGAAAGTTTCGAAGAGAATAGGGAGTGGTTGGTTCGAGCTTGTCCCGAACCAAGGTGACGCGGGCGCCTTTGGATTCGAGAAGAGGCTTGAGCAAGCGGGCGGTGGCCAGAGTCATGCTTCCTTCCTTGATGGGAGGCATGTCGGGATGGAGTTCGGGATATTCGTGATGGCGTTCCTCGAGCTGCGAGTAGTCTCCACCGATATGCCCGGGGTCGAGGGCGATATGAAGTCCGTGAAGTGGTTGCCCGGGTTTGGGGTCAGGGCTGGCTTTCCAGTCCCAGAGCGCGCCCGGGGGCGGTTGATCAGAGGGAGCGAACTGAAGTTTGTAGTCCCCGATCAGGGCGTGGTCGTTCTTGATGGTGATCCATTCCTTCCAGACCTCGGATTTCGTGTAGATGGTGGTGAGTCGATGAAGGAACGTCTCGCGGGAGATGGTGTTCTGGAATCGATCGAGACCCGCCCACTCCGGGCGTTCGATGAGATCAGCGAGTTCCAGGATGACCGGAGGCTTCGGGGGTGTGGGCGGAGGTGCGATTTTCTCCGGCCAGAAAATGACTGCGAGGATGAGGATAAGCGCAGGAAGAACGAGGAGGCCGCGAAATGGCGTTGTTTCTTTTCCCAGACTCATGCTTCACTGATGGAGCGTAGCGGGGAGCTTCGCAAATTTAAATTATTAACAAAGCCATGATGAAAATGTTGTTTTTGGGGGATGTGGTGGGATCGCCGGGGCGCGATGCGGTGATCGCCAACCTGTCGCGGATCAAGGAGGAGAACAAGGTGGACTTCATTGTCATCAACGGGGAGAACTCGGCCGGCGGGCGGGGGATTAATCCCAAGATCTGCATCAATTTGCTGAGGGCCGGGGCGGCGGTAGTGACCACCGGGGATCACGTTTGGGACCAGAAAGAGATTCTCGAGTATTTTCCCACCGAGCCGAGATTGCTGAGGCCCATCAATTTTCCGGATGAAGCGCCCGGTAGGGGATCGGTGGTTCTGGAGACCGCCAAGGGGAAAGTAGCGGTCTTGAACGCGATGGGGCGAACCTTTATGAATCCTCCCCTGGAAAACCCCCTGACGATGTTGGAGGCGGAGATCGAGCGACTGCGGGAAGAAGAGGGAGTCAGGATGTTGCTGGTGGACTTTCACGCCGAGGCCACCAGCGAGAAGATCGCGATGGGCAGAGCCCTGGATGGCAAAGTGTCCCTGGTGGTGGGGACCCACACCCATGTCCAGACGGCGGATGAGTCCATTTTCCCCGGCGGCACGGCCTATTTGACCGATGCCGGGATGTGCGGTCCTGACGTTTCCGTGCTCGGCCGGGAGGTGGATTCGGTGGTCTGGAAGTTTCGCACGGGTCTTCCGACCCGTTTTCCTGTGGCCAAGGGCGACGTCCGTCTGTGCGGAGTGATGGTTGAAGTCGACGAGGAAACCGGAAAAGCAGGCTCAATCGAGCGCTTTTCCGAGTTGATTCCGGCGGAAGCACAGGGTGGGGAAGCGAATGGGGCGTAAGCAAACGAAGAACGGGCGTTGATTCTTTCCAAACATGCCTCGAGAAAGAGCTTTCAGGTCGCTGAAAACCCTAGTAAATAAAGGGTTTGAGCAAAAAATACTTTCTTCTCAAAATACTTTTGACAGAATGATCGACTTTGCTAGTTTCCGCCTCGCTTTCGGCAGCGGGGCGAGAACACAAGCGGGCGCGAGCCTCCCGTGATCTCAAACTCAAGTTGAAAGCAGTCACAAACACTTTCTGGTTTGCTTTTGTAGCTCAGGGGTAGAGCGCGTCCTTGGTAAGGACGAGGTCGCGGGTTCAATTCCCGCCAAAAGCTCCAGAATGGTGAATGAGACGACGAAAACCAGCTAAAACCTAATCTACCAATACAATGGCTAAAGAACAGTTCGAACGGAACAAGCCTCACGTCAACGTCGGCACTATCGGTCACGTTGACCACGGCAAAACCACCCTCACCGCCGCTATCACCACCGTCCTCGCTGAGAAGATGGGTGGAGACGCCAAGGCATATGATGAGATTGACGCGGCTCCCGAGGAGAAAGCCCGCGGTATTACGATTTCCACAGCTCACGTTGAATATGAGACCGACGGTCGTCACTACGCACACGTGGACTGCCCAGGTCACGCTGACTACGTGAAGAACATGATCACCGGTGCTGCCCAAATGGACGGTGGTATCCTTGTGGTCTCCGCTGCTGACGGCCCCATGCCCCAGACTCGTGAGCACATCCTGCTCGCCCGTCAGGTTGGTGTGCCTGCTCTCGTGGTTTTCCTCAACAAGGTCGACCAGGTCGACGACGAAGAGCTTCTTGAGCTCGTTGAGATGGAAGTGCGCGAGCTTCTCAGCGCATACGAATTCCCCGGTGATGACATTCCTGTCGTGAAAGGTTCCGCTCTCAAGGCTCTTGAAGGCGACGCCGAGCACAAGGAGAACATCATCAAGCTCATGGACGCTGTTGATAGCTACATTCCTGAGCCCGAGCGTCCCGTTGATCAGGACTTCCTCATGCCGATTGAGGACGTGTTCTCGATTGAAGGACGTGGTACTGTTGCCACCGGTCGTGTGGAGCGCGGTATCATCAAGAAGATGGAGGAAGTGGAGATCGTGGGAATCCGCGACACCCAGAAGACCACCATCACCGACATCGAAATGTTCCGTAAGCTTCTCGACGAAGGTCGTGCAGGTGACAACGTCGGTCTTCTTGTCCGTGGACTTAAGAAGGACGACCTTGAGCGTGGTCAGTGCATCGTGAAGCCTGGTTCCGTGACTCCTCACACCAAGTTCACTGCTGAGGTCTACGTTCTTTCGAAGGACGAAGGTGGACGTCACACTCCATTCTTCAGCAACTACCGCCCGCAGTTCTACTTCCGGACGACTGATGTGACTGGTTCCATCGTTCTTCCTGATGGAGTTGAAATGGTGATGCCTGGCGACAACGTCAGCCTGACCATTGAGCTGATCACTCCAGTCGCCATGGAGAAGTCCATGCGTTTCGCGATCCGCGAAGGTGGTCGCACCGTTGGTGCAGGTCGCGTCGGCGACATCATCGAGTAAGATCGATTTATAGACAGGTCGGACTCTTGCACTAAGAATTTGACCTGTTGGCTGGTTTTAACAGGGGCACCCCCGAAAAGGGGTGCCCCTCAGTCGCCTCAAATAACTAACCTTTCCGAAAAGTCATAGGACAGTAGCTCAATTGGTAGAGCATCGGTTTCCAAAACCGAGGGTTGCAGGTTCGAGTCCTGTCTGTCCTGCCACTTTCCGGAATTCCCCAGACTCTCTTTTCCTCAAATGTTCCAGAAAATCTTCAAATTCATCGGTGAAGTCAAAACCGAGCTCCGCAAAGCCTCATGGCCTTGGGAATCCGATCCCAAGATTCGTGGGTTCAAGAAGTATAAGGAACTCATCGACTCCACCGTCGTTGTTCTCATCGCGATCATCCTGTTGGCCGGCTACGTGGCCCTCTGGGATCTGGTTCACACCCAGGCGGTCGGATTCCTCGGAGGTCTCGCCAAGTAAAACGCCTCCCTCTCCATTTCCGTTCCAACTCTGTTCGAACACCCTTTTTCAGTAATGCCCACCATTCCCGCACCCAAAGACCAGTGGTACGTTGTTCATGTTCTCTCCGGCCAGGAGGCGAAGGTGAAATCCCGTATCGAACGCCTCGTCGAGTCCGAAGAGCTTGGAGACAAGATCTTCAATGTCCTCGTGCCCACCGAGCTGGTTTCCGAGGTTCGGGCCGGAAAGAAAACCGAGCTGAAGAAGAAATTCTTCCCCGGTTATGTCATCATGAACATGCATCTCCTCGATTCCTCCAACGAGGTGGTCGAGGATACCTGGTCCTTCATGCAGCAGCTTGACGGGGCCATTGGCTTCGCCGGTGCCAAAAACAAGCCCATCCCGATGCGTCCCAAGGAAGTGGCCAGCATGCTCAGCCAGATTGAAGAGCGCGAAGGAAGCGTTCGCCCATCCATCGAATTCGAGGTGGGGGACTCGGTCAAGGTTTCCGATGGTCCCTTCGAATCCCAGACCGGGGTGGTCGAGGAAATCGACCCCGAACGTGGCAAAATGCGCGTGGCGGTCACTATCTTTGGTCGCTCGACTCCGGTCGAACTGGAATACTGGCAGGTCGAAAAGGCCTAGAAAAGTCTTGACATTTTCTCAAAAAATCATCCACACCCTCTCTGCCGACCGCGGCGCAAACGACTCACCGACTACACAACATGGCTAAGGAAGTAAAACAAGTTCTCAAACTCCAGATCCAGGCTGGACAGGCAAACCCGTCTCCTCCCGTCGGACCAGCTCTTGGTCAGGCCGGAGTGAACATCATGGGATTCTGCAAGGAGTTCAATGCCGCGACCCAGGGATCGGCCGGGGATCTCCTCCCGACCATCATCACTGTCTACAAGGACGCCTCTTTCTCATTTGAGACCAAGCAGCCACCCGCTGCGGTTCTTCTCAAGAAGGCTGCCGGGATCGCCAGCGGATCGGGAGAGCCCAACAAGGAAATTTGCGGAAAAATCACACGCGCCCAGTTGATGGATGTGGTCGAACGCAAGATTGTCGACTTCAACACCACTGATCGCGAAGCGGCGGCCCGGATTCTCGAAGGCACCGCCCGCCAGATGGGTCTCAAGGTTGAAGGGTAAACAATTTCCGGCTCCGGATCACCTGGAGCCGATTCACGCAGGAGGGGACGAGAGTCTCCGATCGCACTGCACCAAAAAACAATGAGTAGCAAAAGTAGCAAACGATACGTTCAGGCCGCGGCTCAGGTCGAGGAGGGGAAGTCCTATTCCATTCCCGATGCCGTCGCGTTGCTGAAGAAATTGCCCGGACCGAAATTCGATGGCACCGTCACACTTTCGGCCCATCTTGGGGTGGATCCCCGCAAGAGCGACCAGATGGTTCGTGGCTCCGTGGCACTTCCCCACGGAACCGGTAAGACCGTCAAGGTCATCGTCTTCGCGCAAGGTGATGCCGCCAAGGCCGCCGAGGATGCCGGAGCCGACGAAGTGGGATTTGAAGATCTCATCAAGAAGGTTCAGGGTGGGTATGTCGATTTCGACGCCGCCATCGCCACTCCGGATGCCATGACTGAAGTTCGTAAGGTTGCCCGGGTTCTTGGACCACGCGGCCTCATGCCCAACCCAAAGACCGGCACCGTGACCGATGACACCGAAAAGGCGGTCAAGGCGGTCAAGGCTGGTCGGATCGACTACAAGGTTGACAAGGGGGCCAATATTGCTGCTGCCGTTGGAAAGCTTTCCTTCTCCGAGGATCAGTTGGCTGAAAACGTGACCGCTCTCGCCGAGAGTATCCACAAGGCCAAGCCGGCTTCCGCCAAGGGGAACTACCTCCAAAGTCTTACCGTCGCAGCCTCCATGCTGCCCGGTATCCGTCTCGATCTCTCCGAATACAGCGCCTAACCATCCGCGAAACCATGAATCCAGATAAGAAATACATTCTCGACGAAATCAAGGGCCGCGTTGATGACTCCGCCTTCGTGATCGTTCTCGACTATACCGCCACCACCGTGAAGGAGTTCAACGAGCTCCGGAAGCGTCTCGCCGAAAACAGCGCCGAGTGTCACGTGGCCAAGAACTCCTTCATGAAGCGGGTTCTTTCCGACTCCGGTCTTCCCGACCTCAGCACGGAGCTTGTCGGTCAGACCGCTTTTGTCACCGGAGACAGCGATGTCTGCGCCGTGGCCAAGGTCATTTCCAACTTCCAGAAGGAATTCAACCGCCCTGAAGTGAAAGCCGCCATCCTTGATGGAAGTGTTCTCTCGGCCGACCAGGTCGTGGCTCTCGGCAAGCTTCCAGCACGCGAAGTCCTTCTCGCCCAGCTTCTTGGCGTTCTCAACGCCCCGGCTGGAAAACTTCTCCGCACCATCAACGAGCCCGGTGGTTCGTTGGCGCGGGTCATCAAGGCCAAATTCGACGGAGGAGAATAACCGAAAACAATTTGAACGGATGGTCTTCCCGAGTTCGCTCCGCGGACAACGGAATTCCTGGAAAACAAAACTGGTTCCTTGTCGGGCCAACAGCTGTAGGCCTGAAATGTTCGGATGCTCCGGGCGCGACAATACCGACAAAACAAAACAATGTCAGACATTACTAAAATTGCAGAAGAACTCGGCAAGCTTACCGTCCTGGAAGCCGCCGAATTGGTCAAACAACTCGAAGAGGAGTGGGGTGTTTCCGCCGCCGCTCCCGCAGCCGCTGTTGCTGTTGCTGGTGCTCCCGCCGGTGACGATGGTGGCGGTGCTGAAGAGAAGACTGAATTTGACGTCGTCCTCGCTGAGGCTGGCGGCAACAAGATCGCCGTCATTAAGGCTGTGCGTGAGGTTGCTTCCGGACTTGGACTTGCCGACGCCAAGAAGCTCGTCGAAAGCGCTCCCGCACCCATCGTTGAAGGTATTGCCAAGGACGCTGCCGAAGAAGCCAAGGCCAAGCTTGAAGAAGCTGGTGCCAAGGTGGAGCTCAAGTAGTCAAACCCCGGTTTTACCCCGGTTCCGGCTTCGGCCGGAATCGGGCCCGGCCGGAGGAGAAAGATCAAACAGCCTGATTTTTCCCCTCCGTTCGTGCCCAGACCCACACTAGTCACATACGGAATTGCAATTCCAGACCCACAGCTGCCGTCAATCCCCATAGGGGCTTGGCGCAAACGTTCATCCGGATCCTAAACTTATGAAGCGAGAATACTTTGGAACCATCGAGGAGGTCATCGAGCCGCCCAACCTGATCGAAGTGCAGTCCAAGTCCTACGAGGACTTTCTGCAAAAGGATGTGCCCCCATCCAAACGCACCGAAACCGGACTCCAGGCCGTTTTCCAGGAGGTGTTTCCAATCAAATCCTACGACGAGACCATCGAGCTTGGTTTTGTCTCTTACGACATTGAGGACTCCAAGATGAGCGCCCTCGATGCGCTCCGCACGGGTGAGACCTTTTCGGCCGCCCTTTACGTCACCTTCAATCTGAAGGACGACACCGGCACCAAAAAAGAGCGTGTCTACATGGGGGAACTTCCCATGATGACCCGTCGTGGAACTTTCGTCATCAACGGTGCCGAGCGCGTCATCGTTTCCCAGCTTCACCGCTCACCCGGAATCTGCTTTGAGAAGTCGATCCACCTGAACGGAAAGATTCTTCATTCCTTCCGCATCATTCCCGACCGCGGATCGTGGCTTGAGGTCCAGTTCGATACCAACGATCTCGCTTACGTTTATCTCGACCGCCGCCGCCGCCGTCGCAAGTTCCTCGTCACCACCTTCCTCCGTGCTCTCGGATATCCCACCGAGCGTGATCTGGTCTCAAACTTCTACAACATTCAGAAGCTCAAGATCAGCGACAAGATGGACGAAGAGGCTCTCGCCTCACTGATGCCTTTTGAGGATATCCTCGACGGGGAAGTGGTGGTGGCCCGCGCCTACGAACCGCTTTCCATCGGAGTGATCCGCCAGCTGGTCGCCCTTGGACAGAAGACGATCGAAGTGATCGATTCGAGCGAGGACGAAGTTCTCGTCAAGTCTCTCAAAAAGGATCCCGCCTTCGACGAAGAGTCCGCTCTCAAGGACATCTACCGCAAGCTGCGCCCCGGAGATCCTCCCACCGCCGCCAACGCCCGTGCTCTCCTGAAGCGTCTCTTCTTCGATCCCAAGAAATACGATCTCACCCGCGTTGGTCGCTACAAGATCAACCAGAAGCTCCGCATCGATGTTGATGACAACGAGCGCATCATGGTCGGCAAGGATTTCCTCCACGCCACCAAGTATCTTCTTGGCCTGAAGCGCGGAGAGGGAATTCTCGACGACATCGATCACCTTGGTTCCCGCCGGGTGCGTGCCGTTGGCGAACTTCTCGCCAACCAGTGCCGTGTCGGTCTCGCCCGGACCGAGCGTCTCGTGAAGGAGCGCATGACTCTCTTCGATGTCAATATCGAGGGCATGACTCCCCAGAAGCTCATCAATCCGAAGGCTCTCAGCGCCGTCGTTCGCGACTTCTTCGGTCGCTCCCAGCTGTCCCAGTTCATGGACCAGACCAACCCGCTGGCGGAATTGACGCATAAGCGTCGTCTCTCTGCTCTCGGACCAGGAGGTCTGAACCGTGATCGTGCCGGATTTGAAGTGCGGGACGTTCACACCTCCCACTATGGCCGGATTTGCCCCATTGAGACTCCGGAAGGACCGAACATCGGTCTGATCAACTCGATGTGCACCTACGCCCGCATCAACGAGTTTGGATTCATCGAGACTCCATACCGCGTGGTTAAGAAGGGCAAGGTGACCAATACCATCGAGTATCTCACTGCCGACCAGGAAGAGGGATACCTCATCGCGCAGGCCAACAACTCCATCGATAAAAAGGGAGTGTTCCTCAACGAGCGGATCACTGCTCGCGAGCGGGGAGAATTCCTCGAAGTGGATCCCGGTCGCGTTGATTACATGGACGTTTCTCCGAAGCAGCTCGTTTCGGTGGCTGCCGGATTGATTCCTTTCCTTGAGCACGACGATGCCAACCGTGCGCTCATGGGATCGAACATGCAGCGCCAGGGAGTTCCGCTTCTTGTCTCCGACTCGCCTTACATTGGAACCGGACTGGAAGAAAAGGCCGCTCGCGATTCGCGCGCTGTCATCGTGGCCGAAGCCGACGGAGTGGTCGCTGCTTCTTCCGCGGAATATATCATCACGACCAAGGACGGAAAACTCCCTGTCTCCGAAGAGCGTTATCTTTCAGAGCCGGAAAACATCCGTTCGAATCCCGACAAGGGAATCTTCGTATACCCGCTTCGCAAGTTCATGCGTTCGAACTCCGGTTCCTGCATCAACCAGAAGCCGCTCGTTCACTCTGGTGACAAGATCAAGAATGGCGACATCATCGCCGATGGTCCGAATACCGAGAAAGGGGAGCTCGCTCTCGGACGCAACGTTCTCGTGGCCTTCATGCCTTGGAACGGATACAACTTCGAGGATGCCATCGTGATCTCCGAGCGCATGGTGAAGGAGGATGTCTACACCTCGATTCACATCAGCGAATTCGAATGTGCCGCCCGTGACACCAAGTTGGGGCCTGAAGAAATCACCCGTGATATTCCAAACGTCGGTGAAGAGGCTCTCAAGAACCTCGATCATGACGGAATCGTTCGCATCGGTGCCGAAGTGAAGCCCGGCGACATTCTTGTCGGTAAGATCACTCCGAAATCCGAAACCGAACTTGCTCCGGAAGAGCGCCTTCTTCGCGCCATCTTCGGTGAGAAAGCCGCCGACGTGAAGGACACCTCGCTTCGTGTTCCTTCCGGTTGCACCGGAATCGTTCAGGACATCCGGATTGCCACCCACGGCATGGCTCGTCGCAAGGAGATCGAAGGTGATCCCGCCAAGCTCAAGAAGCAGCTCAAGAAGATCAACGACGACTACAAGAAGAAAAACGACCAGCTGACCGATCAATTGACCGAGAAGCTCTCCGATATTCTTCTTGGTGAGAAGATTCCTCTCGACGTCGTGAATGCCCAGTCGGGTGAGATCATCATTCCGGCCAACCGGAAGATTACCAAGACCCTGCTTCGCAAACTGGCTTCGGTCTACGATCACATCGAAATCGATCCTTCCCCAATCCGGAACAAGATCCTCGAAATTATCTCGAGCTTTGAAGGTCGCTTCGCCGAGCTCGACGGAGATCGTGAGCGTCGCCTCGACCAGATCGAAAGCGGAGACGAAGTCGATCCCGGTGTGGTCAAGGAAGTGAAGGTCTTCGTCGCCGCCAAGCGCAAGCTCAGCGTGGGTGACAAGATGGCCGGACGCCACGGAAACAAGGGAGTTGTTGCGGTCATCGTGCCGGAAGAGGACATGCCTTACCTTTCCGACGGAACGCCGGTTGATATCTGCCTCAACCCGCTCGGTGTGCCATCACGGATGAACGTGGGACAGGTTCTAGAAACCCACCTCGGAGTTGCGGCGAAAGCCCTCGGCTTCAAAGTGGCCACTCCGATTTTCGACGGAATTCCCGAAGAGAAGATCTGGAACTACATGTCCGAGGCCAAGAAGGTCGACGGCTTTACCTGGATCGGTGACGGCAAGGATGGATCCGTGGCCGGTAAGTCGACTCTCTACGACGGTCGCACCGGAGAACCGATCCACCAGCCAGTCGTGGTCGGAATCATCTACATGCTGAAGCTTGGTCACCTTGTGGCTGACAAGATTCACGCCCGGGCCGTTGGTCCATACTCGCTTGTCACCCAGCAGCCGCTCGGTGGTAAGGCCCAGTATGGTGGTCAGCGTTTCGGTGAGATGGAGGTGTGGGCGCTCGAAGCCTACGGCGCCGCTTACACCCTCCAGGAACTTCTCACGGTGAAATCTGATGACGTGCAAGGTCGTACGCGCATCTACGAAGCCATCGTGAAAGGGGATAACAATCTCGAAGCTGGAACTCCCGAGAGTTTCAACGTTCTCATCAAGGAGATGCAGTCACTCGGACTGGACGTCAAACCAGGACGCTCCGGTAAGAAACCGGGAGATGAAATCAGCGATGATTTCTCCCTCGACGATCTCACTCTCTAAAAACTCAACACAAGCCAGTAACTACCAACCAATAACCAAGGAATTAATCCCATGAGTGTTGAAACCAATCTTCGCGAACTCTACGGAGTCGACCAAAAGCCCGAGCCATTCGATCAGGTCTCCATCACGGTGGCCAATCCCGAGACCATCCGCAGCTGGTCCCAGGGAGAAGTGCTCAATCCCGAGACCATCAACTACCGGACCTTCAAGCCCGAGAAGGGTGGTCTTTTCTGCGAGCGGATCTTCGGACCGACCCGCGACTGGGAATGTGCCTGCGGAAAATACAAGCGCATCAAGCACAAGGGCACCGTCTGTGACCGTTGTGGTGTGGAAGTGACCCTCAGCCGCGTTCGTCGTGAGCGCATGGGGCATATCGACCTTGCCGTGCCTGTCAGCCACATCTGGTTCTACAAGTGCATGCCTTCCCGGATCGGTCTTGTTCTCGACATGACCGCCCGCGAACTCGAGCGTGTCATCTACTACGAGGACTATCTCGTCACCGATCCCGGTCGTACTCCATTGGAGTCCGGGCAGTTGCTGACCGAAGGAGAGCTTCGTGACGCCGAGGAAGACTACGGTGAGGAAGCCTTCCGGGCCGGAATGGGTGCTGAAGCGATTCGTGATCTTCTTTCACAGGTCAATCTCGAGACTCTCATCGTGGAGCTCGAGGAAGCCATGGAAGCCACCCGCTCGAAGCAGAATCGCAAGAAGCTGGCCAAGCGCCTTAAGCTGGCCCGTGGATTCCTGCAGTCCAACTCCCGTCCCGAGTGGATGATCATGACCGTTCTTCCGGTCATTCCTCCCGATCTTCGTCCTCTCGTTCCTTTGGAAGGGGGTCGCTTCGCGACTTCCGACCTGAACGACCTCTACCGTCGTGTCATCAACCGGAACAATCGTCTTCGCAACCTCATGCAGTTGAAGACTCCAGAAGTCATCATCCGCAACGAGAAGCGCATGCTCCAGGAGGCCGTCGATGCTCTCTTCGACAACGGCCGTCACGGACGTGCCGTGACCGGAGCTGGAAACCGGGCTCTCAAGTCTCTCTCCGACATGCTCAAGGGTAAGGGCGGACGTTTCCGTCAGAACCTTCTCGGTAAGCGGGTGGACTATTCCGGCCGTTCCGTGATCGTGATCGGACCCGAGCTCAAGCTCAACCAGTGTGGTCTTCCCAAGAAGATGGCCCTGACTCTCTTCGAGCCGTTCATCATCCGTCGTCTGAAGGAACTTGGCTACTGCCACACTGTTCGTTCGGCCAAGAAGATGATCGACCGCAAGACCACCGAGGTCTGGGATATTCTTGCTGAAGTGACCAAAGGTCATCCGGTGATGCTCAACCGCGCACCGACTCTTCACCGTCTCTCCATCCAGGCCTTCGAGCCGGTTCTTATCGAGGGATCCGCGATCCGTCTGCACCCGCTGACTTGCGGCGCTTACAATGCGGACTTCGATGGTGACCAGATGGCGGTTCACGTGCCTCTTTCGGTGGAAGCCCAGATGGAGTGTCGTCAGCTCATGCTTGCGACCAACAACATCTTCTCGCCCGCTTCAGGACGCCCCGTCATCACTCCGTCGCAGGACATTATTCTTGGAACCTACTATCTCACCTGGGCCCGCATCCGGACACCCAAGGAGATCGAAAACCAGGGACACCTTCCTCTCTTCGAGAATACCACCGAAGTGGAGTTCGCGATTGCCAATCGCAAGGTCGACTACCACCAGTATATCCGCGTTCGCAACCCGGACTATGGTCGCGACACCGTCTTCGGTGACAAGGAAGCCAAGATTCTCGAGACCACACCTGGTCGTGTTCGCTTCAATGAAATCTGGCCTGAAGGGGTTGGATTCTTCAACGGAAACGTCGGCAAGAGCCAGATTGGTGACATCATCTGGCGCTGCTACCAGGTTGCCGGAGGCAAGGCTACTGTCCAGACCATGGACAAGCTCAAGGAACTCGGCTTCAAGGAAGCGACCCGTTCCGGTTGCTCCATCGGGATCGTCGACATGGTGATTCCCGAAGAAAAGCCTGAGGAACTTCGGAAGGCTTACGAAGAAATCGAAGCCGTTTCCAAGCACTACCGAAATGGTGTCATCACCGATGGTGAGCGCTACCAGAAGGTGGTCGACGTCTGGACCCGTGCTTCCGACAACATCGCGAATGCCTTGTATCGTAAGCTCGAATACAACGAAGGTTCCGAGAAAGCCAACCCGCTCTTCATGATGGTCGATTCCGGTGCCCGTGGTAACAAGAACCAGATTAAGCAGCTTTCGGGAATGCGTGGTTTGATGGCCAAGCCATCCGGTGAGATTATCGAACGACCCATTACCTCGAACTTCCGCGAAGGTCTCTCCGTGCTGGAATACTTCATTTCCACCCACGGTGCCCGTAAGGGACTTGCCGATACCGCGCTCAAGACGGCGGACTCGGGATACATGACCCGTAAGCTGGTTGACGTCTCCCAGGACGTCATCATCACCGAGCCTGATTGTGGCACGGTGAAGGGAATTACCGTTCACGCCATTTACTCCGGTGACGAAGAAGCGGCTTCGCTTCAGTCCCGCATTCACGGACGGACATCCTGCGAAACCATCAAGGACCCAGTCAGCGGTGAAACCATCGTTAAGGCCGGTGAACTCATGGACGAGGCTACCTCGATCGCCGTGGAGAACGTCGGTCATGAGCGTCTTAAGATCCGGAGCCCGCTTACTTGCGAATCCGAGCGTGGAATCTGTCAGTCCTGCTATGGTCTAAACCTCGCGACCGGTGAACTCGGCAAGATTGGTGAAGCTGTTGGTATCATTGCCGCCCAGTCCATTGGTGAGCCGGGAACCCAGCTGACCATGCGGACCTTCCACTCCGGTGGTGTGGCCTTCGGTGCCACCAAACAGCCTGAGGTGAAAGCCCGTAACAAGGGTGTGGCTTACTACAAGGACCTTCGCACCGTTGAGGACGTGGATGGCAACTTCGTGGTTCTCAACAAGAATGGATCGCTCTCGATCCGCGACAAGAATGGCCTCGAGCTCGAGTCCTACAATGTCGTGATTGGTTCCGTGATTTCCGTCGCCGATGGCGGTGACGTGAAGAAGGGACAGCAGGTTCTGACCTGGGATCCGCACTCAGTGCCCATTATTGCCGAGTCCGGCGGTAAGGTGGAGTTCCGCGACATGATCTCTGGAATCACTGTTCAGTCCGAGACCGACAAGGAGACCGGCAAGAAGGGAATGACCGTAACCGAGCACAAGGAGGACCTCCACCCGCAGGTGGTGATCGTCGACGCCAAGTCCGGTGATGTGCTTCATGCCTACTCCATCCCGGTCGGAGCTCACCTTTCGGTAAAGGAAGGTGGCAAGATTGCGGGCGGAACCCAGTTGGCACGGACACCACGTAAGGTGGCCAAGACTGGTGACATTACCGGTGGTCTTCCACGGGTGGCCGAGCTCTTCGAAGCGCGTCGTCCGAAGGACGCCTGCGTGATTGCCAAGCTCGATGGTGAGATCTCCTTTGGTGGAACCGTCCGCGGCAAGCGCAAGGTCATTGTGACCCACACTGAGTCCGGAGATACTGCTGATCACCTTGTCCCGATGGGCAAGCACATGATCGTGGGTGAAGGAGACATGGTGGTCCGCGGTGATCAAATCACCGAAGGCCCGGTCGCTCCCGAAGATCTCCTCGAGGCTTGTGGACCGCAGGCTCTTCAGGAGCACCTCAACAACGAGGTTCAGACCGTTTACCGCTCGCAGGGTGTGGAGATTAATGACAAGCACATTGAGATCATCATCCGCCAGATGCTTCGCAAGGTGAAGATCACCGAGCCCGGTGATACCGAGTTCCTCTGGGGTGACCAGGTGGAGAAGACGACCTTCAACATCGAGAACAAGCGGGTGGCCGACGAAGGTGGTAAGCCTGCTGAAGCCGAGCCGGTTCTTCTGGGAATCACCAAGGCGTCGATCGAAACCGAATCGTTCATTTCGGCCGCCTCCTTCCAGGATACCACTCGTGTTCTGACCGATGCGGCGACTCTTGGAAAAGTGGATACGCTCCGCGGATTCAAGGAGAACGTGATCCTCGGACACCTCATTCCAGCTGGAACCGGGTTCCCTGATCACAAGGAGTCCGAGTTCGAGATGACCGTCGAGGAGCCTGCTCCAGTGGTCGAAGAGAGCGAAGAGAATGCCGATGGCGAAGGTGCTCCGGTGCCTGAAGCTTCCGGTGAGTAAACTCCGGACCGTTTCATAATTTCAAAGCCCCGATGGATCATCCATCGGGGCTTTTTTATGGGAGAAAGGTGGGGGGATGGCGAGAGGCTGCGATTATTTCAGGGGAGATAGTGAAGAGATGTGGTAGAATCCCGGGATACGAAATGAGCAGCTCGATCAATCAACTCTCGGAAACGGGGATCTGGATGCGGATTCTTTGGGGGCTGATTCGGCCCGTGATGGGATTGGTAGTAATTTTGGGGCTGGTTTGGGCTTTCTCCATTCAAGCCAGTCGAGGGGGAGAATTCGAAGAGATTTCGATTTTTCTACGGATGGGAGGGTGGCTCTTGATTTTTCCATTGCTCACGATCATCTGGCTTTGTCTGCATCTGACGGTGCTCTGGTTTTGGAAAGGGTGGGGAAGGTCGCTCGCTTCCATCCTTGCGCCGACGGTTTTTTCTTGGTGGTTGGCCTGGGCGATTGTCGGAGGAGGATAAAAAAAGGGCCCTGTTTCCGGAGCCCTTATTGGATAGAGAGAAATCGGTTCCTTTCTTTACTCGGACACTTCGTAGAGTCTCGAAAGGGTTGGAAGGCCGCGCTGCAGGAAGTCGGCGTCGACTTTGTCCGAAAGGGCTTCATCGAGGAAGATCTTGTAAGGGATCCGGTCGGTTTCGATGGTGTGAATCCCTCCGGAAGGAGGGGTGTCCAGAATCTTGGCAAGTTCGGGAAGTCCGGCAATCGGTTGACCGTTGACGGCGGTAACGATCTGGCTGTTGAGACGATCGTATCCGATGGTTGCCTCGGTTGCGACCACGCGGGTCAGGATGACGAGACGGCGGCGGTCTTTCTCGTAGTCCTCCGGATTGCTGAGGACGTCGAGAAGATTCAGAGGCGCACGTTTGGTCCAATCCTTGCCAAAGGCTTCGAGGTAGGACCGGGAAAGTTCCTGGAAGACGAGGCCTCCCTTGATCAGGAAGGGCGGGGCGCGGTCGTAGTTGTGACGAGGAAGAAGAGGTTCGGGAGACGCAACCAATTTCACGTCGAGTGATTTGGCGTTACCGTCGCTCAGGATATCGAGTTTGACGGTATCTCCGAGCTTCGAGGCTCCCCGGATGAGGTGTGGCCAGTGAAGGGTTCCGTAATCCGGATGGTTAAAGTAGCCTCGGCGATCGATCTCAAACCCAGACACCTTGAGGAGGACATCGCCTTTCCTGATTCCAGCTTTGGCAGCGGAGCCTTCAGGAAGAACGCGGGTGACGTAGAGCCCGCCACCATCTTCGGGGAGTTTGAGCCAGGATCGAAAATGAGGATCTTCGGTAGTCGTGGCTCCGATTCCGAGACTGGGGAATCCTTCATAGCTACCGTTCTTGGCATCTTCGAGGAAGGCCGACACGATATCGATTGAGATGACGTCGCAAAGTTGGTCCTTGGAGTCGTAGCTTGTCAGGATGCCGGCCAGCTTTCCGTTGTGAAAGGCGGGAAGGGTGAAGGAATTACCGGAGGTTTGCATGGAGGCCTTGACCACATATCCCAGAAAGTAGCGGGTCGTGACAAAGGTGTTGAGCAGTTCCATGCTCCGGATGACCCCTTTCGTTTCGAGGGACTCGGCATTGTTCTCGAGTTGGAAGAAACTGAGTTCGGCACCCGGTTTGACCGGCGACGAGAGTTCCACCGGTTTGAGGTTGGCCAGGAACCCCGGATCGGCATCCGGAGCCAGCAGGGCCAGATTGGCATCGTAGTCGATGGCGGTGACCTTGGCAGGAACGTTTTGGGTGTTGTCGGCCGATTTGAGTTCGATATAGATCGAGTCGGCGGCCATGGCGGCGGTTGTCAGGATTTGGTTGCCGGAAAGAAGGGCGCCGAGGCCTTTTCGGGTCCGCGGAGGATTTTTCTCCCACGGCTGGGCTGCGTTGTAGGTTTGCAGGGTCGAATTGACGCGGACCAGTGAATCGCCCGGGTCGGCGAATGAGACCTGGACGAGAAGAAGGGAAAGGAGAATGAGACGTTTCATTTCAACAAAAGGGAAAAAGTGACGTGGCGCGAGTGTTGCTTAGTCGAGTTGGGAAGCCTTGGTGACGCCGACCTGGGCGGCGATCCGTTTTTGGGCCGAGGGAACTTCAGAGGAAGGAATGATGAGAGGAACGGAGGCTCCATTGAATTTGATAACGTGGAATTCAGGTGGCTTTTCAGCGTTCAGAATTTCATGCAGCTGGCGCAGATTCTTGATTTTCTTCCCGTTGACCTCTTCGACGACCAATCCCTTGAATTTGCCCATGTGAGTGGTGAGGCGGTCGTTTTCCACACGGGTGAGGACGACAATGTCCTCGTGTTCGCGGAAGAGACCTTCGGAGACGTAGTCGGTGAAAAGCTGGCGAAGACGCTGGTTTTCGAAGTTGAAGGTGGCGAAGAGATTGAGGTTGAGAGGCTGGAAGACAAGGCCTGCGAAGAAGGTGTAGCGAGGAGTTTCTTCGTATCGGATGGAATGGATGCGGGAGAAGGGGAAGGCCTTCAGGGTGATTTCCTTTTTGAGCTCCTTGCCATCGCGCATGAGGGTGAAGGCCACTTTGTCCCCGGCAAACTTGCGTTCCACGATTTCGTTCATGTCCACAAATTCGGTGCCGATGCGGATATTGCCGGCGCTGTCGATGGCGTTGCCATCAATGGTGAGGAGGACATCGCCCCGCTCAAGAACGCCATCGGCCGGACCTTCCGGGACGACATTGGCGACGAGGACTCCTTTGCCGCTCTCGGTCATGTTGTAGGCCTTGCGCATGGCGGGGTTGAAGAGTCGGAAGGGAGTGATGCCGAGATCCATGTAGTGATCGTAAGAACTATCTTCGATATCCTTGAGGAAGCGGTTCACGACCGGAGTCGGGATGATATATCCGACGTTGTCGGCCTGAGTGTTGCCTTGGAAGGCGACACCTACCACCTTGCCGTCCTGGACGACTGGACCTCCTGAATTTCCTGGATTGATGGCGGCATCAATCTGGATGACGAGATGGGAGTCAGCCCGGGAGTGGCTGTAGCTGCTGAAGTCGATCCGGGAAACGACTCCTTGGGTGACCGAGAGGCGTTCTCCGCCGACAGGGTAGCCGATGGCGCTCACGCGGGATTCCAAGGCCGGCATGCCTCCGATTTCCATGGGGGCCAGATCTTCGAAGGGGCCGAAATACTGAAGCTCGATGAGCGCCAGGTCACAGTCGTGGGCGATATGCTTCACTCGGGCGACGTGCTTCTGAGAGGAACCCCGGCGGGTGACGAGAACGCGCCGGGCGTCCGAAACGACATGGGCATTGGTGAGAATCTGGTTGGGGCCGATGATGAAGCCGGTTCCGGTTCCGCCTTGGAAACGGCCCGAATTCCATGGAGTCCGGTAATCGGGGGTCTGGGTGGCGATTTCGATTTTCACCACTGAGTCATAAAGAGAAGGCTTTTGGGTGAGCGGCTTGAAGTCCTTGAGCTGTGCGGAACTGAAGGTGCACAGGATGGACGTTAGGAAGAGTTGCGTGAGGATTCGCATATTGGGAAACGCTAAGACGGATGGTTGGTTTTGAAAGGAGTAATTTTCAGAGAAGCAGCGATTTCGACTGACTGATTTTTCCAAGAAAAAAGCCGGTCGCTGGGAAATTTCCGGCGAGACCGAGGAGACGGCGGCGCGAAGCGATTTGTTAGACGTTGAAGCGAAATTCGATGACATCGCCATCGACGACGACATAGTCCTTGCCCTCGATGCGGAGCTTTCCTGCTTCGCGAGCGGCTGCTTTTGATCCCAGCTCGACCAGATCATCGTAGTGAACGACTTCCGCGGCGATGAATCCCCGTTCAAAGTCTCCGTGGATCACTCCCGCTGCGGCGGGGGCCTTGTCGCCCTCGGTAATGGTCCAGGCGCGGGTTTCCTGTTCGCCGGTAGTGAGATAGGTCCTGAGACCAAGGAGATGGTAAACCGCGCGGATCAATTCTGAGACGCCAGAGTCGGAGACGCCCATATCACCAAGGAATTCCTTGGCTTCGTCAGCACTCAGCTCCACCAGTTCTTCCTCGATGCGGGCCGAGATGACAATGATTTCAGCGCCGTGCGACTCAGCGGCGTAGGCTTTGACTTTGGAGACGAGAGGGTGCGAGTCGGGATCCTCGACCGCTCCGGCGAGCTCGTCTTCATTCACGTTGCACGCGAAGATGGTGCGCTTGGAAGAGAGAAGGAAGAAGTCCCGCATCAGCTTGCGCTCGTCGTCATTGAGATCGGCGGTGAGGGCGGGCTTGCCGGCGTCGAGATGAGGCATGAGCTTTTCGATCAGGGAGAGCTCTTCTTTGGAGAGCTTGTCGCCGGAGCGGGCTTTCTTTTCGCGGGAGACGCGCCGTTTCTCGAGGGTGGCGATGTCTGCGAGGATGAGCTCGGAGTTGATGATCTCGATGTCTCGGGTCGGGTCAACGGTGCCCAGTTCGTGAATGATGTCGTCGTTTTCAAAGCAGCGAACGACCTGGACGATGGCGTCGACCTCACGAATATTGGCCAGGAATTTGTTGCCGAGTCCCGCACCTTCGGACGCTCCTTCGACCAGCCCGGCGATGTCCACGAACTCGATGGCGGTTGGGATGATTTTTGCCGATTTCGACATCTCGGAGAGGGTGTCGAGCCGTGGATCGGGGACTGTCACCATACCGACGTTGGGATCGATGGTGCAGAAGGGATAGTTGGCGGCTTCCGCGTTGCGGGTGCGGGTGAGAGCGTTAAAGAGAGTGGATTTGCCAACATTGGGCATTCCTACGATTCCGGCCTTGAGCATGGTGGGGTGGCTTTACCCCAGGATGGCGGGTCTGAAAACTCCCAACTCACCCAGGAAGGGCTTTTTTGAGGAAAGCCAGGGAGCTTATTCGATTTCCGGAAGTTCTCCGGTCGTGGATCCGGACTCTTCACCGGGATCATCGCCAGAATTCAAGGGGGGCAGGATACCGTAGGCCCCGATCACTTCGGTGTCCGAGAGGGAAGTGGGGTCGAAATCTTCGGGGACGATAATCGTGCCATCGGCGGACGCGTAGGCGAGCTGACGGGCCTCGTGCCAAGCGAGGTATTTCTCTTCACCGGTTTGCATCTTGACCCAGTCTTCCTTGCGCACCTTGACGATGGGAGGCGCGTTGCCCCGCAGGTCGCTCATCCGGAACATTTTCCAGTCGTTGGCGTTCAATTTGGACAGGCCTTTGATGGGAGAGGACACCTTCTTCATCGCGGTCTTGGTCGTGCTGCAGGAGGCGAGCAGGGCGACGGAGAGTGCGAGGGCGATTCGGGCGGGCGAGAATTGAGTCAACATGGCTTCGTTCACGGTTGTGTTCGAGGTCAGGGTAGAAGACTGTTTCCGGGCAAGGATGACGGATTGCCGGGAAAGGACAAATTGAATTTCTGAAGCAGGGTGAATTCCGGGAGGTTCACTCTAGACAATCGTTCGCCATGCGCTTGGGTATGGGGGATGAGCGAGGTTTATGAATCCCGGAGGTATGTTGACGAATACCTGCTTTTTCATTTTGGAAGTCCGAAACAAATCCTCAAATGGCCGGCCGGACCATCGGAGGCTCTCGATTTTCCGGTCAGGACCGTGGGACATTTCTCCGAAGGTGAGGTGGAGCGGGCTTTGGACGTTGGGTGCGCAGTTGGAAGGTCTTCCTTCGAGTTGAGCCGAAGCTCTGGGGAGGTCATTGGAATTGATTTCTCGGAGGCTTTTATCGAAAGCGCCCGGGAGATGGGGGCGGCAAAGCGGGCCACGGTGAGTCGGTTGGAAGAAGCCGCGGAGGTCGAAGAGGTGGACCTTAATCTTCCGGAAGGTGTCGTGACCGAGCGGGTGAGTTTTGAAGTCGGTGATGCCATGCACTTGCGCTCAGGGTTGGGTTCCTTCGACCGCGTTCACGCTGCCAACTTGGTCTGTCGTCTTCCGGACCCGCGGAAATTCCTCGCTCGATTGCCTGATCTGGTGAAGCGAGGCGGGGAGTTGGTATTGGCTACTCCGTGTACCTGGTTGGAGGAATTCACTTCACGGGAACATTGGCCGGAAGGGCGGACATTGGATTGGTTGAAACGAGAACTCGCCGGAAACTTCGAATTGATCGAAGTTTCCGACGAGCCTTTCCTGATTCGGGAAACCGCCCGGAAGTTTCAGTGGACGGTGTCGATGGTGACGAAGTGGCGTCGAAGATGATTACTCTTCAGAATCGACCGGAAGGAGTCGGTAGAACCGGAAAGGTTGGTCGAATGCCGTTCCTGCAGAGGCGGGAAGACCATTTCCGGTAAAAACACCAGTGATATCGGTGAAGTCACGAAGGTCGGTCGACGTCTGGGCCTTATAGAGTTGTCCAGGTTGGGTCACGACCAGGACACCTGCTCCCGGGGCCTCGGTGGTTTCAAGAACAACCGGTTCTCCTTGTTCTCCAAGGCTGAGCGAAACCAGGTCGATGAGGACTTCGCCCTTGGCATCTTCGCCGGCAACGGCCCCGGTGGCTCCGAAGATCTGGATGAAGACTCCAGCGGCGTTGGCCGGGGCGACCAGGCCGGAAACGGAGGTCTGCTCCCAGGAACCATCCCCACCGGTGAAGTTGGTGAAGCCGACGTCTTGGCCTGGAATGGCATTGTTGGAATCATCCGTCCACTGAAGCCGGTATTGTTGCACATAGCTCGTGCCGGCACTGATCTGTTTGGCGTAGAAGGAGAAAGTATAGGTCTCGCCCGGCGTGACGAAGCCACCGGCATTGATCAAGTTGTGTTGGATCTCGGCTTGATTGGCTCCTCCGGTATCGTCGTTCTGAACCGCGATCCTCATCGAAGAACTTCCCGAGAAGGCATCGCCGGAGATTTCTGGAATCTGTCCGCTGGCGGAGAGGCAGAGCCAGTTTTCCGGGCAGGTGGGAGT
This sequence comes from Akkermansiaceae bacterium, assembly GCA_049889715.1. Taxonomy (GTDB): domain Bacteria; phylum Verrucomicrobiota; class Verrucomicrobiia; order Verrucomicrobiales; family Akkermansiaceae; genus SW10. Next base: position 14,459 of record JBMHCW010000006.1, on the reverse strand, counting down.
GTCAAACGAAGGAGTTTCAAAATCTCCACTGACCAAGGATTCGGCGCCAGGAGCATCGAGTTCCAGGACCCGATGGAAGGGGGCGGAGTCGGGATCCAGAATGGTGGTAGTGTCAGTGCCGGGGAAGGCGGGTCCGAGATCGACCCACATCGTGCCATCGGCGGAAGCCTGGGGCTGATGAAACTTATCGGGATTGGTTGGTGACCAAGTCACGAGGGTTCCTTCGACAAATTGAGGTTCCTCGTTGGCCTCTGTCGGGGGAGGAAGAACAGGCGCCGGGGCGGCACGAAAGTTGTCATAGCCGACCGTAGACCCCGCTCCCCAGACGGGAACAATTTTGATGCCGTCGATTCCTTCGGGGAGTTCGACGGGGAAGGTGTAGGTCTCCCAGGTAGAGCCATCGCCAATGACCGTGCCGAAAATATCGCCCGTGCTGCCTGCAGCAACATCCCCATTGAAGAAGTCAATCTTGACCCCGCCGACGTTCTCTCCGGAAAGAAGGATCATATCCTGAATGAAGTTCGCGGTCGTTCCGGCGTCGAGACCGAGATCTTCGAGAGGGATGATGGTGTCGTTGTTGGCAACCCAGATTCCGAAACCGATCCCGGAGTTGTTCATCACTCCGTAGCCCCCGGGATTTCCGCCTTCCGGCAGATAGTCCCATGAGGTTTCAACACTTCCCACCTCTTTCCACCCGAACGAACCGCCGGAGAAGTCATGGTTGAAAATGGGGCCTTGAACGATCTCGACTGGGTCGAAGCCGATGTTGTCATACCCGACTGAGGAGTCGAAGCCCCAAAGTGGAACCACTTTGAAACCATCGACTCCCTCGGGGATTGCGATGCGAAAGGTATAAGTTTCCCATGAATTGCCGTCACCGATCAGCTCAGTGCGGAGATCTCCGGTCGATCCGGCGTCTTCTCCCGCCAAGGTGTAGTCGAGCTTGAAGCCTCCGATGTTGCTGCCGGACAGGAGTTTCATGTCCATGGAGAAATCGTAGACTTTTCCGGCTTCCAGACCGAGGAAGGCAAGCGTGAGGGGCTCGCCGTCATTTCCGACCCAGAGACCGAATCCCTCGGAGCCGGGTGCGTGATCGATTTGTCCGAAACCACCAGGGTTTCCATCGGCAGTAGGGTAGGTGAAGTCATAAGTTCCTGCGCCGAAGACCTCCAACCAGGAAGTTCCTCCGTTTGTAAAGTCACCGTTGGGGAAGAGATCCGCGAGGGCGGGGCTCACTAGCATGGTCAGGCTGAAAGCCAGGGATTGGGATGGTTTCATCAGTGTCGATACCGTGAGAGATTTCATTCGCGGATTTCGGGAATCAACTCGCCCTATTCAAAATGCGCAAGTGGAAAAGGGGAAAAAGTGCACAAAATTGCATAAAACACCTATTCATCAAAAAGGAGCTTGTCCGGCTGGGGTGAGTGATCTATGTTGCATAAAGTTACACAAAACCGACGAGCGAAAAAAGGTGAATCGGGTCAACAAAGGAAATGACAATGGCAGTTGGAAGCACTCTGGGGCAGATTGAGCCGACCTCTTTTGGAGGGGCTGCAGATTTTGCCGAGGTGAATGAATGGGTCAGCGAGGAAGGCAGGGATTACGTGGCAATCAATGGCCTGGAGTCCTTCGATCCTTTTTTCCTGAGTCTCGTGACGACAGGAGAGCAGTGGTTTTTTTGTTCCAGTCACGGTTCTTTGAGCGCTGGTAGGAATTCGGCGGAAAGCGCTCTTTTTCCCTACCTCACGGTCGATAAAATCCACGGGAACTGGAATGTCACAGGGCCGGTGACAGCAGTGCAGTGCGATGGTGTGTTGTGGCATCCTTTCTGGCCGACGTCCACCCATGCCATGCCGGTCAGCCGGCGGTTGTTGAAGAGTGTTCTGGGCGAGGAATTGATTTTCGAGGAAGTGCACGAGGAGTTAAAATTGCGCTTTCGCTACCATTGGCAGGCCTCTGAAAAATTTGGTTTCGTCCGGAAAGCGAAAATCATCAATGAAGGAGGGGAGAACCGTTCGATCCGGTTGATTGACGGCCTTCAGGACATACAGGTCGCCGGAGTGGGAAGCCGGGTTCATCTCGAACTCAGTTGTCTCGCGGATGCCTACCGAATGAGTGAACTGGCTTGTGACGGCCGGTTGATGATTCACCGGCTGGCGTCAGGTATTGTCGATGCTCCGATTCCTCTGGAGAGTTTGAAGGCGACGACCGTTTGGTCTTCAGGATTCGAAGAAGGGCAACCCTATCTTTCGAGGAGGGATGCGGAGAGGTTCTTGAAGACCGGGGTGGTCTCGAAGGCGGTCGACCGGAGCAGGGGAGAGCGAGGAGCTTACCTTCTTGGTGGCGAAATCAGTTTGTCTCCCGGTAGTTCACAGGAGTGGACGATGGTCGCTGAGATCGAACAGTCGCACGAAGAGGTTGGGCGTCTTGCGGTTCAGCTTCGTGAGCCTGCAAAGCTATTGGCCGAGGTTGAGCAGGATTTGGCTGAGGCCAGAACTCGCTTGAGTGATCTTGCCGAGTCGGTTGACGGGCTCCAGCAAACCGGAGACCGCGACGCTGCTCTTTACCATTATCACAACACTTTGTGCAACTTCCTGAGGGGCGGCCTGCCCGAGTCCGGGCCGATCTTGAGCCGTGATCAATTCATCCACTTTTTAACCGAGAACAATTCGGAATTGGTATCGGCGCAGCGGAATTGGCTGGAGGCCCTCCCGGAATCGATCGAGCGAAGGGAATTGTTAGAGAAAGCGGAGGAAATGGGAGATCCCGATCTCCTGAGATTGGCCGTCGAGTATCTTCCGTTGATCCTTGGCAGGCGCCATGGCGACCCCAGTCGCCCTTGGAACAAGTTCAATATTCGTCTCACTGATGAGCAGGGCCGGCCGGTGCATCACTACGAAGGAAACTGGCGGGACATTTTTCAGAATTGGGAGGCTCTTGCCTGGAGTTATCCGGCGTACCTTGATGGGTTCATCCATCGCTTTCTGAACGCTTCCACCATTGATGGATTCAACCCCTACCGGGTGACGTCTTCGGGAGTCGACTGGGAGGTCCCCGACAAGGACGACCCATGGGTGTCGATCGGCTATTGGGGGGATCACCAAATCATCTACCTGCTGAAATTTCTTGAGCTCAAGGAGAAGATCGACCCGCAGGCCCTCCGGAAGGATCTGGGCGATCGCCGGTTTGTTTTTGCCGACGTTCCATACGTGCTCGATAGCTGGGAGGAGATGCTGGAAGACCCGCGGCATACCGTGGAGTTTGATCAGGCTCGACATGAGCATCTCATGTCTCTTAAGAGAGAAATGGGTGGGGATGGTCTCCTGTTGCGGAATGATTCGGGCACTTTGGTGAAGGCTTCCTTGATGGAAAAGCTGTTGATTCCTGCCTTGGCAAAACTTGGCCAGATGATTCCTGACGGGGGGATCTGGATGAGCAATCAAAAGCCGGAGTGGAATGATGCCAACAATGCCTTGGCTGGAACCGGTCTGTCCGTGGTGACGTCGGCTTACCTGTTACGCTACTTCAAGTTTCTTGCCCGCCTTATTGAGGGAGCAGAGGAAACGTCTTATCCGGTGTCCCTCGCCCTTTTAAGTTTGGTGGAACGATTGCGTGAGGGGCTCCAGGATTCCCGGTGGGGAGCGGAGGCGCCGAGGTCGGATCAAGACCGCTTCGAGCTGGCGAAAGCAAACGGAAAGGCCATTGAATTGTATCGTGAAGAAGTCACCGGATCAGGAGGTCGTGAAGTGGTCGAGCTTTCGAATGAGCATCTGGTTGAACTATGCCATGTCGCATCGCGAGCCCTCGAAGGAGTCCTGAGACAGAATCGCAGGGACGACGGTCTCTGGCATTCATACAACATCCTCGATATCGATTCCGAAGGGGGGACGATGAGTCTGAGGAATCTCCAGTTAATGCTGGAAGGACAGGTGGCCATCCTGAGTTCCGGTTTGCTTGACGGGCGCGAAGCTGTCGCTCTTCTTGAAAAAATGGAAACGAGTGAACTCCGTTCGAGACGTCATCCGACCTATCTCCTTTATCCTGACCGTGAACTTCCCCGGTTTGCCGACGTGAACCGGATTGATGAAAGCGCGATGAAGCAAATCGGCCTTCTTGCGAAGATGATCGAGGCTGATGATCGGCGATTGGTTTACCGGGATGAAACGGGCGCCTGGCGATTTTCTGATACACTCGTTAATGCCTATGCCCTGGGAGGCTGCTTGGATCAGATCGAGGAGCTATCGCAGGAGGATCGTCGACAGATTGAAGACCTTTACGAAGAGGTGTTCTCGCATCAGTCCTTCACGGGCCGGAGCGGATCGATGTTTGGCTATGAAGGTTTGGGCTGTGTTTATTGGCACATGGTTTCCAAGCTGATGCTGGCGGCGCAGGAAGTTTCCCTCCAGGTTCTTGGGGCGGATGTGGACTCAAGTCTGAAGCAGCGGGCGATTTCAGCCTACTATCAGATTCAGCGGGGTTTGGGATTCCGTCAGAGCCCGAAACAGTATGGCGCTTTCCCGGCGGAACCGTACTCCCACAGCCAAGGGGAGCGGGGAGCCCAGCAGCCCGGATTGACCGGACAAGTGAAGGAAGGGATCCTCTGTCGGCTCGGAGAGTTGGGCGTGGGTTTTGAAGGCGGTTGTCTCTGTTTTCGTCCTGCTTTGTTGAGAGCTGCAGAGTTTTCAGAGGGGACGATCTCGTTCACTCAGGCGCGCACTCCGGTGACCTACCAACTCGAGGAGGGCGGGGATGGAACGGTGACTGTCTGCATGAGTGACGGGTCTCAGCGAAACTTTTTCGATGGGAAGCTGGATGCTTCGACCAGTCATCAGGCTCTCTTCGAAGAGGGACGGGTTCGCAATATCATCGTCGGGGTCTCCCCTGATCGTTTAGTCTCTTAAGTCCAATTATTTTTATGACCTCTGCATCCTCAACAAGGCTCTCGGCTCGGGAGAAAATCGGTTATGGTCTGGGTGATACCGCCTCGAATATCTTCTTCTTTGGGGTCAACGCCTGGATCTTTTTTTACTACACCGAGATCTGCAAGATTCCCCCTGCCACAGTGGGGACACTCTTGTTGGTTCCGCGTTTGTGGGATGCGATCTCCGATCCGTTGATGGGAGCCTTGGCCGATCGAACGAGAACACGAATGGGAACCTACCGGCCTTACTTGCTTTGGTTGGCGGTTCCTTTCGGCTTGTTCGGGTATTTGACTTTTGCCGTTCCGGATATTGGAGCCACCGGCAAGTTGATTTATGCCTATGTGACTTACATCGCGTTGATGACGGTATACACCGCGATCAACGTTCCATACTCAGCCTTGATGGGAGTGATGACTCCTGTGCCTGAGGAAAGGACAAGCCTTGCGACCTTTCGCTTTGTGGGGGCATTCTCCGGGCAGCTGATCATCTCAATGACCTTCCTGCCTCTGGTCTTGGCGCTTGGAGAAGGGGACAAGGCTTTGGGATTCCCTCGGGCCATGGCAATCATGGCTGTTCTCGCGACACTGATGTTTTTGGCCACCTACAAGAGCACCAGAGAGCGGGTGGATCCTCCAGAGACGAAGAGTGATTTGAAAGGGGACTTCCGGACGCTGCTGGAGAACAAGCCATGGTTGATCATGGTGGGCGCGGCGTTTCTGACTTTGTCGAGTGCTGCGGTTCGTTGGACAATCACACCTCAGTATCTCAAATACTACTTCGGGGTTGGAGATGAGAAGTTCTTCTTGTTCCTCGATAAGATCAGCTTTGTCCAGACGACCGGTAGCATCGCCTTTCTTTTGGGAGTGTTCATGACCGGTTTTTTCAGCAAGCGCTTTGGAAAGAGAAACAGCTTGATTGCGCTGACTCTGTTGAACGGGGTGACCGTGCTGCTCCTCTTTTTGATTCCGAGAGACGGGTATCAAACCCTGGTCATTATGAATATCGTGGGCAATCTGCTCGCGGGGCCTACTCCGGCACTGGTCTGGGCGATGTATACGGATGTTGCTGACTACGGAGAATGGAAGTCGGGGCGCAGGGTGACCGGCCTTGCATTTTCTGCAGCCATGTTCTCGCAAAAACTCGGAATTAGTATCGGGGCAAGTGTCTGTGGGTGGCTTCTTGGAAGTGTCGGATTTGATCCTGACAAAGAGCCGGGTGAAAAGATCATTGAAAGCTTTCGAACGATTGCCTGCATCCTGCCGGGAGTTCTGGCAATCCTCAACGGCGTGATCTTGTTCTGGTACCGCCTGAGTGAGGAGGACGTGCAGAAGATTGCGGCAGAACTGGAAGAGAGACGGGAAGAAGCCTAACTCTTCGCCCGATCGACCGACTTGCCTTTTCGGAGGTTGCCGGAGATGTAAACACTCTGGCGTCCGCCGAAGCGTTTCTTGATGCGGGCTGCGAGTCGCTCGGCACCGGTTATTCCGATGGAGCGAAAGGGGATTTCGACCGTCGTCAGGGGAAGTCGGTCGGGTGTCTGTTGCAGGCCATCGTATCCCGTGATGGAAACGTCGCAGGGGACGTTGATTCCTTGGTTCTCGAGGCCGTTGATGAGGTCGTATGCTTGGTGGTCGGCAGCACAAACCCAGGCTGTAACTCCGTCCTTCGTTTGTTGGACGGCTCGCGCGATACTCTTGGACACACTGGGGAAGGTGTGAGGATGAATACCGAGGATATCGTCGGGATTGATCTTCATTTTCAGTCGGGCCATTTTCTCAATAAAGGCACTGTATCGACGGAAGGACCAACTGGCTTCGACCGCGTAGTCCCGGGTATAGAATCCGATGCGAGTGTGTCCCAAGCCCACAAGGTGATCAACGACCTTGGAAATCCCCGAGTTGTGATCAACATCGACACAGTCGAGGGAATCGTGCTTGAGCTGATCGACCAGGGAAACGATCGGATACTTCGGAGAGAGTTCTTCAATGAGGGAGTCGGCAAAGGGATAGATCAACAGGATTCCCCGGTTTTTGCGGGAGCGGAGGCTTTTGATTTTTTTGAATGCCGGATCGGAAATGCTGGTGATTTCCGGAGAGACGAAGTCTACGTCGATGGCCATCTTGTTGGTCTGGGCGAACTCCGAGACGCCCGCCAGGATCTCTTCTCCTGGGCTGCTGTAATCCTTCCGGAAATACTCTTCGGTATCGCTGCAGATCAGAACTGAAAAACTGGGTTTCGGTGATTTCTTTTTTGCTGAAGTGGACCTGTTTTCGAGATGCGTATAGCCGATCTCGGCTGCGAGCTGGAAAACCTTGGCCCGGGTGGTCGGGCTGATCCCGGCATGATTGGTGAAACACCTCGAAACTGTCGCCTTGGAAAGACCGAGCTTGTCGGCAATCATCTGTTGGTTCACCTCTGCCATCACTGTAAAATGTCGTCCAAAGCACCAATTGTCTGCCAAATTGCAGTAAATTTCTTATTGAGGCGGAGATGGATTTCCTCGAGAGCGGTTAGATGGAGAGTGAATTGAACAGACAATCTCCTAGATGATCTCCGATCCCTGGTGGCCAAAGGGGAAGGTGGGTAGGTTACAGCGAAGAAAAATGGCGAGCAAATACTGCCAATAATCCGTATTGTAGGATATGCAATATTGTGCAATAATGGTTGACTGGAATCATGATCTGGAAGATGGGTCATCCGTTCGTTGGTGTGAAGCGCGGGAATTTGAATGATGAAAGCTGTTAGAAAAAAAGTTGGAGGGAACCTCGTCGGGATTTTGCTGGTCGTGATCACTCTAGGGGGGCCTGTCGTGAAGGGCGAGACGGTTCCGTTGGGAGCGGGAAGCTATTCGCTCGAGCGTCCGGAGGGATGCGAGCCTCTCCCCGGAAAGATCAGCAAGGTCGAAGAGGTCAAAGGTGCCACCCCGACGAACCAGTGGTGGAGTTCCTTGGTTTGGGAGCAGTTTTCGCAAAACATGTTTCCTCATCCTTTGGGCATGGTTTGTCATGAAGGGGGAGTGGGCGTGACTTATCCCGGTGCGGGAATCGACGGACGATCCGGTAACATTATGGGGGGAGGTGTTTCCAAGGGAGGAGATTTCGTGATTGGGCACAGTGGAATCGAGCAATTCAAGGGCGCGAAACTGGCGGACTGGTCTTCGTGGTTTATTGAGACCAGCTTTAGAGAAGGCGATGCCGGGTTGAGATTGTCCTTCGGTCACGGAAGTCCCTTTGTTTACGGTCGGACCGAGGGTGGGAAGGCCAAACTCACCTTTGCGCACAAGCCGATCATTTGGAAGGGCAAGGTTGGCGATCCGGTCCTGGGAATTACCGTTCGTGGAAATCATTACGGACTCTTCGGCGCGGAAGGATCGTCGTGGAAATTCGACCGTGATGAAGTTGCGGTGAACGAGGGGTCGAAAGGGTATTTCTCCATCGCGTTGTTGACTGATTCCGATGAAGAGACGCTGGCTTTGTTTTCGGCAGTGGCCCATCGTCATGTCGTCGATACAACTGTCAGCTCAAAGGTCTTGGGCGGAATTCTTGAAACGGAGTATCGCTTGACCACGAAAGCGATGGAGGGAGACACGGGGGACACTTTGACGTCCCTTTATCCTCATCAATGGAAATACAGCGAGGCAGAACTTACTGGAAAAGAATACCGATCGGTCAGGGGGGCGATGAAGTTGATGAAGGGGTCTTCCTTCTCAACCAAAGTTCCGGTTCAGGGCTTGTTGCCCATGTTACCGGTGGAAGGAATACCTGATAAGGAGCGCATGTTGGAGTATCTCAAGAAGGAGGCCGCTCATAAGAAGGACGGCTTCGCCGACACTTATTGGGAAGGGAAGCATCTGGGCAAACTCACGAACTTGAGCGGAATTGCCGAAGTGATGGGCGAGAAAGAATTACAAAGGACCTTCGTCGATGAGATCAGGCAACGACTTGAGAATTGGTTCACGGCTTCTCCGGGAGAGAAAGAGCCGCTCTTTTACTATGACCGTAACTGGGGAACTTTGATCGGAAGCAAGCCGTCCTATGGGAGCGACGGTCAGCTGAACGATCATCACTTCCACTACGGATACTTCATCCGGGCGGCCGCCGAGGTGGCTCGGTTGGATCCTTCCTGGGCAAAGAAGTGGGGAGGGATGGTTGAATTGTTGATCCGGGATATTGCGTCGACCGATCCGGAAGATCCTCTTTTTCCACATCTCCGCTGTTTCGATATCTACGCCGGACACTCATGGGCCTCAGGGCATGCCAAGTTCGGGGATGGCAACAATCAGGAATCCTCGTCGGAGTCGATGAATGCGTGGTATGGCTTGATGCTTTGGGGGGAGGCGACCGGGAACGCAAAGCTCCGGGATACTGGAATCTATCTCTACAACACCGAACGCACAGCGGTGGAGGAATACTGGTTTGATGTTTCGGGGACCAACTTCCCCAAGGATTTTCCCAACGTCGCCCTGGGCATGATCTGGGGAGGGAAGGGGGCCTTTGCCACTTGGTTTTCCGCAGATATCGATTGTATCCACGGCATCAACTGGCTGCCCTATACGCCGGCTTCGATCTACATGGGACGGCATCCGGAATACGTGAAACGGAATCACGACCGGATCGTGTCCAAACGGGAGAAAGGGGATGATTACAACAACGGCTGGGGTGACCTGGTGGTGATGTTCAATGCCCTGAATGATCCGGCCATGGCTGCCGACTACATCGATGGGAATCCCGATTGCAGTCTCGAAGGAGGAAACACCCATGCCTTCATGTCTCATTGGATCCACACGCTGGATCAATTGGGTCGCAATGACAGCAGGGTGACGGCGGACCATCCTTTCACCAATGTCTTTCTTAAAGGCGGAAAGAAGACCTACGTGGTCTACAACTGGGGGAAGGCCCCCCTTGAGGTGAAGTTTTCCGATGGTCGGAAGGTGACCGCAGAGCCGGGGCGACATACGGTGAAGTCGGATTGATCTCCTGGCCGGGATCGATCAGACTCAGGTTATGCCCCAGCGGGAAAGTCACGTTCACTATCGAACCATTGATCCGGATAAGCTGATCCTGACGGTCAGCAAGATGGCGGACCGGGTGGACGAAGTGTTTCCGTCGAGTGGTTTGGCTTCGGTGGCCAATGAAGTTGCCGCGGTGGCCGAAGGAACGGTGGCGCGGGTGGAGGAAATCCAGAAACCGCGCATTCTCTTACGTTTGATGGTCGGGCTACTGGTGGCGGCAGCGGTGGCCGGGCCCTTCATGTTTTCGGTGCTCCTCACTTTCAGTGAGAAGGTGAACAACCTTGGTGATTTTCTGGAGGCCACGGATGCTGGGTTGCATTTGCTCTTGATTCTAACAGGAGGGATCATTTTTCTTGTTGGGCTGGAGAGTCGCTTAAAAAGAAACAAGGCGCTCGAAGCTTTGGCGGAGTTCCGCTCTCTGGCTCATCTGGTCGACCTACATCAGATCAACAAGGATCCGGGCTTGGATCAGATGGAGCCGCCCGATCCTGATTGCCGGACGGTGAAGAACGACGCCGCCCTGGCCGAGTATCTTGACTTCTCGGGCGACCTTCTTTCCATTATTGGAAAACTGGCGGCTTTTTATGCGCAGAACCTCAGCGACCGCGTGGTTCTGGATGCCGTCAATGAGATCGAGACTCTTTCCAGTTCGTTGTCGAACAAGCTCTGGCTGAAGATTCTTGTTCTCCGGGAAATGGAGAGAAGTTAGCCTTACTTGAGAGACTTTATTCGCCGATTGAGAAGGGAACGAAGTTCGGATTTCGTTTTCGAATAGGATTCGTCCTTCGCGAGGTTGGTGAATTGGCCGGGATCCTTCTTCATATCGTAGAGCTCTTCCTCTCCCTTCCGATATCTCATATAGGCCCACCGCTCGGTCCGCAGCCCGTGGCTCCCCTGGAGAAGAGTGAGGGCGCCGAGGCGAACAGAGGTCGAGGGGGTTTTGAGAATGGGACCGAGATCCCTTCCCTGGACGGTTTCCGGGATGGGAAGCCCGAGGAGCGAACAGAGCGTAGGGTAGAGGTCGACGAGCTCGACGAGGGAGTCGGTCCGTCCGGGAGTCAATCCGGGAGCGGAAATGATCATGGGAACGCGGGTGACTTCTTCGTGAAGATTGGTTTTTTGCCAGAAGTGATGTTCACCGAGGTGGTAACCATGATCGCTGACGAAGACGATGGCGGTGGAGTCAGTGAGCTTGAGGCGGTCCAATTCATCGAGCAATTTACCAAGTTGTTCGTCCATGTAAGTGACCGTGGCGTAGTAGGCGGACCACATCCGTTTCATGTTGTCGGGCCACTTGGCGATCCCAGATTTCTGACTGGTTGTCTTTCCCAAGCCGGCTTTTGGAATGTCGTCGAGATCATTCTCTGGAACATGGGGCAAGGGCATGTCTGCGAAAGGATACCTCTGGAAGTATTGAGTCGGTGCGACGCTTGGGTAATGAGGACGCACGAAGCCGGTGGCGATGAAAAAGGGTTTGTCTTGGTGTTTGCGAAGAAGCTCGATGGTCTTGTCGGCGGCCTGCCAATCGGGTTGGTCGGAACCATCTCCCTCATATTCGACAGATACAAACATGCGGTGGGGCATGCGGGTTGATTGACGGTTGGCGAGTTCCTTGGTGAAGATGTTGAGATTCAGGCAGGCATAGTCACCAGGAGTGTGGGCTTCGAGCCCTTTGGTGTTGTACTTCTCGTCCCAAGTCGAAGGGATGTCCTGCCCGTCCGTCCCATCGATGATGTCTCCGGGAACCCGCATGTGATAGATTTTGCCTACTCTGGCGCTGTAGAGACCTTGCGAGCGGAGATATTCGCCTAGGTTTTTACCAGCTTGGCCTTGGTAGCGACCATGCATGAATGAAGTGCGAGAGGGCGCGCACCACGTGGCTTGGCAATAGGCCCGGTTAAAAACCATACCCCGCTTCGCAAGGCGATCGAGATGGGGTGTCTCGCAGACTTGATTGCCATAGCATCCAAGGGCACTTGCTTTGAGGTCATCCGAGACGATGAAGAGGACATTTTTGATCTGTGTGGCGCACAGGTTTGGCGCAGAACTAAAGAAAACAGAGAGAAGGTAGAGGCGAGCGAGCTGGATCATGCTCCAGTTGATAGACGAAAGAATGCCATCTGGCCACCTCTAGTCACTCCGATCAATTCTCAGAGCTTACTCTGTCTAGGGAGCTGGGGATCTTCGAACACGGTAGAATCTTGTGGGTCCTGGGTTAGGAGATTCGTCGGTGAAGTAGACCGTGGTTGCGGAGCTCACGCCGGTAAATGAAGAATTCGGAAGGGTGTTTTGCCAAGTGATGAGATCCGAGGAATGTTGGACTTGGTCATCAAAGCCCACCGCTGTCTGCCAGTTCAAGGTAATATTGCCGGACTCGTTGACCGTGTAGCTGGCATCAATCGGTGGTGTGGTGACTGCCGAATTGGTGATTGCGAGGTCAGCAACCAACAAGAAATTATCGCCATGTTGGTTCGGAGTGGGGGCATCAACATCCCATTCGAAACTGACAAGACCAAGATTGACTGGATTGTTTGTTGCGGTGAATTGGGCGTTTTCAAACAGCGGGTTACTATCAATATCTGCCGACCAGAGATTATTCTCAAGGTCGATGGTGATAAAGAGGTTGATGAGCTCGCCATGGATGAAATCCAGAATGGTATCGTGCTGTAGAAGCCCATCGTCCCTCCAAAATCCAAAGAGAGTTCCATCGACAGCGGGGTCCTCATTATCGAAGCGGATCGAGGCTAATCGATTGCCAGCCGAATTATAGACACTGAGGAAAAAGTCATCACGCCTTCCATTCGTGGAGTCCTCAATCCCCAAAAGGGTATCGATTTTCACAATGGGAGCACCCGCAGAGACGTGGTCGTAATTGAGCGTTTTGGCGACAAAGGTGAGATCTCCCGCAGGCTGGTTGAAGCCGAGTGACGCAGTTTTTTGTAGAGCTGGGATGAGGTCTGCATCGATGCTCTGCGCTCCCGAGGTATTATCGTTAGAAATCCAACCTTCGGTGCCCGACCATTGATTGATGCCGACGCTAAAGGCTTCGAAATCCGTGTCGTAGAGGACCTCAGCATTGAGGATGCCCGTCAGTGAAAGCGTAAGAATGCCCAAAAGCTTCATCTAAAAAATCTAACAGTAATCTGTGTCAGCAGTAAACCTAGCACAGCTAGATGAAAAATCCATTAAAGCGGAAACAATCGCGTTACGTGCGATGCTCTTCGTAAGAGAAAACACGTTCTGCCTATCGACTAGCGAAGTGGTCGAGGCGCTCCCGCGGGAGGAGTAATGGCTGCTCCGCCTTGTGGCGGTCCACCCATGCCTGGTCTTGGAGGAAAGATGTTTGGAAGTCCTCCGATGTTTGGAAGTTCTCCGATGTTTGGCAGCTCACTGATAGCAGGGAGGTCGGCGATCGTTGGTCTTGGGAGCTTGGGAGCCCGATGGTCTCTCAGCCGTGCGGTAAATTCCTCAAGACTAACTGCACCACTCTCATCAGAATCGAGTCGAGCGAAGAGAGAGGCTATCCTGTCTGCAGAGGCTTCGCTGAGGTGGGGAATGGCTCCGAGTTCCTCGAGCGAGAGTTCTCCATCATCACCAGCGATTTCGGCAAACTTTTCGGCGCGCTTCTCGCTAATTTTCGCGCGGATTTCGTCGCGAGCAGCTTCACGCTCCTCATCAGAGATGACGCCATCTCCATCGGTGTCAATTTCAACGCGACGAGCTTCACGGGCCGCCTGGCGAGCCTCGCGGATCGCTTGGCGCTCTTCTTCGTCGATCTGACCATCCTCGTTGACGTCATACTGTTGGAGAAATTCGGGGAGGGTTCCATCTCCAAAGGCTTTGTCATCTGCGTTGGCAAGTAAGATGCCAAAGACGGAGGCAGGGATGATAAGAAGGTGTGTAAATTTCATCGTAAATACGTAAAGTAATAGGGTAATTCCGAACTTGTGAAGGCAATAATTCATCAATTACTGGCCGAGAAGGTCAAACAAGTTACCACTTGCATGAGAGCTAGATGTCCCATCGGCAGCAGCGGCTTCGTTTGAAGGTGGGGCCACGACAAGGTCTTCTTCGGTCTTGACCTCTGAGGCGGGTACCATTTCGCCTGATTCGATCGCTTGGTCGAGGTCAGAATCGAGCTGGTCAATCACGTCCTTCCACCAGGCATCGTCATCGAGAGCTTTCTCAGAAAGGATGCTCTGCTGGTCTGGTGTTAAAATCGGATAAATTGAGTCATCGAGGCTGGCACCTGGATTGACAGAGGGGATCGAGCGCCCTCCAACGAGCAAAGCGGGGTGGGCTTGCTTGTGATGCGCAACGATGTAGGGAAGGATTTCCTCTTGCTGCGATGGACTTAGCTGGTAAGTCCCCGTCAGCTTGCCGAGCTTGCTCTGCGCATCTCTGTTAATTTTTTCAACGATCGTGTTGACAGTGGCGAGCTCCGCTTTTTGTAGGTGACGGGTCATGGGAGCGGTCAGCTTGACTTGGGTGATCTCTGCTCGATTTGAGAGAGTCCGATTTGAAGC
>JBMHCW010000005.1:0-38574 GCA_049889715.1 Akkermansiaceae bacterium | reverse complement strand
TCACCCGCGTCGCCAGCTCGCATCTGCGTATTGGAACGGTGCAATACTTTGCCGGCCGGAAAGATCTCGAAGGCCTGGAAGTCCTCGTCGACTACATCATCGAACGACATTACCCGGAGGCCGAAACCGCCCTCGACGTCGTGGCCGAAGTCACCACCCGGCAAGCCCAGCTCGTAGCCCGCTGGATGTCAATCGGCTTCATCCACGGCGTGATGAACACAGACAACATGAGTCTGTCCGGAGAGACCATCGACTATGGACCTTGCGCCTTCATGGACCGGTTCAACCCCGCGAAACGGTTCTCCTACATCGATCGACAGGGTCGCTATGCCTACAAGAACCAACCGGGGATCGCTCAATGGAATCTCGCCCGTCTCGCCGAGGCTCTTCTTCCCCTGATCCACGATGATCCGGAGAAAGCGGTCGACCTCGCCAAGGAAGTGCTCTCCGAATTTCCCCGTATTTACGAAAAAGCCTATCATGAACACTTCTCAGCGAAGTTGGGGCTTCCGAACAATTGTGATCCCGCCTTGATCGAATCACTCCTTGAAATCATGGGCGATCAGGATGCCGATTTCACCCTCGTCTTCCGTCATCTTTCGGAAGACGCAGATCAATTTCTTGCCCAATTCAAAGATCCCTCCCGGGCCAGGACCTGGCTGCAACGTTGGCAGGAGTCCGGAAGTCCCGATCCCGATGTCATGAAAAAAACCAACCCCGTCTTCATCCCCCGGAATCACCGGATCGAAGAGGTGATCGAGGCCGGAAAGCGGGAAGATTTCGAACCTTTTCATCGTCTTCACTCGATCCTCCAAAGCCCGTTTGCAGAACAGGAAGAACATGTCGGCTTCGAGCAGACGCCAGCCCCCGGGGAAGTGGTCTGCAACACCTTCTGCGGCACCTGACCGCCGTTGTAAAATCAACTTCTCCTTGTAAGGGACAAGCTTGCATCTTCTCCCTCATCCTACAGATCCTCAGAAAGGAGGATCTTTCATGAAAACACCCAAGAAGAACCTATTGCTTCCACTCGAATGGCCCGCGTTTTTGCCCACCCGATGTGAACGATGCGATAATCTTTACGAACCGAGATTCAGCCTGAGCATCGGCCCTTGCCGACTCGGGCGTGCTCTGAAACCAGTAGCCCTCTGGATGCCGGTGGTCTCTTTCACCATGGCCCTGCCGGGGCCGATCAGACCGATCCCTCTGATCATCAATACCCTCCTGCCCTCGATCATGCTCTTCATCACGATTCACCTCCTTCCCAAAAAGGCCCGCCTTCACTGTCACAACTGCCGGAAGACCGACTACTTCGAACCGCCCGAAAGCTGGAGTCATCGCCTGGGAGATCCCGATGAAGATCCAACTACGGAAGCCACTCCATTCTAATGAAAACACAAAAGCCATTCTCGCTGACGCCAGCCTGGCCCGATCATCTTCCGGAGAAATGCCCGTGCTGCGGTCACCACTATGATATCCGCATCAATCTCGAGATCGGACCCAATCGACTCGGAAGATTCCTGAGACGATTCGCCCCCTTCATGGCTGTCACCGCCCTTCTCACTTCCATGATTCTTCTGGCAACTGCAGATGGTTCCCGGACGGCTCCAACAGAAGCAGGATTTGCCCGTGCTCTCTTCATGATCGCACCGGCAGTTGTTCTTCATGCCCTCGCCGGGACGCTTCCGAAGAAGACGCGTCTCTCCTGCCACAAGTGCGGTGCCAAAGGCTTCTACGATTTCCCCGAGACGAAGGACAACCGCATGACAGTGGTCAACGAGTGACTAAAAAAGCTTGGCCGCCTCTCCGTCTTCCGGAAAGTGCCCGCTGCGTTCCTTCTTCCAGATCACGTCGCCATCCCGGCGGATTTCAAAAATCCCTCCGGCCCCGCCGACCAGGTCGACTTTCAGTCCGGTGGCTTTTTCGATTTCAGCCGACACCCGGTCGGCTTCAGGACGGTAGTTTCATTGCTCGCAATACTCGATCTCGATCTGCATGGCCTGATTATCGACCACATCCCCAGATCGGCCAACCAATTTTCCCGGGATCCTTTCCATCCCGCTCTGCTGCGTTCTTTGCAAGAGACGAAATCCTTCCTAAGCTGGCGCCCGATGATTCGCCTTCTGCTCTTCGCATTTTTCCTGAGCTACCTGACCGCCCCGCTGCGGGCGCACAAGATCGATGCCATGGAGTTCGAGTTTCAGGCTACCGAAGAAAGCTGGATTCTCAAAGGTGACACCGACGTCTCTTACCTGTTGCCCGAATTCCGGAATGACATCGATGAACCACCCCTGCGGCGCTACCCCTTGATGCACGAAACCTCGCCCGCAGAATGGCAGGCCTACCTCGATCAGATGGAAGCCACTCTGGATCGTCTCATCACCTTCAAGTTCAACGGTGAGGAGATTCCCCACACTTACCACTATCCCGGATTCTCCATCGAGAATCCCGTTCTCCCCGAAGACCCCGATGGCATCGCGTTCATTCACCTGCAAATTAAAGTCGAACCCATCGATGACAAAGGTGAATTGCGCTTGCTCTGGAACGACGACCAAAACGCCGAACTGATTGTCGTCGTCGACCCTAGAAAAGAAGTCATTCCCCTGAGTGCTCTCAGCGGTGAATCAGTCCCTCTCTTGAAACGGGAAGGAGGCAGGACGGAGAATCCCGACGAAAGCCCGCTATGGAGTTGGCTCGTTTCAGGTTTCCACCATGTCGTGCCTCTTGGACTCGATCACCTTTTGTTTATCGTGGGCATCTTTCTCGCGGCACCCCGATTGGGTCCCATCCTCGGACAATCCCTTCTCTTCACTCTCGCCCACTCCATTACCCTGACCTGTGCGGTCATGGGCTGGCTCAACTTTCCCACGACTTACATCGAAATCATCATCGCTGCCAGCATCGCCTGGATCGGCGTTGAAAACCTCTTCATCAAAAAGGTCGGACGCAACCGCATCTTCCTCGTCTTCGGCTTCGGCCTCATCCACGGACTGGGCTTCGCAAGCGTCCTCGGCGACCAGCTCGAGAATATCCCGCGCGACAAACAAGTCCTTCCCTTGATCGGCTTCAATATCGGCGTTGAAATTGCCCAGGTCGCCGTCCTCATCGTGGCTTACTTCCTCGTGCGCCCCTTCAAACAACACCTCAAAAAAATCCAGATCATCGGCAGCCTCCTCATCGCCGCGGCCGGCATCTTCTGGATGGTCGAACGAATCGGGTCACTCTCTTAAATGCACACCATGAAGCCACAGACCATCCTCGCCTTTGTCACCTTGATCGTGACTACATACGCCAACCCTTTCGATGGACGGGAATCCTTCGGCGACGACAACCCAAAAGGAAAGTGGCTCCCTCTCGAAGACGGCTTTGTCTGGCCGGGCAAAGTCGAACGGCCTCCCAAGGTGACTTCAGCAAACCTCCTGGTCGAGAAGCTTCCGGAAGATCGTGCCAAGGCCTTGAGAACATTTTGGCCTGAAGACAGCCGTCCAAAAACAGTCTCTTTCTTGGAGGTGGATCTCAACGAGGACGGGAAACCCGAACTACTCTTCAACATTCCGGCTTATGGAGGTTCCGGGGGACCGTTTTACGAAATCCTCACTCGGTCAAAAGAGGGAGTCTACAAATCCATCGGTTCACTTCAGGGCTGGGGATTCCAGATCGTCTCAAAGAAGAACGGATGGTTCCAAATCCGTGGCATGAGCCGGGCTGGAGGCGGACAATACACCCGCTATTTGCTGACCTTCGACAAGAAGGCTTACATCATCACTCGCAACGAAGGACATAACTTCAACACGAAGAAAGTCACCGTACGAACGGGCGACAAATAATCGTTCCCCCGAAATTTCGCTTCAGGGGGAACGATTGATTTCTAACGGAACAAGTTCCAGGCCGAGACGAGGGCTTTCACTCCAGCCATCTCGATGGAGGGATCGACCCCCACACCCCAGAGGATGCGACCGTCGTCATGACGAAGTTGGACGTAGGCCGCGGCATCGGAACTCGAGCCACCGCGCACTGCGTGTGAACGATAGTCAGTCAGAACGAAGTCCTTTCGTCCCAACTGGTCGAGAGCGTGGACCAGCGCATTGATCGGACCATTTCCAGTCCCTTCAACATTCTTCGTCTCTCCTGACACCGACATCTCGGCGGAGCAAACCACCTCTCCCCGTTTCGAAGGATGATGATCGAGTTCGTAGTCATCCAAGGACATTGGGCTCGAGAGATTGACAAACTCCTCGTGAAAAACCTTCCCGACTTCCTCTGCGGAAAGCTCTTCGCCCCGCTCGTCGGCGAGATCATAAACCCGTTTCCCAACCTGCGGGTGCATCGTCTTGGGCAGATCATAGCCATGCTCCTGATCGAGGATGTAAGCCACGCCTCCTTTTCCGGACTGGGAATTGATCCGCACGATTGCTTCATAGGACCGACCAATGTCGAGAGGATCGATGGTGAGATAAGGCACTCCCCAGGTGTCGGCATTTTCCTTGCGACGGCGATCGAGACCTTTCTTGATGGCATCCTGATGACTTCCTGAGAACGCCGTGAAGACCAGCTCACCAGCATAGGGCTGGCGGTCGGGAACGGTCATTCGGGTGGTGCGCTCGTAGACCTCCCGCAAACTCGAGAGGTTGGAGAAATCCAGTCCGGTCTCGATCCCGTGGCTGTTCATATTCAACGCCACGATCACGATGTCCAGATTACCAGTTCGTTCACCATTTCCAAACAAGGTGCCTTCCACCCGGTCCGCGCCAGCCATCAAACCCAACTCGGTGGCAGCCACTCCTGTTCCCCGGTCATTATGAGTATGGAGTGAGACAATCGCACTCTCTCGATTCTTTAAATTCCGGCACATCCACTCGATCTGATCGGCGTGCACGTTCGGCGTGGCCCACTCCACAGTGGCGGGAAGATTGAGAATGATTTTCTTCTCCGGAGTCGGCTCCCACACCTCCATGACCGACTCGCAACAATCGAGGGCGAAATCCAGTTCGGTATCCGAGAAGCTCTCGGGAGAATACTGCAGAACAATCTCGGTTTCGGGAACGGTCGGAACCAATTCCTTCACCACCTTGGCTCCATCGACGGCAATCGCTTTGATCTCCTCACGTGAGGCATCTCCAAAGGTCACCCGGCGCTGCAAGGTGCTCGTCGAATTGTAGATATGGACGATCACCCGGCGGGCGCCTTTGATCGCCTCGAAGGTGCGCTCGATCAGATGGCGTCGGGTTTGCACGAGCACCTGCACCGTGACGTCATCGGGAATCCGGTCTTCTTCAATCAGACGACGCATGAAGGCAAATTCCGTCTCACTGGCGGACGGAAATCCAATTTCAATCTCCTTGAATCCCACTGCCACGAGTAGGTCGAACATCTCCAGCTTTTCTTCAACACTCATGGGAATGGGCAAAGCCTGGTTCCCATCGCGTAGGTCCACCGAGCACCAGATGGGAGCTTGGTCGATCACTTGGTCCGGCCATGTCCGGTCGGGCAATGCCACGGCCGGAAAGGGACGGTATTTCTGGATGGATTCAGTTTTCATGGTCTGTTCGTTGAGACGATTGGAATGGTGAACCGCGGGCTCTCAATCTCAAGCATCCGCCCCTTGGAAAAAACAGGTTCCGCACACATCGCGAATCCGAAAAGTTGGCCAAAGAACGAGCACTAAAAAGAGCGACGCCGGACCTTAAAGTCCGAGTCGCAATCCTAGAAGGAGGGCCAACGTGATGCTCACGGGGCGAGACAAACGCAGCAGCTGGCATTTGTCACTCTTCTTTTCGCCTTCCGGGCACGAAAAAAGGCGAAGTCCGCGGCTCCTACCGGAGTCCACGGAGTTCGCCTTTGGAGTGGTTCAAACCTCCCCTACTCCTCGAGCTGGGAGTTCAGTTTGTCGTTGAAGACTTCAAAGGGCAAGGAAGTCACCGAACCATCACCCGTTCCCACGATCACCATGTCTGACCCCGGAAGTTCCAGATAAACCATGATCTTCCCGGGGTCCTCTTCATTCCCCTTTTGAGGAACGACCACGATGTCTTCATTGAGAAACTCGGGATCAACAACGTGCGCCCTGATCATCTCAGCCATCGTACGGGGAAACTTCTCTTTCTCAGCTTTGTAAGCAAACATCGCGGTCACCACCATCTTGACCTCATTCATGGCCTTGGCCTCATCGGCAGCCCCCTTGGCTTTCACCACCGCCGGACTCGCTAATCCAGCAAAGACCGCAAGGGTGGCAATCCCCCCCGATCCAAACAGGGATGAGTCCCCTTTTACCGGAAACGGAGTGTTGGCGACGGAGAGAATTCCGTCCTCTTCAACAGCGACGGCAGCCGCGTATCCGCCTTCAGCCCCAAGATCGGACAGATAAGGAAGCAACCCCTTGATGATATCCTGGGCTTCGGGCGGAGCTTGCTCGACAAACTGATTGGCCAACTTTTCCACAAGACGGAAGACATCTCCGGAAAGATAAACCTGCGAATTCACCTTCTTGGGAAAACGCACGGTGGCAAATTGGTAAGCCTGGGTCGTGCCAAGCTTGGGACCCTTGCCGCGGCAGGCCTCAAGGTCTTCGGCTGACAGCGCCATGAAGAGCTGCTTGGTCTTGGGATTGTAGACAATTGTCGGAAGAACTTCACCAAAGGGAGTTGGAAGCGCCCCCTCGGGTGGCGTCATGATGATCTCTCCGTCTTTCTCTTCCATTCGGGAGTTCCCCTCCATCTGGGGCTGAAGAAGCTTCCAGATCACGCCGGCGTTATCCAAGCGGGCGGCCAGATGAGGAATGGGGAGCTCCACCCCCTCCTCGACCTCAAAAGTATTCTCCTCGTCCATCCAGAACGCGATCGTTCCATGGACCTTGAAATCCGTGAACAGGTCGGCGAGCGATATCCCGATCTCGGCAATCTCCTCCGAGAATCCATTCGTCACCTCGACTTCGGCTTCCTGACCGAAGGCTTCCGCGATTTTTTTCACCGTCTTCTCCACTTGTCTGAGGTCAAGGGATGTCTCCATCACGAGGTCGGCGCCGGCAGGAGCAAAGGTGGACCCGACGGATTCCGCCACCGGATCTCCGAAGAGAGAAAAGACCCCTCCGTGCTTTCCATCAGTCAGCATGAAGGAACGGTTGTGCCAGAGATTCCCGATCTGGTGGCTGCTGGAACCCCTTCCGAGATACCCGAAAAGGCCCAAATCCTCGAAAAGTCGCTCCAGTCTCAGGCTGGGAGGAATGCCGGCATCCGGGATTTGCGAAATCACTTTGTCACCGATGCGGGCAAGATCCCGAAGATCCTCCTGCGCGTCGGTCACCGAGAAATGGACCCCTCCTTCACCGAGATGGTCCGCGATCTTGGTCAACTTCTCGGAAAGTTTGACCTCAGCGCCCAGGGGGGGAACCCCCATCACAAGCGCACAACTCAACATGCTTAACTTTTTCATATCTGGTGCCAATGCTGGAGAAGCCCCCCGTTTGATCCAATGAGAAAAATCCTTCCTTTCTGTAACACTGCGACCCATCTTCCCGCCCATGGCGATTTCGCGGCAGCTCCACTCGGTGATCGATGCCTTCGGGCGTCAGGGTTGGCATTGTGAACCGGTCGAAGGCCGGGAGGTCCTGACCACGGCTTTTGAAGCCCACCACACCCATATTCACCTGCACGCCCAGGCCTTCCCCAACCTCAATGCCCTCTCAATTGTCGCGGAATCTCCCATGAGTTTTGATTCCGAACGCCTTCCTCTGGCTCTCGAGCTGGTGATGCGGGCCAATAAACAGCTGACCCTGGGAGGCTTCGAATACGACCTCGATCGCTCCCAGATCGTCTTCCGCATTACCAACCTCTTCGACAAGGAGGTCTACGATCCCGATATCATCTCGTCGATGGTTCACTGCACGATTGCAGAATTGGACCGCATCGTTCCGCTCGCCGGAGTCCTGAAACAGACGCAGGACGACCTCCTCGACGATCTTTCTATCCCCCTCCTCCTTGAGCGGGAGGATCTTCTCCCCCCGGTTCCGGAATTCGAAGGCGAGGAGGAAGAGCTGTAAAATACGGGGATTTTTTCCAAAAAAGCAGGCTTGACCTCCTGAAAGTTCGCTCCTAGCGTCCCGGCCCCCACTGGACCCAGGGGATTTTCCTTATGCAGAAACATATTCGTGGCGTTGATGTCAAAAATGGAGAGACCGTTGACCGTGCTCTCAAGCGTTTGAAGACCAAACTCGACACCGAGGGCATCCTCGAGGAAATGCGCCGTCGTCGCTCGCACGAGAGCACGATCACCCGCAAGATCCGCAAGGCCCGCACCGCGCCCAAGCGCAACAAAGTCCGTTGGAGATTCATCAGCGAATCCCAGACCGCCTCTGCCGAAGCTGCCTCCAATTCCTAAGACAGATTTCAAATTCTTACCGGGTCCACCCACTAAAAGCTCCGCTGGTTCTTCCGCGGAGCTCTTTTTTATTACATTTTCTTATAAAAACTTCGCTTGCAGCCTGAAAAAGGCGGTTTACCCTCCCCCTGCTATGAATGCAAAAATCAGATTCGGTATCATGTGTGCCTTCGGCGCTGTGACCACCTCGGCTTTCGCGGTCCCAGGTGCGGCAGCGGAAGAGGCTGCTGCTACTGTCGCCGGATACTCTGTATCCTTCAGCGGCGGTGGGTGAGGAGCTGCTAAAAAGGCCCGTGCGGCCTTGACCAAGATTGAAGGCGTGGACAAAGTGCTCCTTTCCGGCACTTCCGCTTTCGTAACCACCAAAGGCGAAACCAAGTTGACCCGCGGAACCGTGCGCAAAGCGTTCGACCCTGCCGGCCTCAAGGTTGAAGGTGTGAAGGCAAAGGAAATTGCCAAGCCCGCTGAAGCTTACCAGATCGCCATCACTGGCGGCACATGAGCGCAGACCAATGAGAGATTGCGTGCCGATCTCGAAAAGTTGGACGAAGTGAGTGTTGCCTTCGTGAATGCCGGATCGATTGTTCTCCTCATGAGCAAGGCTGATGCCTTCGATCAGGAGAAGATTGGGAAGATTACTGAAAAGCGTAAGTCGACCATCAAGACTGCCGCCAAGACGAAATCTCCGATTTAATCGCTCCCCTTTTATTACGAGTTAACCGGAAGAGCCCGGAACCGCATGGTTCCGGGTTTTTCTTTTCTACCGGGCAGCGACGAACAGAGTGTGGGTGAACCGTTTGGCCTTGGGGTAGGCCTTGGCCGGCACCACGTCCACCCGGGAAAAGACCTTCCTCAGCTGCTTCGCAAATCCCGCGTCCTGGTGCGCCGACCAGTAAACCACCAGCCCCTTCGGTCTCAGCGAGCTTCGGGCAATCTCCAGCCCCCTGCGCTGGTAGAGCCGACCGTTCCCCTTCTGCACCAGGGGATCCGGGCTGTTGTCAACATCGAGCAAAATCGCGTCGAATTGCTCCTTCCCCTGCATGATTTTGAAAACATCCTTCTTACGCACCTCCACCCGCGGATCATCGAGCAACGCTCCATTGACTTCCCGGAGATACTCGCCATTCCAGTCGATCACCTCTTGCAGAAGTTCCGCCACCACCACCTCGGATTCCTCCGATACCAGCTCGAGAACCCGCCTCAGGGTGAAACCAAATCCCAGCCCTCCAATCAGAACCCGTCTCGGTTTCTCAGAGGGTGGACAAGCCAAAGTCGCCATTTCCTGTTCCGAGGCCGCGGCCGTCGTACTCATCAAGGGCACCCCTCCGATTTTGAGGAAATACTCCCCGTCATGCTCCTGCAGCAACAGGGTCGCCCCGTCCGGAGAAACACTCTCAGCGAGATTGATCGTCGGCTTCACGGAAAGCACCTTAGTATTCCATGGACACATTGAAAGGCTTTCGAAAGAATCCCGGTAAGCAGTTGATTCAATGAACACGAAAGGCCTGATCATCATCGTCTTCCTCGTTCTGGTCGTCCTCCATCAGGACTTCTGGAACTGGGACAATGCCAACCTTGTCTTCGGCTTCATGCCGGTCGGACTTTTTTACCACGCTTGCTACTCCCTGACCGCTGCCCTCTTCTGGGCCATCGTGATGAAAGTAGCCTGGCCAGCCAGTCTCGAAGAATGGGCCGAAGGCGACAGTGATGACGCGGAAGGAGGTAGCAAATGACCACCGTCATTGTCATTGCCCTCTACCTCAGCCTCCTTCTCGGACTGGCTCTCTTCTCCAAGACCCTCTTCCGGGGAACGTCCAAGGACTACTTCGTCGCCAGCCACTCGATCGGCCCCTTCATGCTTCTCATGTCGGTCTTTGGAACCACCATGACCGCCTTTGCCCTCGTCGGATCCACCGGCAAGGCCTTCGAGCGAGGAATCGGCACTTACGGCCTGATGGCTTCCTCATCCGGCCTCATCCACGCCGCCTGTTTCCTGGTCATCGGGATCAAGCTCTGGGCCATCGGCAAGCGCTACGGCTACGTCACCCAGATTCAATACTTCCGTGCTCGTTTTGAATCCAAAGCCTTCGGATACCTCCTCTTCCCCATTCTCGTTCTCCTGGTCATCCCTTACCTTCTCATCGGAATCATCGGAGCCGGCAAGACCATCGCCGGAGTGACCGCCGAGAAAATTACTCCAAAAGGAACCATTCCCGGTGTCTTCCCCGAATGGACCGAAAATGGTGCCATCCCGCCCTGGTTCACCGGCCTGGTCATCAGCGCCGTCGTGCTGACTTACATCTTCGCAGGAGGCTCCCGCGCCGCGGCCTGGGCCAACACTTTTCAGACTCTCGTCTTCATGGTGATGGGCATCCTCGCCTTTTACCTGATTTCCGACCGACTCGGCGGACTCAATGCCGCCATCGAACAAGCCAAGGACTCCCACAAGGTCCGGACGCTCTCGCACGGAGGGGAGGTGGGTGTCTCCACCTGGACCTTCCTGAGTTACATGTTCATTCCACTCAGTGTTGGGATGTTCCCTCACCTCTTCCAACATTGGCTGACTGCCAAGAATGCCAAGAGCTTCAAACTCACTGTGGTCGCCCATCCCATTTGTATCGCCATTGTCTGGGTCCCTTGCGTCCTCATCGGAATCTGGGCCACCGGCCTCTTCCCGTCGGGAACCCCAAGCGGAGCCATTCTCGCCAAAACCGTCGGGGTGCTGGTGAAAGATCCCGTGATTGTCGGACTTGTGACCGCCGGGATTCTTGCCGCCATCATGTCTTCGCTCGACTCGCAGTTTCTCTGTCTCGGCACCATGTTTACCAACGACATCGTCCTGCACCGCGGGAAGAAGGAATACACCGACAAACAGATTCTCTTCATGGCCCGCGGCTTCATCGTCGCCATTGTCGTCCTGACCTACATCATGGCCCTTCTCCTCTATGACAAGAGCGTCTTCGATCTCGCCGTGTGGTGTTTCTCGGGCTTCGCAGCCCTGACTCCGTTGGTCCTGGCCGCCCTCTATTGGAAACGGGCCACCAAAGTGGGAGCCTACGCTTGCGTGATCGCGGTCTTCATTTCGTGGGTGACCTTCTTCACCATGTCGGGATTCGGCGGCGAATTCTTCGTCTTCGGAGGAATCGTCCCCGCCGCCATCATGTGGATCGTTGGGGCCGCCGCCATGATCATTGGTTCGCTCGTCTCCCAACCACCGAGCGAGAAGACGATCGCCAAGTTCTTCTAGGCCTCTGCCCGTTCATCCAAAAACGCCACTCCCCGTCGGGCGTGGCGTTTTTTTGTCGGTAAAATCTTCCCGCTCCCGCCCCCTCTCGCTATCTCTCGGTCATGTCAATTTATGTCGTGACCGGTTCTGACGAAGGACGGGTGGCTGAAGAAGCCGCCGCCCTTTTCGAAGAGCTCAAGCCCCCCGGTTCCGACGAGTTCGCCAATGAAATCATCGAGGCTGTCGCGGACAACGCCGAAAACGCTTTCCAGAAGATTTCGCAGGCCGTCGAGGCTCTGCAAACCGTTGGCTTCTTCGGAGGAGACAAGGTGGTTTGGCTTAAGTCCGCTAATTTTCTGGGGACCGACCGGACGAGCGAAGCCGAGCGGACTCTTGCCGGAACAGAAAACCTCCTCGAGACCCTGCAAGCCGGACTTCCTTCGGGTGTCATCTTCCTGTTGAGCAGCAGTGCCATCAACGGAGTCCGGCGCCTCGGCAAATGGCTCAAGGCCAATTCCGATTTTCGTTCCTACGACAAAATCGACATCTCGAAGGAAGGTTGGGAAGAGCAGGTCGCCCTGCAAGTCCGGCGACTGGCCAAAGAGAAAGGGCTGATCCTCCAAGGAGAGGCTTTGGAGCTCTTTGTGCAAAGGGCCGGCGCAGAGACCCGCCAGATTACCAATGAGATCGACAAGCTGGATCTCTATCTCGGCCCCGATCGACGGGAGGTTTCCGTGGAAGACGTCACTCTCATGGTGTCCGTCAGCCACAAAGGCGTCATTTGGGAAATCTCCCGCGCCGTCGAACGAAGACAAGCCGGACGCGCCATCGAGCTGATCGACTCGCTCCTCTTGAAAAACGAAAGCCCGGTGGGCCTGATCAAGGCTTCAATCATCCCGACGGTCCGAAATCTCTTTTTTGCCAAACTGGCCGAACCCTATGGCTCCCTGCACAAAGCACCGAAAGGCGTCATTGCCGCCCTTCCCAAAAAGAAGGACGGATCGGTCAACACCTGGGGGCTCAAGATGGCCTCCAAAGCCGCCCGCGGATTTTCGATGACGCAACTCCGTCAAGGGATGGCCCGCTGCCTCGAAGCCGACAAAGCCCTCGTCACCAGCTCGCAGGATCCACGCATGGTCCTGCACAAGCTGGTGATCCAACTCTGCGAGGGAAGCAAAGCGGCCTAACGCTCCGTCACCCGCAACCGGGTAAAGAAGCGGGCCGACTGGACGGCAGGCGTCAGCGTTTCAAAGGTGAAGGTCGAGCGCCCGTCTCCTCCGTGCACTTCACTCACCAGATCGAGCATCTCTCCGGCAGAAACCCAGCTACTCAGGTCTTCGGAAATCTCGACGATAATCAAGGCATCGTCAGCCGCCAGATTCATGGGGTAGGAAATGGTGAAGTGACCGTCCTCAGCGATCGCCGGCATGAGAATTTCACTTTCCGTGTTCACTTCATCATCGCTGGTGCCAAAGGCATATTCGGCAAAGGCATTCAACCCATCTCCATCAAGGTCCGCGGTGGGATCACCCGAGAAGGCCATCCCGTCTCCGACTCCGGCACTCCCCTGTTCCCCGACGCTGGAACGCCAATTGGTTCCGATGTTTCCATCAGGAATCGTCTCCGGAGACACCAGGACAATACTCGGGCCGTCACCATCGGGAGCTTCCGGCCAAGGATATTTGTCATTGTAGGTAATATCCCTGATCACTCCGACAACACCGGAAAGAATAATCTGTTCACCGCTCCCGGACAACCCGGTGTCATTCGCAAATTCGCCCGCAATCAAACCGTTCAGGCCGGCCCCGTATCGGAACTGGAATGCCGTCCGGTCTCTCACCACCAGAACTCGGCTGTTGGCCGGAATCACGGTGATGTCCGAGCCTGTGAAATCGAAGTCGATTCCATCAATGAAGGAGACGCCGATCAAATCCACCGGATTTGCCGAGACGTTGTAGATCTCAAGATACTCGAAGTGATTGTTGTTGGTGAAACCGGCCGTCAGCTCTTCCGCCGTTGGCTCGGCAGGGTTGTACATGATTTCGGAAATCACAAGATTGTCAGGACCGGCAAGATCTGCACCGACCACGAAGGTCGCCTGCGTGGGTGCTCCCCATTCCTGCCCGTTGTAGGCGCGGGCAGTGACCACTTGGGTGGAGTTGATGGTCACCGAACCACCGGGACTGGCACTGCCAGAAGGAAGCCCTCCGGGGGCCCGTGGATCCGAACCGTCGGTGGTGTAATACACGCTGCCATTGGCAGTTGTCATCGACAGCACAAAGCCCGGAGGGACCACTCCCCCGTTCTGACTGAAGGCGGGAGGGTTGAAGAACTGCTCATCGATCCACTCCGCCCGAGCCTCCAGCCAACCACGAAGGTGGGAGACTTCCCTCTCCCATCCCGTCGTTCCGGGTTCAGCATAATTGATCCCGGTGATTCCGCCTGGTGGCACAGCTGTCCAACGGGCAAAATTGCGAACCTGGGATTCGTTCAATTCAGCCTGCATCCGATCGATGATCAGGTTATAACTCTCATCGGCCAACTGATTGGCCCGAAGCTCATACCATTTATCAATGACCCGCTGAAAGACGTCCTTGCGGGAGGTCTTCAATTGCGGGTCCTGCATGTTTCGCACCTGGTCATGAGTAGTGTTGAAACCAAAGAGCAGACCAAACCACTCATACTCACGATCGAACCAGGTAAAGCTGGTGTCCGAGGTATTGGCTTCCCATCGGCGCGGATTGTCATCCCGACTATCGCGGGAGCCCATCGTCCGGTCATAGTCCCACATCGGCCCCGAGACAATCTTGCCACCCCGGTCAAAGTAGAAGAACTGGCTCAAGCGTCCCCAGTCGGGATCCATCACCAGAATGTTCAACCAGAAGTGCTCGATGAAATCCTCGATCTCAAGATATTCGGAAAAATGTTTCCCGGTCGTCGGGTGAATCCCGTTCGAAGCCCGCAGAGCCACGGTGACTTCGTTACAATAACGAATGATGTAATTGCGCTGCTGGGTATTCATCTGGTCAACGTCGGGATCGACGTTGACCAAGCCACGCGTAAACCCGCTCACCGGAAAGGTGGCCTCACCGGGATCAGCACGGTCATTCTTGAAAATATAACCTCCGGTAATCTCGGGCTCCTCGGTTTCCCATGGCTCCATCTCCTTGATGTCGACGCGATTCTTGTTGATCTCAATCTTGTCCATGAAGGCATAGACTCCGAAGTAATCGGAAGACGACACCTCGGTGCCCGTGGTATCGTTATAGAGCTCCACAAATTCCGTTCCCGGTGCCCAAAGCCCCACTTCATTGCTCAAGGCATAAGTGAATGTGTTGCGCATCAATGAACGGTCGAAATTGTATCGTGCGCTGAGAATCCAGTCGGCCTCGGACTTGAAATCCATCGGCTTGATATCCTGATCCTCTCCGAACTCATCCCAGGTCTCGAGGGACATGCTGTATTTCGGGTTGTTGGCAGAGCTCGATCCACGCTTCCGGAAACCTCCGCGCGTCGCCACTGTCGGGACACTGTCCAACGTTGTGCGCCCGGTGATTTCATCGGGCTCGAAAATCAACATGAAGACATCCTTCCGGGTGGTCGCCGAGGTCGGCGGCGGAGCACCCTTTCCAAAGGTCGAGAGCATCACCACGGGAAGATCGGACGAAAAGGACTGCTCGCTCGAAGCCAATTTGATGAACCCTTCCGTCCGCCCGAATCCGTCAATCGATCGATCCTTGAATCCCCGGGCCCTCACCAGCGTCGATCCGGTAATCGAGATCGGACCGCTGTATTCCGGAGATGGGCTTTCACCATCATTCACGGGAAGGGTCCCGTCCGTCGTGACACGAATCACCACTTCCGGATCGGGATGGGAAAGAGTCAGCGTGAAATTGTCGGAGAAGGCCTTGCTCGTGACGCTGTATTCCACTTCCACCGGAGGCCCCAGTTGCGGAGGTCCGTTGGGACCCAACAATGTAATCTCGTCGAAGTATCCATTGATCAGAGGGGCCGAAAGATCCTGAATCTCACCTTCGAGTTCGGAGATCAACACAAAGTCCCGGTTCGAGGTGCTTCGGTTCAGGCCTTGGATCGCCAGAAGGTTCTCACCCTCGACAAGCTTGCCCACGAAATCGATCGGGAAATACTCAAAGTCCCCGGTTGGGTCTCCATTGGCAGTGGCCGCTGAATTATACACGAGCGGCGTTGGCTCATTCTTTGCTGCCACCTCTTCTCCATTCAGGAAGACGACGAAACCATCATCGACCCGCGCCTTGAAAAAGAGTTCCTGAACAGCGTCGAGATCCTCGATCTGAAATTGCATCCGCATGAAGATCGAAGAATTCACCCCCCGCATTGCAGCCTCTACATTCTCACCAATCTGATCACCGACCTCCCCGAGATAACCATAGCCCAAGGCCCCGTTGGCATCCGTCCAAGCAGCATCGTCAAATCCCGGATTGCGCCATCCGGTCCCAATGTCCGACGTGGGAACCAAATACTTCAAGTCCGTCCCCACCGGCACCAAGGTCTCCGGCTCAATCGCTCCCCCACTACCGATTCCGTACGAGACATCTTCATATTGCTCGGGAAACTCGGGGTGGAAGGAACTGGTCAGCGTGCCCCCATCAGGTTTTGTCAGCCCCAGATACTCACCTTTAGCATCCAGACTGAAGTTCGTATGCAAGACGGATCCCGCAATGGCCCGGTCTTTTCCCGAGGCGAAGACAAGGATATAACCCCCAGGCGGAATCGTGACATCCGGAAAGGCCCATTTTTGAAGATTATCAGCGTTATCGCTGAGAGTGTATCCCAAAGTCGACTCCGCTTCCGAGCCGGCATTGTAGATTTCGATCCAATCAGAAGGAGCACCGTCCTCGTCAGTGATGCTCAGTCCCGAATTGTCCGCCATAAACTCCGTAATCACGAGATCGCCGCTGGCAGGCAGCATTCCCCCGATTCCAAAAAGCAGGCCGGCCATAGCCTTCCTAAATTTCCATTCTGTTGTGCGCATGGTGTGTGTTGTCTGCGTATCAAGCTAAAGCCTCGCCACAACTCTTCCAGTCCAAACCTCACTCCCACCCAGTTTCCCAGCAATTTTCCTTTACCTCATTCACCCCGGATCTAGCTTAGAAGAAACGTTCCTTATAAGAAATGGACGTTCGGCTTCATGCACTCGATGAACCCGTGTTCGTTCCAACCTCTCAGACCCTCAATTCAGATCAACATGTCATTCTCCTCACGTTCTCTTACCCTCTGTCTGGCCCTGCTGGCTCTCCCTCTCGGCTTGCAAGGCAACGAAGTCACCACGCCTGAAAATCTCAATGTGGCCGAAGGATTCAAAGTCGAACGCCTCTACTCGGTGCCCAAGAACAAATTCGGCTCCTGGGTCGTTCTCTGCAAAGACCACAAAGGGCGCTTCATCGCCGGTGATCAATACGGTGCCCTCTATCGATTCACCGCTCCCGCCCCCGGAGCCACCTTGAAGGACTCCGATCTCGAAAAGATCGACCTCGATATCGGGCACGCCTGGGGCATGTGCTACGCCTTTGATGCCCTCTACGTCGTGGTCAACGACAAGAAACACGGCGGCCGCGGCCTCTATCGCGTGAAGGACACTAATGGCGACGACACCTTCGATGAGGTCAAACTCCTCAAGAAATTTCAGGAGAATGGCGGCGAACACGGTCCTCATGCCGTGATCCCCGGACCCGATGGAAAATCGCTCTACGTCGCCTGCGGAAACCAGACCGAACTGCCCGAATACCAGGCAAGCCGCGTCCCCGAAGTCTGGGGCGAAGACAACCTTCTCCCCCGCGTCTACGGCCGGGGATTCATGAAGGGCGCCACCGCCCCCCGGGGATGGGTATGCAAGACCGATCCCGACGGCAAAACCTGGGAAGTGGTCGCGACCGGATTCCGCAATCAATACGACATCGACTTCAATGCCGATGGCGAGCTCTTCACCTACGACGCCGACATGGAGTGGGATCTCAACACTCCCTGGTATCGCCCGACCCGCGTCAACCACATCATCAGCGGTGCCGAATTCGGTTGGCGTAATGGCTCGGTCAAGTGGCCCGACTACTACAGCGACAGCTTCGGAGCGGTCGTTGACATCGGACCCGGCTCGCCCACCGGCGTTCTCTTTGGCAGCGGCGCCAAATTTCCCGCCAAATATCAAAAGGCCTTCTTCATCGCCGATTGGTCCTACGGCAAACTCTACGCGGTCCACCTCAAGCCAAACGGCTCCACTTACACCGCCGACTTCGAGGAATTCGTCGCAGGCCAGCCTCTTGCCCTCACTGATCTCGCCATTGGAGACGACGGAGCCCTCTATTTTGCGGTCGGTGGTCGACGCGTCCAGTCCGGCCTCTACCGGGTGACCTATACCGGCCCGGAACCGACCTCCCCTGTCGATGGGAAACACGAAGGACAAAAGGATCGGGATCAACGCCATGCCCTTGAAGCCTATCATCTCAAGAGCGATCCGGCCGCCATCGCTACCGCTTGGCCCTTCTTAAATAGCAAGGATCGTGCACTTCGATTCGCCGCCCGGACCGCGCTCGAGAAAACTCCCGTGGATGGCTGGGCCGAGAAGGCGATCACCGAAACCGATCCCGTCGCCCAGCTCGGGGCCATTCTTTCGCTCGCCCGGGTGGGCAATAAAAAACACCAGGCCGGCGCCGTGGCCGCTCTCCTCGGACACGATTACGGAGCCCACGACCTCCAGACCCGCTTCGACCTCCTCCGCGCTTACACCCTGGTCTTCAAACGGCTTGGTGAACCCACCGAAAAGCAAAAGAAGCAGGTCATTACCCAAGTGAACTCTCACTTCCCCGCCGACAACCGCGCCGAGAATATCGAACTGGTCAATCTCCTCGTTTACCTCGGCGCAGAGAAAGTAGTCGACCGGGCCGTCGACCTTCTCGACAAAGCTCCCACCCAGGAAGAACAAATCGCCATGGCGGTCGTTCTTCGACACGAAAAGAAGGGTTGGACTCCCGAGCTTCGCAAACGTTACTTCTCCTGGTTCACCCGCGCTGCGAACTACAAAGGCGGCGCCGGCTTCGGAGCCTTCATCAAGGAAATCAAGGATACCGCCGTTGGCAATCTCAGCCCCGCCGACAAGAAGACCCTCAAGCCCATCCTCGACGCCAAGTCCAAATCCGACGGCCCCGTCTTCACCGCCAAGCCACGCAATTTTGTCAAGGCCTGGACCATGGCAGACCTCAAACCCCTCCTCGCTTCCGGTCTCGAAGGCGGACGTAATTTCAAAAATGGACGCGAGATGTTCGGTGCCGCGAATTGCTACGCCTGCCACCGCTTCGGACAGGAAGGCGGCGCCATCGGCCCCGACCTCACCAGTGCCGCCGGCAAGTTCAGCCCCCACGATTTCCTCGAACAAATCACTGATCCCGGTAAGGAAATCAGCGACCAATACGGCTCCATGGTCTTCACCAAAAAAGACGGCTCCGTCATCATCGGTCGCATCGGAAACCTCCGCGACGACACCTACAAGGTCATCACCAACCTCTATGCACCGGGCGAAATGACCGATGTCAAAACCTCGGACCTCAAATCCGTCGAGCCTTCCACCGTCTCCATGATGCCGCCCGGCCTCCTCAATACCCTCACCGACGAGGAAATCCTCGACCTGACCGCTTACGTCCTCTCCGGCGGCGACCCCAAACACCAGATGTATGCCAAATAAGCACTCGCTGAATTACGAGCGATCAAAACTTTAATTTTGACAACTCAAAATGCCTCGCGTAAAGCGGTGGCATGAAGCGTTTAATTCCCCTCGCGGCGGCACTCGTCGTCTCCGCATGCACCAGCAAAGAAGAAGCCGATACCTCCAACGGACCGATTGTCAGCACAATCGGCATGATCAGCGACGTCGCAGGAGTCATCGTCGGTGACAAGCGCGAGGTCATCAACATCATCGGAGAAGCCACCGACCCCCACGGCTATGTCGCCACCAAAGGCGACATCGACACCGTCCAGAGTGCTTCCCTCGTCCTCTACAACGGCCACTTCCTCGAAGGGAAGATGGCCACCCTTCTGTCCGAGCGAGAGAACGCTCATGCTGTGGCCGAAAACCTGGAGGGCGTGGAATTGTTGGATGGTGATGAAGGCCACGCCGACCCCCACCTCTGGATGGATGTTTCCGTCTGGTCCAAGGTCGCTGGAAACATCGGAGAGCAGATCATCGCTCTCGATCCCGAGAACGAAGAGACCTACCGTAAAAACCTGACCACCTATCAGGAAGAACTCACCCTCCTCAACGAATACGCAATCAAGGCCCTCAGCTCGATCCCTGAAAAGCAGCGTGTCCTCGTCACCGCGCACGATGCCTTCTCCTACCTCGGCCGCGCCTACGGAATCGAGGTCAAGGGAATCCAGGGTATCTCCACCGAATCGGCGGCTGGGAGCAAACGCATCGAGGAACTCGTGACGTTCTTCGTCGACAACAAGATTCCCGCCATTTTCGTGGAAAGCTCGGTCTCGGACAAGAGCGTCCAAGCCATCATCGAGGGTGCCGCCGCTCAAGGTCACACCGTGACTGTTGGCGGAGAACTCTTTTCCGATGCCATGGGCCCGGCCGGCACCTATGAAGGAACTTACCTCGGCATGATGGATCACAACATCACCACCATTGCCAAGGCTCTCGGCGGCTCCGTTCCTCCCAAGGGCTTTCAAAACAAACTCTCTCACTAAGGTCTACATGAGACCCGAACACCCGCCTGAGATTCCCCTTGCGATCCACGACCTCACCGTGGCCTACCATCGCAAGCCGGTTCTTTGGGATCTCGAACTCAACATCCCGGAAGGCAAACTCGTCGGCATTGTCGGCCCGAACGGCGCCGGAAAATCGACCCTCCTCAAGGCCTGCCTCGACCTCATCCCCAAAACCTCGGGTGAAGTTCTCATCTATGGAAAACCCTACGAAGAACAGCGCGACTTGATCGCTTACGTTCCTCAGCGGGAATCAGTGGACTGGGATTTTCCGGTCAGCGCCCTCGACGTTGTCGCCATGGGAACTTATCGGAAACTCGGCTGGTTCAAAAGAGTCGGCAAGGCCCAGCTGGATCAAGCACGGGAGGCTTTGGAAAAAGTGGGAATCGGTCACCTCGCCGACCGACAAATCTCCCAACTCAGCGGTGGACAGCAACAACGGGTCTTCCTCGCCCGCGCCCTCGTTCAGGATGCCGAAATCTACCTCATGGACGAACCCTTCGCCGCCGTTGATGCCGCCACCGAACAGGCCATCATCGAGCTCCTGCAGGAACTCAATGCCCGAGGCAAGACCGTGCTTTGTGTTCACCATGACCTCGCCAC
This sequence comes from Akkermansiaceae bacterium, assembly GCA_049889715.1. Lineage (GTDB taxonomy): Bacteria > Verrucomicrobiota > Verrucomicrobiia > Verrucomicrobiales > Akkermansiaceae > SW10. The sequence continues at coordinate 17,636 of JBMHCW010000005.1, read as the reverse complement.
GGTTTCCCGCTACTTCAATCATCTCGTTCTCCTCAACATGCGGATTGTCGCTTCCGGTGCCACCGCGGAGACCTTCACCCGCGAGAATCTTCAGAAGACCTACGGAGGAAAACTCAACCTTCTCGACGACGTCGCCGAGGCTCTCAAAAACCTCGGACGCTAGCCGTTCCCCCCGATGATCGAAGGCCTGTTAGACACCCTGATGCTGAAAACCCACAACACCCGGATCGTGGTGCTGGGGGTGACCATGCTGGGCGCCGCCGCCGGGCTCATCGGCTCCTTTCTTCTCCTCCGAAAGCAATCACTCCTCGGCGATGCCCTTTCGCATGCCACCCTCCCCGGCATCGGAATCGCCTTTGCCATCATGACCTCCATCGGGCTGGACGGGCGAAGCCTTCCCGGTCTTCTCCTCGGTGCCACCATCACCGGTCTTCTCGGGGTCCTCCTGGTTTTGGCCATTCGCCGCACCACCAAGCTCAAGGACGACGCCGCCATGGGAATCGTTCTCTCGGTGTTCTTCGGACTGGGCATCGCCATCCTCCGCATGGTTCAGAAAATTCCGGGACAGAATTCCGCCGGACTCGATTCCTTCATCTATGGAAAAACGGCTTCAATGCTCACCTCGGATTTCATCCTGATCATCGTCACTCTGTCTCTCACCCTCCTGGTCACTTTCTTCATTCTCAAAGAGCTTACCCTCCTCTGCTTTGATTCCAATTTCGCCTCCACCCAGGGATGGCCCGTCCTGTTTCTCGACATCCTCCTGATGGCCCTTGTGACCGCCGTCACCGTCGTGGGACTTCAGGCTGTGGGTCTCATCCTCATCATTGCCTTCCTCATCACACCGGCCACGGCAGCAAGGTTCTGGACCAATAATCTTCGCCACATGCTCTGGCTGTCCGCGGTCATCGGTGCGGTCTCGGGCTGGTTGGGGGCTTCGCTCTCCGCCCTTGTCGCCGACCTTCCGGCTGGTGCCATCATCGTCATTGCCGCCGCCTGTCTCTTCCTCTTCAGCATGATCTTCGGAGGAGCACGCGGCGTCCTCCCCCGCTATCTCCGCCACCGACAACTCCAACGAAAGATGGGAAGGCAGCACCTCCTTCGATCGACTTACGAGATTCTCGAAAACTCCCAACAGGAACGCCCTCTCAAGAACCTCCCGATCGCCATGGACCTGCTCCAGAAACATCGCTTCTGGAGCAAGGGCGAACTTCCCAAACTCATCCGGCAGGCCCGCGCCGAAGACCACCTCGAGCGCCAACCTTCCGGTGAACTCCGCCTTTCCGAATCCGGTTTCGGCGAAGCCTCCCGCATCACCCGGAACCACCGCCTCTGGGAAATGTATCTCATCAAACACGCTGACATCGCCCCTTCCCACGTCGATCGCGATGCCGACATGGTGGAGCACCTTCTCGGCGCCGAGATCGTGCAGCAACTGGAAGCGGAACTCGAACTCTCCAAAGCAACCATCGAATCACCTCACCTCATCCAATGAAAACATCTCTCGTCATTGCCGCCCTCTCGACTCCCGGTCTGTTGGCCGGAAGTCCGGAAAAACCTTACCGCTTTCCACAGGACTCAGGAGCAAAAGCAATCTCACATAACGCCATCGACGAGAACTACAATCTAGGCAACAAAACCTCCTACACCCTCTTCAATCCCACTCCCGATTCCCTCCTTCGGGAGCTCTCCCCCGATCGCCCCGATGCCACGGAATCCCCCCTGACCGTCGATGCCGGACGCTTCGCTCTCGAAGCCTCCCTCGTTGACTACCGGCGCGACGGCGGCATCGAGACCTACACTTACGGACAGCTGAATTTCAAAGCAGGCCTCACCCACGACATGGATTTCCAGACGGTCGTGGACCTCTACTCCGACAGCGATGATGGCGCCAGCGGTTTCGGCGACGTGACCATGCGCCTCAAGTGGAATCTCTACGGTAACGACAGCGGCGACTCCGCTCTCGCCCTCATGCCCTTTGTTAAAATTCCCACGGGAACGGAACTCAGCAACGACGAATGGGAAGGTGGCCTCATCATTCCCTGGGGAACCTCGCTGACTGAAACCATTGGTCTCGGGCTAATGGCTGAATTCGATTATGTCTTCAACGAAGACGACGGTGATCATGAATTCGAATTCCTTCATACCGCCGTCCTTGGCTTCGAGCTCACGGAAAAAGCCGGAGCCTATCTCGAATATATCGGCATCTCCGGGGAAGACACCTACCAGGCTTATCTCGCCGGAGGAATGAACTACGCCGTCAACGGCCACCTCATCCTCGACTTCGGAGTTCAAAGCGGACTCAACAGTGACTCGGAAGACTTCGGCTTCTTCACTGGATTTACCAAACGCTTCTAACAACTTTCATGAACTGGAACGTCAACGACCTACACATCATCACCGTCGGGGTGTTGTGTGCCATGGCGTGCGCCCTGCCGGGAACGTTCCTTCTTCTACGACGCATGAGCATGATGGGTGATGCCATCAGCCACGCCGTTCTTCCAGGCCTCGCCGTGGCCTTTATCGTATCCGGCAGTCGGGCCAGCACCACGATGTTCATCGGGGCCGCACTTGCCGGAGTTCTCACCGCCCTCTTCACCCAATGGATCACCCGCTTCGGGAAAGTCGAACGCGGTGCCGCCATGGGAATCGTCTTTACCACTCTCTTTGCCATCGGGCTTCTGATCATTGAACGGGGAGCCGGCAACGTCGACCTCGATGCCGGTTGCGTCCTCTATGGTGCACTTGAGTTTACCTTTCTTGATCTGGTCACCCTGTTTGAAACCGAGACTTCCATCGTACAAGTTCCAAGAGCTGCGTTGGTCCTTGGTGGAACCCTTCTCTTCAACGCCCTGCTGATCACGATCTTCTTCAAGGAATTCACCCTTTCCTCATTCGATCCCGGCATGGCCGAGACACAGGGCTTCCATCCCAAGGTCATCCACTATCTGCTCATGACCATGGTGGCTATCACGACCGTGGCAGCCTTTGAGGCGGTCGGCTCCATCATCGTCATCGCCATGCTCATCGTCCCCCCGGCCACGGCATTCCTTCTGACGAACCGACTTCCCATACTGATTGCTCTCAGCCTGTCCCTCGCGGCCCTTGCGGCCATTCTGGGCCACGTGTCCTCTCAAGCTCTTCCCGCTCTCTTCGATCTGCCGGAAACTACGAGTGCAGGGATGATGGCAACCGTCTCCGGACTTCTTTTCCTCATCGCCTGGCTCTTCGGACCCAGCGGAATCCTCAGAGCGCCATCCGCTCATCTGATCGCCCCCGAAGAATCCACTCGCGAGTCGAATCTCGAAGAAGCGGAGACTTCGAACCAAGTCCTCTGATAGCGGCTTCTCTTCCCTCTTCAAACTGGCTCATTTCAGTACCAGTCGGGCAATGGGAGAATCTTTGACGGAACAATCGCAATTTCTAACGTCTGCCGTCGCCTCTGAAGAGACGCCCAACTCACGCGGGAAACCTCCCGATTCCACTTATGACCATCTATCGTTCCAACCTTCGTCGACCTTCTTCGTGGCTCGCTGCCACTCTTGCTTCACTTACCCTTTCGGCCAGCGGCCAGATCGAGGTCCTGGGATCCAACAACTTCATCGGAAACAATCCCAGCGAAGGAACCTTCAATGCCTTCGGCGCGGACAAAATCGTGGTCATCACCACCGGCGAACACGGTTTCAACCAGACCGCCAATGGCGACGGAGGGCAGGTCACGTTTGGAGGAGTCGAGATGATCCAGGCCGTGGATCGCGACGCCATCAAAGCCGTTGAAGGGCCTCCCACCGTCCTCGTTGACGATACCTGGAACGATCTTTGGTATCTCGACGCCGCCGACTTCACCGATGGCACGTTTCCCGACGCCGAACTCACCCTTTCAGCGATCGCTGTTTCCCGTTCAAGCGTCACGATCATTGCTCTTTCAGGCACGGCTCCCGGAGTCGGTAACACCGTCATTGGGGATCGCGATACCAATTCCGCTGACCTCACCACTTCCTCAGGCTCTCTGGTCATTTCCTCCTACGGCATGGGCGGCACCGGAAACTCGGCCCTGTTGGGCCAGGTCTCGGTCAAAGAGCCGATGGTCGAAGTCTCACGCCAAAACAATGGCGGTGGTCGTTGGTGGGACGGACATGTCGTCTCCTACATCAACGGAGTGGCCGCCGGAACAGCCACTTACACTTTCTCCGACTCGGGGTCACCCGAAGCCGACGGACGGACCGGACGCCATGTCATCGCCGCCGAGTTCCTCTCGGTGGGTGGCGGAGCCGACTGGGCTATCACCGACATCGACTTCAATGCCGAAACCAACGAAGTCACCCTGACCTGGCCCAAAACCGGAGCTCCTTCCTACAACGTAGATCTCTCACCGGACCTGATCGATTGGGAAACCAAGCTCGCCACCGGCATCACCAATGACCAGGATGAAAAAACCGAGGACCCCGATCAACTCACCGTCACCCTTCCCCTGCCCGTCGAAGTCGAAGGCTCCACCCGGCTCTTCTTCCGGGCGGAAGTTGAATAGCCCATTTTCGCAGGCAATCCCCGGATCCATCCGGCTGCGCGAAGTCAGGAGTTTCCACCACTCCTGACTTCTTGTTTTTCTTACCCCGGTACCAGCATCCCCCCAAAAAAACACCTCCGCGCACGGAGGTGTCTTAGGTGAAATTTGAGAGGGAAAGTGAAACGACTATTCCTTGTCGCCGACAAACTTGTGGATGAAGCAGCCGAGCGCTCCTCCTGCGATCGGCGCAATCCAGAAGACCCAGAGCTGACTGATGGCCCAACTACCCTGGAACAAAGCCACACCGGTCGAGCGGGCAGGATTCACCGAAGTATTGAAAACCGGAATGCTCACAAGGTGGATCAGGGTTAAGCCCAAGCCAATGGCCAACGGAGCCATGCCGGCCGGTGCATTCTTACTCGTGGCACCAATGATGATCAGCAGGAAAACGGCCGTCAGAACAACCTCCGCAATGATCACGGATCCCAGCGAATAACCTTCCGGAGAATGTTCGCCATACCCATTCGACGCAAAGCAGCTGGCACCGGCATCAAAGCCAGCCTTGCCTGAAGCAATCGCGAAGAGAATCCCCGCTCCCAGAATACCTCCCAGCACCTGGGCTCCGATGTAAGGAAGCAATTCATTCGAATCAAAGCGTCCGCTTACACACAAGCCGATCGAAACCGCCGGGTTGAGATGACATCCCGAGATGTGCCCGATGGCATAGGCCATGGTTAACACCGTCAATCCGAAGGCGAGTGATACACCGACCCAACCGATCCCGACGTCAGCAACACCAGCTGCCAGAACCGCGCTGCCACAGCCGCCAAGAACAAGCTAAAAAGTCCCGATAAACTCCGCTATGTATTTTTTCAGATCACCTCAGCATATCCAATCATCCACCCTTCGCCAGCCTCCAAATGGCAAAAATAAGGACAGAAGGAAGCCCTGTGATCGGCATCCCCTTTCCGGCTAGCGATAACCGTGGCGAATCCACATCCGCACGAGACTATTGTAGGAGCCTCGATAAATATTCCGCTCGAGCGGACGATCCATATCACCAAAGTATGTGCTGAAGCGATAACGCCCGTGGCTGTAGACCTTTGGGATCGAGCGCCGGTTCTTCCAGGCCACCCCTCCATACTGCCACATCGTCCAATCCGACCACATTCCATATTGATCAGCCAGACCCGATGGATTCCCGGGTGCCGGAAACACCGGACCGGCTCCACTTTCATGCGAATAGAGGGCCACCCAATAAGGCGCGCGGAGCAGCTTGGACCTGCTCTTGGAGTCCGCCGACCTCATTCTCAGCTTCAACTCCTGACTATTCTCGAGGTAAGCCACCGGAATCACCCCAGTCCGGCGCTCCACCCGATCCATGAAGCGGGTAATCTGGGACAAGGTGAGATCACCATCATAGTCGCCACAAACCAACAAGGGCTCAACACCTGCAGGGCGACGCCCCGCCAACCACTTGATGCGGGCTGAGAACTGATCGGCCTGACTCTCAGGACTGACATGCTTTTGCACCCGGTAATAGACCCCCGCCAGAATTCCCACCCGATCAGCCGAGGCGATAAAGGAGGCGCATTTCTCATCGAGATTCCCACCTTTGCCGGCCCGGGCAATCAAGCCACGAGCCCCGTTGCGCTTCAACGCCGATACATCATGCTCGGAATAACTGCTTCCCGAACGCTGACGCTCCTTCGGATCGTATGCCGAAACATTGATGATGTGTTGAATGCTCCCTGGTAAATTTCTCATCAATGCCACCGATTGGTTCCGCTCCGGATCCGCGGGCGGATTGGGCGAGCACTGGGTAAGAAGAGCGACAAGAGGAAGAAGAAGGAGCCTTTTCATGAGTCTTTCCCTGACCGTACCTCACGCGGAGCCTCCGTCTATTTCAAAAAGAATCTCAGCACAGTTTCCCGGGAGGGTGGTCATCTGCTCGGTCCCGCGTTAACATCGGTCCGGCATGAGCGAAACCCAAGCGTCACTCTACGAAGTTTTCGAACACCAGAAAACCGACCTGTTGATCGCTCTTCTGAGCAGCGAGCCCACCTTGCGCCCCACTCTCCTCATCGTCCGCGCCAGGGACACGGTCCACTCTCTGACTTCCGAATTGAACCGAAACAAATTCGTCACCAATTCCCTGCATGGAAACAAGAAACCCGAACTTCGCTTGAGGACGCTCGAAGACTTCAGTGCAGGAAAGTTCCCCATCCTCGTTTCCACCGAATCCATTCTCAGGGAAATGAGTATCCCCGAAACATGCCGTGTCATCTACTTCGAGCCGCCAGAACGGGATGAAGACTATATCGAACATCTCCGTACCGGTCGGGCGGTCATTTCTCTTCTGACCCAGCACGAGTCCGCCCAGACCGCTCGGCTCGAAAAATTGGCCGTCCCCTTGCTCCGTCTTCGGCTTGAGGGGTTTCCCTACGACTCACAACCGAAGTATCAGAAAACTCCCCGAACCGGCAACAAGACCAACTCCAAGCCTCTTCAACACAAGAAGCCCAAACTCAAAAACAAAGGACCGCGTCGAAAAACCGGACGGACACGCAAGCGATAATGCCCCTGGAAATTCTCTATCGGGACGATGACCTCATCGCGGTCAACAAACCTGCGGGTCAACTGGTTCATCCAGCTGATCATCCCCAACCGGGTGACGAAGTGACAATGAAGATTCTCCGTGATCAGATCGGTGCATCAGTCCATCCCCTCCATCGAATCGATCGCCCCACCTGCGGCATCGTCCTTTTTACCACAAAGACCGAGGTTGTGCGCGTGCTGCGACCCGCCTTCGACGAACATCGGATTCAAAAGACCTACCTCGCCGTTGTCCTCGGGCATCCAGCCGCTACCTCGTGGACTTGCAAACTTCCTCTCCGAAAGAAGAAGGACTCTCCTCTTCAGGATGCCGTCACCGATTTCAAGCTTCTCGAAAAACTCTCCTCCCGTCTCGCCTTGGTCGAAGCGCGCCCTCGCACGGGCCGCTATCATCAGATCAGAAGACATCTCCACCGAATCGATCATCCCATTGTAGGAGACTACCTCTACACCGGAGTCGAAAAGTGCAATGAGCTGGGCCAACTTCTCGGAACCGGAACCCGCATGCTCCTGCAAGCCAAGGAATTGACCTTGGATCACCCGAAAACCGGACAAGCCATCACCATCGCCGCGCCCACCGAATCGGCCATCGAAAAGGCCTGCAGGATTCGGCCATAAAAAAAGCCCTCCCGGATTGACCGGGAAGGCTCTGGTGAAATTAAAACGAGAAAACAGCGTCTTACTCGGTGTATTCCCGGTGACCTTCCTTCTTAAGCTCTTTCAGCTTGTCGACAATCTCGTCGGCCTTGGCTTCGTCTTCGGCGATGAAGGCGAGCTCAAGCTCACAGAGAGCGGCATAGGTCAGTCCGATCAAGCGCTTGTAGTCGGCAGTTCCTTTGGCCAGAGCCTTGGCGTCCTTGACGTCTTTGAAGATGGCGGGAAGATACTCAAGGGACTTGAGAGTCGCCTTCTGGGCATCCTGGGCCAGCTTGATCTTGTCAGCGAAAGTTTCAGCCTTGCGAAGTCCCTTCAGCGAGCTGCTGACCTTGTCCATTTCCTGGGTGAGCGGAGTTTCATCGTCCGCGTAGGAAGGAGCAATGATACTGAAGCCCATCACCGCGGCGATGGCCAGAGACTTGATTGAAAAATGAAGTTTCATGTCGGCAAGACTACTGACGGATTCCGGAGCCTCTGTCAAAACAAGGCTGGGAAAATCCTCGAAGCCTCTCTATCGAATGCGCGTGATTCGTGCCTTCATCTTCGATCTCGACGGAACTCTCGTCGATTCCCTCCCCGGAATTGCCCTTGCCCTCAACCACGCCCTCGCCGATCACGGGCTCCCCACTTATCCTGAAGATGAAGTGGTCTCATTCATCGGCGACGGCATGCCGACCCTTGTGAAAAGGGCCCTCGGTGTGGATCATGCCGCCTACCAGGAGCGAATCCTCGCAGGCATTCAGAAACACTATCGGGACGACTGGAAACAAGGAACCACTCCCTATCCCGGGATTCCCTCTCTTCTCGAAACCCTCCACTCCCGGAACCACCCCCTCGCGGTCCTCTCGAACAAGCCCCATCCGTTCACTTGCGAAATTGTCGAAAGCCTCTTCCCGCCCCACCTCTTCACGACCGTTCAGGGGCATCAGGACAGCATCCCGAAGAAACCCGATCCCACGTCCGCGCTCAAGATTGTCTCGGACTGGAACCTGAATCCCCACGAAGTGGCCTACGTAGGCGACTCCACTGTCGACCTGGCCACCGCCCATGCAGCGGGATTGGTCCCACTCATCTTCTCGTGGGGATACGGAACTCCCTCGGGGATTTCACTTCTTGATTCCACCGATGACTTCATCGCCCGCTTGGATCAGCCGACCGATCAGAAGTTGAAGTAAATGAAGCCACTTTCCTTGGCCGGCGAGAGAAAGAAAATCCCTGCGATCAAAGCCAGCTGGACCCAGCGATTCAGAAAGAGCGCGTAGCAAGCACCTTTCCGGAGGGACAGGAACTCCGCAACAACCACTGCGCCGGTCAGAGCCATCATCATACCTGCCAGAATGATGGTCTTCGGCCCTTCGAAAACCGCCATCAAGTTGCCCGGACTCACTTGGTATCCTCCCGGGTCAACCAGGGCGAGCACCTTGGACCAAGCCACCCGCCAATCGCTTTCCATGAAGAATATCCAGGCCACAACGACAAAGCCCATCGTCATTGCCCAGGACACTGGAAGGGGCAACCGACGTCCTTTCATCAAGGCACATCCCAGAACCGCCACCCCATGAAGAAGCCCCCAGATTAAAAAACCCCACCCTGCTCCATGCCATAGACCGGATACCAAAAAGACGATCAATACGTTGGCCGCCCAGAATCTCACACGGCTTCCTCCGAGCGGGATATAGACATAGTCCCGAAACCATCGTGACAATGTCACATGCCACTGTCTCCAGAAGTCCTGGATATTCCGCGCCAGATAGGGACTCCTGAAATTGAGGGTCAGTCGAATTCCAAAACAACGAGCCAGACCGAGCGCAATGAGCGAGTATCCCGCAAAATCAAAGTAGATCCGGCAGGCGAAGAATCCCGCTTCGAACCAAACCTTCAAGGAATTGGGAGACGCCGGATTGAGTTCCTCGCCCAGCAGGGCAAAATTCTCAGCCAACGCGAGTTTAAAAAACAGACCAAGAACAATCCACGGCATCCCGTTCTCGACCGCTTCACGCTGGAGGCGGAACTTCAAGGATTTCACTTGAGGTAATAGATCAGACCGACGCTCGATCGGGCCTGCCACAATCTGGGGAAAGAAACTGGCAAAGTTCAGGAAATCCAGCAAGGCAGGCCGCTCCAGCTTTGCTTTCCGGGTGTCGATCACGAAAGAAAATACCTGAAAGGTGTAGAAGGAAATCCCCATCGGGATCAGCAAGCGGTAGCTCTGCTCTTCACCCGAAAGAATCTCTCCGAAGAACCCGCTGTATTTGTAATAAAACAACGGAGCGAGAAGCAACGCCCCCACCACGATCAATGACCCCTTGCTTCTTCCGAACAACCCCAAATAACCCACCGTGGCCACCCAGAGAAAAACTCCGACGGTCTCGAGACTTTCGACGCCCAGAAGAAACAAGCTCAGCACCACGAACGCCATCCGGTCGAAAAGCGGCTTTCTAACAACCAGGCGTATCACACTCAGCAAAGCGAAGCCTCCGGCAAGAGCCACCCAGAATGTCAGCGAGGCAAAATTCATAGCTCCTTTTCCAGCGCTCTCTTCAGCGCTTCTCCCAACTCCTTGGTTCGCATCCTTCCCGCTTCAAGAGTGAGATGAAATCCCGTATCTAGAAACATCGAGTTGTCACTCACCGCGCCCATCTTCTCATCGACCAACACCGGAAGGGCCTCGGAAACCTTTCTCAGGTAGGCCGCATGTTCCACTCTTTGCCGTTTGATCGCTTCTTCACGGAACACTTCCCACGGCAAGGTGAAGAAAAGTTGAATCTTTCGTTCACGGGCGTAGTCCGCGAGGTAGTCGAGGTCAGCCATCGCCTCTTCATCCAGCCAGTGCGCCATGGGAGCGAATGGCTCGATGTCGGCATTGGGTTCTCGAGTCCGGGTCGTTACAACCCCTCGCGGAAGAATGTCCTCGACCTTGTACCGATAGAGATCACGACCACTCAGAATCTTCATCGAAAGAGTCCCCAGAAACTTCGCTCCTGGCTTCAACGACGACAGGCGATCAGTCCATGGGTTCTCAAAAGCGTTCCGGGCAAAGGCGCCTTTCCGGTCACTCTCAGTCCATCTCGGGGCATCCACTTTTGCGGCCAAACTCGAACCCCATTTTTCGCGACCACGAACAATATCCGGTTCCAGATGAAGAATCACCACATCCCCCTCCCGGGCATCCTTCGTGGCCAACCAGGCGAGGTAGCGATACCCCATCGCCGCCGATCCTCCGACGTTGACGGCCGGCAGGCCCGTCACCTCTTCGAGAACATCGGGATGAACGGAAAACGAACAGCTCGACCCACCGCCGACGAAAATCGTCGGGCCTTCGGCGTTTGATTCCCGGATTGCTCCGAGATCATGAGATCGCTCCCGGGCTACAGCCCTCCAGTATCTTGCCTCCGGATCAACCACCAACGATAAGAAGCCTGCACTCAATGCCATGATCATAGCGAAGCCGACGGTGACATACCAGGGCCATCGCTCTGTCGGATCAGTATTGGTTTCCGCTGCTTCCACCGCCCCGAACCTAAGGGCAGTTCCCTCATCCCCACAATGGCAATCTAGTCCGCCACTTTCCGGTAGAGGAAGGAATCAGAGGTGAGCAGGGAATGAATCGCTTGTTTCAGGGATCCCCCGGAACCGACATACACCCGGTCCATGTCCCTCAAGGTGGCAGCATCATTCATCGTCTCATTCCGCCCCATGAAATACCGGAAGACATGACGAAGGAAAACCTGACGGACATGGGGCGACTCCGCAAGGCGTCGAACCATCTCCACCGCGTCTTGAGCTTCCCCTTCGATCGATGAATCCGCGCTATGGGTAATCCCTCCGGTGGTCACCACCGGCTTCTTCAGCTCCTTGGTCCGCCAACGCCCGAAGTGGTCAAACATTTCGAAGGGCTCTCCGAGAGGGTTCATCTTCTTGTGACACTTCCAGCAATAATCGTCGCGAGTCACCTCCATGCGCTCGCGAAGGGTCTTGTGCGGATCCTCGGGCAACTGGGCATCGACCGTAATGGGCAGATCGGGCAGCGTATCACCTAACAAGCGGGTGCGAATCCAATAACCACGACGAATCACGTCGTTGTCAAAGTTACCGGACTTCGCCACCAACCAAGACGGCTGGGTTAAAACTCCTGCCCGTTGTTCACCAGGCAACTCCAACGGTTGATCGGGAATCCATTTCCAATCCGGGGGCAGGTTGTAAGACGTATGAGCCCCGTGGGGTTCTCCATTCGCCTTCTCGGCTTTCCCCTCCCTTCCCAGACGAAACTGAACGAAGGACTTGTTGGACGTCAGCAGGTTCTTCAGCACCTCGCGGTCCTGCTCATAGAAATAGAGAACCAATTGATCGGTGTCTCCCACCAAGGCCTCGGCGGAATGCGATGGAAACAGCTCCTTGTCCTTGAAAACGCTCGCCGCATGGTGATAGCCGAAATACTCCCGGAAAAATCCGAGCAACCGGGGTTTGGCAATCTTGGGGTCATCCAACAAACGTTTGGCTTGTTCACCCAGGTCCAACTTCCCGGAGGCCACGGCCTTCAAAAGCTCTTGGTCTGGCGGACGGTCGGTCAACGAAAGCGCCAAGGCATAAGCGGCCTCCCGATCTCCAAGCATTACCCTCCCGTGTTCGTCGGGCTCTCCTTGTCCCCGCTCCGACCGATAGAGGGATTCCGGCTTCAACAAGATCGCCGAGATCATGTTCCGGATCCCCAGAATCCTCCCGTCCTCCGCCATACTCTTCCGGGCAAAGGCAAGTAACGCGCTGACCTCATCATCTTGCGCTTTCCGCAACAAGGTCCGTTGATACAACCATTGGATGGCCTTGGTCAGCTGTTCGTCCGCGGGCTTGTCGTGATCCGGATTGATCAGCTCGAAGATCTCATTGGGGGTCTTGTTGCCTCGATACAACTCCCCTTTTTCCATCTTGGTCTGGGAGAGCAAAGCCGAAGCCAGACGAGCATTGGCCATGAGCTGATTCAAATCCGCACCCGCCAGCCGATATGTTTGGTCGTAATCCGAAAAGCCATGCCCGTCGGACAAGGTGAAAGGACGAACGAACTTCGCTTTGGAATCAAAGGTCCGCATCTGGTTTTCATAAACCGCAGGACGAATCCTCCACAAGCGGGGCTCCGAAAATGCCGGCCCGGCTTTTCCTTTTCCGAAGAGGGCCTCGTGCGAAACAAAATTCCCGAATCCCGGGCGAGCCAACTTGTCCTCCGGTTCATGCCCAGCCTTGACCAGTTCCCCCCGGATCCAATCAATGGCTTTTCTCCTCGTGTCATCATCCGGTTGCTCCTTGTCCTCAGGGGGCATTTGATTCAAGACCAGCTGATCAAAGATCTTGGTCCACAATTCCGGATCCTTGGAAGGTGTCCCGAGATTCTCCAGCGAGAGATCGCCCTTGGGCTTCGGGTCTTCGTGACAGTCCAGACAATAATCGATGACGAGATCCCGGATGTTTCCAAAGGAGACACCGGAGGAAAGCAAAGAGATCAAGATGGGAACCTTCATTTTTGGGGAGCCAGGATGAGACGGAATCCCCTCCATTGGGAATGTCCGTCATTGTTGGAAAGTCGCGTATATTGCCGCATGGAGGGATCACAGCTGTCTGCCGTGCTACACCAAGCTCCTCCGCGAAGAACAATCGTCGACCCCTTCTCCAACCTGACCAAGGGGTCTTTTCCTCCGGGCAATTGCTCCTGATAGTGATCGAGAACAAACTCGGAGAGGTTGCCTTGCATATCGTGGATTCCCCAGGCGTTCGGACGATACGACCCCACCGGTGCGGTTCTGGCGCCCACTCCATCGGCTTGCTTCTGATCGGCATAGTAAACCGAGTCATCTTCAGCATAGAGAGAGGCGTCCGCAAAGTTGGCGAACTGAGACAACTCCCCGGCCGACTTGCCGAAGGAAAAACGGTCATTACATCCGGCTCGGGCCGCATATTCCCATTCCGCTTCCGTGGGGAGACGATACTCCCATCTATCGGGAATCCCTCCGGACTTCATCTCGTAGTCCATCATGGTCTTGGGACCAAAATTCCGGGCGCCCGGCCCCTTGAATCCCGCCAAGGGAAGGTGACCGTGCGGAAAGGCCATCAGGCGGGTGTCCGGGGAGCGCTGGCGGACCTTTCGATAATCCGCCACCGTGGTCTCATATTTACTGATCCAAAAGCCCTTCGAAAGACTGACCTTCACTGGAAGGGCGTCCCGATTCTGGGGAGACTCCTTCGTCCTCCGTCCCATCTCAAAGGATCCGGGTGGACAGTAGCAAAAGATCATCCCGGCCTTATTCACCCATTCCGTTCCCGCTTTGGGATTCTTGGGAAAATCAGGCGTCGTCAAAGGCTGGGGACCGGCGGCTTTCAAGTCCGGCAGCGAAGTGTGGTAGTGCGCATGGAGGAAATCGGGGTCCTCCGGAAACTCCATTCCGGACTGATGCCCCTTCACTTCCTTCGGACAAGGATCCGGACACTCGAAAACAAAGTGATGGGTATGGGCCCGGGATCGCTCGATGAAGTATTTGGGCAGTTGATCCAAAGACCACGGTTCCGACCTGGCTCGGGTTCCCCAGATTCCACAAGCCGGCAGGAACGACTCCTCGCGGGTCTCACTCCCGTCCTCATGCTTGATCTTCTTGGTGTGCTTCTTCAAAAAGCGATTCCCGTATCCGGTAAAGTAAACCACGGTGGTTCCTCCGGTCGGGGTTTGATCCGCAAACGATTCGAAAGCCCTGCGAAAGTCACTTTCGTTTTCCAGCTCCGTCACCTGGTAGCCCAGGCCGCGGAGCTTTTCCGACACGCGATCAGCCCGCTCTCTCGCTCCGGGAACCGCTTGTTGATCAAACTGATGATTGCAGATCACCAAGGCCTGATGGGTCTGCCCCAAGGCTCCCGACATCGTCAGCCCAAGGGCCGCCAAGATCCCTCGAGCGAAGAGTTTCATGCCAACAACTGGGCGAGTGGACCGTCACCCGATGCTTCTCCTTTGAGAATGGCGTCGTGCACTCCGAAATATCTGCGAGGATGGCCGACGGCGTGCAGCAGCGTGGTGAAGAAATTCCCCACCTCGCGGTGACCTGCCTCGCCGTAATGCGGCACTTCCACATAGTGGCCTCCCAAGAGCCCGGTATTCTTCCCCGGCATCATCAACACCGGCCATTCCCAACAACGGGAATGATGGCCTTCCGCCGCATCCGAAAGATAAACCACCACCGTATTGTCGAGCATCGTGCCATCACCTTCAGGCACGGCATCGAGCTTCTTCATCAAATCGGCGAGCAGTTGGAAATGAAACTTGCGAATCTTCACCATCAAGCCCCGCGAACTGAGCCCTTCGAACCCTCCTCCATGACCAATCGAATGCTTGCCGATATCCACTCCAAGGCCGGTGAACTTGACTGAAAAATAAGGATCCCCCACTCCGGAGGCGATGGTGAGAGACCTCGTCAGACCCGAAATCAACGCCGAAGCGGCCAGATCAAACTGAGCATCCAAACGGTCACTCTCGACCTCGGATCGATACTTATCGACCACTTCGGGAGAATTCTTCCGTAGTGTTCCCTCGATTTCTCCGAGCCGGGACTGGCGTTTCCGCATGTCCTCGAATCCCCCGAGATGGGACTCCAGTTTGGCGCGCTCGGCGGCAGGCACTTCGCGCTCCAGTTTCTTCACGTCCGAGATCAGAAAATCCAACAAATTGGTCTTGGCATTGAATTCATGTTTCGAATTCCCCTCCGCCACACTTCCGAACAAATGTCCGTAGGCCGTCATCGGCTGGCAGATCGTCGGCATCGGCTGCGCCGCTCCCCATGCTGAGCAGTTGTAGATGATGTCGTGCTGCGGCCGATCCGAGATTCCCAGCCCCACGTGTTCGAACACTCCGCCCAACGCCTTGCCCAAGGCGACATCGATCGTCTCTCCCCGGGGTGTTCCCGAATTCCCGACGCCACCGCGGCAATCGTGAGCTCCCAAAGCTCCGAAATTGTTAGAGTGACCTCCTCCGGCGATTCGACCCGATAAATTGTTGATGATGGTCAGTCGTTCCTGGAACGGAACCACCGGCTGCAAGGCCTCGGGCAATTCCTTTCCGACCAGCGATTCACAAACCGGAGCCGGAGAAATCTTGATCCGTCCCTTGCCCGCCGTGACGTTCTGAGTCTTATACCCCAGTGGCGTAATCTGATCCGCCGGGAGTCCATTACCCTCGACCAAGAATAGGAAGCGAGGTGGCTGCTTCACTCCTGCCGCCTGCGCATGCAATTGCTGCATCAACGGAGCGAAAAATGCCCCTCCGGCCGTCAACGAGGCCGATTTGAAGAAAGAACGCCTGGAAGTCATGGCACGTTAATTTGAACGATTCCATGCAATTACGGAAGGTGAAAGGGTTGTTCTTTCGCTTCAAATCTCCACCGCATCAGTCAACAGAGCCTGATACTCAAGTGCAGTCACCTCATACCCTCCGAAAGTGCGCAGATGATCGGTCATCCATTGCGTATCCAGCAACTCCACTTCCTCCTCTCGCAGCCAATCCACCAACTGCACCAGGGCAATCTTGCTGGCATCGGTCTTACGACTGAACATGCTCTCCCCAAAAAAAGCCTTCCCGATCCGCACTCCATACAAACCGCCCTGCAAGCCCTCGTCATCCCAGCATTCCACCGAATGGGCAAAGCCCAGATCAAAGAGCTGGCAATAGCTCTCCTTGATCACCGGGTCGATCCAAGTCTCCTCGCGATCCCCACAGCCCTCCATGACCTCACGAAAGGCCGTGTCCATCCGGACCTGAAAAGGATGCTTCTTCATTGCCCGCTTCAAGCCATGAGGAATGTGAAATCGCTCATCCAGCGGGATGATCCCCCGCATTTTGGGCTGAAACCAATAGATTTCCCCGTCCTCCGACATCGGAAAGACTCCCTGGATATAAGCACCCAGCAAAACATCGGGAGGAATTCGATCCACGGCGTTATTTTCTCGATACAAGCGCCCGATTACAATCTACAATTCCCCCATGAAGATCGATCTCGCCAACCTCCCCGAAGAAGGTCAGCACTTTCAAGGAGAGCTCCCGCCCGAGGTGTTTGACCTCGAAAACAGCGATATTCTCTCGGCTTCGCCTCTCAAATACTCCCTTTTTGCCCAGAGATTCGACACCGAACTCCTGCTCACCGGCGAAATCGAGGCCACCTTCGAGCTCACCTGCAACGTCACTCTTGAACCCTTCAAACAGACCATTTTCCTGCCCGCAGCCGCCGTCAGCATTGAAATCGGTCCGGATTCGCTGATTGACCCCGCCGAAGAGCTCCGCGAAGAGATTTTACTCGAACTTCCGACCAATCCCCGGTGCGACCAGGGTGATGAGCCCAAAAAATGCGAAATCGATCCGAAGTATTTAGCAGTGGACAAAGCCACCGATGATGGAGTAGACAGCGCCCCCGCGGAGGAAAAGCCCAACCCATGGGCCGCTCTCGACGCATTGGATTCTCAAGACTAACTCTTACAAACCAGACCCATGGCCGTACCAAAACGCCGCACTTCCAAGCACAAGCAGAAACTTCGTCGCGGTGCCAATCGCTGGCGCAAGCCCTTGCTCAAGACCTGCCCCGAGTGCGGGAGCAAAACTCCAGGACACATTGCCTGCCCGTCTTGCGGAACTTACCGCGATCGTCAGGTGGTCGACGTCGACCTCGTCTAGGAAGTTTTGGTAAAGAATCCCAGCTTTCCGAGCGCGGGGGAACCCTCCGCGCTTTTTCTACGTGATGATTATCGCACTCGATGCCATGGGCGGCGACCTCGCCCCCGGGATTAATCTGGAAGGAGCCCGCGACCTCCTCGCTTCCAACACCGAAATCGAGTCCAT
>JBMHCW010000004.1:0-19680 GCA_049889715.1 Akkermansiaceae bacterium | reverse complement strand
AAGAACCGGAGACTTTGAAAGCTCGCTGATGAAGATTCCGTCAGGCGAGCTTTTTGGGTTTCTCGGTTGCAGCCGGCAGCGGCTGCGGGGGCAACCCTAATGATTTCACGTTCCACGTCAATCTTTTTGAAGAGAGATTTTTCAAAAAAATACCCCTCTCTTTCAGGATGCCTGTAACTACAAGGAACGGAGGGGTTTACCAATCGCAAAAAGGGACCTCAAAATACAAAATTTTATTAAGGCCCCTTAACTAATCGGAATCATGAATGCCAATCCACTTGGCAAGGCCCCACTTACCTCGAATCAGACTCCACCTTGACCGGAGCAGGCTTGGGGTCCTTGTACATCGTGACCAAACACCCTCCAATCGCAGCCAGGGCAATGCCCACGAAGAACTGCCATCGCAACATGCCCAGTCCCCCTTCCGGTGGATGGATGGCAAGCGCCACCACGGCATTCACGACAGGCGCGCCGGCAAAAATAATCGACATGACCGCTGGTGGTTTGCCACCAGCCCCAAACGCCAGGAGAACTCCCAAAGCACCGACCGCACCAACCACTCCGGCGATGAGCGCCCACCAAAACCCCTTGGCCGGCATATTGAGACTGGCTCCAGACGCCTTGAGAAGAACCAGAGGGGCAAGAACGGCCACCAGGAAATAAGCAATTCCGACCACCAGGAAGGCCTTGTAACGCCCGAACTGGGGATCCTTCATCCCCATGGCCCCGTTATGAAGGAAAATTCCGTAGAGCCCCCAGAAGGCCACCGTCATGAGTGAAAACATTAACCAGTTCATGGATTTTTTCTGTGTCATCGATCTATTCGGCCGGAGGATGGATCAATGTCGATCACATGACCACTCATATTGTCGGGAGCTGGACAGATGACCGGCACTCGGTGATTCGAATTACTCCACTGATGGAGAACTGCGGTCATCAAAATAGGCCCGGTAGGCCGGTTTGGCATGGCGGGCAACAAAAGGCAGAGCCGTCAGAGCGACTAAGCCCAGACAAACAACAAAGGGGGGTGTTTTCAGGAGCATTTACTTTCCTCTGGCTAACTTCACACAATCAGAAAATCTAGGCGATAATGTCACTTTTTTTCGCAAGCATCCATTTTCTCCAAAATCCCGACCGGAATCTCGATGGCCTTCATCGATTGTAAGTCCACGCACACCGAAGTCATCTCCCCGGTCGCATGAATTTCATCGCTTTGGTTCACCAAAATCTCAAAGGCATATCGGACCGAACGACGCCGAATCTCAGCGACTGAAACCCTCACCCTCACCAAATCTCCGAACTTCACCGGCTTCATGAAATCAGCCGAGGCATTCACCCGCGGCCACCCAATCCTGCCATCATGAATCTCCATGCCGAGATCGCGCAAGAACGCATGCTCCGCGGTCTCCATCCATCGGTAGAAGTTTGAGAAGTGGACGATCCCGGCGAGATCGGTTTCGTAGAAATCAACCAATCGGGACCACTCAAAGGCTTCACTCATTTTGAAACCACCTTTCCGAAAAGCTCTTCAAACTCCCTGGCCATCGCTCCGACATGATAACGATCCTCGACTGCCTGCCGACCTTTTTCACCAAGAGCTTTTCGACCGGGATGATCGAAGACCTCTTTCAAACCTTCAGCCAAAGCCTGCACACTTCCTTCCTCCACGAGAACCCCGCAGCCGGCTTCACCAACAATCTCGGGAAAGGCCGAAGCGTCCGGCATGACCACCGGAACACCACAGGCCATGGCCTCGACCAAATAAAGCCCGAAGGCCTCCGGGTAGGTCACCGGTACCGAAAAAACCGCCAGTTCCCTGAGAAAATCAGCCTTGGAATCGCGATCAAGATCCGGAAGCCATTCCACCCGCTCGGACAGCCCGGCCTGCTCCAACTGGTTCCTTAAAACGGCCACATACTCATCATCCCCTCCCCCCATGGTCCCGGCAATCGCCAGACGAGCGGTCTCATGATTCATCTCAATAAAAGCCTCCACCAACATCCCCAATCCCTTGGAATGACACATCCTCGCAAGATACCCAATCTTATCGCTCCCTTCGCCGGTTCGATATCCCGTCAGATCAATTCCGTTGGGGATGACTTCCGAATCCACGCCTGCCTTCTCCTTCATCAATCCGGAATAAAAACGACTGGGAGAAACCACAACATCAGCATCCTTAAGACGCACGCTCATCTCCTTCCACGACTTCGATTTCCAAGGCTCCGGCAAACCGTCGAGGAATGAATCCTCTCCCTGGAAAGTACAGACGACCGAAGCCCCCAATCTCGATTTCAACGGACCCGCCAATCCGGCGAGCAAGGCATTTGAGAGCAACACCACGTCGGGCTTCCCATCCGACTCCAGCCACTCGACCAACTTGTCCAATTCCTTATCGAGATGACTTCCTTCGAAACAGAGCATGCGGTAGGTCATCTCCCCCTGCTCCCGCGCCGAGGTCATGTGGCTTCGCTTTGCCAGAGCCCGCAAGAGACCCTTCCCGTTGAAAATTCGATCGACCCATCTTGGCAGTTTTCGGAACAGTCGATACTTCTGCTGCAAGTAGACATTCAACCCGCCGAAGAAAACCGGAGTCTCGGCATCCGCCCGCTCTTCATCCAGCTGCAGAGGCAGATACATCGGCACGAGGTGGGCATCATGCCCGTTCTTTCGAAGCTCTTTGACCAACGCGTTGTCACGCATGCAGGCACCACAATAGTAGCTTCCCGTGCCCGCTGTAAGAATGGTGATCTTCATGAGGAAACACCTTGGACCGAACGACTCTCAACCGTCCGGCCATGTGGCAACTCATCAGGGAGGTCGGCAAATCGCCCGACCCGATCGAACAACTCGGAATAGTCGCGATTCATCAAGTCACCAATCAGACAATCCGTCAGATCACGTCGCACCTCAGCATACTTCATGACAACATCCTTGAAGCTGAAATCATCGTCGTAGAAGGCGTAGACCAGCTTTCTCATCCATTCGATTCCCTGACAGACCTTCTCGCCATACTCGCGGAACTGCTCTCCGCTCACATCACCTTCATCGAGGGCCCTGGCAACGGCATCTGCCCCCATCGAACCGGTCGTCAAGGCGAGATAGACTCCCGACGAAAATACGGGATCAAGAAAGGCAAAGGCATCTCCGATCAACACCAAACCATCGGTCGCACAATTCTCAGCCCGATAAGAATACTCACCGGCCACCCAGTACTCTCCGAATTGTTCCCCTTCCGACAGGTGCTCCTCAACCCATTTGTTGTTCTTGATCTCGCGCTCGTAGATCGCTTTGAGGTCTCGACCATCGCGATACAAATAATCCCTTTCAGCCACGATTCCGGTCGAGACGATGTCATTTCGCAACGGGATATTCCAGAACCACCCCTTCTCCTTCACATAAGCGACAGTGGTCGCGCCTTCGTCGATACCGGGATCGCGCTTCGCTCCGCGATAAAGGGTCCAGATGGCGATCTTGTTGAGTTTGGGATCCCGCTTCCGCCACTTCTTCTTCCTTTGGAAAAGCGCGTCACGACCAGAGGCATCCATGGTCACGGAAGCCCGCAACTCGAAGACCTTTCCGCTTTCGTCCTCAGCCTTCACCCCCTTGATCACGCCATCCTCTTCAATGAAGTCGAGAACCTTGATCCCCTCCCTCACCTCGGCTCCGGCCTCGCGTGCCCGCTCCATCATCATCTCGTCAAACACCTCCCGTTCAACCTGCCAGGTCTTGGCTCGCGGATGATCAGTGTGTTTCGAAAAATAAAACGGAGCAGAGAGTTCTCCATCGGGATTGACGAACTGCACGCTTTGCTTGACCTGAAAACCCTTGGCATCGAGCCGCTCGGTCATTCCGATCCGATTCAGCGTATCCCAACAGTGAGGAATCAACGATTCACCCACATGATACCGAGGGAAATGTTCCTTCTCGAGAACAACCACTCTCCTTCCTTTCTCCTCGGCAAGAATGGTTGCTGCCGTCGTCCCGGCGGGACCGGCTCCAATGATGATGACGTCGTAGTCGGTGGTTGAATCAGGGCTCATAGTCAGACAGTCGGTAAGATCTCCAGAATCCGCGCCAGAATGGAACCGTCGGGATTCGACAAGGCATTATAACGTCCATACAAGGATCCGCTACCGGCAGTTGGAAAAATCTCGGAAGCACAGGCAAGGTCACCAAACTCCAGATAGCCCCGGGGGGAACTTTCGTAAGGATGGCCACTCGAATTGAGAATGAATCCAAGGGGTTCGTCTTCGCTCAAAATCCGCTCCTGCAAGGACGGAGGAAAGTTTTCCAGCGACACAAGGATGACCCCATATTCCACCGGTTTTCCTCCCACGGACAAGAGAACCTCCCGAAGGTAACTTTCTCCATTCCTTTCGGAGTGGTAGACATTGAGCTCCACCTCGCCACCGTGGAAAGCGGACAAGGTCGATGTCATGTCCCGCTCGTGGCAAAGCAACCCCCGGTAAGGCTCCGGGACCTCGTTGGCGTCCACCCAGCGAAACTCAACATCCTCGAGCCGATCACAGCAGAGGAGGTCGGTCATCTGAACACGCTCCTCCAACATCAGACGATGCGGTCAGTGCGATGCTCAGGGAGGAAAAAATCGTGCAGAATGTTGTCCACGCACAGCAGTCCATCACGTTCGAGGACAATCTCCTCGCCACTCACGTTCAACAGCCCCTCGTCGGTCAACTCCGCCAGTTCACTTTCCCAGCGATTCAAAACGTTGACGCCATACTTGTCCTGAAAATGCCCGGCATTCACTCTCCCCAGCTTCATTCGCAAAATGAACTCCCGAATCATCCTTTGTTCTTCGGTCGTCCGGAAACTTCTCTTGGTCGGCATCCGGCCCGCCTCGATCGCCTTGGTGTAGTCATCAATCTCGGTGAGATTCTGGTAGTGCACCCCGGCGGCATGCGAAAAGGAGGCCACTCCCAGACCCAGCAGATCCGCTCCGCCCCAAAGAGAGTCACGATAAATGAACTTGGCCTTATTGGGATCCTTCACTGCCGTGTAACCCGAACCAACAGTGTAGCCGGCCGATTCAAGGGCCGCAAAGGCCTCCTTCACCCAGCGACGTTTGGTCTGCCAGTCGGCAACCGGAGCCACCAGCTTCCCCGTGTCCTTCATCTCCTTGTAGATGGTGGTATTGTAGGGGATCTCCATCTGGTAAATGGTCACACTGTCCGGTGCCAGCTCGATCGTCCGCTCGATATTGCGTTGCCAGTTTTCTTCCGTCTCCTCGATCATCCCGGCGATCAAATCGATATTGATCTGGTCAAAATTCTCTTCCCGGGCCCGCTCGTATGCCCGGCCCACTTCTTTGGAACGATGGGCCCTGCCATTGATCTCGAGGATGTGGTCATCGAAGTTCTCGATTCCCAAGCTCAGACGAGTAACCCCGATGTCCTTGATGGCTGCAAGCTTGCCAGGATTCAACGTGCCCGGCTCGCATTCGAACGCCACTTCTTCGGCCGCATCCCATGGAAGAATCGCCTTCATCCGGTCGGTCAGGCCGGCCAGCTGCTTGGCCGAAAGGTAGGAAGGCGTGCCTCCACCAAAATAAATGAAGTGCGGCTTCCGCCCCTCGATCAACGGCTTGCGCGCCATCATCTCCAGCTCCGTGACGGTGGAGTCGAGGTAAGCCTTGATGTCATCGGCGCTCTTGTCGGTGTAGACCCGGAAATAGCAAAAGTGACAACGCTTCCGGCAAAAGGGAATGTGGTGATAAAGACCCAGCGGAACGCCTTCCTTTGAGGGCTGATTGTAGACCTCTTCCACCTGGTCATTCTGATCGTCCGACCAAAAGGAGAATGGAGGATAGTTGGAGATAAAGTAGTTTCCCGCCCGGGTGTCTTTTTTCTGTGTCGCCGCTGTACTCATCGATGCCTTGATTCTCGTCGAATTCTCTCAAAATACACGGCAAATCCTCAGGACCTTACATGGGTCTGGACGATCCGTGACGGAAACGTCACACTGGTCTTTTCGTTATGGGCACCGGACCGGTCATTCACTTGGAGCCAATGCTACAGAAGATTCTGATCGTCGAAGACGAAGTAGATATCGCAGCCCTCATTTCCTTCAACCTTGAGCGGGCCGGTTATCGGGTCGACATGGCCCACGACGGGCGGGAAGGTTTGGAAAAAATCCTCCACGAACAACCTGATCTGGTCATTCTCGACCTCATGCTGCCCGGGATGGATGGCTACGCCATTCTCAAGGAGATGCAACGGGATCCCCGCACCCACTCCACCCCCGTCCTCATGCTCACGGCCAAAAGCCAGACCGACGACCGGATCCGGGGACTGGAATCGGGAGCCGATGACTATCTCACCAAACCCTTCAGCCCCAAAGAACTCCTTCTCCGGGTCCAGGCCATCATCAAGAGAAACCGCTCCACCCCCGGTTCGGTCATCTTCTCCTTCGGCCCCTTCCGTTTCGACAAAAACAACCTGACCTTCTACCTCAACGAGGAGCCGCTCTCGCTGACCTCCACCGAGTTCAAGCTTCTCCTCTTCCTCTGCCAACGCGCGGGCGAAGCGCAGGGCCGCAACGACCTTCTCAAAGTGGTCTGGGGATATAACGACGACGTCCACAGTCGCACGCTGGACACCCACATGAAGCGCCTTCGCCAGAAGCTGGGTGACGAAGGATCTCTCATTGAAACAGTGCGGGGAGTGGGTTATCAAGTGCGCGAAATCGAATGATATTCGTCGCCCTCGGCATCGCCCTGATTCTCGCTATCGCCCTCATCCGGCAGAATGCGAAACATCGCGAGTCCACCGAGGCCTGGAAAATCTGGGAGAAGTCAGCTCTCGCCGAGTCCAAGAAGTCAGCGAGCACCCACCGGCGTGAGATCCGACGCCTTCTCGATGCCCTTCCGGACCCCTTCTTTTCCATCAGCCACGACCGGAAAATCGTCAGACACAACTCTCCGGCGGGGCAAATCTTCAAAGACAGAGAGTTGGATGGTCGCAGCATCCAACAGGTCTTTCTCGAACCCAGCCTGATCAGCTTGATCGACGAATCGATCACAGCTGGAAAGCCCCTTTCCCGAACCCTTCGATTCTCCTCCAATTCCCCCTTGTCAAGAGACGAATCCACTTCGCACTGGAACATCGAGATCAAGCCGGTCTCTCTCCAGTCAGATCAAATCGAGGTCCAACTGCTCATGCGGGATATCACTCCCTCCGTTGTCGCCGATCAGGTTCGGCAGGACTTTGTCGCCAATGCTTCTCACGAACTCCGCACCCCCCTGTCCATCATCTCGGGGTACATGGAAAACCTCACCGATGAAGGAGGGCTCGACCACAAGCCGATTGCCGAAAAGATGCTCGCTACCATGTCGCGCCATGTCGACCGGATCAATCGGATCGTCGAAGACATGCTGGTCATATCCAAACTGGAGTCCAACGAGGCGGCTCCCCTGAAACTCGAGAAGTTCAGCCTCTCCGCCTGCGTCAAGGACATCGTGGAGCGCCTTGACTTCGTGATCAAAAATCAAAATGCCACCGTCATCCAGGACGTCCCCGACATCCACCTTTCCGGCGACCTCTTTTACTGGACCCAGCTCCTCTTCAATCTGGTGGAAAATGCTCTCAAGCAAAATTCCGAATCACCGGTCGAAGTGAAAATCACGGCCTCGCAGACAAGCCAAACAACGATCATCGAAGTCTCCGACAACGGTATCGGCATTCCCCGCAAAGATCTTCACTTCATCTTCAAGCGATTCTACCGGGTCGAAAAACATCACTCGCAGAACAAGGTCAAGGGAACCGGCCTCGGTTTGTCCATCGTCAAGCGCGCGGTCGAAGCCCATGGCGGCACGATCACCGCAACTTCGATCCCAGGCGTCGAAACCTGCTTCAAAATTCAGGTCCCCACAAAACAGTAGGCGGACAATCCTGCGGGCTTATTGGTGGCGGATGTCCTCAGCCGAGGTGATGAAGACCACGTCCTCGGCAATGTTCACCGAGAGGTCACCGATCCGCTCAAGACTCCGGGAGATGAAGATGATGTTCAAGAGAGTGTCGGTCTGGTCCGCCCCTTCTGCGATCTGGTTCGTCAGATTCTTACCCAGAGAGCTGTTGAGCTTGTCCACTTCCTTGTCCAGATCAATGACGTCCCGCGCCGCATTCTCATCGATGTCGGAATAAGCGGTCAGGGCCGCCGAAACAATCTTCTCAGCGGCGAGGTAAACCGGTTCGATGAGCCGGATCTGGTTGATCTGGCCACTCTTGAGAATCTTCCGTGAGCGCTTGGCGATATTCACGGCGTGGTCGCCAATCCGCTCGAGACTCCGGCAGATGTTGATGGACGATAGAACGAGACGTAAATCCGAAGCTACGGGATTGAATCGCAGGAGAATCGACATTCCCTGTTCATCGATCTTCTTTTCCTGGGTATCGATGACCTCGTCTTCGGCAATCACATCGGCACAAAGCTCGAGATTCTCTCCGAGAAGGCAGCCGATGGCGTTTTCGAGCCCCGCCAAAGCGAGGCTTCCCATTTGCACGACACTATCCTTCAGGCTGTTGAGGTCTTCGTCGTAGGTTTTAAGAATGTGGCCAGACATGGTTTCGTAGGTGTGGTGAGGTTATCCGAAGCGACCACTGACATAGTCCTCGGTCTGCTTCTTGGAAGGATTTCCGTATATGACCGAGGTCTCATCATACTCGATCAATTCGCCGAGATAGAAGAAGGCGGTTCGGTCCGAGACCCGGGTCGCCTGTTGCATGTTGTGGGTCACGATCACGATCGTGAAGTCTTCGCTCAATTCCGCGATCAACTCCTCGATGCGGGCGGTCGCGATGGGGTCGAGTGCGGAACAAGGCTCATCCATCAGGACGATCTGTGGCTTAACCGCAATCGTCCGGGCAATACACAGACGCTGCTGCTGACCACCGGAAAGTCCCAGCGCGCTTGAATTGAGGCGATCCTTGACCTCTCCCCACAGAGCCGCCTTTTGCAACGACTCCTCGACGGCCTGATCCAGAACGCTCTTGTTTTTGATGCCCTGGACTCGCAAACCGTAGGCCACGTTCTCGTAAATCGACTTGGGAAAGGGATTGTACTTCTGGAACACCATTCCCACGTGCTTGCGAAGCTCGATCGCTTCCACGTCTGGAGCGTTGATGTCCTGTCCGAGAATCTCAATCTTACCTGTGGTCACCTTGGCGGTATCGACCAGATCGTTCATGCGGTTCAGACAGCGAAGCAAAGTGGACTTTCCGCAACCGGAAGGCCCGATGAAGGCCGTCACTTTCCCCGGCGGGATATCCAGGGAGATGTTCCGGAGCGTATTGGTCTTACCAAGATCGTAGCTAAAGCTAAGATCATCGATCTGGATAATCGGCTCATCAGGAGCCAACTCCGGGGCGTCAGCAGAATCTAAGGTGACTTTATCGTCGTTCATGAAAAACAAATATTACCATTTAAGGCTCTTACGGAAACGGGCTCGCAGGACCACCGAGATCATCGCAAAACCAATGACTAAAAGAAGAAAAACAAACACCGATCCATATCGCATCTCCAGATTGGCCGGGTCTCTGGGAACTTTCCCCGAGATCACATAAATGTGATAGGGAAGCGCCTGAACCGACTGGGTAAACATGTCGGAAAGCCAATAGAGCCCCGATCCCGAGGCATCGGACCAAGGTAGTTTGTCCTTACTGGCCACAGCCGCAGTGAACATGATGGGGGCGGTTTCCCCCGCCACCCTTGTGATACCGAGAACAGAAGCTGTCAAAATTCCGGAGGCGGCATAAGGCAGCACGGCAGTCCGGATACATTGCCACTTGGTGGCCCCAAGAGCGAGAGACGCTTCCCGGAACCCCTTGGGGACCGCTTTCAACGATTCCTCACAGGCCGCAATAATGACTGGCAAGGCCATCACGGCCAGAGTCAAACCACCAGCCAGCAACGAACTCCCCCACCCCTCGAAGCTGAGATATCCCTCTGTCGGCCAGAGTGGAATGGCCAGAATCGACGTTTCAACATTGGGATCATAGGTCAGCACCGGAAAGAAGGGCGAGAGACAGAAGAACGCAAATCCGAAGAGGCCATAGACGATGGAAGGAACTCCCGCCAGGTTCATGATGGCAAGACGGATCGCAGTCACCACCTTTCCCTTTCTCGCATACTCATTCAGGTAAATGGCAGCCGAAATGCCAATGAACAGGGCCACCACCATACAGACGACGACCAAGAGCATGGTGCCCACCAAGGGCCCCCAGATTCCTCCCCCGGCATAGGAAAAGGTGTGCTCATCCTTGATCACGGCATCAGGGTTCTCGGCGCGGAATTTTTGATAATCATCCGCATCCATCCGCACCAAATCCCCATTCTCATTGGTAAACTCATAGAGAGTCATCGGACTCTTGGACAAGAAGTCGGTATTCACGAAAGGAGCCTCCGACTTCAAAAGAACGGGAACACCGTCGAACGTGATTTTCCCCAGAATCAAGACCGTACAACCGAGAATGAAGTAGGTAAAGAAAGCGAACAGGACGGTCCCCGCCAGATCGCGCTTCTTCTGCTTGGAAGAAACCGATCGAAAAGGATTCTTCGATGGAGGCTGATCAGTCATTGATTCCAAATCGTTTAATCACTCGTTGTGCTGCGACGTTGATCATCAGCGAGATTGTAAAGAGCACCAGGCCAACCAGGAAAAGGGCGCGGTAATGAAGGGTTCCCGAGCTCACTTCACCCATTTCCTGGGCGATGATGCCGGTCATGGTGTGGCTTGGCTGAGCGACGAGCCCGAGACCCGCGCCCCAATCGGGCATGGCAATCTTGTTTCCAGCCACCAGCAAGACCACCATTGTTTCTCCAATGACGCGTCCAAGTCCAAGAAGGATGGCGGCCAGAATTCCCGAGATGGCAGCGGGCACAATCACCTTGTTGACCGTTTGCAACTTGGAGGCACCCAGCGCCAGAGAGGCCTCGGAGTAGGAACGAGGCACGTTGTTGAGAGCATCTTCGCAGAGGGTGAAAATCGTCGGCACTGCCATCAGGGCCAACAAGAGGCCGGCATTGAGCATGTTCAATCGCTCGGTAATCGGGAAGAAGGGCAACCAGGACAGCCAGGCCTTCTGACTGATATCCATGAGCAATTCTCCCAGCACCATGATTCCGAAGAATCCCAAGACGATCGAGGGAATGGCTTGAATCATCTCGATGGCCGGTTTGATGAAAGTCTGTTCCTTGGCCGTAGCCAGCCGGTTCACATAAATCGCAGCTCCGATGGAAAATGGCACGGCCACCGTCAGGGCGATCAGAGAGATCACGATTGAGCCAGTCAGAAGTGGAAGCAATCCGTAAAGATCATGCCACGAGCTGTTGGTCACCCACTCCGTTCCAAAAAAGAACCGCATCGCCGAACCAAACAACCCCACCGGCTCATCCCACTGCCACTTTGCGGCTTCCATCACGTTCTTTTCAAGATCCTCGACATACTTGGGGGTCAGATCCCGGACCTTCTCAATCAACTTGGCGGAGTTCTCCGAAGCAAAATCAGTTGGAAGGGCATCCACTCCGGCTAAAAGCCCGATCTTCAACTCTCCGGCCGCCTTGGAATGCTCGTCCACCGAATCCGCAATGGGCTGGACCCGCTCTTCAAACGGAAACTCGTCTCGGATGATGATCTTTTCCGCATCCGCCAGCGCTTGCTCTTTTGCCTCGCCCTCCAGCTTTTCAGCGCCCTCCAAAATGGCAGCCTTGCGCTCCTCGGCCGTTTGATCCGCCACCGCATCCTTTTTGATCTCCTCGGCAATCTTGGCCAGCTTGTTTCGCAGATCACTCAAATTAGTGCCGGCCGAAGCAATCTGATCCTTGGCATCCTCAAATTTGGCCATTCCGGACTTCATCCGCTTCTTGGCCTCAGCCACGAAAGGAGGAAGATCTTCTTCGATCGGGTCATAGGTCTTGGCTGCCTCTACCAGCTGACGCCAGGCGTCATCCTTCCCCTTGAGTCGCCCGAATGAATCCACCATCTCACGATCGGCTCCGTCCATGGCCTCCTCGGCAAAAGCCTTCCAATCCGCCTTCGCTTTTTCCAGGGCGGCGGCGTCATCGGCATCCAAGGCATCCTCAAGCGCCTCAATCTGGTCCTCTCCGTCGTCCTCCAGAATCTCGAGCAAGACGTCGAAACTATCGACAATCCCCCTCTCCTCACCATATCGGGCGTCAAATTCCTGGAAATAGGCCTGATTGGTGAAACTGACGATTTCTTGATGACCTTTGACTTCCTTAATGACGTGACCAACAAACTCCTGGCCGGTCTTCCTATAAAGGTCCAAGCCACGATGGTGGGAAGGGAAAAAACGGACCGCCTCAAGAAGAAGAAAAGCGCAAATCAGGAACAGAATGACAATCGAAAGCCCGGCGTTTCCGCCAAAAAATCCCTTAATCCAGCTTTGCAGGTTCAGTCCGAGAACTCGGCGCCCTTTGCGTTGAAAATGTTTGGCCATATTAATTGAATCAAGGGCGTTCCCTCGGGCGCGAATCGCATTAAAAAAGCGCACCTGCGTAAAGCAGATGCGCCTTGTGTGACGGTTTTGTCACAAATGGGTTTTCCCGATTCTTTAGTCAACGGCGATGAAGCCAACCTTATTGACAATATCCTTGGCCTTTTCGTCCTTGATGGCCCAATCGAGGAACTTCTTGGAAGCACCGGTGGGCTCACCCACGGTGTAGTAGTAGAGTTTCCGTGAAAGAGGATACTCGGCCTTGTTCCGAGGCTTGGGAGAAACATCGTCCACTTTGACGGTCTTGAGACCGTCTTTTTCGACATAAGCCAGTCCGACGTATCCGATCCCGTTGGCATTACCGGCCACTTCGGTGGCGATCTGCTCGTTACCAGCCAACTTCTGAGTGTTGGAACCGTAGTCGCGCTTGGACATGGCCATTCCCTGGAAAGACTTGTAAGTTCCCGAAGCAGTGTTGCGGGTGTAGACGGAGATCTTTCCGGCCTTACCGCCGACTTCGCTCCAGTCCTTGATGTCTCCGGTGAAGATTCCTTCGATCTGCTTGAGAGTGAGGTTGCGGACACCGTTCTTCTCGTTGACGACCACTCCGATCATGTCCCAAGCGGCAACGTGCTCGACAAGTTTCTGTCCTTTGGCGGTGAAGCTGTTCTTTTCAGCGTCCTTGGCACCACGGCTGGACATTCCGATATTGGAAGATCCCGCAAGAAGCGTGGTGAAGGCCTGGGAAGATCCCTCGGCGGCAATTTCAAAGTCAACATCGTTACCGGCAGCAACGAAGCCTTCCTTGAGCTGAGGCACCATCTTGGCACCCAGAGTGTCGGAACCGGCGATGACGACTTTCTCGGCAAGGGCGGATCCAGTGATAAAGGCCCCGAGGGCCAGCATGGCAGTGTATTTCATGGTCATTAGGGTTGTTGAGTTCGTCGCCGCATTTCGGGCGACAGATGAAAGATACTCATGCGCAATTATCGCTCTAATGATGCCCTGTCACATTTTTGTCACATTTGGAAACCGGGCATCCTCGGCTCCTACCGACTCCATCCCGGCGTTTTCCCCCCGCTGATCCATCTTCACCTTCCGCACAAAAAACGGGCACCCTCGAAAGGGTGCCCGCCGTGTCATTGAAAAAGTAAAAGAGGCTCTCTCCTAGAAATACATCCGGAAGGCAGCCCAAAGGGTGGTGGCTTCGAGATCAACTCGCTCACCATCCAGTGTTTCGTATTCAGCTCCAACCATCACCTTGGCGTTGTGATCACAAAGGAAGTAGTTGAGACCAGCGTAGAAGGTGTGGTTATCGTCACCTCTGGCAATCCCGCGAGCGGGATCTTCGTTGCCAGCTACGTTGCGAACATTCCGGCGAGTGGCAGGAATGACGTCTCCGCTCGAGTGAGCCCACTGGTAACGGAAGACAGCCTCAAGGCGGTCCTCGATCAACATGTAGGATGGAATGAGAACAATTCCGTAGGCTTCGTCTCTTCCCAAATCACCATAAGTGACGTTGGCGAGAAGATCCCAACCTCCGAATTCGGTCTCATAGGTCAATGATGCGGCCCAGTCATAACCAAGCACGTCATCCTCTTGCGTTGAAGAATCGTTGATGATGAGGTCGGCCCGAAGCGAGCTAACGTCGCAAAGGTCGCGACCAATGGAGCCGAAGTAAAACTCACCGCCATCCCAATCAGACCAATCCTGATCACTGGAAGCGGAAGAGAAGAAACCAAAGGCAAGTTCATAATCACCAGTGTTTCCCCCCAACAGAACTCCGGTGGAGCGGCTGGGCACAAACAGGTTGTTCAAGTTCGAACGCTCAATGGTCTTGATCTTCTTCGAGGACATGTATTCCTCACCTCCAAACTTCACCTTGTAGCGACCGTAACCGACGGTGAAATCTTCAAGGAAGCCGACATCGCCGAAATCATACTGAAGGTAAGCTTCATCCATCCCTGCATACGAAAATGCTTCGTGGTTGCGGAAACCACCATCTTCGAAGTCAGCGCGACCAACGGCTTTAAATCCATTGAGGAACTTCACGGACATCCCCGCACGAAAGCGGCGAATCTCATCTCCGTCTCCGGAGTAATCGTCACCATTGTTGCTGATATCACTGTATCCGTACTGGTAGTGGAAACGTCCGAAGAGCTTCACTTCCTGGATCCAGGGATTGTCACTGCTTTTATACAGTGTTCCCAGCCCCTGGAGGGTATCACACCAGTCTCCGCTGTTTTCAGCGGGAGGAGTGGCCAATACAGGAGCAGGTTCGCCCGCATGGGCGCCCATTGTGGTGACGGCAAAACCGGCACCAATTGCTTTTACGAGTTTGTTTTTCATTGTGTCGAGTTAAACGGCGTAATTGCGGGAAAAGTCCCGCAAGGCGCCATTGAGTCACAATTTCGTCACTTAGCCAAAGGCAAATTGTGACAGCTTTGTCACAATGAAAAAGCGAGGTTTCCGCCCTTTGAGAGCACGGAAACCTTGTCTTGTTAGGGGAACTTGCCGCCTGTTAGCGGACGCAGGCCATCAAAAGATTGAGGTTGTGCCGTAGCGCAGCCGCCAGATCGGCACTGTCGTAGCCGCGCCCGAAAGCCCGGCTG
Organism: Akkermansiaceae bacterium; assembly: GCA_049889715.1. GTDB lineage: Bacteria > Verrucomicrobiota > Verrucomicrobiia > Verrucomicrobiales > Akkermansiaceae > SW10. The sequence goes on along the minus strand of JBMHCW010000004.1, from coordinate 4,598 downwards.
AAGATGTCCTTCTTGCCATCACCGGCCTTGGCCATCTTGGCGACCTCGTTGTCGAGGGCCTTGAAGAGATCCTGGATCATCACTCCGGTAGGATTGTTCCACGGCTCGGTGTCGGCAGCCGGAGCTTCACCTTCGGCGGGGGCCGCGAGCGCGGGTCGATTGATCAAGCCTGAGTTGACCCGGAAGTCACCAGCCATGATTCTGATCTGGGCGGTCACCAGAGTCCCCTCGGCACTGTAGCTGAGCTCAATGTATGAGGTCGTCTTCTTCCCAAAGGAGCGCAAATGCTCAACCCGGGCCGAGATGAACAATCCACCTCCGGGATTCCGGGTCAGGGTCGGCCGATGAGTCCGGTAACTGTGATTATCGATGCTGTAGGAAGCCGTGCGGTTTTTCTGCCAACCATTCAGAGCCCGCCCGAAAGTGTCGGAATCGAAGGTCACGGCGCTGGCCGATCCCAGGAGTGACATTCCCATGAAGGCACCGAGGAGAAGGCGTTTGGTGATTTTGTTTTTCATAATATTAGAAGGAGTATCGAGCGAAGGTGTTCCAGCCCCATGAGCTGATGGATTCATCGTCCCCGACCACTTCGGACAAGGATCGATATTCAAGACCGGTTCCGATGATGAAATTGTCATCGTCAAAGTGAAAATTCAGCCCGCCGTAGATTGAAGACAGTCTGCCGGCCGGGGTGTAGACCGGGAAGTCCGAGGGGAAACGAGCGTCAGCACCTTGGGAAGGAATCCCCCACCCGGCCAAAACCCCTCCTTCATCACCGGAGTTGGCGTAATCATAGCGGGCCACGAAACGAATCGCATCCTGCATCAACCAATAGCTCAACGCGGCGCTGACCCCGGTCATCGACGTCTCCCCTCCCCTTGCCAGGATCAGGTCGGAATAAAAATCAAGTCGCCCCGAACTATACTGAACTCCGGCTGCCACCAGATGACGGTATCCCAAAGGAATGGTCTCATTTCGGGAACCATCCATGTTGTAGAGGTAGTCGACATGCCAGCGATGGTAACTCGCCTGATTCGAGTTGTCGTTTCCGCCCCGATTGGAAGAGGCCGCAATACTGGCGAGCAGATAGCCCTTGGCATCAACGGAGGGAATGCTCCGGTCGCTGTCTCCTCCGAACCAACCCAACTTCCAGTCCACTTTCTCGCCCCGCCCTTCAAGCATCGCACCCAGCCCACTCGCCGGAGACACCTGGGCAATCAACGGAGAGAGATTGGGAAACCAGCGTAGCGAGGCGTCGCGGGAATACTCCGTGGTAAAGGGAGGAGGAAACTTACCCACACTGAGGTTCATTTCATCGTTGAGTCGCACGCCGGCCCTCAGGGTCTCCCATCCCAGGTAATCTCCCGAACTCGAGAAAAGGGCATCTGCCAGGATTTCAATCCCGTAGAAAGTTTCCAGCGCCACGCCCACACGTGCCCGGCTCAGCTTGGCACCTCTCGCATAATCCCCTTCGTAATACTGGTATTCAAAAGACCCGCGGGGAGCGACCCGAAAGCCTTCCCGAGGTTCCATGGGAAATTTGGGCTCCATCTCAGTGTCCCAGCGATCGGGAAGTTGAAGATCGGGAGGCACAAAGACCTTTTTCTCCGCGGCACTTCCCTTCGGAGGAGCGAGAGCCCTGACCGAATCATCATAAACATCCCCGGATCCCCCGGCATCCTTCTCAAGCAAATCCAGAGCCTCGTTTCCCGCGGAAAACGAAGGAAGCATCAGCAGGGAGATGAACAGGCCCGGTCTCATCTACTTCGAATCATCTTCTTCGGCTGCCTTCGCTTCCTTTTCGGCTTCGGCCTTCGCCTCTTCCGCTTCGGCCGCAGCTTTCTCAGCCGCTTCACGACGTTGCTCCCGCTCGACAGCTTCCCGGTCCTTTCGAGCTTTCTCGGCATCCGCAGCCCGCTGGACCCGACGCAAATACTGCTCGATGGTCTGCTTGGATCCTTTTTTCAGCCTCACCGCTTCTTCCAGCCGCGGCAAAGCCTTCATGTATTGCCGGTCCTTCACCAACAACTGGGCCATTTTCAAATTCGCCTGATAGGCCACCTTCTCATCGCGATCATCGGCAGCCACCACAAACTCGGTCCGGGCCTGCTGTTTGAGCAACTGGATCTCGGCGTCATCTTCCGAAGCCTCGGCCCGCAGAGCCAAGATTTCGCCCAACTTGACTCGCGCCGAACCATTGGCCGGACTCAACTCCAGAGCTTGACCGAGCAGCTGGCTGGCCTGGTCCAAATTCTTGTCGGCAACCGCGATGTCACTTTCAATCTGCAGAGCCTCGATTTGATCATCCTGTTTCAGATTGGCGCCCACGCGCTCTCTCAATTCGGTCATCAGGCGGGCCGCCTCGCGGGGAGCTTCCAGACGGAGCAAATAGCGGGCCGACTTCAAGGACCGAGGCACCTTGACCTCCTCGGACTGCTGCATCGCACTGAGGTAAGCACCAAGGGCCAACAAGGGTTGCTCCTGGTTGGCGTAAATATCACCCAACTGGTTCAACGCCGTTTCATCGGCCAATCCCTTCAAGCGCAGAATCTCGTAGTTCTCGGCCGCCCGCATCACCTGATCCATTTGAATGAAGCAGTTGGCCTGCTGCATCCAAAAGGTCGGATCGCTGGGAGACTCATCAATCAACGTCTGCATGATGGAAGCGGCTTGCTCCCAATCCTCCTTGGTCAACAAGGCCTTTGCCAAGCCCACTTTCCAGTCCTTCTCATCAGGCTTCAGCATGTAGGCCTGCCGGAAAGCCGCTTCGGCAGCCATCGCCTTCTCCTGTTCCAGCATGGCATGACCGAGAAGACCGAAGGTCAGGTGATCCGATTCACCAAGATCGATCGCCTTCATCAGATGCGGCAGAGCCTGCTCCAGGCGCTCGGAGCGAGCGTAAAGCAAGGCCAGATTCTTGTGAGCACGGCGATATTCCGGAAACCGCTTGATCGCGATTTTATAAGCCTGCTCACCATCGGCCACCCGGCCGTTTTGGTAGTAAAGGTTTCCCAGGGTGAAGATCAGAGCGGCTGAAACATCCTTCGATTCCTGGCTGGGATCGGCAGGACTCTTGCGATCCTGAATGAAGTTCAACAGGTGCTTTTCCCCCTCTTTGAACCGCCCTTGCGACAGGATCTCGGACAACTCGGCAATGACACGAGCCTCTTCCTGATCCACTTTGGGCTCAACACCCGGCAAAAAGCCGTAGCTACCTACAAACCGTTGCTTGAATTCAGGCGTCTGGAACAGCTCCTTGGGGATCTTCAAGGGTTCGGCTGCCAAGCAGGAAAATCCGAGAGAAAACAAACAGATCGAGCGGGTAAACATCTTTCGAGGGGTAAATTGGAAAATTGATCGGAAATTGGAGGTCAAGTTTCGTGACGAAGCCGTCACCGAACGCGGAAATCAAACGGAACCTTCACACGAGCCTTGGCTTTTCGCCCATTGCGAATGGCCGGCTCGAACTTGTAGCGCTTCAGGGCATTCATGGCCGCTTGGTCCAGCGCGGGAATTCCGGAACTCTGGGCAATCGAGGTCTCGGTCACCGTCCCGTTGGCATCGACCATTCCGCTCACCAGAACACGCACGGAGCCTCGCTTGGATAGAATTTTCTTCACCGAATTAGGCACCGTCGGGCTGGCTGTGGACTTGGGAACAGGATCGGAATCAACCCCGCCAGCCCCCATATCATCGCCCCCCGCGGCCAGAGCGACACTTGGAGTGATGTTCAAAAGGACTTTTCCGCCCATTCCCGCGTTTAAGTCAGGGAGATCGAGGGCCTCGACAGCGATATCGTCGGTCGATTCCTCCATCTCGGGTTCCGGCTCCTCTTCTTCGGGTTCGGGCTCTTCTTCCGGAGCGACGTATTCATCCTCGGGCGCCACCACGATGTTGGGCGATAGATCCTCTTCCGGGTCCGCCAACCCTTGCTCCAGTTTCTGCATCAGGGGAATCAGGAAGAAGACCAGAAAGGTGAACAAAGCGCCGCCGCCAAAGATGATCGTCGTGCTGAGCAGACGATTTCTCCGGGGTGGCCGATAGACGTGGCGGGGCTTCATGAATCAGTGAGAGTAATCTTTGAAGGTTTGGCTCCCCCTTCAAGACAGGCATTTTTGACCCGCATGGTCACCCCGTGCCGCGACTGCGGATGGCTTTGAATGATGATCGGGCTCCGTTCCTCCCGCTGGAGCTGGCTTTGGACGATCCCGGGAATGGCATCGAGGGTCACGACACGACCACCGTATTCAATCCGACTGTCCTTGCGGATCAACAGAAGAAGGGTCTCGTTGTCATTGGCCTGCGCGGAAGCAGACTGTTCGGGTCTGTTCACCGCCAGACCGTCCTCCTCCACAAAGGTCGCCGTCACGATGAAGAAAATCAACAGGATGAAGACGCAGTCGATCATCGGAGACAGATCCGGTTCCGGATCGGTGTCATCGAGTTCAAAACGATTGTTGGAAAGGGACATCCTATCTGGTGGCTTGATTGACTCGATCGCGCTTCACGCCGGCCTCGAGACATTGTTCCTCGACATCCGACACCACTCCCCGAAAGGCGTTGGCATCGGCCTGAATAATCACGGGTAACTCTTCATC
>JBMHCW010000003.1:0-26399 GCA_049889715.1 Akkermansiaceae bacterium | reverse complement strand
TTCCACGGCGACTCTGCTTCTTTTTGGGAGGAGGAACCTGAAGGCACTCCTCGCGACGCACCTGACGAACTCTTGCGCTGCTCACTCGTAAGCCTCGATTGCGAACCAATCGACCGACCTTGTCGGCCCCAAGCTCGGGATGTTCCAAGCTCAAATCGACAATCGCAGCGTCAGCTTCCTCCTTCTTTGATGAAGGAAACTTGGGGCGATATCGCAAAGTCGATCGATGAAGGCGAAAGTAAGTCGCGGCCTTGCGCTGACTGCACTGCTTCCCCGAAACAGCCAATCGCGTAAGATCTCGTCGGTGCGCCGCGCTTACAGCTTTTTTTCGATGGTCTCCTGCAAGATCTTCATCCCGAGCATGGCATCGGCATACATCTTCTTGAGCTCGGCGTTTTCCTTCTCAAGGGCTTTGAGCCGTTTGGCGTCCGCCACCTCCATCATGCCGAATTTCTTGCGCTATCGATTGAGGGTAGCCACTGAGATCTGCTTCTGCTGACAGAAGCTCTCTTGGCTCAGACTTCCGCTGTCAAACTCGCGCAGCAACAGGATGATTTCTTCGGGTTTGTGTCTCTTTTGCTTATTAATTTTCTAGGATTTGGATTTCACCAAATCCTCTCACTCAACATGGACCATTTTCTCTGGCGGCGGCCAATCCCTTTTCAAGAATTCAACAACAATCAACTTTCTGCCTCTGCTACTCTGAACGGAGTTTTCTTTGAAGTCGTCCCCATTCCTGAACCTGGGGCGATCATCTTGGTAATGTTCGGTCTCCTAGGCTTTTGGAGACGAACCCGCTTGTAAACTGAAAGCTCAAAGGGCTTAACCCCAAAACGCCCATTTTCGTTATGAACCGTTTAAGTCGCTGGAGCCGCTGGTCGGATTTGAACCGACGACCTATTCATTACGAATGAATTGCTCTACCCCTGAGCTACAGCGGCTTCTAGGAAAACCCAGACCTCGGAAACGTCGTCCCGACGGCGCGCGTTTCTTAGCAGATCACCCGCCCGAAGCAATGGCGATTTTTTCAAATCTCAGGCAACATTGAGTAGCCCCTTGGTCACAATCATCGCCGGTAGATAGGCCAACAGATAGACACCCAGCCATCCCATATCCCACGGCTGTCCATTGCTCTTCTCAAAGGGAGCCCAAAAGTAATTCCTCGTCAGCGCCCTTGGATAGACGGCTGTCAATGACGTTACCGGGCCATCCTCCGGAGCAACCTCCGTTGGAGCAGGTGGGCTCTTGGTTCCAAAAGTCAGCTTGAGCTCGATCGGTGGCCTGGTCCCCGTCTTCAGGCGAACGAGATGCTGACCACCTGCCTCCTCAGGCACCACAAGACGCCAGGAAATCTTTTGCTTCGGAAGCGGTTGAGCCAGAAATCGATCCAAACTCGCCATCATCGCTTTGTGGGCCCCATCCGCAGCGGCCTGCAACTCCCACGGATACTCGCCAACCTCGGATTGCACAGACCACTCGGCACGGATCGTTTCCAGCGTCTCGCGAATCGGAGGAAGACTCCGGGATTTCTTCGACGTCGAATCGATCTCCAAGGGCCTCCTGACATCCAGAGTCATCGGCTCCAGCCAATCACCATCAACTTCCGCAACGACATTCACCACCATCCCAGGCTCCACATTCCAAGAAGCCGGATCCAAACGTGCCGGCAACCAAAGGAAAATCAGCATCATCGGCCCGAGCACAAAAGCCAGAGCTGTCATGGCCGCCTTGAGAAGCCGAGCAGTCACAGGGCCGGCCAAAGAATCCATGTTGGCCCGCTGAGACGAATCCTTGGGGCAATCACGACTTAGCCTTCGCAAGTTGGCCGCACGCTCCTTCGCTACAAGGAGGCGTCGGTTGTCGGTGAACTTTTTCTGAAGAATTAATGGAAGGACTGCAAAGAAGATGGCGATCACCGCCACTGTTCCGGGCATCCCGATCAAATTAACCAAAGGCCAAAGAATGGCATCAAGCAGACCAAAGAGCGGATCCTTCAACCAAGCTGCCGGCATCAACCATACGGCCAGCAGAAAGACCGCCCAGCCCATCGCCGCAAGAGCTCCCTTGCGACCAGCAGATCGTTCAAGAAGTCCCGGATTGGGAGGTCGCAACCGATACTCCACCCCCTCGATCGCCTCGGGTTCAGAATCTTCCTCTCCCATGACAACACGTCCCCGATAGGCGTCGAGAGTCAACTCGTCTCCGTCTTCAAAGATACGCGTCGCATTTTCCAACACCACCGCTGGCAACCCAAGCTCACGCGCTACGATTGCGCCATGAGAAAGAGCTCCTCCGCATTCGAGAATCAGCCCGCTGGCTCCGACAAACAGAGGAGTCCATGAGGGATCGGTGGAAGGACAAACCAGAATATAATCTTCCCCTAGATCTCCGGCCGTTTCAGGAGTGAATACCTTTTTCACTGTCCCCTTCACAACCCCTGTTGAAAGAGGATAGGTCTCGAAATGATCTCCTGTATCCTTGACCGGAGGCTCTCCAAGCTGCTCGAGATCGCCCCGGTCAATCACCCTGGAGATTGCCAAATCTTTCTCCGCCTTGGATCTGAGTTTTCGAACCTCGATCCGATCCTTTGGAACAAAATCCGTCTTCAGAGCCTCTTTCATCTCCTTGTCTTCCAACCAGAAAATGTCCTCTCCAATCCCCAGTCGATTTCCCATTTCCAAGGCAACTCGACGCAACTCGGAATAAGCCCTCATCAACTGGCACTTCCCGTCCTCGCGAAAGCGGACATAGCGAGAAGCCCGGTGTAACAACACCAAAAATTCTGCTTGTTCCTTCTCTCCCAGGTCTTTGACAAACTCCTCCTTGGCCTCGCGGGCTTCGGCCAACCGCCTATGGTGAATCTCACCAAGCGAATCCTGACCGGCAAGACGTCCGGCCATTTCTTCAAGATCACCAGGGCGCTCAAACCAACGAGGGGTCGCCAGATCAAATTCTCCCGGCCCACGGAATCCAAACCGGGATACCCATTCGTCCAAGCCGAGCTCACTCTTCCCGACTTTCTGCATGGCAAGGTTCGCGGAAAAGGTCTGATCCGGAGTTTCACTGACCACAAGTTTATGGAACAGGGCTCCCGGTTCCTCAGTCCAGGAACGGTCTTCGAGAAAGGCCTGCAGCTCGGAACTGGCAAGCGCCTCGACCATACTCGGAAGAAAAGCCATCACACCAAAGTCATCAAAGACCTTGGAAACCGCACCATCCCAATGATCGCACAATCTCTGGCGATCCATTTTCGAAAGATCGACCTTGAGTTGCGCATCACACCACTCCTTCACCGCGGGAACATACTCCTCGTCAAATTGACGTTCGAGATCATCAGCCAGTCCTCGAATCCGGTCAGTGACTTCGTGCGCTTTGACTGCTGCCGCCCCTCGTTCTTTCATTCCGCCCACCGGCACCGTCGGAGGCTGTTGCGCTGCATCGGGATTCCGGCGCAACAAATCAACATCATAGGCAAAGGGATATCCGTCACCAAACATCGACGGCATTCGAGAGCAATCCATGTAGACCCGCCCTCCGATCAGCTCCAAAAACCCGATGTCACGCACGCTCTCGGAAGGCTCGAATCCCACCCTTCGATACATCTCACCAAACCCTCCGCCGCCCGACATGAATCGGCTGAGCAGACTCCATGTCAGTGGTGTCGGATGAGAAACAGTCTCATCAAGATTGTGCCGAACCCATGGTCCATGCCCCTCAGTCAATTTCTTCCCCAGATCCTCCCGCATGCTTTGCGTGATCCCATGCTTCATCTGGAGCTCGGCCAAGGTCGTGATTGCTCTCGACTGTAAAAGGTAAGCCTTCCCTTCCACCACCGCCCACTCTAGATCCTGCTCCCCTTCGAAAAACTCAGCCGCCAGGCATCCAAGCCTCCAAAGGTCCTGGGTCTCTTCAAAGGAAAGGCAGGCCCTCGTCCTCTTCTCTCCTTCCAGCACTTCGAAGCCGCTCCCGCCGGGCATGAGGCGGGCTGACTTCTCAGAAACCTCGTACTTCAAAACTGCCCCATCACTCCTCTGCAACCGAATCCGGTCTGGTTGAACCTTTCCCGACACGACTCCCTCACCCAATCCCCATGCTGCCTCAATAAGCATTTCCTCGCGCGACCCTGTTCGCGGATCGGCCGTAAACAAAACTCCAGCCGATTCAGCTGGCACCAGCTTCTGCACAACCACCGCCATCGCCACCGATCCCGGATCAATCCCCTGCTCCTTGAGATACGCCTGCAATCTCTCCGACTTCATACTCTCCCAACAGTCGCAAATCGCCTCGAGCAACTCATCAATCGACCCAAGATTCAGAAAGGTCTCATACTGACCCGCCATCGAAGCATCAGCGAGATCCTCTGCAGTCGCCGAGGAACGGGCGGCCACCAATGGCGATTCCAGCTGCTCGTAAGCCCGCCGAATTTCCTCTTCGACCTTCGCGGGAATCCCACCTCCTTCTTCGGCGGTCTGATAGGCCTCCGTCGTTACCACAAAACCACCAGGAACGGGCAACCCGGCCGAAAGCATCTGCGACAGATTGATCGACTTGCCTCCAGCCAAGGCAAGATCTCTGGCCTCGCAAAGAGGCAGCACAAATCGAGACTGACTCATTGTTCTCCTCCTCCGATATAACAACGAAAACCACCGGTCTCACTTCCGACGAAGAGACGTCCTCCGGCGACAAGGGGAGAACTGATGCAAAGTCCCTGCTCTCCGGGCCGTTCATCGGCATTGATGTAAATACGCTCGATCACTTCACCATCCTCGAGATTCATTCTGGCCAGGTAGCCGTTCTGACTGACCGCAAATACTTCGCGCTGCGTCACGGCAGCGGCAGCGAGGACGGGAGCCTTGCTGCTCACCCGGCTTCTCCAAACCGGTTCGCCAGAATCAAGATCCAACGCGATCACCTCTCCACTGGCCACCGGACAGATCAGTCGCGATGACGCCGCAACCGCCCCAAGAACTGCATCCGGGAGACTGGCCGTCCAGACTTCCGAGCCGTCGTCGGCCTTCAGGGCCTTCACCAATCCAGCCGGATTGGGATCGCGAAAGACAAAGTCCCCATTCCCTCCCCCGGCATAAACTACCCCATCAGATAGAGTGACCGCACCGGTAATCGGATAATCGGAACCAGCAGTCCACAATATTTCAGGAGCACCATCACCTCCGGTCTTGAGGGCCACCACTGCTTTTCCATTGAATCCGCTTCCGATGAAAAGGGTTCCATCGTGATACACAGGTGAACTTTCAGGATCGTTGACATCCATTCTCCATAGCTCTTTCCCACTGCTGATCTCCACCGCCATCACAAATCCCGGATGACTGATGGGTTTGTGGGTCTCAGGATCCTCGATGGCTCCCGCTCCGACATAAACCACATCCCCATCAAGGCATGGAGAGCTCTCAATGTGCAAAGGCACTTCGATCGTCCAATGCACCTTCCCGGTTTCCGCCTCAAGACAGATCAGTCGGCAATTGGTATCGGGATGGAGCCCTTGCCCGATCAAGACATACTTCCCATCACTACTAATCGCAGGTGAGCTGAAGAAGCCCTTGAATGGCTCGTCATCGGCCTGGTCAATGGTCCACACTTGCTGCCCGGTGGCCGCATCGAGACAGAAAACCGCTCCATAACTGTCCGGAGGATCAAGGGTGCACGAGGCGCCGAAGACCCGGCTCCCCCACACCGCCGGACTGGAAAGAATCATCGCATCGCGATCCTCCTGCTCCACACCTTCATCATTCCACTTCGGATAATAGGACCAGGCCAAGTGCAGACCCCCTTCGATTTCTCCACCGAGACTTCCAAGACGCTTTGGACCTCCGCGAAAAATGAACGGCTCACCATTGGATGGTTCCGTGGGCATTTCAGCCACCTTGCTTGACACCGCACCCAGACGGTCGGCTTGGATTCGAGCGAGAGCCACCTTGGTCCAATCAACGGTAATACCGCCTGCTCCGGAAGCATTGGCCTGAGAAGAAACCTTCCCTGAACGCGCTCCACCTCCACCGGAGCCGGGAGCCGGCCACATCCACATCAACAGCGAGATCAATCCTATGACGCCAATCACTGCCGCGAAGCGTCCCGGATGATTGCGACAGGCCCTCACCATTTCACGGGGTTTGAACAAGAGCGCTACAAAAGAGGCCGCACCCGCCAACATGGCAGGCAATAAAGCGGCCCCGGCGTTCACAACAATAGGGACAACTCCCAAAGGGCTTAGTATTTCCATGACTACCACTCTTCAGAACCTGATTTGTCTCCCCGCGAAACATTCACCTCAAGGCGCGGCGCTTTGGTAAGATCCACTTTCTGCTTCTTCTCAAACCCGTCGGAGTAACGCACCTCAAGCTGACAGACTCCCGGCTGTCTGACTGCAAAGGTCACCCGCGACGAACTCCACGAGCCACCCGACGAGTTTGCTCCAAGGTCTCTTCTTCCAATGACCCGACCTTCGGCATCAAGAAGCCGAATACGTGCGTTCGTTGCCCCGGTCCGCCCCAAGACCCGGACCTGTAGGAGGTGTGTCTTTTCAAGAACAGCAACCTCACGCTGCGGGTGCTCGATCGGCTTGCGAACTTCAAGCGTATCATTCACCAGCAAACTCAGCTCGCCATGCCCGTTTCCCACGACAAGGTCGGGAGCCCCATCATCGTTCAAGTCCCCTGTGCCCGAAGCCCATCCGCCCCGTTCATTGGAGGGCCCTTTGAAGACATGTTCATAATGCTTGTGAACCGGGGCCAGCATGAAGGAACCATAACCACGGTTGATGATGTAACGGTTATGACCGTTGTCAGCCTTGCTCACAGTATAGAAATCAAGATGGCCATCCAAATTCCAGTCACCCCCAATGGTTGAAAGATGATCATTTGATCCCTCGCTGATCTCATTTCCCCATCGAGTCACATCTCTGGGCACGCCATTTTCATTGGCAATGACCAGCCAGCTTTCCTCCATGGGAACGACCAGATCAAGCCGGTCGTTTTGAAGAATAGGCATGAAAACTCCGGCTCCAGTCTGACCGGTTTGATCTTCAGCACCGACGGTAAACTTGAATTCGACCCCGTGATCCAGCGGAGAAAAACGCCCATCCTTGCCTTGGACCAGAAGGTAGCCCGGTCCGAAGGCATAAAAAAGATCAGTCCGACCATCACCACTCCAATCTCCGGCAGTCACATACCCATCCCCACCGGATCCACAATCCTTCTGATCCAAACCAACTGTTGCGGTCGCATCCGAAAAGGCCCCGTCTTTCTTTCCAGGATTCATCAGAACACGAAGTCCACCTCCGCTGACGCTGGCCAAAACATCCGGATAACCATCGCCATCAAGCTCGGCAAAAATAGCCGTCTTCAGGTTCTTCCCGAGATCCAAAGGAAGCAATTCGGTCTTTTTAAAGCTGAACTTGTTGTCCGCGAACTGCCCCAAGTAGAGAACCGGGCCAGCAAGAAAGTCATTGAGGCCATCGGCATTGATATCCGCAAAGGCACAGCTTGAGCTGCTGGAATCAACTCCCAACTTCTCGGTGGCGTCCACAAAGACCATTGGATCAGTCTGCAAATAAATCCGGTCACCCTTCTCGGAACAGGCCACGATATCCTCGTCGCCATCGCCTTCGATATCAAAAACCGAAATGGCATGGATCGGCCCTTCCAGCTTATCCAGAAGGATGTCTTCTTTGAACCTGACGTATGCCTTGCGCGGGAAATGATCGCGCTCAGCAGCCGCGTCTTCGAGCAATTTGATCAACTGGGGAGTCGCTCCATTCCAAGTTCCGGCCAGCGTATTCAGCTGTTCGCCATTCACTCCTGCCGCCCCCTGTCCGGTCCGGTCAACTTTCCACTCTCCAGGCTCCTGGATCTTTCCAAGATAGAAGGAGTTGGCGTAAAGCATGAAGTCCCGGCTTGCTCTCTTCCGACCCGCAAAGACCGCGATGGCATCACCCACCTTGATATCGCCATCCTGAACGGCTCCTTCAAGGACGTCGGCAAGCGCCTTGTCAAATTCGAGGTGAACATGGTCGGAGGCTTCCGCCTTTCCCTTGATCACCTTGGTTACCTTGCACTTCAGTTTCAATCCCGCCTGATCAACTTCAAGGATCTCTAAAACAAGAGCCCTGCTGTATCTCGACTTGAACAAGTCATAGGGTTGCAACCCGGCATTGATCACCCCTTCGGCAGTTGGAATCGAAAGCGTTGGCAGGGAAGCGCCGAGGACTGCCATCAGGCCGGCAACCGGAAACCGTTTTATTGCGTTCGTCATGTGATTCCTATTTTTGGATGACATAAGTCGTGGTGTAAGTCGGGCTGAAACCAATGCCAAGCTTGTAGGCCTTGACCATCAAGCGAGTGGTCTTGGTGAGCTGAATCGGCCCGGTATACTCGGGCGAATCCTTGGTAGGTTCGGTGCCGTCGGTTGTATAGCGCATTTTCGCTCCGGGCACCCTGGTCTTCACCGTCACTTCAACCGGCTTGTCGAAAATGACGGCCACCGGCGTTTGAATTTGTTCCTTCCCTCTTCCAAGTGTCTTCACTTCCGTGGTCTCCGGAGTTGTCTTGATCCGGAAAGGATCCGCCTCGTCCAAAAACTCATCCATCGACTTCATTGCCTTCACCGTCAACCCCCACTCGGACTTCATGTCGCCCCGGGCATGGTAGTAGGAATTCGGATTGGCCTTCAGCTTTGAGAATAGCTTCGCCTCTGGCGCTGCACAGTGAGGACCAAATGAGATATTGTTCCAGTTCTTGCGCTGCTCAGGATCACCTAATCCGATCCCCCCCTCCGAAACGTAGTCAAAAACGGTGTGATCGAAATCAACATCACCGGCCAGCTGCATCGCGATTCCCTTGATTCCCTTGGCCTTTTCCTTGGGATCCCCAACTGACTGGCCACGCCCATTCGCAAACCCCGGCACCGAGGTGATCGAGCTCACCACCAACTTGGCCTTTTCAGGATTACTCGAATAGACCCGAATCATCGAACCCAATCCTGCATATAGTCCGGTTCTCCCCGGTTTATCATTCTCGGCGAACCCAAGGAGAAGATAGGCATCCTTGGTCAACGGTCTCTCAGGTGAACCAGCTTGGATGGTGCCGTTTCGGTAAACATTCAGATTAAAAACTGCCTTCCGGTTGGAAGAATCAAACGGACCAACCCGGCCTCCCGACTGAATCTCGAGAATGCCTCCGTCGTAAATCTCAAGAGAACCCTTGCCGGTAATGCCACTCCAACGGAAATCCCCGCTCACAATCAGTCGCCCCTTCTGAAGCATCACTTCATCACTGATGGCCGCATTCCCGAAAAACTCCACCGAAGCGGTGCCCACCTTGGCAATCTGAAACTTATGGGAGATCTGGCTGGCACACTGTTTCGCGGCGGCAACCCTGGTCGAAGGATGCGCGAGAGTCTGGCCATTCTCCTTTGAAGGAAATTCGGCGCCGATGAGATGAACGTAGGTGTGTTTGGTTCCCCGAATGGAAATATAGAGAACTCGCCCTCCGGGCTGAACTTCAAGATTCCCCCAAATCTCAACCTCATTACGGTGACCACCACCAAAACGGGCGCCACTCTCGACCATCACGTGCCGAACCTGGTTCGTCCGGGAACCCTTAACGTCATAGATCTTCTTCGACTTCGGCAACACGATATCGGTATCGCGATCAGGGGCCTTCTTGGCAGGCTGTCCTGCAGCAGTTTTCCAATTCTTGACCTCCGCGATGTTCCCACCAACTCCCGGCTTGGCCCAAATGAGCTTGCGGGCCTGCGGCCATTCCTGGGTTTGATAAGCAGGCTTCACAGCAGCCTGGACCGCCGAAACCATTGCCAAGGCAGTCCATGCTGCAATCGATATTCTCTTCATCATCTGTATTTTCTCTTTTTCGAAATTCATCTAGTCCACATCACGAGTCACAATCAACTCGGGCGGTGTGTTGCTTTCACGGGACCCGAACCAAATGTCATTGGCCCCTCCGCTTTCGAGTTCAAGAACAAGCGTGTACGTCCCCGGAACCTTGACGAACGACGAAACATCCAACTCCACCAGGGCATCAAGCCCGATCCAACCATCCCGTCTGGATAGTTCACTGATTGGCTCCGGAGCATTCTCCTTACTCAAGGTCTCTTCGTCCCAGTCATTGCTGCTCCCCGACGAAACGATGAGCCCTCCTCCTCCCGCGTCCACTGATTGGGTCAACCGCAAGGAAGCCCCGAGAACCTCCCGGCCTTCGGGAACCACAAATTTCAAATATGCCTTCCGTCTTCCTTTTTCAACCTTGATGAACTCGTCGTTACGAATTCTGCGATGTTCCGAATAAGCATCATCCGTGGGAAGCAACCGCTCCTGTCCCGGCAGAAGAGCCCCCGGCTCCAAATCCGACTGACTCAAAACGACTGTCTGTTCTCCCCGGTTCTCGGTATACTGTCCGGCTTCAACATCCACGACCTTCTCGCTTCCGTGCCCGGAGAAACGCACCAGACCTTCGTGCACCTTGACCCGGGTCGAGGCTTGATTCACTTCCACGCCAAAGACGGTGCCCATGACCTCCACTTCGGCCTTGGGCGTCAGGAAGACCGCAGGAGCGGTACCGGGTTGACGCTTCTCCGCCTCCACCAAAACCCTTCCCTTCTGAATCACCACCGAAGCATCGCTCTCCTCTGGAAAAATCTCGATTTCAGTTCCACTCTTGAGCGTCACCAGACCGACTCCCGAAATCTGGAATGAAGCCTGCCCTCCGTCGCCTGTCTTGATGATGTCTCCAGGTTGCAGAACGGTGCTCGCCAAAACCCTCTCTTCCCCACTTTGCCTGATAAGTGTGGCTTCCGAGCTTTCGGCAACATAAACACAGTGCCCCACAGCCTCGCCCCCCGGTGTCCCAAACCAATCAGACTGGCTCACAATGAGAGCAGCCAGCACAATGGCCGCGATGGCGGCGAACTTTTTCCATCCGAATCTCACCACCTTTTCGGACACTCCCTTGTTCCCCTCAAGATAGACCAAGGCCTCCTCCCTCATTAAACCATGAAGACGGATCTCCCTCTGAAAACGACGTCTGAAGGCCGGGTTCTCTTCGACCGCTTTTTGCAAGCTCAAGAGCTCTCCTTCTTCAAGGTCATCCTCGAAGTAGCCGGCCAACAATTTTTCAAAGTCCTGTTCCAACATTGCTCCTGCTCTAACTGGATTCCTGAATCTCCGTATTGATGCAATGTCGAAGCTTCGTTCTCAACCGCGCCAACGTCGTTCGGAGTGAACCAACCGGAAACGAGGACAACTCCGCCAATTTCCCAGCCTTGTGATTCTCACCGTATCTCAAAAGAAACAACCGCCTCATCCGATTGGGTAGTTTCCCGAGGCAAACATGCAGGGCTGCCCTCTCGGACTGCCAAAGATCCTCTTCTTGTTCGTCGACAGCCATTTCGGACAAAGAATCAAGGGCCTCCTGACTGGCCAGTGATGGCTGTTTTTCCGTTCCCCTCCAGTGCCGCCTGACCACATTCCGGGCCACCCCCGAAGCCCACGGCAAAAAGTCTCTCGATGGATCAAATTTATCGGCCGACTGCAGGATCTCGAGAACTGTTTGCTGGAAGAGATCTTCAGCCACATCGAAATCCCGAACCATGGCCACAATCACGGCCATGATCTTGGAACGATTCTCGGTAATCCCGAGGAAGGCATCGAAATTCTTGTTCTCTTCCATCTCTTTCAACAGGCTCTAAGCCATCGGTTTTATCTTCAATTCACCAGTCGGGTCAAATCGTGCACAAAATAATCCCAAAATATTCAAAAACCGATCTTCCAATCGAGCCGGACGAATTTTTTCCAGAAGTTTGTGCACGTTCCGGCGCTGACTGCGAAGTGTAGATAGTACCAATCAAAACATGAATCATACACATCAAACTCATCTCCGATTGGCGAAACCTGGAAGAACCCGTTTGCCCGGACTTGCCCTCTGCGTCGCAGGACTCCTCGTTTCCGCTTCATCTTCCCTGGCCCAGAACGATCGGAAAGTCATGAAGTCGACGGCATTCCCGATCGAAGGAAGCCACTTTTACGTCGATAACAACAAGTGGCTCGCGATCAATCCGAACAAGCACAAAGAAGCTGAAACCCGCAACGCCTTCCCCTTTCCCTCCGGAAACTACGATGTTGTGTTCCGGGCTGTGGGTGAAAGCGATGGAAAGTCCGAATACCGGGTTTCACGAAACGACGAGGAAATCGGTCACTTCGTTTGCCCCCTCAGCACGAAGATGTTTGAGGAAGGAAAGAAGTTCGGAGTCGTCTGGAAAAACATCAAGATTGCAAATGGCGATGCCATTTCTGTGAAGGCCAAAGTCGGAACCGATGGGTCTGAGTTCAGCCGGGGGCGCTGGCGCAGCCTCACTTTCGTTCCAGTTGGCAAAGGGAAAGCCGAACTGGCCAAGGCCGTCGCTGCTGCCCATGGATCAGGAGGCAAAGAGGCCCCATTCGTTCCTGTCACCGGGGTCGACTTTAAAAAATACTTCAGTGATCCCGCCGAGCGATCCCCCGACGGCAAAGGATCGGTTGACGTCAGCGGAGAGCTTCGCGAGTGGCACAAGGTCACCGTCACCCTCGATGGACCTTTCGCCCACGAACAGGACACTTCGCCCAATCCCTTTACCGACTATCGCATGACGGTAACCTTCACTCACGAATCCGGAGATCCTGTCTATCAAGTTCCCGGATACTTCGCAGCCGACGGAGACTCAGCAAACAGCAGTGCTGACAAGGGAACAAAGTGGCACGCCCACCTTGCCCCAAGCAAGACCGGCAAGTGGGACTATGAAGTTTCCTTCGTTAAAGGCAAAGGAGTCGCCACCAACGGGTCGGAAGGTGAGCCCATCGCAGCTTTCCACGGAAAGAGCGGATCGTTCGAGATCGACAATACCGACAAGACCGGAGCCGACATGCGCGCGAAGGGACGATTGACCTACGTCGGTGAACACTACCTCCAGTTTGCCGGCAACAAGGAATACTTCATCAAGTGCGGAGCAGATGCTCCGGAAAACATCTTCGCCTATCAGGACTTCGACGGAACCTTCAAGATCGATGGCGTCAAAGATAATCTCATCAAGACCTGGGAACCACACGTTCGCGACTGGAAGGAAGGCGATCCCACCTGGAAAGACGGCAAAGGGAAGGGTCTCATCGGAGCCATCAACTACCTTTCATCGAAAGGTCTCAACGCCTTCTCGTTTCTCACCATGAACATCAAGGGCGATGACCGGAATGTCTTCCCCTACACCACTTACAACGAGCGCGTCAACCTTGACGTCTCGCGTCTTGCTCAATGGGAAACTGTCCTCGAGCATGGCACCGCCAAGGGAATGTTCCTCCACTTCAAAACCATGGAAACCGAGAACGAAATGCTTCTCGATAAAGGCGACCTTGGACCGGAGCGCAAACTCTACTATCGCGAACTCATCGCCCGCTTCGCTCACCACCCGGCCCTGAACTGGAACCTCGGCGAGGAAATCAACGAAGCCACCACCGAGCAGAAAGGTGCGTGGGCCAAATACCTTCACGACAACGATCCTTACAAGAATCACATCGTGATCCACAACATGGGCCACCCGCACTATGACCTCCTGGGGAACGACTTCGCCCTGACCGGATTCTCACTGCAAACCAACAAACCTGACTTCTCCCGGGTTCACAGTCGCACTCTCGACTACATTACCAAATCAGCGGAGGCAGGAAAAAAGTGGGCCGTAGCCTGCGACGAACCGGGCGATGCCAGCCACGCCCTGATCACAGACAAAGAGGACCCCGGACATCGCAACGCCCGGGTCAACGGACTCTGGGGATGCTACACCGCGGGCGGATATGGATTGGAATGGTATTTCGGCTACAAGCATCCGCATAGCGACCTGACCTGCCAGGACTGGCGCAGTCGGGATCTCTTCTGGGATCAGTGCAACCACGCTCTTCAGTTCTTTGAAAAGCAGAAGCTGCCTCTGACCTCGATGTCCAACAATGATCAACTTGCAACCGGAGATGCTTACGTCTTCTCAGCCAAAGGCGGTCCCTACCTCGTCTTTTTAAAAACCGGCGGCGAGATTGCTCTGGACCTTTCAGGTGCGTCAAAACCCCTTTCAGCCCAATGGTTCAATCCCCGGACCGGTGAGTATACTGAAGGAGGAACGATCAAGCCTTCGAAGGAAAGCAAGATCGGACCACCTCCGTCTGAAAAGAAGATGGATTGGGTCATTCTCCTCAAGTAACAGAAAATCAGGTTCAACCCTATTCATTGAGGCCGCTCTTTGTTCCAGAGAGCGGCCTCTTCGTTTTCCTCCTTCTTGACCATTCATGGTGCGAATGCTCCCCTTGGCTCATGCCCGGCCTTCCACTCAAGCCTAGATATGATGTCATCATCATCGGAAGTGGTCACAATGGTCTCATTTCAGCAGCCTACCTGGCCAAGGCCGGCCTCTCGGTTCTCGTCCTGGAACGGAATGAAGTCCCCGGCGGAGCGACACAATCACGCTCCACGTTTCCCGGCATGAATGCCCGCCTTTCGGTCTATTCCTACTTGATCAGCTTGTTCCCGGAGAAGATCGCTTCCGATCTTGGACTCAATCTCAAACTGCGATCACGGAAGACCTCATCATGGACTCCCGACTTTCAAGAGGGACGCTATCGGGATCTCCTGATCCGAAACGACCACGACTCCGCCAATCGTGAAGCCTTTGAAAACTTCACTGGCGGGTCCAACGACTACCAAGGCTATTGCGATCTTCTCTCCATGCAGGAAGAGATCGCCTCCGTCATCTGGCCCGGACTCCTTCACCCGCTTGATTCAAAGGCAAACCTGGAGAGAAAAGTCAGCGCCAAGGTCTGGGAGGCCATGATCGAGAAGCCAATCGGCGAACTCATTGAATCAAGAATTTCCGATGACCTCATTCGTGGACTGGTTTTCACCGACGGTCGAATCGGCGTCTCCACGAGCCCGCATGATGAATCTCTTTTGCAGAACAAATGCTTTCTCTACCACATCATCGGTCAGGGAACCGGTGAGTGGCGCGTCCCGGTCGGAGGAATGGGCTCCTTGGTCACACAACTCATCGACATGGCCCAGAAAACAGGAAACCTGACCCTCCTCACGCGGGCCGAAGCCAAAGTCATCAAACCTCATTTGAAAACCCCTACCGTTCACTTTGATTACGACGAGAGAGAGCAAGAGGTTGAAGCGCGCTTCATCCTTTCAAACGCCGCCGGACAGGTTCTCGATCACCTGATTTCCGGGAGTTCAGGATCGACCAACTGCGACGTGGAAGGAGCCGGTTTCAAAATCAACATGTTACTTCGGAAACTTCCCCGACTCCGATCATCCACCTGCACAGCTGACGTGAGTTTCG
Source organism: Akkermansiaceae bacterium (assembly GCA_049889715.1). GTDB lineage: Bacteria > Verrucomicrobiota > Verrucomicrobiia > Verrucomicrobiales > Akkermansiaceae > SW10. The sequence continues at coordinate 11,021 of JBMHCW010000003.1, read as the reverse complement.
CCGGAACGGTTCATATCGACGAAGGCTACGAGGCGATGATGGATAGTCACCGGGAAAGCGTGTCCGGCGAGATTCCATCAAGGCCACCCGGAGAGATCTACTGCCATACCCTCACTGATCACTCCATCCTGTCCGAAGACCTGAATCGCAAAGGGTATCATACCCTGACCCTCTTCGGTCTCGACATGCCCTATCGGCTCTTTGAAACCGACAACGAAGGAACGCGACAAGAAGTCGTGAATCGCTATCTGGCCGGCATCAATCGATACCTCGATGAGCCCATCGAAGAATGTCTGGCCATCGATTCAGAAGGAAATCCGTGCCTTGAAGCAATGAGCGCCGTCGACTTGGAACAAAAAGTCCACCTCCCCAAAGGCAACATCTTTCACGGGAACCTGACCTGGCCCTATGCTGAATCAAATGACGAAGTCGGCCAATGGGGTGTGGAAACCCCTTATCCGAACATCTACATCTGTGGATCGTCGGCAAAAAGAGGTGGCGCGGTCAGTGGAATTCCCGGACACAATGCCGCCATGAAAGTTCTCGAGCAGATTGCAACCTGATCTTCTACTATTCGATCAGGACGAAAAGTGTTCGAGAATGGCCTCCACCAAACCATCGATGTCGTGGCGCGAGGCCTCTATCGAATCAGCACCACTCTTGGCGGCAAAGGTCCTACTGGTCACCGGTCCGATACATGCGCCAACGCAATCCTCCGGCCAGTCCAGTTCAAGAGCAAAGAAGTTCTCAACCGTCGAACCACTGGTAAAGGTGATCATATCGGCGCCGCGCTCTTTCAGGCTCTCCACCGCGCCAGTCGGGTCGCTGGTTTCAGGAACCGTCCGATAGGAAATACAGGAATCCACAATCGCTCCCAATGCAGTGAGATCACGATGAATGACGTCACGGGTTTCCTCGGCCTTGATCCAGAGGATCTTCTGATGCTCGATACTTTGATCCTTAAAGGCGTCGATCAATCCTTCCGCGACAAAACTCTTCTCGGGAAGGAGATCAACTGTAAACCGATACTCACGGATCGCTGCTTCCGTGCTTGGACCAATCGCGGCAATCCTCGGACCTCCGAGACTCCGCGCATCCTGATAAGTGGCATAAAAGGCATCAAAGAATTTCTTCACCCCATTGGGACTGGTGAACACGAGCCAATCATAGGTGTGGGCATCAGCCACTAGTTCCGCGAATTCATATCGATCCTGCGGAGGATCAATCCGAATGGTTGGCAGTTCAATAACATCCGCCCCGAGCTCTCCAAGACGTTTACTGAGTTCTCCAGCCTGATCTCTGGTTCTGGTCACCACGATCCGCTTCCCAAATAGTGGCCGGGTTTCGAACCAATTGATCTTTTCGCGCTCATTGACCACATCACCAATGACTGCCACCGCAGGAGATTTAAAACGGGCTTCTTCCACGATATCAGCAATCGTCGCAAGAGTTCCCTGAACAGTCCGGTGCTTTCCCGTGGTGGCCCATCGGGTCAGCGCAATGGGAGTTTCGGGAGAGGCTCCACCCTTGATGAATTGATCACAAATCCCTCTGAGCCGGGACACTCCCATGACAAACACCTTGGTTCCAGGTGTCTTGGCCAATTGGTCGAAATCAAGAGAGGTGTCCTCCTTGGTCGGGTCTTCGTGTCCCGTGAAGATCGTCAATTGGGAACAATGATCGCGATGAGTGACGGGAATCCCGGCATAAGCCGGCCCTGCTATGGTCGATGATATCCCGGGAACGATTTCAAAGAGAACCCCCGCCTCGGCCAACTCGGCAGCCTCTTCGCCCCCCCTTCCGAAAATCATGGGATCTCCTCCCTTGAGACGTGTCACCACCTTGCCCTCAAGAGTCTTTTCAACAATGAGATCGTTGATCTTGTCCTGTGGAATGGCATGATCCGCAGCCCTCTTGCCGGCAAAGATTAATTCGCATCCTTTCTTGGTCCACCCCACCAACTCAGCGCTGGACAAGGCATCGTAAACGAGAACATCGCACTTCTCGATGCATTCCTTGGCCTTCAAGGTCACCAACCCAACGTCTCCCGGGCCGGCGCCCACCAAATAACAAATTCCCTTCTTACTCATTTCAGCTTCTTGAAAAGTTCACCAGCCACCTCAAGTGGCACCACTCCATCCGCCACCGCCGTTTGAGGCGACCCCGGACCCTCCGGAAACACCCGCGCTCCCATGGACAAATGTTCTCCTTCGAGCACCGACCACACCCCGATCGGTGTCGAACAACCGGCATCCAGGAGCCTTAGAAACTCCCGCTCGGCCGAGACCCGATCCCACGTTTCCTGATGATTCAAGGCATCGATGAATCGACCACTCTCTTCGTCGCCCCTCCGGATCTCCAATCCCACCGCTCCTTGGCCGGCAGCCGGAAAAAACTCTTTCTCTGCCAGGCACTCGACAAAAAGAGGCCGACGGTCGATCTCGAAAATCCCCTCCGTCTGATACCCAAGACGAGTCATTCCGGCCTCGGCCAAAATGATGCCATCGTAGTCTCCATCAACAGCCGCTTTCTTGAGTCGTGTCGGAACGTTCCCGCGAAGATCGATGACTTTCACCCCTGGCTTGAGAAACTCGAGCTGTCGTTCCCGCCGCACCGAACTGGTTCCAACCCTGCTTCCCTTGGTGACTTCAGCCCAAGGAATCTTTCCGATCCACGCATCTGCCACCGGAGCCCGCTCCAAAACCGATCGAAGTTGAAACGGCTCTTCCAAGACGGTCGGCAGGTCCTTCAAACTGTGAACCGCGACGTCAATCTCGTTGGCTTCCAGGGCCACTTCCAACTCCTTGATGAATACCCCCTTGTCCCAAATCCCCTCAGCCTTGGCCACTTCATTCAAAGCAACATCGGTTCTTCGGTCTCCCGTGGTCTTGATCACCACCCGCTCCAACTCCAGATCGGGAAAGGCAGCCCCAAGAGCCGCCTCGGTCATTTCAGCTTGTTTCAACGCCAAGGCACTTCCTCGCGTTCCAATCCTTAACTTTTTCATCACTTAATCGTTCACCGCAGGCAGCTTCGCCTTATCAATTTCCTCCCGAATGATCTCTTCACACAAACGCAGCTGTTCTTCGCGACGCTTTCGAGCTTCGTCCGCCATTTCCTGAAGAGTGTCAATGTCATAGAGATACACCTCCTCGATTTCCCCCACCTTGGGATCAATATCCCGGGGCACCGCGATATCAACCATGATCAGAGGGCGAAACTTTCTCTTACGCCGCACCGCCTCGACATGATGTGGCTTGACCACGAAATGAGGAGCGCCAGTCGCCGCAATGACCACATCCAATCCCGCCAATTCTTCCTCCCAACCTTCAAAATGCACTGCTCGCCCTCCAATCTCCCCCGCAAGATCCACCGCCTTATCATAGGAACGGTTGGTCACCATGACCGATGACGCCCCTCGTGATTGGAGAGCCCGCGCGGTCTTGCGACTCATCTCGCCCGCACCGATGACCAGAACCGAACTTCCATCGAGCCGACCAAAAACCTTTTCGGCCAACTCCACGGAAGCCCCCGCCACCGACGTCGCACCTTCCTGAATGGCCGTGTGAGTCCTCACTTTTTTGCCTACTCCGAACGCTCGTTGAAACAGCTTGTTCAACACTGTCTTGGTGGCGCCACCTTCCAACGATCTCCGGTAAGCCTGTTTAACCTGACCAAAAATTTCGGTCTCCCCCAGAACCATCGAGTTCATCCCACTGGCGACCCGACAAAGATGCTCTGCTGCCTCCCGCGACTCATGGTAGTAGAAAATTCCATCCCTCGATCCCTCATACTCTCGTTGCGCGCAGATCCAGCTCTCCAACTCGGAGACCCCGCTCCCGCCATTCACCACGGCGTAGTACTCCGTCCGATTACAGGTCGATAGAATCACCCCCTCCTCAACATGCTCCGAAGACATCAAGGATTCAGTCTCCCGATCCAGCCCCGCTTCCGAGAGCGCAAAACGCTCCCGCACCTCGACCGGAGCGGTTTCATGATTCAAACCGAGACAGACCAGTTGCATCAGAGCTTCGTGAAAACCAGTAGTGAGAGAACAAAGAGAGAAGTCAGCCCGATGGCCAACTGGCGCCCGGGGAGACCTCTCACAAAATAAACCCCGAGCAGAACGGCATAGAGAACCCAGGTGATGGTCGCCACCATGAGATGGATATTGAACATCCCGCTGCCCATTAAAAGTCCGGCTCCGATCCCCGCTGTCAAAATGACCCAACCCACCACCGCGATCCGGGCCATGGCCTTGACCAAACGGCTGATCGACGGCATCCCGTGAACCAGTCCACCACCAAATTTGTGGGACTTGAGCCGGTAATTCAGTACAAAAAACATCACTCCAGCCACGGCCGCCAAGGCGAGAGCTCCATAGGATAGAACCGACAGGGCTGCGTGGGCCTCCCTCCAGGGATCAACGGTGGAAGCTTTGACCACCGTCTTGTCGAAAGCTCCCGGAACCAAAGAAGCCAGCTGCAGAACCACGACCAAAGGAGTAGTAAATACCCCTAAAAGAGACAGGCGGTAGGTCGAACCAGTAACCAGATAGAACATCGTCAACGACCAAGCGAGGAAGAGACAAACTTCACCGACATCCCCGAGGGGACACTGCCCACGGAGTTCTCCCCGCCAACCCAGAGCCATCAATTGAGCGACAAAGGCAGCCATCATCCAAATGAAAGCCGCCCGGCTCTGTTTTTCGGCCCGAGCTCCCAGCACACCAAAAACACCCCCTGCCGAAGCAAGGACTGTTGCGATGACCACCCAGCCGATTCCCATGCCCATGTAACTGACCTCCCCCCGCCAACCTTTCAAGTGCGGATCCGGGAATCTTCCCAAGAAAAAAGGCCGTTTCTGGATCCGGAAACGACCTTAAGATATGAAGAGGATGACTACGATCTGCGGCGTCTGGCCAAAAGACCGAGACCGAGCAAGCCAAGAAGACCAGTTGATGGCTCGGGAACAGCTGTCAAGGGAGTCGCAAAGTCAATTGCTGAGCGAAGGGCAAAAATTCCCTCAGAAGTCATGCCAGTAAAATCATTCGTGCCATCGTTTCCGGTGCCAGGCTCATTATCAAGATTGAAGAGCAGTCGAGGCCCGGGAAAGTTCGTCTGTCCGGAATTGACTCCTCCCGGAGCATCACCGCTCTCCCAAAAGGCAGCCAACGTGTTTCCACCAATCGTAGCGAGAATTTCTCCTCCTCCAAATCCGGTAGTTCCAACCGAAAGCCCGTTAAAGTTCGGATCGTCGGTAAAAAAATCAAAATCTCCAGCAGCTAGCCCCAAAATAGCAGCACCTGCAGCTGTCACGGTCGTCTCATCACCGACTCGAGAAGAGGCATTGTTGGCGCTACTGGTATGCCAGCCAAGCCGATTCCCAAGGTCACGTGCCGTGTAGGCGGTGAAATTAATAAACGGGATGCTGATCCCATTGTAGCCATCCGAATCGCCATTAGCGTATCCCGCACTGCTAAGAGAACGCCCAATCACAAAGACGTCAGCTGCTCCCTGTCCTGCAAATGCACCAGTTCCGTTGAGGGCATCTTGGCTTGCCGCTGCAGAAAAGTTAGCGAAATTACCGTGTCGGATTTCAGTAATGTTCGAGAAATTATCGTTGAAAAAGTCCTCAATCGGCGCCCCGGATGGAGTCAAATCGGAAATCATGACGACAATTCCAGAGGAAGGAGCAGTCGAAGCAGCAAGACAAGTCACTGCGGTCAAAACTGGGAGGTGTTTTTTACGATTCATGTTGATAGCTTGTTTTGTTGTGTGTGCTAAGCCTGCAGGGAAACAATTAAATCCCACGATGACAATCTAAATTCATCAAAACTAATGACTTACCTCGCTCCTCCCAGGATACCAGAAAGGGAGCGACAAATCGGAGGGCCGCGACCAGCATTCCGAACCAACAAAGAGCCAGAAGCCCCCAAGGGATCCCCCCATAACGAAGCAACCACCCGCTGATCGTCACTCCATGCCCCAGAACAAGAAAGACGTGAACCCGCAATCCGATCCACGCCGGAGTCTTAAAGATGAGAGGAATAACCAAGGCATACCAGCCCACGAAGCCCGGGACAATCATCAGCGGATGAGCGAAAAACGCCCAGCGGGCGATCGGATTCCCCTCGATCACCACCGACCGGTTCCCTCTCCAATAATCCTCGGGCTGGAAATACAGCGTCACCGCCAGATCAATGAGACTCAGCAGAAATGGCATCGCTAACAGCCGCAACGCCAAGGGACGGGGGATCCCTCCGTAAAAGTCGCGCAAGAGTCGTCGAAATCTCCCCATTCGGCCAAATTACCCCGCTCCGACACCCTGATATTTCAATTTCATCAAAAACACAGCTCTCTCCTGGTGCTAGAGCTTTTCCAGACGACAAAACCATCCTAGCCTCCGGCCATGCCGACTGTAGCAGATCTTGATGCCGCCATCCGGGACGTTCCCGACTTTCCAAAGCCCGGAATCCTCTTCAAGGATATCACCCCAGTCTTGGGAGACCCAAAACTTTTCAAGGCTTCGTTGGACTTGCTTGCAGAAACCGCCGGTGAACATCAGATCGACAAAGTTGTCGGAATCGACGCTCGGGGGTTCATTTTCGCCGCTGGCGTGGCCCACATTCTGGGCGCCGGGTTCGTCCCCGTTCGAAAGAAGGGAAAGCTCCCCTGGACCACGCGGCAAATGGCCTACACTCTCGAATATGGGGAAGACATGGTCGAGATTCACGAAGATGCCGTTCACCCCGGTGAAAAAATCCTCCTGGTTGATGACCTTCTCGCCACCGGTGGCACAGCGGCTGCGGCCATCAAGCTCCTGAAAGCACTCGAAGCCGATATTGTGTCCACCTCGTTTTTGATCGAGCTCTCGGCTCTCAACGGACGAGAAACTCTCGGTAACACGACCATCAAGTCTCTTCTCACTTACTAAACTCAACTCATGTCGTTCGAACACTATTCCAGCTCCCTGATCCGTTTCCCGGAAATCGGTTTCAATCTCGACCTCTCGCGGATGGACATTCCTGCTGACTTTCCGGACAAGATGCAGCCAGCCATCGAGCGTGCTTTGGCAGACCTGTCCAAACTCGAGGCCGGAGAAATTGCCAACCCTGACGAAGGCCGGATGGTCGGACACTACTGGCTTCGCCAACCCGACCTCGCCCCCAACGACGAAATCAAAGCCCAGATCACCGAACCCTTGGCGGCCCTCAAGAGTTTTGCCCGCAAAGTTCACACCGGCGAAATCACTCCTCCCTCCGGAGGAGTCTTCAAAAACATTCTCATTATCGGGATTGGCGGCTCCGCTCTCGGACCTCAGTTGATTTACGATGCGCTCGGGGCTTCCGACGAGATGACGACCTATTTCTTCGACAACACCGATCCCCAGGGCATGGACAAGGATCTCAAAGAGATTGGCGACGAACTTCCTCAAACCCTCTCCATTGTCATTTCCAAATCCGGCGGGACCCCGGAAACCCGGAACGGGATGATGGAAGCCAAGAATGCTTATGATGACCGGGGTCTCGACTTCGGAAAACACGCCATCGCCATCACCGGAGAAGGCTCAAAGCTGGACAACTTTGCCAGAGAGGAAGGTTTCATCACCACCTTCCCCATGGAGGACTGGGTTGGCGGACGAACATCCGTCCTCTCAACCGTGGGCCTTGTCCCAATGGCTCTTCAGGGAATCGATCTCGACGCCATGCTGGATGGAGCCCGGGAGATGGATGAACTGACCCGCTCCAGCGATGTTTCCAACAATCCGGCCATGCAACTTGCCCTTGCCTGGCATCACGAAGGGAATGGAAAAGGTGACCGGGACATGGTCGTTCTTCCATACAAGGACTCTCTCGTCCTCTTCTCCAAGTATCTCCAGCAATTGATCATGGAGTCCTTGGGGAAAGCCGAAGACCTCGACGGGAAGACTGTCAATCAAGGGATCGCGGTTTACGGCAACAAGGGCTCCACCGATCAGCACGCCTATGTTCAACAACTCCGTGACGGACTTCACAACTTCTTCGCCACCTTCATTGAAGTCCGCAAAGGCCGGCAAGGACGTTCCATTTCAGTTGACGGAACCAATACTTCGGCGGACTACTTACAGGGATTCCTCCGCGGAACCCGACGAGCCCTTTATGAAAATGGACGTCACTCCGTTTTGATTTCAATTGAGGAAGTTACCGCCAGAACCTTGGGCCATCTGATTGCCCTCTTCGAGCGCACGGTCACCTTCTACGCAAGCTTGGTGAATATCAACGCCTACCATCAGCCTGGCGTGGAGGCTGGCAAGGCCGCGGCCACCGTCTTTCTCGATCTTCTTAACCAGGTCCGCGGACATCTCACCGCGGAAGAAAAATCCGCGCAGGATATCGCCACCGAAATCAGCGGCGATACCGAAGACGTGTTCCATGCTCTGGTGCATCTGGCATCCAACGGCGAAGTCAGTCAAACCCGCGGAAAATCCCCCGCCGAAGATACGTTTGCGCTCTAACCGGCAACCAGATCGTGTTGCTCAAGCCTCCGGTTCAACTCAGTGACAAACTCGGGGCCGAACTTCTCCCGGAAGTCGGCCTCAATCTTTAACGCCTCCTCCTTCTCGATCGAGTAAGGTGAGACCAATCGGCGACCAACCTCAATCTTCAACTCGAAAAGAGGACGTTTCGTCTCAAAAAGACGCACGATTTCGGCATGACCATACCTCTCCAGGACATTCACGAACATGGTGTCATGAATCTTGGTCAGGATGGCATCGCTCTTGGCCACGGCAGAATCGTAGCCATCGAATATTCCGGATTCCTCGCAGTCCATGACAACCTGCCCCAGCTTCAATAGCTCACCACGCTCGCAGGACACCCCGCAGGCCATCTCGGCGATTTCAAAGGCCGGCAGCGTCACGGAAAGGAGGATTAACTCCTTGGGCAACTTGGAGGACTCCTCCATGTGGCACCCCAGAAGTAATCGCCGATGGTAGGAACGGGCCAAGTCCTTGTCCGAAACTCGGCTCTCGCTCAGCCTGCGAAACTTCTTCTCATCAATTCGCAATTGAATCGCCTGATCATTCAATGACTCAAAATCCTCCCTGAGTTCCTCATCCGAAATGGAATAGAGGGCTTTCAACACCGAGGAAGATCGTGAACCTTCTGACGAGACGCCCTGCACTAGTAAAAAGGCTACCAAGTTAACGGTAAAGAAAAAGAGATATTTTCGGTCTGATTCAGTTTCATAGGTTTCTCTTTTTGAGTTGGTGAAAGCTGATTGTTTTTGCCTGGGGCATTGTGGCTTTCAATGGGAGTGACGCACTGGGTGGAAGGGTGGTTACACTTTTGAGAAATTATTTTTCTTTTTTATTCCATCCCTGCAACAGCGCCATCTATTTGCCGAGAAGGTCGAACAGATTGCCTCCGGAATGGGATGTTTCAGTGCCATCGGCAGAGGCAGGAGCACCGGACGAAACGACGCCGGCGTCTCCGCCGTCAGGCTCTTCGTCAAAGATTGGGGACATGAGGCGATGAAGCCATCATGTCCCCGATGTTTCTTAACCTAAAAATAGGCCTAAAGGATTACCACACCCTTCAGGCTTCCCAAGATAATGGGCTCCAACTCCATGTCGAGCTGAAGTCTGAGTTTGAGCCCAAATGCTGCCCTCACTGCCAATGCTCCCGCATTCAGAGCAAAGGTCGATATCTCCGCAAAGTCAGGCATCTGGATTGCTTCCAGGAACCCACCAGATTGTTCATCACATCACGCAGATTCCGATGCCTCACCTGCGGGCGATTCTTCATTCCCGACTTCCCCGGAATCATCAAAGGCAGACACACTTCGGAGCCCTATCGCCAGACCATCTTCGAGCAGCACCACCAAGGAGTCTGCACCCGCACCATCGCCCGGAGACAAGGACTCGGCGAAGCAACCGTCGAGCGCATCTACCGCCAATTCACCGGGCGCAAAGCCGCCGAACGCATCTCGCTCCAATGCCATCTGGTCCTCGGGATCGACGAACACACCCTCCATAAAGGACAGCGCTTCTGCACCACCTTCTGTGATCTCAAAAACCATCGCATCTTTGAAATCCACCCCGGTCGCAGCGAAGCCGACCTTGCCTGTTTCCTAAGCAAACTCAAGGGACGTGAGCGCGTTCAGCTCGTCTGCATCGACCTCTCAAGTCCCTACCGAAGACTCGTCCAACGATACTTTCCCAACGCCCGCGTCGTCGCCGATCGCTTCCATGTCATCCGCATCATCAATCATCACTTCATTCAACTCGCAAGCCTCCTGGTTCCAAAACTCAAGAACCATCGCGGCTACCTCGCCGCCATGCGCAAGAAGCCCTCGCGACTCAACACCAGGTAAAAGAAACGACTTCAGGAACTCTTCGTCCAACACCCCGTCCTCGAACCCTTCTATCAAAACCTTCACCAAATCCGCCAACTCATGAACCAAAAGAACAAACCCAAGAAGCAATGCTCTCGCCTCATCAAGCAACTCCTGAGGCATATCCGTGAACTCAAAGACAGCTCCTTCAAGCCACTGGAGACCCTGGCCCGGACCCTTTGGGACTGGATGGAACCCATCGCCTGCATGTGGCGCTTCACCAAGAACAACGGGATCACCGAAGGCTTCCATCGCAAAATGAAGCTCATCCAACGACGGGCATACGGATTTAAGAACTTCGAAAACTACCGCCTCCGAGTCATCGCCCAATGCGGCTAGTAATCTCATTTAAAACCTCAAAAACTGCCTCGTCCCCAAACTTTGGTGTAGACAGACCCGGTTCTCGGGGTGGTGCGCGAGGGGGGAATCGAAGCCCCACGGCCTTGCGGCCACCAGATCCTTAGTCTGGCGCGTCTACCAATTCCGCCACCCACGCCGAATCCCCATTCGTGGAAAACTCCACAAATGGTGGTCGATACTGGATTTGAACCAGTGACATCTTGCGTGTGAAGCAAGCGCTCTACCACTGAGCTAATCGACCTTCCCTTGTGAAAATCAAAAGGGCCCGAACTGAAGGGGCCCTCT
>JBMHCW010000002.1:0-6185 GCA_049889715.1 Akkermansiaceae bacterium | reverse complement strand
AACCGGGCGGACGTGACAGCAGCAGTCCGAGTCCTTGAAGATGTCACTGGCCAGGTGGTCCTGGCAGACAAAGGATACGATAGCGATGATCTAAGAGATCATATTTTTGCTCGAGGTGGAGGAGCGAACATTCCAGGCAAGAAGAACCGCAAACGGAAAGTCCCATACTTGAAAAGTATCGGTAAAGATCGCTACGTCATCGAATGTCTTTTCCAAAGGTTGGAGCGCTTCCGAAGAAGCAATACCCGCTATGATCGATTGGCCGCAACCTTCATGGCATTCGTATACCTCTCAGCATTAGCAGATTGGTGCCGATAGCTATTTTGTCCACACGCCCTAGCAGATTGGTGCCGATAGCTATTTTGTCCACACGCCCTAAGTAGAAGAGGAGACGGGTCTTTCAAGAGGGAAGATCAACTTGATCCTTATTCTTTTCATTGGGCTGTCCGCGGTTAGGTTCGCGGGAGTGAGCGTTGTCGAATACAAGCTTCTGGGAAACATTCTGTTAGTGACTGCGGTGTCATTTTTCGGGCTGGCTCTTCCGGTGTATGCATGGCTGAGAAAGCAGAATCCGGAAAGCGACTGGAACCGGGGAGGTAACGTGGGGACTTCGACGTTAGAGGCTCTGGATTTGGTCGTAGCCGGCGGATACGTGTGTCTCTGGCTTCTGTTGTGGAAGGGGCTGCCCGAGGCCTTGTCCAAGTCGGGCGGCGCGGCGCCGACAGCTTCGGCTGCGGCAGGGTCGGGCGTGTTTCTGCTGATGCTGGCCTCGGTGGTGCCGCTGGTCTTGTTTTGGAGGAGTAATCTTGTGGAGTTTTTCGGACTTCGATGGAAAGGTTGGCCTCGCCTGTTCTGGGTGGTGCCGGTCTTTGTAGTGGCCTTCTTTTCGTTGGCCGTCGTTCTGGATCAGCTCGGATGGATGCATTGGGTGGCGGCCAACTTCAACGCCCAGAAGCAAGAATCGGTCAAGGCCTTGGCTGGAACGAGGGATGTGGGCTTGATCATTGCGCTGACCTTCTCGGCGGTCATCGCGGCACCGATTGCCGAGGAGGTGATTTTCCGGGGGTATTTGTATCCGGTGGTGAAGCGGTTTTCGGATCGTTGGTTCGCGGCCTTGTTCACCGGGATGTTTTTCGGGGTAGCTCATTTCAATCTCTTGAGCCTGCCGGTGTTGTTCGCGATGGGCGTGGCCTTGGTTCTTCTCTACGAATGGACGGGGTCGATCTGGGTCACCATTGCCTGTCATGCGGCCTTCAATGGAGCGACGATCGGATTGATTCTGGTAAGCAGGCTGTCGGGCGCAGCCCTTCCGCAGTGATGACGGTGGGAGAAAAAGGGGAGGACGAGTTGATCGCCGCGCTTTGCCAAGGCTTGGCTGGGTCGGACAAGGTCGTGGTGGGTCCCGGAGATGATTGTGCGGTGGTGGGACCGGGCGAGGAGCTGACCTTGCTGAAAACCGACGCCGTGGTGGAAGGTGTTCATTTTTTGCCCGATGAAAACCCGGAGAGAGTCGGCTGGAAGGCGGTGGCGAGAGTGCTCAGTGACTTCGCGGCGATGGGTGGGCGGCCAGGAGAGCTTTTGGTGACGCTGGCGGTGCCGGGGCGGACAAGGGTTGAGCGGGTCGAGGGGCTGTATGAGGGAATGTCCGCTTGTTTGGGAAGACACGGAGGAGTGATTGTGGGCGGCGAGACAACGTCCCTTCCCGAGGGGGCTCCGATGATGATTTCAGTGGCCGGGAGAGGCTTGGTGGATCGGGAGCAACTGGTGACGCGGAGCGGAGGAAAGCCCGGAGAGGGGATTTTTGTGACCGGTCGCTTGGGCGGTTCGTTGGCAGGCCGGCATTTGGATTTTGATCCCCGGTTGAGGGAAGCGGCATGGTTGGTGGAGCGCTTTCGTCCGTCGGCCATGATGGACCTATCGGACGGGCTGGCCAAGGACCTGCCCCGATTGGCAGGGATGAGTGGTTGCGGGTTTCAGTTGGATCGTGAGGCAATTCCTTGTCACGAACGATGTTCGGTGGACCAGGCATTGGGTGATGGCGAAGATTACGAGCTGTTGTTCAGCAGCAGGGCCGGGTTGGAGCTGCTGAATGCCTGGAGAGAAGAGTTTCCTGATCTCGAGCTTACCAAGATCGGGGAGTTCGTTCCGGACGACGGTGATCGGCTCACCGGAGGGTGGGATCATTTTCGGCGACCGGAGGAGGGGTGATCGAGGCAAGGGAAAGAGAGGCTTGCTATTGAATCGGAAATGATTACGAATCTCCCCTGTAATCCATTTCGATTTCAAACAAGTGTCAGATCTACAGGATGTTCAAATTGGCGAAGAGGTTGCCCGGGTGGGGGAATGGGGAGACGTCTGTCGGGCCGTGGCGGACGAAGTTGAAGCCCTCATTCGTGGGCGGGCCGCCGAAGGCAAGTCCGTCGTGTTGGGATTGGCCACGGGCAGTACACCGCTGGATCTCTATGCCGAGCTCGTGCGCCGTCATCAGGAAGAGGGTTTGTCGTTTGCCAACGTGACGTCGTTCAACCTCGACGAATACCAGGGCTTGGGCCGGGATCACGAGAAGAGCTACTGGGCTGAAATGTGGGCCAATCTCTTTGATCACGTGGATATCGACCCCTCCCGGGTTCACGTTCCACCGTCGATATTCGAGGATGCGGAACAGGCCGCCGCCGACTATGAAAGGATGATTGCCGAGGCCGGCGGAGTCGATTGGCAGTTGCTCGGAATCGGGCGGGCCGGGCATATCGGATTTAACGAGGCGGGCAGCGGCCGTGAGACCAGAACGCGGCGGATTGCTCTGGCTGAGGAGACCATCGAAGATGCCGCTCCGGGATTTGGCGGGCGGGAACATGTTCCCACTCACGCGGTGACGATGGGGGTGGCGACCATTTTGGAATCGAGGAGGATTGTCCTGATGGCGAAGGGTGTCGGGAAGAAAAACATTGTTCATTTGTCCATGTTCGGGGAGCCTTCGGAGGAGGTGCCCGCAAGTTTTTTGCAACTCCATGAAAATGTCGGTTGGTTTCTCGCGCCCGACACGGCAGGATTCTGACATCATGTTGATAGGAAAAGACCTGATTCAGAAGGCTCACGAGCTGAGCCAACCTGAGGATTACTTTCATGGATTGGACTGGGGACACGAGATTTTGCCCCGGGAGATTGTGTCATTTTTCCGGGTGGCCCAGGACCACCGCACGAGTGGATGGGATGGAATTTCGGCCAAGGCCGGGCGTTATGACCAGCATGCCCGATACGTCTTGTTGTTGGCCCTCGAGGGCAGCGGTCGGATGGGTGTGGAGACGGAAATCCGGGAAGTAAAGGAAGGGGAGGCCATTCTTCTTTTCCCTCATCAAATCCATTATTATGTCGAATTGCCCGAGAACTTCTCATGGCTGTACGTTACCTTCGAGCTCGAAGGGGAACCGCGTCAGGCGTTGGAGTGCTATCGAAAAGGCGGTCGGGTTGTCAGTTCCAAGGTCGAAGGTCTGCTCGATGACTTCTTGAGCCTCTACCGGTCGAACGATGGCCTGGGGGCCAGCATCAAGCTGGGGCAGGTTCTCAGTGAACTTGCCAAAGGAGAGCCCTCGGTCGCACAGATTTCGAGCGACGGTGATCTGGTGGCGAGAATCAAAAAGCATGTGGTGGGCAATCTCGACGGAGATCTCGCGATGCCCGCCCTCTCGAAAGCCATGGGCGTTTCCGAAAGTTATCTTCGCGCGGTTTTCCGTGAGGAAGCCGGAGTGTCGCTGGGGAACTTCGTGAGATCGGTGCGCCTGGTGCAGTCGACCTATCTTCTGGAGCAAGGAAAGGATGATCTCGGAGTGATTGCCGAGAAGACCGGCTTTGGATCACTGACCAGTTTCACCCGGGCCTTCCGGAGAATGTATGAGATGACTCCAAGCTCCTACCGCAAGAGAAAGCGGGCGGAAGCGGAAATGAACACGATCTAAATAAACAAGACTATGAGTAAAGGAAAGAGCGGCACGACAGCCAAGCTGTCGGTCATGATGTTTTTGCAGTTTTTCATTTGGGGCGCGTGGTATGTCACCGCACCAAATTATTTGGGAACGATCGGTTTTACTGCCGACGATTTCTCTTGGACTTATTCCGTGGGACCGATTGCAGGGATCCTATCCCCCTTCTTTGTCGGAATGATCGCCGACCGTTTCTTCCCTGCCCAGCGTGTTCTAGGGGTTCTTCATCTGTTCGGTGGAGTCATGATGTTTGTTGCTGCCGGGGTGATGAAGCCAGAGACCAGTCCGACCATGATCAACTGGTTCTTCTTCGGTCACATGCTCTGCTACTATCCGACGCTAGCTCTCACGAATACCATCGCGATGAAGAACGTGGAAAATGCCGAAAAGCAATTTCCTCTTATCCGGGTGTTCGGAACCATCGGATGGATCGTGGCTGGGCTGAGCTTGTCCTTCTTCCTTTGGGACAAGAAAGTGGAAATGTTCTACCTTGCCGGTGGAGCTGCTCTTCTTCTTGGATTGATTAGTTTTGCTCTGCCATCGACGCCTCCAACGGCAACCGGCAAGGCAGGGGTGGCTGATGTCCTTGGTCTCGATGCGTTGGTAATGCTCAAGGATCGCTCGTATTTGGTGTTCCTCTTGAGCTCGATGCTGATTTGTATTCCGCTGGCCTTCTATTATCAGATCACCAGCCGGGTGGTGGAAATGACCGAGTTGCCGATCGGACAGACGATGAGTTACGGGCAGATGTCCGAGATTTTCTTTATGTTGGTGATGCCGGCCTTCTTTGCCCGCCTCGGAGTCAAGTGGATGTTGGCGGTCGGGATGTTGGCTTGGGTTGGTCGCTATCTTCTTTTTGCCCTTGGAGCACCTGACCAGATCGTCTGGATGATCGTAGCCGGTGTGGTGGTTCACGGGATCTGTTACGATTTCTTCTTCGTGACCGGTCAGATCTACACCGACAAAAAAGCTCCGGCAGGTATCAGGGCTCAGGCGCAAGGCTTGTTAGTTCTTTTCACGTTGGGAATTGGAATGCTCGTCGGCGCTCAAGTGGCGGGCAAGGTGGAAGCTGCCAATTCACCTGCGGAGGTGGCGAAATATGGTGATCTCGTGACAGAGACCGAAACCGAGCTGAAGAAGGTCAACGAACAAATCAAGGAGGCTAAAACCGATGAGCTGGTTGCTCAGAAAGAATCTCTTGAGAAGAAAAAAGGGGAGTACCGGATGGAGCAGTTAAAAGCGATGGAATGGAAAAGTCTTTGGATGTTCCCGGCAGTCTTTGCCGCCGGTGTCCTGGGAATCTTCCTCCTGCTCTTCCGGGACAATACCGGGGCGGAACCTGAGGCGGAAGCCAAGGACGCATGAACTCCGAGGAATGGCTTCTGGCGATCGGACTGACGCTTTTCGTGTTGTGTGCCTTCGCCGGGATGGTGAAGTTTGCGCAAGCCATCAGGATTTTGAAACGGGGGCGGCCTGAGGTCGATCAGGAGCTGCTCCGTCAACAAGAACAAGAATCCCAAAACGATGAACAAGACAATTAAGGTACTATGCGTGGGCGCCGGTCACATGGGGACTTCCCATGCCCGGGCTTATCATGCGATCGACGGATTTGAGATCTGCGGGATCGTCACCCGCTCTCCGGAAAGCCGGGCGAAGTTGAACGCCGATCTCGGTGCAAACTATCGTGAGTTCGGAAACTACGAAGAGGCTCTCGCCGAGACCAAGCCGGATGCCGTTTCCATTTCCACTTATCCCGATACTCATGCGGCGTATGCCATCGCCGCCATGGATGCCGGAGCCGATGTTTTCATCGAAAAGCCACTCGCGGAAACCGTCGAGGAAGCCGAAGAGATCGTCGCCAAGGCTACTGAGAGTGGTCGCAAGTTGGTGATCGGATACATCCTTCGTCATCACCCCAGCTGGATCAAGTTCATCGAGATCGCCCAGACTCTCGGCAAGCCCTTGGTGATGCGGATGAACCTCAACCAGCAGTCCAGCGGAGGAAACTGGGAGACGCACAAGAACCTCATGTCGTCGATCTCTCCCATCGTGGATTGTGGAGTGCACTACGTGGACGTGATGTGCCAGATGACCCGCAGCAAGCCGATCCGCGTGAGTGGAATCGGAGCCCGTCTCACCGACGATCTTCCAGAAGGTAAAATCAATTATGGCCATCTTCAGGTGACCTTCGAGGATGGTAGCGTCGGT
>JBMHCW010000001.1:0-39710 GCA_049889715.1 Akkermansiaceae bacterium | reverse complement strand
TCCGCGATTATACTTCCCCGCCGTCCGCAACGACACACGACCCGTTCGTCTAATGGTTAGGACTCCAGATTTTCATTCTGGCAATAGGGGTTCGACTCCCCTACGGGTTGCCAAAAGGCCGCTGAGACTCACCGAGTTCAGGGGCCTTTTGTGTTTTGGCTGACGCTTTTGAGAATTTCACGTCTAAGGATGAGGCGTTTTTGGTGTAGACCCGTAATCTCATCTAAAACCTCAAAAACTGCATCGTCCCCAAACTTTGGTGTAGACCCGCTTTTTAGATGGTCGGGGCGACAGGATTCGAACCTGCGACCTCTTCACCCCCAGTGAAGCGCGCTACCAAGCTGCGCTACGCCCCGACACATGCCTTCCGACGGGCGTGTTTTGGCAGAGAACGGCATTTTGGCAAGAAGTTTTCCCGAATTGGTCCTGCAAATTTGCGATTGGGCTCAAATCGTCGAAAATACCTGATATTCCCGCAGACAGAACTTTTCTCTCCGGGCGTTTTATCAATACTCAATTTCAACAATGACCGAGCTTCTTCTCAAGCCCGCACGCGAAACCGGTTGTACCGACCTTCCCGCTCTGCAGGAAGCTGTCGATGACGCGGCGTCGCGCCAACATTCTCCGGTGGACGATATTCTTGATACCGGATTGATCGACGAGGAACCTTACATGGAGATGCTTTCGGGCGATCTTCACATGGACTGGTTGGCGGAGATTCCCGCCTTTGAAAGTCCGCTTCCTTTGCGGAATGCCTGCGGTCCCCAAGTCGCCTTGAAGCATCGGGTGCTTCCTATCGAGATTGAAGGAGAAGGCGAGACAGCCCGCCTTCACATGGTCACTTACGATCCGTTGAATCTGCTGGCCCGACAGGCGGCGGCCCAGGCGATCGATCTGCCCATCATCTGGCACATGGCTTCCCGTCGTCGGGTCCACGAGTCCCTGAGAAAGCTCTATGGGGTGGGTGCCGATACTTTTGAACAACTTTTGGAGGGGCGTGATCTCGATCTCGACAACCTCGAGATGAAGGACGAGGCCAGCGTGATTGATGAAGTGGAGGACGAAGAGGCCAGCGTGGTCAAATTCGTGAACCAGATCATTCGGGAATCGTTGGCGCAGAAGGCGACGGATATTCACGTCGAGCCGCTGGCTGAGAATCTTCGGATCCGTTATCGGATCGACGGTGAGTTGGTGGAGATTGCGGTGCCGGACAATATCAAGGCCTTGCAAGCCTCGGTGATTGCCCGACTGAAGATCATGTCGAAGCTCGATATTGCCGAGCGTCGTCTTCCGCAGGACGGACGGATCAACTTGCAGTTCGAGGGAGCCTCGATCGACGTTCGTGTGGCGACCGTGCCCACGGTGGAAGGAGAATCGGTCAGTTTGCGTTTGCTGAACCAGGAGAAGTTCAATGTCGAGTTGCTGGGGATGGAGGACTTTGTACTCAGCAAGATCAAGAGCATCCTGAGTCTACCCAACGGAATCATTCTCATTACCGGTCCGACCGGATCGGGTAAGTCGACCAGTCTGTATTCCTTCCTCAGTGAGCTGAACAAGCCGAACACCCGGATTGTGACCATTGAGGATCCGGTGGAGAACAAGTTGGAAGGGGTGATGCAGATTGCGGTGAAGAGTGAGATTGGCCTGACCTTTGCGAGTGGTCTTCGTTCCATTCTCCGAGCCGACCCCAACATTGTGATGCTGGGTGAGATTCGAGATTTGGAAACTGCGGAAATTGCGATCCGGGCCTCGTTGACCGGTCACTTGGTGTTCTCAACCCTCCACACCAACGATGCTCTGGGTGGCATCAGTCGTTTGGTGGACATGGGGGTGGAACCTTTCCTGGTGGCAGCTTCGGTGCGGGCCTTCCTGGCCCAGCGCTTGGTCCGTCGCCTTTGCAACCACTGCAAGACGCCGGTTGATGTTCCGCAATCCCAGCGCGACCAGTTGGATATTCCCGATCACATCCAGGGACAGGCCTACGAGCCGGTAGGTTGTGACAAGTGCCGCGGGACTGGTTTCTCGGGTCGCTTGGCTATTTACGAAGTGATTTTGATTGGCCAGCAGATGGAAGAACTGGTGGCCCAGAATGCGGCCAATCCAATCCTCAAGGAGCAGGCCATCAAGGACGGATATGTGCCGATGCGCGAGTATGGCTGGCATAAGGTCATGAAAGGGATCACCACCATCGAAGAGGTGGTATCGGTGACAGCGACTGATCTTGGCGCAGCCGACTGATCATCAATCCGGATTATTTTAGAATCGTGGCAACATTTGCATACAAGGCTCTCAATGGAAGTGGTTCGGTAGTGACCGGATCGCTGGACGCCGGCGATCGTGGAGAAGCGCTTCGCCAGTTGGGAAAGAAAGGGCTGCAGCCGGTTTCATTGAATCTCAATGCAGGCGCTGCTGAGAAGCCGGCCAAGGCTGACAAAGGTAAGAAACCGGCGAAAAAAGCGGCCTCTACTTCGGCCGCAGGCGCCAAGGCGGCGGTCGAGGAGGAGATTCCCGAGGGGCCCATCAAGCTCAAGAGGGCTGAGATTGTCCTCTTTACCGAAGAGCTTTCCGACATGCTGGCGGCGGGTCTCCAGCTGGAGCCCGCTCTTCGTGCCATGGAAAATCGTCAGGAGCTTGGAAACCTCAAGGCGATCTCCTGCAAGATCCGGCAGCTGGTGAGAGACGGAAACAGCTTTTCCTCTTCGCTCCGACGGGTGAGCCCAAGTTTCGGAACCCTCTATTGCAGTCTGGCGGCGGCCGGTGAGGCCAGTGGTGCGCTGGATACCATCCTGGATCGGCAGGCTCACTACCTGAAGACCCTGCAGGATCTCCAGAGCCGGATCATTCTGGCCCTGATCTATCCTTGTTTCCTGATCATTGCAGGTATCGGAGTGGGCATTGTTTTCATCACCAAATTGATTCCCCAGCTCACCGAGTTGATTGAAAGCAGCCCGGGAGGCAAGGTGCCAGCGGGAGCCAAGCTTCTGATGTGGGTCTCCAACTTTTTCTCGCAATGGTGGTTGGTGATTGTCCTCTTCATTGCGGCGGCCCTCATTTTGTTCAAAGCCTGGAAAGACAACGAAGCCAACAAACCGACGTGGGACCGGATGCAGTTACAGATTCCCTTGTACGGGAGTGTGGTGGAGCACCGGTTCTACGTGCAGTTTCTTGAGACCATGGCCAACCTTGTTGGAAACGGCCTGCCGTTGATTCGAGCGCTTGAGCTGACGAGGGATGCCACGCCGAACCTTTTCCTTCGAGATCATCTTACCCAGATGCTCGAGTGGGTGGGGGATGGACGATCGCTATCGGCCTCGCTGGCCCGTACTGGAGCGTTTTCGCCTTTGCTGATCGACATGGTCTCGGTGGGTGAACAGACCGGAAAGATCGACAAGTCACTACGTAAGGCGGCCATTCGATTCGACAAGGAGCTGAACAACTCCCTGCAACGGATCATGGCCTTGATCATGCCGGCGGTTCTTTTGGTGATGGCAGTCTTGATCGGGTCCATGGCCTACCTCATGATCACCGCCATCTTCCAAACCATCGAAAGTATCGGCGGCAAATGATCAAGGCGCAGAAAGTTCATCGGTCCTATCATCTCGGCAAAAAGGAGATCGAAGTCCTGCAGGGCATCGATCTTGAGATTCAAGCCGGAGAGAAGATTTTCCTCTGCGGTCCCAGTGGCGCGGGTAAGACGACCTTGATGTATACCCTCGCTGGTCTTGAGGCGCCTTATATTGGTCAGGTCATGATCGAGGACATCGATTTCTACCAATTGTCCCCAAGTGCCCAGGCACGGCTGCGCAATGACAAGATCGGCTACATTTTCCAAAACTACTTCCTGCTGCCCGAGTTGACAGCCATCGAGAATGTTCTCGTTCCCGGGATGATTGGGGGAAAGAACGACCGGGAGGCCGCTTTAAGTGCACTCAAGCGGGTCGGGTTGGAAAAGCGGATTGACCACCTTCCCGCGGAACTTTCCGGCGGAGAACAGCAGCGGGTGGCCATCGCCAGGGCGCTGGTGAATTCCCCCTCGATTATTTTTGCCGATGAGCCGACCGGAAATCTGGATTCGGCCAATGGTGAAGAGGTGATGAAGATTCTGCTGGGCGTGGTCGAGGAGCAAAATGCCACTTTGGTGGTGGTGACCCACGACACCTCGCTCTCTGTCCACGGGGACCGCACCCTGATCATTCGGGACGGAAAGATTGCCGCTGACTAGAGACTTTCGGGAGGCCTCGCCGATGGGTTGACAGCGGGGGCGACATCGCTATTTTCCGCAGGTCTTTCAACAACCCATTTCCATGAGCGAAACCCAATCCTTCCAGGCTGAAGTCCGCCAGCTCCTCGACATCGTCATCCACTCTATTTACACTGATAAGGAAATTTTTGTCCGCGAGCTCATTTCCAATGCTTCCGATGCTCTCGAGAAGCTCCGGCTCAAACAGCTGACCGAGAATTCGGTCTATCAGGGAGACCTGCCTCTCGAAATCAATATCACCACCGACGAAGAAGGGAAGACCCTCACTCTTTCCGATCACGGGATCGGAATGACACGTGAGGAGTTAGCCGAGAATCTCGGGACCATTGCCCGTTCAGGTTCGAAGGAGTTCCTCGAAGCCTTGAAGGAAAAGGGAGACCAAAATGCGTCGGTGATTGGGCAGTTTGGAGTGGGCTTCTATTCCGCCTTCATGGCTGCCGACAAGGTCGAGGTCTACACACATTCGTGGGACGAATCTGCTGAAAGTCTGGTTTGGTCCAGTGATGGTCAGTCCGGATACACCATCGCCGAGGCCGACGAACAGCAGCGCGGTGCGAAGATCGTCATCCATCTCAAGGAGGACTGCGAGGAGTTCGCCAAGGAGGAGACCATCAAGGAAATCATCGAGCGCTATTCCCGCTTTGTTTCCTTCCCGCTCAAATTGAACGGGGAGCTGGTCAATACCGTGGAAGCGATCTGGCTGAAGTCGAAGAACGAAATTTCCGAAGAAGAATACAACGAGTTCTACAAATACTGCGCTCATGCCTTTGACGAGCCTCGTCATACTTTGCATTTCAGTTCGGATGCTCCCATCGATATTCACGCCCTGCTCTTCACGCCTTCCGAGAACCAGGAGAAATTCGGGATGGGGCAGATGAAGCCCGGGGTGTCCCTTTATTGCCGGAAGGTTTTGATCGATCCAGAACCCCAGGGCTTGTTGCCCGAGTGGTTGCGCTTCCTCAAGGGCGTGGTCGATTCCCAGGATCTTCCGTTGAACATTTCCCGCGAGTCGATGCAGGACAGCGCGCTAGTGCAGAAACTGAACCGTCTTCTGACGAAGCGCTACATCAAGGAATTGACCAAGTGGGCCAAGAATGATGTCGAGAAGTATGCCGAGTTCTACGAACGTTTCAGCCGCTTCCTGAAGGAAGGGATTGCCACTTCCTATGATCATCACGAAAGCCTGGCCGGGTTGTTGCGCTTTGAATCGAGCATGCTCGAAGCCGGCGAGCAGACGTCGCTTGATGATTATCTGACGCGAGCCAAGGACGAGCAGGATACCATTTATTATCTGGTCGGGCTTGACCGGGCTTCCATGGAAGCCGGACCTTACCTCGAAGCCTTCCAGAAGCGGGGGGTCGAAGTGGCTCTCTTCACCGACGGTGTCGACGATTACATTCTTGAGACTCTTGGAACCTACAAGGAGAAGAAGTTTGTCAGCGCCGACCGGGCTGAAATTGACCTCGATGATTTGGCCGACGACCAAAGCAAGATGAGCGAGGATGAAGAGAAGGAGCTCGTGGAATGGCTGGAGTCATCGCTCGGAGACAAGGTCGAGGGCGTCGACATCGGGAAGCGTCTGGTGTCCCACCCCGTGGTGGCGTTGACCCCCAAGGACGCACCCAGTGGCCAGATGCGGGCCATGATGGAAGCCATGGGGCAGGCGGCTCCCGAGATGAAGGCCCGTCTTGAGTTCAATCCCAACCACGAGATCGTGACGAAACTTAACAGTCTTCGTTCGGAGAAGGAGGAGGTCGCCAAGAAGCTTGCCAACCAACTCGCGGATAATGCGCTCCTCGCTGCAGGCATGGTCAAGGATCCGGCCAAAGTGGTGGCGGGAATGAACGAGCTCCTTGGCGAGTTGTTCTAAAGACTCAGGCTAGAATCGGTTTCACCACGTGCCCGTGCACGTCGGTGAGCCGGAAGTCTCGTCCCTGAAAACGGGTGGTGAGCTTGGTGTGGTCGAAGCCAAGGAGGTGGAGAATAGTCGCGTTGAGGTCATGGATATGAACCTTGTCCTCGACGGCATTGAAGCCGAGGTCATCAGTCTTGCCGTGGTTGACACCTCCTTTGATTCCGCCACCGGCCATCCACATCGTGAAGGCGTTGGGGTGGTGGTCACGTCCGTCGTTTCCACCCTGAACCATCGGGGTGCGCCCGAATTCGCCTCCGAAGACGATGAGGGTGTCTTCGAGCATGCCCCGCTGTTTCAAATCCTTGATCAAGGCGGCGCAAGCTTGGTCGACATCCCGGCAGTTCTTCTTGAGGCCGCTGACGAGTCCTCCGTGCTGGTCCCATGATTCGTGAAAGAGTTCCACAAAGCGCACACCGCGTTCGATGAGTCTTCGGGCCAGGAGGGCGTTGTTGGCAAAGGACCGTTTGCCAGGTTCGGCGCCATACATCTCCTGAACCTGCTTCGGTTCCAGGGAAATATCGGTGACTTCGGGAGCCACGTCCTGCATGCGTCCCGACATTTCATAGGCCGCGATCCGGGTTTGAATTTCGGGATCCCCGACGGAATCGAAGTGCCGTTGATTCAATTCATTGATGGCGTCGATCACGGCGCGACGATTCTTCTTCTCGATTCCTTTCGGGTTGGAAAGGTAGAGCACCGGATCACCCAACGAGCGGAACTGGACGCCGTCGTAGATCGAAGGGAGAAAGCCCGAGTTGAAATTCGCGGTGCCACCGGAGGGTCCTTTCGAGCCGGATGAGATCACGACGAAAGCGGGAAGGTCATCGGTTTCACTTCCCAGTCCGTAAGTGACCCAGGAACCCAATGAAGGGCGTCCGAATTGTTGGGATCCGGTGGAAAGAAGAATCTGGGCCGGAGCATGGTTGAAGGCTTCGGTATGCATCGAGCGAACCACTGCGATCTCGTCGGCCACTGACCCGAGGTGGGGAAGGATCTCTGCCATCTCGGTGCCGGCTTGTCCGTATTTCTGGAATTTGAATTTCGGTCCGAGGAGGTTGTTGTCGGGAGTGATGAAGGCCGATTGGTAATTTTTGAGAAGTTCGGCGGGTGGTTTGGTGCCATTCAAGCGGGCCAACTCCGGCTTGTAGTCGAAGAGATCAAGATGGCTCGGTGCTCCACCCATGAAGAGGTAGATCACGTTCTTGGCTTTACCGGGGAAATGGGACGTCTTTGATGCGAGCGGATTATTTCGGGTTTGGGCCTGGGCTTCGAGAGACGCGAGAGCGATGGCTCCGAGACCAACGCCGCATTCTTTCATAAACCAGCGACGTGAATGGGCGCGTTGGATGTTGGGGATAATGTTGGGAGGAAGATTCATGACGTTCTAGTTCTTGGTCATTGTTTCATCGAGATTGAGCAGAGCCTGGGCAACGGCCGTGGCGGCGGCCAGTTCCACCGGATCGTGTTCATCCGGCTTGAGCGGAATGGGCTTGTAGGCCGTGATCAATTCCTGGGCGGATTCAGGAGAGAAGTTGGCTTTTTGATTGTCGAAGAGCGTGGTGAGAACTTTCAGTTCCTCTTCCGTTGCGGGGCGGGAGGTGCAGTGCTCGAAAGCATCGGCGATTGAGGTGTTCAGAATCCTGCTTCCAAGGGCAATGGCAGCTTCCACTGACATCGATTCGTTCAGCGTCACCAAGGCCTGCAAGGGAGTCGTGGAGGAGGTGCGACGGACGCAGGCGGCGTCACCGGTCGGGGCATCGAAGGCCACCAACATGGGATAAGGAACACTCCGGAAGCGGAAGGTGTAGAGGGCTCGCCGATAACGTTGCGAATCCATCTCAGTGTGCCAGATCTTGGGGCCGTATGAGGCGGGCTTCTGGAAGAGGAAATCGGGAGCGGGAGGGAAGACACAGCGTCCGCCCAGTTCCAGGTTAATCAATCCGCTCACGCTGAGGTGGATGTCACGGATGGTCTCGGCGGGAACGCGGTTCCGCGGTCCCCGGGCAAGGAGACGGTTCTTGGGATCTTTTTCGCGAAGAAGAGAGGAGTGCACCGAGGACTGCTCATAAGTGGCACTTGACGCGATGAGTTTGTGAAGGTGTTTGAGGCTCCAATTGTTCTCCATGAATTCCACCGACAACCAATCGAGTAGGTCCGGATGAGAAGGGCGCGGGCTTTGAAGGCCCAAATCTTCGGACGTCTCCACGAGCCCGCTTCCGAAGTAAGACTGCCAGATCCGGTTGACCACGGTGCGGGCGGTGGTGGGAGAGCGGCGATCAACGAGCCATTTGGCAAAGGTCAAACGAGACGAGGGATCGCCTTCGGGAAGAGGGTTGAGAAACGCTGGCACGTGCGGTTGGACCTCATGTTTGGGTTGCGTTTGTTCACCGCGTTCAAAAAGGCGGGTCGTACGGGGCTTCTTGATTTGCTTCGCCACGAGCGCAACCGCGGGGACGGGGTGGGTCTTCCAGAGTGCTTCAATTTGGGCGTTGGCTTCGGCGAACCGGTCTTGCCCGGACCGCCAATGACTGAAGAGTCGGGCTTCCTGTTCGGGAGTTCGTGGAGTTGCGAGAAGGGCCTCGAGGACGAGTGGTGGAAGTTGATCGAGGTCATTGGGGAGGGTGGAAG
The DNA here is from genome assembly GCA_049889715.1 of Akkermansiaceae bacterium. GTDB lineage: Bacteria > Verrucomicrobiota > Verrucomicrobiia > Verrucomicrobiales > Akkermansiaceae > SW10. The sequence continues at coordinate 30,906 of JBMHCW010000001.1, read as the reverse complement.
CGAACGAGATTCTGACCCGACCCAGATTGAAGGTCTGATTGTCATCGGAATTCCAACCTCCGTGACGTTGTTCCAGAAAGGTCCTCATTTTCTGGCTGGGGGCATTTTGAATTGGTTGGTTCAGTTCGAAGGTGATGACCTGGGGCTGGTTGGAACGACCGAAGCCGAGGTCGGTGGTCCAGGCCGTTTTGGCATTGCCATCGATGGCATAGTCGGCCCGTCCGGTGATGCGATCGTCGGGACCTCTTTCGGCATTGAGCGGGTAGCGCATGCGGTCGAGTTTGGCGTCGGGGGGATTGACCGAGGCCCGGGCATTTTTCAGTTGGACCTTGGAAAGCTTTCCTGATTCCGGTCCTGCCTGAAGCTGGTATTCGGAGAGAGCGGCGGTTCCAGCCATCGATCGACCGGGCCCGTTGAGGGCAAGATAGGGGTCGGTAAGAAGTTCAAGGCGGACCGACTTGACGTTTTCGATCCCGGTCGGTGTCAGGTTGAAGGGAGCCTGATTCTTGGTAGCGGCATACCCCTGATTCATCACCGAGCCATCAGGCAGGTTCTGATATTTCTGGCCTGAGTCTCCATACTGTTTGATTTTTTGAACGACCCAATCGGTTCTGGGGAGAGCGAGGAGTTGTTTCTGCCAGGCTTGATACTCTTTCTGCCACTCGGTGTGCTCCAGCTTGAGTTTGTTCTCGATGGTCGAAATCTCGTTCTTGAGATTGGCAATCGTCTCGAGCTCTTTGTTGGAATAGGCGGGGTAGGAAGCTTCACGCGTTGTGTTCAGAAAAGCGAACATACCGAAGTATTCGTCGTGCGTCAGCGGGTCGTACTTGTGAGTGTGGCATTGCGCGCACTGGGTGGTGATGCCGAGGATCCCTTTTCCAATGGCATCCATGCGGTCGAAAAGACCTTCGACTCTGAACTGTTCAGGTTTGGCGCCACCTTCTTCGTTGGTCATCGATTGCCGAAGATACCCGGTAGCAAGATGGTCGTCTTGAGTGGCATCGGGCAGAAGATCCCCGGCAATTTGTTTGATGATGAACTCATCGTATCCCATGTCGGCGTTGAGTGATTGGATCACCCAGTCGCGATAGAAATGCATTTCGCGCGGTAAGTCTTTTTCGTATCCGGCCGAGTCGGCATAGCGTGCGACATCGAGCCATTCGCGACCCCACTTTTCACCGTAGTGCGGACTGGCAAGAAGGGAGTCGATCGAGACCGACCCAGGCTTCTTCAATTGTTCGAGAGAAGGGGGCAGCCCGATGAGGTCGAGCGAACGTCGACGGAGCAGAGTTCGCTCGTCGGCCCGCTTGGAAGGGGTGAGTCCTTCCGCTTCGAGTCGGGAGAGAATGAAGTGATCGACCGGGGATTTCACCCAGTCCTTGTATTTGACGTCGGGAACTTTGGGGCGTTCCGGCGGAATGAACGCCCAATGCTTGCCCCACTTTGCCCCTTCATTGATCCATTGGGTGAGAAGTTGAATTTGCTCCCGGGTCAGAGGGTCCTTCTTCTTGCGGGGAGGCATGTGGTCGATGTCGTCATGAGGCAACGAGATTCGCTCGATGAGCAGGGACTTCGAGGCGTTGCCCGGGACAATGCTTCCTCCGGAGTCTCCGCTGGTGAGAGCGAGTTCCCGCTGGTCCAATCTCAATCCGGCTTCGGCTGCCGCTTCATCCGGACCATGACAGGCGTAGCAATTGTCCGAGAGGATGGGTTGGATCTGGGTCGCAAAATCGATTTCCCCGAAGGCGGTCAGGGAGAACGATAGGAGAAGAACGGGGGATCGCATGGTGGGAAAGAATACGTTCACAGGGCAGGGTTTTCCATGTTCAATTGCTTGAATAGTGGTAGTTTTCGCGCATGAACGATCTGGGTGGGATGGAACTGATGGGTTTGTTCGACTGTTTGCCGCAGGCGGTGTTTTACGCCAAGGATCGTAAGGGACGTTTCGTACGGGTGAATGAGAGTTTTGAAGAATTGCATGGTCTTGGAAGGGGCGAAGCAGAGGGCTTGACGGACTTTGATTTGCATCCGGTGGAGATCGCGACCAGCTATCGGGCTGAAGATGACAAGGTGATGAGAGAAGGGGTGATCCTGCCGAATCGGGTCTGGATGGTGCCTGATGGTCAAGGTGTCCTGCACTGGTGGATATCGAGCAAGACACCGCTGCGGAATGGTGAGGGACGGATCGTCGGAGTAGCGGGGGTGATGTATGAAATCAGTTCGGCGGTGGGTGTGATGGGACCTTACCAACGTATTGAGGGGGCCTTACGATTGATGCACGACCATTTCGCGGAAGCTCTCAAAGCCGAGGAGTTGGCAGAGGCGTCCCATTTATCGGTGAGTCAATTCAATCGGGTCTTCCGGAAAGCGATGGGTCAGTCGCCCAAGGAGTATTTGAACCGCTTGCGGATCAATGCAGCGAAGTCTCTTTTGGTGGAAACCGATCTCAAACAGGCCGAGATTGCGGTTCAAGTCGGCTATTATGATGGCAGCGAATTCGGACGAAGGTTTCGGGAAGAGGAAAAAGTGACTCCGAAAGAGTATCGGATGCGATTGAGGGAACTGGCAAAGGCGGGAGGAAGTTAGCTTGTCGGCACGATCCTTGCTGGTCATTGTGCCGAAGTGACAACGATGAGAAAAACGCGGATCATTTGCACCTTGGGGCCGGCCACGGAATCGAGTGAGCGACTGAGGGATTTGATTTCGACAGGAGCCGATGTTTTTCGACTCAACATGAGTCACGCAAAACACGACTGGTGTCGTGAGATTGTGCCACGGATCAGGCAGATTTCGGGAGAGGTAGGCCGGACGGTCGGAGTCTTATTCGATCTGCAAGGGCCATCGATCCGAACCGGAGATGTGGACGGGAAGATCATCCTGGAGAAAGGGGATGAAGTTGAGTTTCGAAAGGAAGGAACGGGTCCCGGGATCGAGAAATCGACGACGGTGAATTATCCGGGACTGATGGATGATGTCTCCGAAGGCAGCGATCTGACGGTGGATAACGGAGAGCTTTTGATGAAGGTTTTGCGAATCAGCGAAGACCGGATGGTGTGCGAAGTCATCACGCCCGGGTCAATGGGTTCACGCCGTCACATCAATCTTCCCGGAGTGAGGCTGAATTTGCCGGCCTTGACGGAAAAGGACAGGGCGGACCTCAGAGTCGCGGCCGAATGCCGGGCCGATTTTGTGGCCGGTTCTTTTGTCAGGGATGGCGGGCACGTTCGGGAATTGAGGGCAGCGTTGAAGGCGGAAGATGGAACGGCACAGATTGTTTCCAAGCTGGAGGATCAGGAAGCGATGAAGCATTTGGACGACATCATCTCCGAGTCTGATGTCATCATGGTGGCGAGAGGGGATCTTGGGATCGAGGTGTATGTCGAGGAGCTACCCATTATTCAGCGACGGATCGTGAAACGCTGCCACGAACTGGGTCGTCGGGTCATTGTGGCAACCCACATGCTGGAGTCTATGATCCAGAATCCCACTCCTACCCGTGCCGAGGTGACCGATGTGTCCAATGCGGTATACGAAGAGGCGGATGCCATCATGCTCTCGGGTGAAACCACGGTGGGGAAGTATCCCATCCGCTGCGTCGAATTGATGGATCGTGTTTCTAGACGGATCGAGCGCTCTGGGTCTTTGGGATATGGCAGTCTGGCCACCCTCAGGACCGAGAAGGAGAAGACGATTGCGGCGGCGATCGGGCTGGCGGATTCCATTGCTGGTTCGCTGATGGTGGTGTTCACCCGATCAGGGAGGACGGCTCATCAGGCCGCTTTGTTGCGACCGCGATCTCCGATTTTCGCCTTCACCCCGGATCCAGTGGTTTGTCGGGCCCTGACTCTGTCACGAGGCGTGCGGTCGTCGGTCGTGACCTTTGACCAGAGGCCGCGGGAGACCATTTCGGCGGCCGTGGCCATTTTACGGGAACAGCGTGAGATCCCGGAAGGCACGCCGCTGGTGATTCTCTCCGATATCATGCATGAGAATCACGCCGTGGAGTCGATTATCCTCGATCACGCCTGATTTTCGGGGAAATCAGACTTTGTGAAAAATTTCACAAAGTGGTTGAGGACCGCGGTGACGGGGTTATTCTCCGCCCGTCGCCATGACGGAAGAAAACCTCACTGTCTCCCATGCCGCTTACGATTCCAAGATCGAGGGCAACATCATTTTCACGCGGGTGGACGCCGCGATCAACTGGATGCGGAAAAACTCGCTTTGGCCGATGCCGATGGGATTGGCTTGTTGTGCGATTGAGTTGATGGCGACGGCTTCCTCACGGTTTGATATTTCCCGCTTTGGAGCAGAAGTAATGCGTTTCTCCCCGCGCCAGGCCGACGTCATGATCGTGGCCGGCACGGTGACTTATAAGATGGCCTTGGCGGTCAAGCGGATCTGGGACCAGATGCCTGAGCCCAAGTGGTGCATCGCGATGGGAGCCTGTGCTTCCAGTGGCGGGATGTATCGCAGCTATGCGGTTCTCCAGGGAATCGATCGCCTCATTCCCGTCGACGTTTATATTTCCGGCTGCCCGCCGCGTCCCGAAGCCTTGATCGAAGGTTTGATGAAGCTTCAGGACAAGATTGATCAAGAGAGCTCACTTCTCGAACAGAAGAAGGAGCCTGCGAACGCCTAACGTTGAATTGAGTCGATGAGTGTTGCCGAAGACATGAAGGCCCTCGGGCTGAAGGAGGTTTCCGAGTTTCGTGGAGAGACGACGGTGCAGATCGGATTGACGTCCTTGAAGGCTCTTCTTGGGAAGTTGAAGGAGGAGGGGTATGAGATGCTGCTCGATATTTCGAGTCTCGATCACATGGGGGAAGAGCCTCGCTTTGAGATGGTTTACGAGCTGGCGACGCTTGATGATTCCAAGCACGTTCGCGTGAAATGCAAAGTAGCCGAGGATGTTGAGGTGCCGTCGGCCGTGGGAATCTGGAAGACTGCCAACTGGCACGAGCGCGAGGTTTACGACATGATGGGAATCAAGTTTTCCGATCATCCCCAGATGGAGCGTATATTGATGTGGGAGGGCTTTCCCTACTTTCCGCTTCGCAAGGATTTCCCACTCGCTGGTAAGGAAAGTGAGATGCCCGACGTCGCTTTCAGTGGCGTGGCTCCTCTGGAAGGTGGTCCATTCGTGACCTCTCCCGGCGCAACCCGCGAAAGCGGAGAGCCCCGGGCCAAAGGCGAGAGTTAAGGGCTCGGCCCGGTGTTTTGATGGTCAACGCCCGGTGCATTGTTCTTAGCCGCGATTTTTCTAGCGACGCTTTGTCCGTCTGCGAAGACAGAGGGCGTTGAGTGCGGTCAGACCGAAGAGGACGGAGGAAGGTTCAGGAACCCCCGTACAGGTCGGAGTCGCGAGGTTATCTCCAAAGCCAAGTCCCTGGGTGAAGCTTGCAAATGGGAGAGGGAGCGAGTCAGTGTTGACTGTTTGGAAGGCTGTTCCCCCGAAGGCGACATCGCTCGGTTCGGGCAGTCGTCCCAGCGAAATGCTCGCGTTCCCTTCCATATCCTGCTCAGGGAAATTTTGTCCGAGATCAATTACCAAAGCCTGAACGCACGAGGGTGATGGCTGATAGGTGATAAGGGCGAAGACGGGTTCGTTGAGGTGTCGTCCGAGGATATAGCCCCACTAAAGAGGCCATTGATTCCAAAGGTTCCGGTTTCTCCTGACTGGCTGAAGGAATCGATGACAAACTGATCATCCGTACTCTCATCGAGGACGTTTGCTGAAAAGAAGTCTTCGGGGAAGGTGCCAACGGCCCAGGAGGCAAAATCGGCGACGATGGCATCTCCTGAATTATCAACAATTGGAAAACCGGATGTTACTCCGCTGAAGTTTGAAAGAGAGACTGTGGTGGCAGCTTTTGCCAAACTGCTTGCAAGGGCGATAATGAGTAATGATCTTTGCGTGAGTGTGTTAGGTGTTCTAACGGATATGCTCACAAAGAATAAAATGATAAAATTTTATATTGATAAAAATGTAACAAAAAATTTGAAAAATGGGGTGTTATAGTCGAAAGAAATCCTCAACGACCATTTCTGTCTCACAAATCAGGTTTTCCACGGGAGTGTTTCGCTGGAGGGCGATGGCCTCAGCGGTGAATTTGGTGAAGGCTGGCTCGCAACGTTTTCCGCGATGGGGAACGGGGGAAAGATAGGGGGAATCGGTTTCGAGCATGAAGGAGCCAACTGGAGCGGCTTTCACGGTCTCGACGACCGCTTCGGCTTTCTTGAAGGTGGCGATGCCGGTAAAGGAAATCAGTCCGCCTGCCTCGAAGACTCGTTCTGCCAATTCGGGGGGGCCCGGAAAACAATGGAAGACGGCACGGACATCGTCCGCGAAATCGGCGTAAATCTTGAGGGCATCGTCGAAGCTACGAGTGCCGGACCGATCGCGCGTGTGGATGACAATGTTGAGCTTCGCATCCTTGGCGATTTCGAAGTGGCGGCGCAGGAAGTCGCGCTGGCGGGCGTGGTAGTCTTCTTCGGACCAGCCTTCCGGCGCGGGGTGAAAGTAGTCGAGTCCGGTTTCTCCGATGGCCGCGACCTTCGGGTCTGAAAGATGCGGGCGAAGAAGGGATTCGAAGTCATCGGGACACTGGTGGACGTCACAGGGATGGATGCCGATGCAGGCGGAAACCTCTGGGAAGGCGTGGGCAATCTCAAGATTGATCGCCAGATCATCGGGATCGGTGGCCAGGGTGATCATGCGATGCACCCCGTGTTCATGGGCACGGGCGATGAGATCGGGGACTTCCTCGCGCGAGAATTTGTAGGAACCGAGGTGGCAGTGGGAGTCGGTCATGTCCGATCAGCTTTCGAAGATGTTGGGCTTGTGAAGACGAAGATCGATTCCGCACATCGGGCAGGTCTCATTCTTGGAGTTGCACTGCTTTCCGCAGCGCGGACATGGGAAGGTTCGTTCGCTCATTTTTCCGTCGGCCTTTCCATCGCGATTGTCAACAGCCACGACCTTGTTGCGCAGTTGGACATCGGTCATGCCAGTGGTCTCGCGAAGAAGCTCCCACATGGACTGACAGAGGAGAGTCAGTTGATCGATTTGTCGTTGTTGTTGCCGGTTTTGATGAGCCAGGTCCTCGGTGGCAAAGCGGGCATCACTGATGTCGCTCTGGTTGTCCCGGATCCGTTCGTCCTGCCAGTGGTCTTTGATGAATTCAAACACGGGGCTTAGCTTTGAAGGTAGGTTTTCTCTTTATAAAAATAGGCGAAGGGCAAGAAGACGAATGCGGTGATCAGCATAAGGATGGTAAAGAAGCGGAAGTACGAGGCGCCCTCGAGTTCCGTGCCTCCGCCGACCGAGGATTCGACTTCAAAAGCATACGGATTCTTTTCCGTCGATTCTTCGTCCTTCACGGCAAGTTCTTCCTTGCGTGTTTCCAGCCAGGGTTTTTCGGGATGGAAAGCATCGCTCCACGATTCTTCCTTTGGCGCTTCTTTTTCAGGAAGGGTGAGGGTCATGTTGAGATCCCACTTGGTTTTTTCTTTTTGATCGGGACCATCCGAGGAAATGCGGATGGTGACCGAATTCAACTGGCTGGCCCGGAAGGGGTTTCCCCATGGATCTTTCGGGAGGTCGAGTGAATCAAGGTCCGGGAAGGCTCCGGTTTCTTCCACTGTTGTGGAGATTGACTTGAGGATGGTCGAGAATTGGTCATCCAGACCTTCCGTGGCAAAAGAGTGAAGTGAGAATTTCTTATCTTTCTCGGGGGCTGTGACTTCGTCACCGGAGTCCTTTTTTCCATCGAATCCCACGGTGAGCTCTTCTTGGCTGGCCTTGGGGATGATCACCGCTTTGTTGATTCCCGAGGTGAGGAAGTTACCGGCCCAGACCGAAAGGAGGAAGGTCGCCATGATCATGGACTTCATGTTGCGGGGGGCCTGGGTGTAGGAGAATTCGAGAGCGACGATTGATACCATCACCTCGGATGCGGTGATGAGGGCATAGGCGAGAAGTTGCCAGGCCACTGAAGGTCGCTCTCCGGCATCGATCCAGGATTGCGAAAGAGTCACCACTCCAAAAGCGGCAGCAGCGAGGAAGAGGCCAATCCCGATTTTTCTGAGAGGAGTGAGTTTGAAGACCTTGTCGATGGCGGGATAGACCACCATTGTGAACAAGGGAATGAAGGTCAGAATGAGGAGGGGATTAATGGCCTGGATTTGGGATTCCAGCCAGTGGATACCCATGAACTGTCGATCCATGTCTTGAGCCTGAAAGACCCATGAGGAACCCGTTTGATCGAAGAGGGCCCAGAACATGGCAATGAAGGCGTAAAGGGGAATGAGTTTGCCGATGGCCACCAAGCCTTCGCGTGATCTCAATTCTTCTGCGAACTTCTTTCCGCCAGGTGGGATGTGGATGAATTTCCTGCGGCCCATCCAGAAAAGGAGGGTGGCCAGAGCCATCAGGACCCCGGGAACACCAAAGGCCCAATGAGGGCCATACCATTTCAGGAGCCACGGCGTCATCAGGGTGGAGATGACCGAACCGGCATTGATGGAAAAATAGAACCAATTGTAAATCTTGGTCAGAAGGTGGGAGTTGTTCTTGCCGAACTGGTCGCCGACGTGGGCAGAGACACAGGGTTTGATTCCTCCTGAGCCGAGAGTGATCAAGGCCAGGCCGGCAAAGAGCCACCATCGGGCTTCTCCCGCTGTTCCCATGAAGGCCAGGGCGGCGTGGCCGGCGCAATAAACCAGCGAAAGGTAGATGATGGTGCGATATTTTCCGAAGAAGACATCGGCGAGGAGGGCGCCGATCAGCGGTGTGAAGTAGACCCAGGCCACGAAGTCATGGTAGTAGGCGGTCGCCTGGGTTTCGCTCATCTTCTCTCCGTTCGGTCCGTCCATGAGCCAGAGATACTGCGTCATGAAGACCACCAGAATGGTCCGCATCCCATAGAACGAAAAACGCTCGGCCGCTTCGTTCGAAATGATGTAGGGGATACCTCCGGGCATGCCGGTGGTATCGGTGGGGGTGGAGCGGTATTCGGAACTCAAAATGTGAAATGGCGGGTTGTTCCGCGCATTTCAGAGGATCGGGGCGTGGGGTCAACCCCAGACTACCATTCAATTGCAGCAGCGGCCCAGGTCAGGCCGGCGCCGAAGGCAACCATGACGATCTTGTCCCCTTTCTGGATACTGCCGTTGCGGTTGGCTTCATCGAGCGCGATGGCGATGGCGGCAGCGGAGGTGTTGCCGTATTTGTGCAGATTGACGAAGACCTTTTCGTTGGCGACATCGAGGCGTGACGCGATGGCATCGATGATGCGCAAGTTGGCCTGATGAGGAATGACGAGGGCGATGTCTTCGGCATTCAAACCGGCGCGTTCGATGACGGTGTTGGCGGAATTCCTCATTCGCGTGACGGCGTGCTTGAAGACCTCCTTGCCGAGCATGGCCAGGGTGGCGAGTCGTTCGTCGGCATTTTGAATGGTGATCGGGCAGGCCGATCCTCCGCCGGGAATATTGAGGAGGTGGGTCTGGGCTCCATCGGTGCCAATATCTGTGGAGAGGATGCGCCCTTCTCCTTCTTCGGACGCGCGGAGAACAGCGGCCCCGGCGCCATCACCGAACAGAACGCAGGTGGTGCGATCCTCCCAGTTGACGAAGGCGGAAAGTTTTTCGGCACCAATGATCAAGGCATTGGCAAAGGCGCCGCTTTCGATCAAGCGCTTGGCCAGTTTCATGGCGTAGAGGAATCCGGAGCAAGCGGCCGAGATGTCGAAGGCCACCGCCTTGTTGGCTCCGATCTGTTGTTGGACGTAACAGGCCGTCGCGGGAGTGAGGGTATCGGGGGTGATGGTTGCGACAATGATCAGCTCCACGTCTTCAGCCGCGATGTCCGCTTGCTCGAGGGCTTTGAGCGCGGCCTTGGACCCAAGATGGGAAGTGAACTCATCGTCAGCGGCAATGCGGCGCTCCTTGATTCCAGTCCGGGTGACGATCCATTCGTCGGAGGTGTCGACGATTTTCGAGAGGTCTTCGTTGGTGAGAATTTTCTCGGGAAGGTAGCTTCCGGTGCCTGCGATGGTCACGCCCTTGCTCATGGGCGGAGTGAAGGCGAGGAAGGGCGGTCGGGCAAGCCTTGAAAAAGAAGATGCTTCACTTTTCTTAAGTTTCTTGCGGAGAACGAATTGGCGGCTATGGTGGCCCGTGACCGTGGAGTGTCAGACCCGTAGCTGTAAAGCCCCTCAATGGATGACGGTGATCCTGAGGGTGGCTGGGATTTATAATATCTTGTATGCACTCTGGATTTTCGGATGGCCGACGGCTTGGTTTGATTTGGTGGGGATGAACGTTCCCGAGCCCCTGTTCATTTGGCAGGGAGTGGGGATGTTGATTGGCGTCTGGGGCGTGGGGTATTTGGCAGCCTCGATGGCTCCCATCCGTCATTGGCCGATTGTGTTGGTGGGTTTTCTGGCCAAGCTGTTTGCCGCATGCGGATTTGTCTACTTCGCCTCGATGGGTGAAGTGCCTTGGTCCGTGGGGTGGTCGGTTTTGATCAATGATGTGCTCTGGCTTCCTCCCTTTGCCGTGATTTTGTGGGGGGCGGTTTGCATGATGGTGGGGCGTCCGGTGGTCGGTGAACCGATGAAGTTGGACGAGGCGATGGAGACGTATCGTCTTTCGAGTGGTGAGACTCTGGGCGAGGCTTCCGAGAAGGGCTTGGTGGCCGTCGCTTTTTTGAGGCACTTTGGTTGCACCTTTACGCGGCAATTGTTGCGGAACCTCGAGGAGATGCATGAGCAAACCAAGCGGGAAGGAGCCCGCCTGGTCTTGGTTCACATGTTGCAGGAAGGAGACGAGGTGGAGTTCGTGCGTGATGACGGGGTGGAACGAATTGCCGATCCGAAGTGTGAACTCTACCGGGCCTTCGGACTTGGTAAGGGGTCCTTTCTGGAGCTCTTCGGTCTTCGGGTCTGGTATCGGGGAGCGATTGCCTTCTTCCGCGGATGTGGAGTGGGCATGATCAAGGGAGACGGACTTCAAATGCCAGGTGCTTTCCTGGTCAGGGACCGCAAAATCGAGAAGGCCCGTCGAGCCGCAACGGCCGCGGACCTTCCTGATGTGGAGGAGTTGTTTGCGGCCTCCTAGCCGGCCGGCTTGAGTTCCTTGAGAAGGAGAGCCTTACAGCGCTCGGAGTATTTCATGACCCGACTCGGGGTGTCCTTGCCGGGCTTGGTGTTGATGTCCTTGAGGATGGCGTATTGTTCGGGGCTCAGCTTCTCGGCCTTTCGCAATGCCTGGTAGGCATACAGTGCGGTGTAGGCATCGCTTTTGGCGGGATCGCAGAGGACGAGAAGTTCGTCGAGGTATTCGGGCTTTTGCTCGCCGTTCATCAAGGCATCAAGCACCAGAACGCGCAGGTAGTTTGGACTGTCCTTGCTGGTTTCCGCTTGAAGTTTTTTAAGTTGCTCGGGGTTCAGCGAGCCGGGATGACTGGGAACGGGATCTCCGTTTTTGAACTTGGTGGCGATGTCTTTATAGAAAGGAGTCTTGGCAAGCTCGGCCGGAGTAATCTTGCGGGACGAGATCGCGTGTTGGAGATGTCCTTCCGAAATCAGTCCGAGATCTCCGGTGCGGACAAAATAGTCACCGAGAGCAGCGGCCAAGCGTTTGGCCACCTCGGGTTTCTTGTCGATGATGTTGTCGACTTCATAGGGATCTTTCTTGAGATCGAAGAGAAGGTTTTTCCCTTTGGGTGCGGTCCAAGGTTCGGCCTGCACTTTGTTGAGCTTGCCGGCATCGAAGAGTTCCTTCCACTGCGAGGTGGTGCGGGTCTGCATTTGATAGGTCAATCCCTTGAGCTGGGGTAGCGAAGGAACAAAGTTGTGGATATAGAGATAACGGCCATCGAAGACGCTGCGTGATTCATCGGGGTGTTCATCGGCGCGACCCACGAAGCCAAAGGAATATTCAGGGGCTTCTTCAACATTCTTGCCGAGGAAGGCCCGGCCCTGGTGGTAGTCCTTCTTCTGAATCCCGCAGAGGGAAAGAACAGTGGGTGCGAGGTCGACAAAGCTCACGAGGCGATCGCTTTCAGCGCCGGACTGATAGCCTTCGGGGCGGAGGTGTTTGAACTTGTCGGGAATGTAAACGATCATGGGAACGTTGACGCCCGACCAACCGACGTAGCGCTTGTGGCGGGGCATTCCCGAACCGTGGTCTCCATAGAAAAAGATGATGGTGTCTTCAGCGAGTCCGTCCTGCTCCAGGGCTTCGAGTTGCTTGCCGAACCAGGTGTCCAGTTTGGTGAGACGATCGTAATATTGGGCCCAATCTTTGCGGACTTCAGGAGTGTCGGGATGGTAGGGAGGAACCTTGACCTTGGCGGGGTCGTGATGAGGATTCTCGTTCTTGTTACGAATCTGGGATTCGTGGGAGCAGGTCTGGTTGAAGACCGCGAAGAAAGGCTGGCCGTCCTTCCGGTTCTTGTAGTGGGCCTTGCCGCTGCATTGGTCCCAATACTGTTTGTGATCTCCGTTTATGTTGTAGTCGGTCTTGCTGGCGTTGGTGCAATAGTATCCTTCCTTGCGAAGGATTTCGGGGAGGAGTTGCAGCCAATCGGGCAAATCAACTCCGGAGCGCATGTGGTGTCCTCCGATGGCCGGGGAATACATTCCGGTGATGATGCAGGTGCGGGCCGGTGCACAGATGGGAGCACTGGAGGAGGCGTGGCGATAAAGGAGGGAGCGCTTGGCGAAGGCGTCGACGTTCGGAGTGGTGGCGTAAGTGTCGCCATAACAACCGAAGTGAGGGCCGTGGTCCTCTCCGGTCAGCCAGAGGATATTGGGACGCTTGTCAGCAGCGCTCAGCAGGGAAGTCAGAAACAGGAATAAGAGCAGTCTCATCCCTGAGGATTAACATTTTCGACTGCTGCTGAAGCCTAAAAAATCTGACGATATTTCAGTCTCTTACGATAGGTTTCCACCGACCAGATCGTAGCCGCGGTGATCATTGATCGAGACGTCGATGAATTCGCCGACTTCCGCTTCAATGGGAACGAAGATCCGGCCGTCGATATCGGGAGCGTCCCACATGGAGCGGGCGATTCCTTCTTCTTCGACCAAGACACGCTTGGTTTCCCCGAGTTGCCCTTCGTTGATTTCCTGGGCGACCTGGTCGATGGCCGAGGTGAGTTCGCGATGACGTTTCTTTCGAGTGGCGTGATGGACCTGATCCTCCATCTTGAAAGCCCGGGTGCCTTCTTCCTTGGAGTATTGAAAGATACCGCAGCGCTCGAACTTGAAAGACTTGATGAACTCGAGGAGTTCCTCGTGATCTTCTTCGGTCTCGCCGGGGAATCCGGTGATGAAGGTGGTGCGGATGGCGAGGTCGGGAATGCCGTCGCGCATTCGCTGGAGGAGATCGCGGATATACCGGCCGTCCGTCTTCCGGTTCATCTGCTTGAGCATGTGATCGGAAATGTGCTGGAGAGGGATGTCGACGTAACGGGCGACCTTCGGGCACTCGGCGATGGTTTGGATCAGCTCGTCGGACCAATGGGCCGGGTGGGTGTAGAGAAGGCGGATCCAGAAGTCGCCTTCGAGGTCGTTCAAGGCGCGCAAGAGGGAGGCCAGTGATTCTCCGCGGGAGGAATCGACCCCCGAGGTTGGTTTGGGGCGGTTGCCGAGGCCCTGCCACTTGTCCATGCCGAAGTAGGTGGTGTCCTGTGAGATCAAGTTGATCTCCTTCACGCCCTGGGCGATGAGGCCTTTCGCTTCCCGCACGATGGATTCCTGGGAGCGAGAGCGATGCTGCCCACGAATTTTGGGGATGATACAGAAGGCGCAGGTGTGATTACAGCCTTCGGCAATCTTGATGTAGGCCATGTGCTGGGGCGTGAGCCGGAAGCGGGGCGTGGTGTAATCGGGGATGTAGCGCGACTTTTCAGTGACAGTATCGAGAGACCCTTCTTCTTCGTGATCGCGATGCAAGGTTTCGCGGACGATGGAAGCAACGTCGGTGATTTGGTCGAGTCCGATGAAGGCATCGACTTCGGGAAGGAGACCGGGAAGGTCCTTTTGAAAGCGCTGCGAGAGGCATCCGGCCACGATGATTTTCTGCTTTTCGCGGGCCGGGTCTTCCTGCCGGGCGTTCACTGCCTCGATGATGGTGCCGACCGATTCATCCTTGGCGACATCGATGAAGGAGCAAGTGTTGATGATGAGGGCGTCGGCCAGCTCGGGATCGGGGATGAGGGTCATGCCTTCTTCTTGAAGGTGACCGAGCATGATTTCGGAATCGATGAGGTTCTTGGCGCAGCCAAGGGAAATGAGTCCAATCTGGGTGGGCATAACGGGATCCCGGGTGGGGCGGGAGCCCCTGCCTTATGCCTAGATGCGCGGAATGACAAGAATTACAGTATTTGGAAGGGGCGGGGTCGCCTTCATCGATTGATGGCCACCAAAATCGAACCCATGAGGGCCAAGGCCGTTCCAATGGCTTTTCGCGGCGTGAATTTCTCTCCAAGGAGGAGGTAGGCGAGGAGGATGATGAAAACGGTTGAGAGCTGGTTGAAAATGGCGGCTCGTCCGGCGGTCAGGTATTTGAAGCCTGCGGTCCAGAGCATGGTGGCGAGAAAGGGGCCGAGGATGGACATGGGAATCATGGTTTTCCACGTCTCCGGATGCCGGTATCCGAGGAGAAGTTTTTCGCTGAACTGCTTTGGGGTGGTGACGAGAACAATAAGAGCCATCGCGATGGCCGCGCAAAGAAAGCGGAATCCCGAGACCCAGACGATGGAGTGTTCCGTGAAGATGTCCCGGACCAGCAGGATGCCGAGGGCCATGATGACGTGTGCGGCAGCGGCGAGGAAGACGCCGATCCAGAGATCCCGGGAATTTTTGACCTCTTTGGTGACAGTGGCCCCGACGAAGACCCCTGAAACGACGAGAGCGCCTCCGATGAATTCGGGGACTGTCAGAACTTCTCCGAACATCAGAAATCCGATCATGGCCATGGCCGGCGTGTAGGCGCAGTCGGCCAGGGCATGCAAGCTGGCCCCCAATCGATTGAGGGCGGAGGCGATCATGGTGTCGGCAATGGTGATTCCAAGAATGGCGCTGAAGACCAGCCGGAGGTAATCCTGTCCTGAAAGACCTGAGACCCACTGGTCGGGACGGATGGCCAGGACTAGGGCGAAGCACAAGACCGAGAAGGTGACTTTAAAGAACGTCAGGGGCAGTGCCGGAATGGTCAGTCCGGAGATCCGCATCAATATGACGGAGAAGGACCAGATGATTCCTGATCCGATGGCATAAAGGTCCCCCGCGGACATGGGCGGACCATAGGAGGGAGATTGCCGCTTGGTCAGCATTAAAAGCGCTCATTGTCAGGACGTTTCAGATGATGGTGCAACAGAGGTGAAAAGTTCCTAGTTTCTGAACATGTCTTGTGTAGATTGCTTTTGATAGTTCATGGACGGTGAGAAGAGAGATCAATGGTATCGATTGGCGGGGAAACTCTGCCGACGCGTGAATCTCGGGTGGTGGCTTCAATATGCGACCATTCCACTCATCGTTGTTGCTTTGTGTGGTGGTGGCTTGCTGGTGGCATTCAGATATTGGTATGGGGGAGTTGATGATGCCTTCTGGGCTGGAGCTTCCAGCGGGTCTGGCTCTCAAGCAAGAGATCAAGGGGACGACCTTGTCGGTGGATCTGCGTTATGATGTTGAAGAGTGGGGGAATCGGCTGGCGGAAACGCCCCCGGTGATCCGCCTGAGTGATGGAGAAACCAAGGCGGGATACGAGGTCATGTGGAAGAGGATTGCTCCGGGGCACTTTTCCTTGTCCCATGATCTTGAGGAAGGGGCCCTGGTGCGCGGGAGTGCCATCGTCGGAGAGTATAGTTTGCCCTTTGGACCCTTTACTGCCGGCAGTGGCGTGGAATGGGCCTTTGATCCGGAAAAGATTCGGGAGCTGCGGCATCTCGGGGCTGTGACCGGAGGAAGGGAGTTGTTGGATCTTGCCCAGGCCTGGAAACGTCCGGAGGTGGATCGGGTCAGTGATTTTCGGATTTGGATTGCGATTGCCCTGATGGTCTGTGTCTTGTGTCTTGACGGATGCGCTGGTCACGAGGGCAGGCTGGCCTCTCTTTCAGCGGGAGGCGAAGGAAGGGGCACCTGCGAACGCAAAATTAAAGATGCCGATTTCGAAGGGGCCGAAAACTGATTCTCGCGAACTTCAAGCGAAGGCGGCCGACAAGCCGACCCAGGCGGATGCCCAATCAAGGCGTTCCCGGTTCGATCGGGCCAAACGGCGTCGATAGGTCAATGATTTCTCACATGAGTGATCAAATTGGATTGGAAGCTCTGACGAGATTGGCGATGCTCTCGATGTGGCACCGCAATTGGAGTATTTGACCTCGGATCAACCTTACGGGACGGCCGTGATTGACTGGCTCTGGGAGCGGAGGGACGTGCTGCCGGAAGTGATGGTGATTGTGCCGACGGCCCAGAGTAGCCGGAGGGTTCGGCAAGGGCTCGCTGAGAAGGGCGGAGCTCTGGCTCCCTTGGTGATGACGCCCGGGAGTCTGCTCCAGAGTGGCAAGGCGGCTCCTCCTGCTGTGGAAGTCCTTGCCTGGGCGGAAGAATTGGAAGGCGTTCAGGATTGGGCGGCTTTTGAAGCGGTCTTTCCCAAATCTCCTGCTGAAGAATCACCGGGTTGGTCGGGTGGTTTGGCGCGTTCGTTCCACGACCTCCGGATGAGTCTCCAGGAAGGGGGATTGTTGATTCGGGATGTGGCGAAGCAAATTGATGCCCTTGAGAAAGATCGCTGGAGTCAGTTGGCAAGGCTTGAGAGTGGAGTTGAGAGGAGACTCAAGGAATGGGGATACCGGAGTAAGAGTTCTGAACTGGCTGTCCGAAATGTCATTTTGCCGGAGCGGACCAGGACGATTATCGTCGCCGGAGTTTTTGATCTCCCTCCGGTCTTGAGTGATCTTCTTGAGCGATCGGATCGAGAGATCCAGATTCTCATGCCGGGGATCGATGAGGTAAACGTCGATTCGTGGGGGCGTCCACTTCCCGATTGGAGCTCGGTTGAGATTGCGTGGCCGAAATCGGGATCGGTGTCGCTGACTGGCAATCCTTCCCAGCAAGCCGATCTGGCGGTCAGGCTGGTGGGCGAGGCGGAATCGTCATCGGAAAGCGTCGGGCTGGGAACTGGTGACGAAGAAGTGGCGGCTGAATTGGTGCGGTCTTTCGCCCGGGCGGGGTGGACGGTGCACGATCCGGGGGCGTCCTTGCCCTCGCCTCTGGCGGGATGGTTGGGTGCCTGGCGTCGCTATCTCTTGAATCCCGGGCTCAAGGAGGTGATCGATCTATTGCCATTCGATCAGGGGCGAGCAATGATCAAGGGGCTTCGGGCCGGCAAGGTAGTGGCTCTTTCGGGGCTTCGCGATGCCTATCTTTCGCGTTCGCTTGATGATGTCAGGCGGGCGTTGGTTCTCATCGAAGAGGCCCTCGAGGCCTCAAGGTCGGAGAGCAAGTCGAAGCGACTGGAATTTCAACTGAGGGCGGCTCGGGAAGCGGAAGATGTCATGATGGAGTTTGAGGCTTATCGGACACGTTTTCAGCGGGAGGGGTTTCATCAGGGAATGCGAAATCTGCTGTCTTGGATTGATGGTGGTGGTGAGGCCGGGCTCGAGGAGTGGTTGGAGGCAACTGTGGAAGCAGCGGGTCAGGTGGAACGTTCCCCGATCTTCTGGATCGATCTTCTGCTGGCCGATTTGAATCCACTGAGTGAAGACGCTCCCGACGGACGGACTCTCGATGTTCAGGGGTGGCTTGAGCTTCTCCATGATCCGGCGGATCACCTGGTTATTTGTGGTATGAACGAAGGTCGGGTGCCGGGGCGGGCAAGCAGTGATTCCTGGTTGACGGAGGGAGCGAGACAACAGCTGGGGCTTCCCAACGATGAATCGCGGTCGGCCCGGGATGCCTTCCTGCTCAATGCCCTTCTCAAGATGCGGGAGGGGAACGGCCGGGTGGATCTGATCGTTGGCAAGGTTTCGCAAGGGGGCGATGTCCTCCTGCCATCACGATTGTTGCTCACGGCCAAAGGAGAGAAGTTGGCGGAGCAGGTGCAGCAATTGTTCGCCGAGGTTGAACCGCCGGATTCCGGAGTGGCCTGGCATCTTGAAGATCACTGGAAGTGGAAGCCAAAGAAGGTGGAACCAAGAGAAAAGATTTCGGTGACCGCATTCTCAAAGTATCTGGCTTGTCCTTTCCGATACTACCTCAGTCGGGTGATTGGAATGAACGAGACCGATCCGGAACGGGTGGAATGGAATCATCGGGACTTCGGGAATATCATGCATGAAGTTCTCGAACAATGGGGGCGTGATGAGTTGGCGAGAGACTCGGCGGATCCCAACGAGATTAGAGGTTGGACTGAGGAGGCCCTCACTGTCCTGGTCGAAAAGCATTTCGGGAAGTCGCTTCCTTTGGCGGTGTCCTTGCAGGTGGAGTCGATGCGGCTTCGTTTGGGGTGGTTTGCTGAGGCGCAGTCCGCAACACGCCAGGAGGGGTGGCGGATCAAGTTCGTGGAAGAGGATTTCGAGATTGATATCGACGGGGTCAAGGTCACCGGTCAGGTCGATCGGGTCGATGAACACGAAAATGGAGATCTCCGGGTTCTCGACTACAAGACGTCGAAAGATGCCAAGGATGTCGTCAAGGAACACTTGAGAACCATCAGAGGGGACGTGCCCGAGCATTTGCAGCATGATGAGGTGGTGGCGCCGGATGGTCAGATCTGGAGTAATCTGCAAGTCCCCTTGTATGCCCGCGCTCTTGAGCGTGTGACCTCGGTGGGTTACTTTGCGCTGGGGGAGGACAGGAAGAATGTGACGATCAAGGAGTGGTCTGAATTCGACGAAGAGGTCACTGATTCGGCCATGAAGTGTGCTTCATGGGTCATCGGACAAATCCAGGCCCAAGTCTTCTGGCCGCCGGCCGAGAAGGTGATGTACGATGACTTTACGAGTTTGGCCTTCGGTCACCCTCTGGCGAATTCCCTTGTTTGGGAAGGAGGAAAGTCATGAACATCCTCGCGAAGAACCTCATGATTCTCGCCTCGGCTGGATCTGGGAAGACCTTCCAGTTGGGGAATCGGGTCATCGGGCGGATTGCCCTGAATGACGTCGATCCCGAACGCATGGTGGCGTTGACCTTCACGCGAAAGGCGGCGGGGGAGTTTGCCGATTCGGTCCTAACCAAGCTAGCGAATGGCACGCTTGATCCCAAGGTAGCCCAATCAATTGGGAAAGATCTGGGGGAAGAAGTTGACGTGGGAGCTGTGCTGGAGCGGGTGATTCAAGCCTTGCCCCGCTTACAGTTTACCACGATGGACGGCTTTTTCTCGCGCATTGTCCGGGGATTTCAGAATGAACTTGGGCTGAGTGGAGGGACCTTTGATCTTCTTGAAGGAGAACGGTTGGCCACGGCTGAAGCCGAGATCCTCGAGGGAGTGATGCGCGATGGGTTTGAAGAGCGTCAGGATTTTTACCATGCATTCCGCAAGGCCACACTTGGTCGCGGTCAGCAGGGAGTGCAACGATCGTTGGAGGACTTTATCGGCAAATGGCATCGTATCTGGAAGGAAGGAGTCAAGCTGCAGACCTTTGGGAATCCCGAGGTGTTTCAGGGACTGCCCGAGGTCAAAGATTGGATGGCGAGGAAGGATGGGTTGATTGCTGCACTGAGGAAAGATGATGCCCCGAAAGTCTGGAACGCTTTGCTGGATATTTTTTCTGATCATAGTGTGGGTCAAAGTCCCAATTTGAATCAGTTGGGGAAGCGATTGCTGGCGGTTTTTGACGAACCAGGTCCGGTCGAAGTCAAGGAGGGGCGGGGAACCTTGAGAGTGGAGTATGATGATTGGGTGAAGTGGA
Source organism: Akkermansiaceae bacterium (assembly GCA_049889715.1). Classification (GTDB taxonomy): domain Bacteria; phylum Verrucomicrobiota; class Verrucomicrobiia; order Verrucomicrobiales; family Akkermansiaceae; genus SW10. The sequence goes on along the minus strand of JBMHCW010000001.1, from coordinate 10,979 downwards.
AAGAGCTCTACCAACTTGCCATCGATTGCGAATTGCGCAGTGCCGTTGACAAGACCCAGGCGGTGGGAGCCTTGATGGAGGAAATTGACAAGGAGCACGTTGCTCAGCTGAGGCGTCGCGGACTTTTGAGTTTCGATGACGTCAAGATCCTGCTGGGCGAGTGGAGTCAGAGTGAGGATGCGAGATTGCGGCGTGAGCTCATTGACTACCGGCTCGACGGTCGGTTCGATCATTGGCTTCTGGACGAATTTCAGGACACCAGTCCGGCGGAATGGAATGCCCTGGAGCCCTTAATGGATGAAGCGGTAAGCGATCCTGATGGGAGTCTCTTCATCGTGGGTGATCGCAAGCAGGGAATCTACGCGTGGCGTGGTGGAGACGTCACTCTGTTCGATCGGCTTCTTACAAACTATGGGAATGACGAATCAGGCTTCGACGGCGTTCGTGTCGAGTCGATGGACAAGTCCTATCGTTCTTGTCCGGCGGTGCTGGCTTTGGTCAATGCGGTGTGTGGAAATCTTCCTTTGATTGAACGTTTGTTCGGAAAATCAGCGGCCGCCCAATGGCAGTGGCATGATCATGTCAGCTTCGATCCCTCGCTTTCGGGCGAGGCCAAGGTGGTCGAGGTTTCCAAGGATGATGAAGGTGCCGCTTTGGTTGCACAGTTGAAGGCTCTTGGCATCGGTGAGAAAAAGCTGAGTTGCGGAGTCCTTGTGCGCACGGGAGCTTTGGTGACCAAATACGCTGAACTATTGCGCGCCGAGAACTTTGATGTCATCGAAGCTGGCGAGCGCACTCCCGGAGAAGATCATGCGGTGGGCGTGGCTCTGGTGAACTTCATGGAATGGCTGGCCGATCCAGCCAACGAGTTCGCACGCGAAGTCGTGGAGATGTCGCCGTTGGTCAGGGCGCTGACAGAATTCGGTGAGAGTTGGGGAGAGCGATGGGATCGCATTCTTCGTGAAATCCAGCGATCAGGTTTTGCCCGTTTCGTCAGCCGACTTATTGAGAAAGAATGGGGTGATCTCGGATTGTACGGAAGGCGAAGAGCAGAGGATCTCATTGCCGCTTTGGTCGACTTCGATGGCCAGGGTGAGGCCTGTCCGCGAGCGGCTTGTGCCTGGATCCGTGATCTCAAGGTGGGACAGGCTCCTGGAGCGGCTGCGATTCAGGTGATGACCATCCATAAGTCGAAAGGGCTGGGCTTTGATGTCGTGATGTTGCCTGAGCTGCCGGACCGAAATAGGATTCCCGAGGCGGGAAAATTCAAGGTTGCCCGTGGCCGTGATTGGCTCCTCGATCTTCCGGGTAAATGGGCCTATGAAAAGCATCCGGAGATCAGCCAGGCTCTCGAGCGTTGGGAGCAAGGGCAGATCTATGAAAACCTTTGTCTGCTCTATGTCGCACTGACCCGGGCGAAACGGGGACTCTATGTCTTTCTGCCCGAAGAACCAAAATCGCGTCAGGGAGAGAAAGGGATTCAGCACGCAACGCCAGCCAACCTGGTTCGTCAGTCGACCGGAATGGGCTTTCCGGAATCGGACCCTGATTGGACTAGCGACGTTCCCGATTTGGCCAAGCCCGACCCCGCCCCGTTACCATCACTGGCCGAGCCAAAACCCCAGCGGGCGAGGACCAGTCCATCGGCTGAAAAGGGCGGCGAGTTTTCGGGGGGCGGTTCCGGCCGTCGTATTGGCACGGAAGTGCATGAGCTTTTTGAAACAATCGAGTGGCTGGAGCCGGGTGAGGTTCCTTCCCAGCCTTATTCGGCGGCCGGGAAAATCGTCGAGGATGCCCTCAAGATTCCTGAGATCCATCGCGTTTTTGTGAAAGACGGATCAACCCTGTATCGCGAGCAGCCCATTGAGGTGATTGTGAACGGAAAATGGATGAGTGGCATTGTCGATCGCATGCATGTGAGTGAAGATGGAATCGAGGTTTATGATTTTAAAACTGATGCCGTATCCGGCGTCGGAGAACTCCTGTCGCGATACCGCGGTCAAATGGAGGCTTATCAAAAGGCTCTTGCAAAGATCTTCGGAAAGCAAGAGTCCCAGATCGTTTGCCGGATGGTCTCAACCCATCTGTCCCAGGTCATTGGTCTGGAGGGAGAGCCGGAACAAGGACAGCTGAATCTATGACGGGGGAACTGGGCTGGTCATTTGTCAGGATGAAGGACGGGCGCGAGGAGGTTTCGCGTCATGAAGGATGGATGGATCGCGATGAGACCCAACCATGGACCCGGGAGACGCTCGCTCCGGTCTGGTCAGCAACGAAAGGTCCCATGGCGGCTTCTTTGTTGATGGCCTTGCATCGGGTCGGCATGGATTCGGAAACTCTTGTCGATCGCGTTTGGCCCGAGCTGAAGGTCGCTGATCTCACTTTTGGAGAATTATTCTCCCATCAAGGAGGGGTGGCCGGACTTGATGAGATGGCATCGATTTGGGACCGGGAGGCAGTGATTGAAGCTTTGGAAAAACAGGAACCGCTCTGGCCCGTCGGCCAGCATGGATATCATCCGAGGACGATTGGCTTTTTGGCGGATGAAGTGGTTCGTCGGGTCGATGGCCGTTCTCTGGGGGCGTTGTGGCGGGAAGAGATTGCGAAGCCCAACGGGATCGACTTCTGGATCGGCTTGCCTGAAAGCGAGCATGATCGAGTTGCCGAGCTGGTGCCGGCGCGATTGGGGAAGGGAGGGAAGCCCGAGGCTTTTTACGAAGCTCTGTTGACAAAGGGAACACTGACTCGAAAAGCCTTTGGTTCGCCCGGAGGTTTGTCAGGAGTGGCCGAGATGAATCAACCGAAGGCATGGCAGGCCGGCTTTCCCGCGATGGGAGGAGTGGGTTCGGCGGTGGGGTTGGCGAAGTTTTACGACTGGGTCCTGCAACAGGATTTCGTCACCGAAATGATCACCCCGCAAATTTCGGGGCTGGATGAGATTCAGCGGATTGAGAATTCCTTTGGTTTTGGAATGATGCTCGGTCTGGGGCCTGAAAAAAATTGCTTCGGTCATCCCGGAGCTGGCGGCAGTTATGGCATGGCCAATGCGGAAACCGGAGAGTCGTATGCCTTCGTCATGAACCGTTTCGAAGCCAACCTCTATCCCAGTGAAGAGCGGTTGGCCTTGATCTGATCGCCGAGGTTTGAGGGAAGTGCATGCTGGCTCGGCCGGCGATGTCTGAGGCTTGGATTACCTGAAAAAAACTATTTCTCAGGGAGTTTTAAATCAATGACCTTGAGCAATTTGCCCAGGCCTTTCAGGGCCAGCTTCACCTTGAGGCTTCTCGTTTTCATAGCGGCGGCTTCGACCGCGGCGGCAGCCGATCCCGGACCATGAGTACGGGCTTTCTCGACGATCTTTTCCTGCAAGTCGGGTGGGAGTTGTTCGAGCAGTTTGCGGGATGCTCCTTTCATGCCGGCACCCACTCCGGCGAACCAATTCTCCGCATCCTGTCGCGATGTGGACTCTGACTTCTGAGTCTTACCCGATTCCCGCGCCTCCTCCGGAGCGGGAAGGGCGGGGGGGTCTTCGGGGTGTTGATCGGGTGGCTCCGGAGTCATGCGGTCGGATCAAAGCCTCGTTCATCTCTGCCGATTCTTCGAGGGAATTCTCTCGAGTTGATCTTCATGCAGCTCTGGCATTGCGGGCGGGCGTCCCACAGTAGTTTCCATGACGGCAAACCAGCGGTGGCGCCTTCAGCGATCCTGATCAACGGTGACTACATCCACACCCCAAAGGGAAAGGAAGATTACGAAACGCCCCGTGCTCTCGAGACCGATGAAATTCCCGGCCTCATCGAGGACTACCGGAGGGCGGCGGAGCGGGCCAGGGAAGCGGGCTTCGATGGCATCGAAGTCCACTCGGCAAATGGCTATCTACTGGACGAATTCCTCCAGTCGAAAACGAATCATCGCGAAGACCAATACGGCGGCAGCATCGAAAACCGTTTTCGTCCTCTTCGCGAGATCCTCGAAGCCGTCACCACCGTCTGGCCGGCCAATCGGGTAGCGGTTCGGCTTGCGCCCAATGGAGTTTTCAATGACATGGGTTCGCCCAACTATCGCGAGCAATTCACCTACGCGGCCGGGCAGCTTGATACCTTCGGGTTGGCCTACCTCCACATCATGGATGGCCTCGGCTTTGGCTTCCACGAGCTCGGCGACCCCATGACTCTCTCGGACTTTCGCAAGGTCTTCCATGGGCCGATCATGGGCAACTGCGGTTATACTCATGAGAGTGCCGAAGTAGCCATCGCCACGGGAGATGCAGACATGATCGCCTTTGGTCGTCCCTACATTAGTAATCCCGATCTCGTTGAGCGCTTTGCCGCAGGGGCCGAACTGAATCCGGAAGCGCCTGTCGAGCAATGGTATACTCCGGCCGGTGCCGAGGGGTATACCGACTTCCCGGCGATGGACTAGGGGAGAGTTCCCCGAAAGCCAAAAGCTTGGCGGAATCGGGTGGCTTAGGCAGAGACCCGGCGGCGACGGCGTCGGGAACGACGGCGCTTGTTCGGTGAACGGCGTGCTTGGTCCTGTTTACCCCGGGCATGTTGGTCCGCGGTAGCGGCGGAGTGCCACTGGTGGTTTTCGTCCACCGCCACTTGTTGTTGAATGAGCTTTTCGATGTCACGCAATTGATCCCGCTCCTCGGTGGAGCAGAAGGAGACCGCCTGTCCGGACTCGCCGGCACGGCCGGTGCGACCGATGCGATGAACATACGCTTCGGGTTCGTTGGGAAGATCGAAGTTGACGACGAGAGTCACGGCTTTCACGTCTACCCCGCGGGCCGCCACATCAGTGGCGACGAGAACCGGGAGTTTACCGGCGCGGAAGCGATCGAGTGTTTTGTCCCGCTGCGATTGGGAACGGTTTCCATGGATCGCCTCGGACGAGATGCCTCTCTGATTCAAATGACGGGCCAGCTTGTTGGCACCGTGCTTGGTTCGCGAGAAGACCACCGCAAGTTCCCCCGGCTTCTGTTGGCCAAGGATCTCGATCAGGAGGTTGCGCTTGTCCTCGCGTTCCACAAAACAAACACGCTGTTCGACTTTCTCGGCCGTCGTTGTTTTAGGTGCAATGGTCACCGTGACGGGATCGCGGAGGATGGTGTGGGATAGCTCGACAATGTTCCCGGCGAGAGTCGCGGAAAAGAAGAGGGACTGACGTTTCTTGGGAAGGAGGGACACGATGCGTTTCACGTCGCGGAGAAAGCCCATGTCGAGCATGCGGTCGACTTCGTCGAGGACGAAAAACTCCACGCCGTCGAGACGAATGTGCCCTTGCTCGATGAGGTCAAGAAGACGTCCCGGGCAGGCCACGAGGACATCGACTCCCCGGCGCATGGCTCTTACCTGGGGATTTTGTCCAACGCCACCGAAGACGAGAGCGTGACTGATTTTTAGATGTGCGCCGTAGGTTTCGAGGCTTTTGCCGACTTGGGTGGCCAGCTCCCGGGTGGGTGTCAGGACAAGGACACGGGGCGACTTCGCTTGCAGTCGCTTTGGGTTCTCGTGCAAGGCATGAAGGATGGGCAGGGAGAAGGCGGCCGTCTTGCCGGTCCCCGTCTGGGCACAACCGAGAAGGTCGCGGCCTTTGAGGAGATGCGGGATTGCTTCAGCTTGGATTGGCGACGGAGTGATGTAGTTGCGCTCGGAAAGAGCACGCTGAATGGGCGCGGCCAGGGGCAGCGCCTCGAAGGTATTCGAGGTCATTTTGATAGAGGGCCCGGCGAACCATGGGCTGCCTGGGCGGAGGTCGATGAGGGGTGGATAAACCTAAAACTAATCCCTCATCGATGGAGACCGGAAACAGGGGGCAGCCAATAGATGGCCAAGCCCGGGGAACCCGCCGATTGGCGGAACGAAGGGAGTTGTAGGGCCGATCCTGCGGATAGCAAGGGTTAATTCGGACAAGGGTCTTCGAGTCAATTGCTTGTTCGACCAACTGATCAATCATGTTGTCCTCGTTGAGTTCGTAGCGTTTCCAGTATTCGAGGTCGGCGTACTTGCCGATGGGTGGGCACAAAAAAAGCTGAAGGGTAACCCTTCAGCTTTTTGATGATAAGATCTTTGGGAGTGCCTAGCTCTTCCGACGGCGGGTGATGAGACCAAGAGCGCCGAGGAGGGCGAGGGTGCCGGTGGCGGGCTCGGGGATGGCGGCGCCGATGCCGTTCAGGCCGTTGGTGTAGAGAGTGCCAACTTCGGCAGCGGTGAGGGCGTTGTCCCAGACGGCGATGTCATCGATGGCACCATCGAAGTCACGGGTGTTGCCGCAGCAGTTATCGTATCCGATATACCAAGGGCCGCTGTCGGGACCGGCGATAGGGCCTGTGATGGAGGCTCCGGTAGCGGTTTCCACGCCATTGATGTATTGGGTGTGGGACCCAGCCACGCCGTCCCAGACGAGGACGAGGTGTTTCCAGTTGCCGTCGTCGGCGAGGAGGCCGTCGGCGGAGTCGATACCCGGTCCGTTGACGCGGGAGTCAAGGCGTTCATTACCGTTGTTTTCCACGGCGAGGCCCCAGCTGTTGTTGGTGGCGCCGTTGAAGTTGCGGGTCATGAAGATCCCGTTGTAGCCGGAGCTGCCTTGGGCACGGTTGTTGACCCAAAGGGAAATCGAAATGCCATTGGCTCCGACGAGCTGGGGAATGGAAGTGGCGAAGTAGTTGTTGGCGGCGGCGCCTCCGAGATCCGAAAGGTCGGCCGCTCCTCCGATTTGGCCGGTAGTATTGGCAAGGTTGGTGTTAGTACCGTTTTGCCAAGTAGCGTCATTTCCGTTGATGATGTCAGTGGCGACGCCGCTGCTGGTGTCATCGAGCGTCCAAAGACTAACGAGTCCGGCAGAGGCGAGAGAAGGAAGAAGAAGGGGGGCGAGAGCGAGGGAGGAACAGAACTTCATACGTTAGTCGAATGTGTGTGACATCATTGAGACGGATTCCCGGGGAGAACGCAAGGGGAAAATTTGTCCCCTTTGCGGGAGGAGGGGCCCGGCAGGGGGCTTGAGTTAGTCCGCGGGGACTTCGCGGACCCGGAAATAGGCGCGTTTTGCGAATTCGGCGGGTGGTTCGCCGAAGTAGGTAGGAAGGGTGACGGTGGTTTCTTCGCCTTGTGACTCGATGAAGTCATCGAGGTCCAGCCAGCTGTCATCGGAGAGGTCGTAGGCCAGGTCAACGGCGTAGACTTTGTCAGGCTTGGACCGCCAGGTCAGCTCGGCACTGGAGCGATCGTTGGTCACTGAGAGGTTGGTAATCTCGAGCCCCAGCGAGCTGGAACCTCCGCCCGCGCCATCGGGATTGGCCGCGAGCCAGACGCTGAGGTCGGCGATCTGCTGGTCGGTGAGAGCATTGTTGTAGGCAATGGCCTGCACAATGTCGAAATTCGCGATGGCGGCATTCCCTCCGGGCAAGCCGGGTGTTCCGGTGGCTCCGGCCCGGACGTCACCGAGGAAGAAATCGTCGGTGCTGGTGGTGAAGGAGACGTCGGTAACTGCAAGAACCTTTTGCAGAGTGCCGTCGATATTGAACCATTCGTCGATGGTGTTGGGATCACTCGACATGCGGGCGATGCGGATGAACGTCGTTTGGTTGGGGAAGGGGGCGCTGTAGGTGCCCGCTCCGATCTGGCCGTTGTCCTTGCGAACAGAGGGGTCGGAACCGAGATTGAAATGATCGCCGGGGTTGGCTTGCAAGGCTGAAACCGATCCGATGCCCACCGGCCGGACTTGGCTGGGAATGGCGGCGAGAGGGTCGACATTGTAAACAACGACCAAAGTGAGATCGGTCAGCGTGGTGCCACCATTGATTCCTTCGACGACAAGAAGGTCTTCGATGTCGCCACCGAACTTGACGGACGCCAGGTCATCGGTGGAAAAATCCCCACCGGACGTGGTGGAGGGGGCGGGTGCCAAAAAGTTGCGAAGGGCAGTAACATTGACTTCGCCCACCGGCACGGCGTCCCGCCCGTTGCCACTCGAGTCAGTCCAGACTCCGGTCTCTTCGTCGAAGTTGTTGGCTGCGTCATTGAGCCACACGCCAAGGCTGTCGGAGATGGTCGGATCATCGGGTGCCAATTGCGCCCAAGAGATTCCGGAGGAGAAGAAGGTTATCAAAAAGAACCGGCCAAAGATTCCCGGAGCAGGCCTCGTCGATTGGTTGAACCACTTCATCCCATGAGTTGAGATTTTCTTGAGGGAGAGATCAAGATCTAACAGCCTGATCTACTAGAGTGAATCATGTGGTTGATGCATCCGATTCCTTGCCGGTAATCGAGTGGCGGAGAGAATGATCCATTTTTAGGTTTCTCCGTCGGTGATTTGACCTCGGGTGAAACCCCAAAGGAGCAGCTGGCAATCAAACTATCCAACCATGATGAAAAATACTCTTCTGACCATCGCTATTGCGGCAGGATCCTTCTCTCTCAACAGTTGTATTGGTGCGGCCCTTTGGGGGGCTGACAAGGGAAGTGAGGCGATGGAAGCTGCGGAAGTCACGGGGTGGCCTCGGTCAAGGACCCCGCCGCCCGTCGCATGGTGGGACTCCTTCCGAAAATCATTACGATGCAGGCCGCGACACCTGGCAACGAATGGTTGCGGGGATCCATTCAACTCATGATGGAAGAGGCCCTGAGCCTCGGGCCTGGCGGTGATGCCGTCATTACCCGGGTTTCTGATATTCTTGTGGTGCAAGCCATTCGCCATTGGCTTCGTTCCGATCCCAACGCGCAAAGTGGCTGGCTCGGAGCACTTCAAGACCCGCAAGTCGGGCACGCCCTCACCTTGATCCATCGCGATCCAACTCAGCCTTGGACCGTGGAAACACTCGCGGCGGCCGTTGGTGTTTCCCGTTCCGGCCTCGCGGCCCGTTTTGCCGACCTTGTGGGCGAGACTCCAATGACTTACCTGCGTCAGTGGCGGTTCGAGGTGGCCCGCAACTGGCTGCGCGAGACCGATCAGACGCAGGCCGACATTGCCGAGCAGCTCGGATATGAAAGCGAAGCCAGTTTCTCCCGTGCCTTTTAAAAAGCCACCGGCCAAACGCCGGGCAGTGTGAGACGAGAGGCTAACTCGTAATCCTCTTGGCTACTTCTTTTTGGCATCACGCTCCATGAGGTAGATGATGATGCGGGCTCGCTGTTGGACCGTTTCGTCGGGATCGTTGCGAAGTTCTTTAATTTGGGGAAGGAAGCGCTCGGCCTTGGCGGAGCGAAGGGCGTCAGCAGCGGTATGGCGGACGAAGGGATCGGGATCTTTCAAAAGGGCCGCGATGGCATTCTCATCAGCTTCCTTGCGGTCGTTGACGGTGGCGAGGGCCTTGGCCGCCAAGCCTCGGACTTGGGCGTCTCTGTCAGTGAGAAGTCCAGTGAAGGTGGCGGCGTGATCACTGCTGTGGAGGAAGCCCAATTTCTCGGTGGCGGCGCGGCGGAGTTCCGCTTCGGGGGCTTTGGTGAGCTCGGTCATGAGGCGGACCGCAGCAGGGGAGTCCGTAATGTGGAGTTCACCCATCGCAGCGATCCGTTGATCCAGATCCCGCTCAGAGTTGGTGATCCACGGTTTCAGGAACTCGAGGCCGAGCTTTCGGTTCAAGAAAGAGAGTCGACCGGCCACTTCGAGTTGTAGGTCGGGATTCGGGTGGTCGAGCAGTTTGACGAGATGCGGAGTGAAGGGCTCATGCTTGCTCGTGCCCATGGCTTTCGCCACTGCTCGAATGGTTTGCTCGCTTGGTTCTCCCTCAAGCATCGCGATCAGCTCTTTTCTGAATTGCGCTCCCCAGTTGTTGAAGGTGACGGCGCCCACCGCGACATTACGAACAGTGAGGTCTTTGTCTTCGATGAAGATGCGGAGAAGTTTGATCCGGTCGGCTTCAGCGATTTCCTCGCGAACGATGGAGGCGGCGAAGTCCGTGTCGAGCAGATGAATCGCGTCATACTTTTCATCGGCGGTCTTTCTCGCTTCGAAATCCTTACGCAAGGACTCGTAGGTCAGGTCATCGAGCAGTTCTCCCCCGGAGCAGAGGCCGACGATCAAGAGGGGGAGCAAAAGGAAGCGGAGCATCAGGGAAGTGGGTGTGGTCGTTTTCACTGGATGGAATCTAAGCCAAGCTTGCCTCGATCCTGTGTAAAGGGATGGTAAAACACCGGATGCTGGGGAGGGAAGCTCCGCAGAGCGAAAAGTGCCGACGAAGAAGGCTCACCCCTCGCGGTGTATTGACCCAGGCACCACTCAGTCGACCTGGGTGGGACAACGGAAGCGACCGACTTTGAACGATCGCTTTTTCAAGTGCTTCGTGGTCCGGCCGGCGGTGCGGGCTCGCCAGAGTTTGAAGGATCTCGACTTCAAGTTTGCTCTCATCAACTTGATGACCTCGCCGGGTTCGAGATCAAATTGCTCCCTGATGGCCTCGAAGGTGGTCCGGTCTTCCCAGGCCATTTGAATGATGCGGTCAACTTCTCCAGGTTTTAAGGCTCGTAGCTTTTCCTTCGTCCGACTCACCCGTGAGAATAGTCCAATTCCATGGAATCGCGAACAATGAGCCCAGTCTCGTTGCCTTGACAAAACGAATCTTCGTCAAACATTGCCCCTACGACATGTCCTCCTTCGCACGCTTCCTCTCCGTGGCCATCGTCACGCTCATTCTTTATCAATCCGCCGTGGTGGCTCCGGCCATCAACATCGCTCTTCCGGTGGAACCAGCGGCGGTCCTACTAAGATTCATCTGGCCGATCTTCTTTGCCATCGTCGGGGTGCTGGCCTTGGTCGGGATGGTGACGACGCGGAAGCATCGCGCGGGGCTGAGGGTGAACTTGGTCACCACGCTTAGCATGGTCGTTTGTTATCTTCTCGTTCCTGTCATCAATGGCGCCAAGGACGCCGATAACATGAGTTTGTGGAAAGTCCTGCACATGGTGACCGTGGCTTTGACTTTTGTGGCTTTGATCCTCCACCTGCTCTATCTCTTCCGCTGGCACAAGCGGGCGTGATGG